>NZ_JACDWZ010000049.1:0-59557 GCF_016464285.1 Vibrio sp. bablab_jr001
CCGAATTTTAAGAATTTGCTTGGCGACCATAGCGTTTTGGACCCACCTGATTCCATTCCGAACTCAGAAGTGAAACGAAACAGCGTCGATGGTAGTGTGGGGTCTCCCCATGTGAGAGTAGAACATCGCCAGGCTTTAATATCGTTTTCAGATATCCATATAAAGTGAATAGTCTGAAAACACAGCTAAATATCCAGCATCGTAAGTATAAGACTCGATTTTTAGTGACAATTTGTGGAGAGATGGCTGAGTGGTTGAAAGCACCGGTCTTGAAAACCGGCGTACGTTAATAGCGTACCTAGGGTTCAAATCCCTATCTCTCCGCCACTATTAAAAAACCCGCTGAGCAATCAGCGGGTTTTTTGCTATTTATCATGATGAAAATACATCGTAAAAAAGCCGCGGTGATTGCGGCTATAACGTTCAGTCAACGATACTGCGTTTGGATGACACCACTCGCCACAACGCTCTGACCAACGGATCATCGAGCTGTGAACGCTTACAGCACACTCCGAGTTTGAATGGCTTGATCGGTGAAAAGGAGAGGCGTTGTACTTTCTCTCGCACTGGGCTGTTGTTGATCACCACATCCGGCGCAATTCCGACACCACATCCCAGAGCGACCATACTGACGATCGCTTCATGGCCCGCGATCTGTGCATAGATGCTGGGCTTAATCTTCATCTTTTTAAACCAAGCGTTGGCGCGATCCCGCGCGGTCCCGGCTTCAGGAACAATAAAGGGTACTTGCGTCCAGTCTGGGTGCTCTTTTTGTATTTCTTCGACAAAGCTACTGATACCAATAGGTGCGATCACTGACAATGGGATTTCGCTGATCGTTTCAAATTCAACTCGGGATGGCAGACTTTCTGGCATCGCGGAAATCGCTATGTCCGCTTCGTCGTTAAGAATTTTATCGATCGCTTGTGCTGGGTCGCCAGTCAGCAGTTTGAATTCAATATAAGGGTGTTTGAGGCGAAAAGCATTGAGCAGTTCAGGTAAGTGGCTGTAGCTGGCGGTGACGGAACAGAACAGACGAATCTCTCCTTTTAGCTCTGCTTCCTGATCGTTGAGTTGCGACTGAAACTGGCGCCACTCATTGATCATGCGCATCGCGACTGGGAGTAACTTGCTGCCCGCTGGTGTCAGCTCGACGCTGCGGTTGTCGCGGACAAACAGGACGTGACCAATCTCTTCTTCCAGTTTCTGTACCTGGCGGCTGAGCGCCGAGGGACTGACGTGCATCGCGGTGGCGGTTTTGCTGAAATTCATACTGTCGCAAAGATGGAGAAACAGTTGTAAGGTTTTAATGTTCATGTGCACTCGCATGTTGCATTAATTGCAATAACTAATTGTGAATATATCACTTTAAGCAACTTACTGTCTGTTTTAGTATGAATTCATTCGGTGCAGAGCCACCGACCTGATGGAATAACGATAAAGGAGCACCCTCATGGCTAACTATTTCAATACGCTAAACCTGCGCGAGCAATTAGACCAACTTGGCCGCTGCCGCTTTATGGCACGTGAAGAATTTGCAACAGAAGCAGATTACCTCAAAGGCAAGAAAGTCGTCATCGTAGGTTGTGGTGCTCAAGGTCTGAACCAAGGTCTGAACATGCGTGACTCTGGTCTGGATGTTTCTTATGCTCTGCGCCAAGCAGCCATCGATGAAAAGCGTCAGTCCTACAAGAACGCCAAAGATAACGGCTTTGTGGTTGGCAGCTATGAAGATCTGATCCCACAAGCTGACCTGGTGGTTAACCTGACTCCGGATAAACAGCACTCAAACGTTGTAGAGACGGTTATGCCTCTGATGAAAGAAGGCGCTGCTCTGGGTTACTCACACGGCTTCAACATTGTTGAAGAAGGCATGCAAATTCGTCAAGACCTGACCGTAGTTATGGTGGCACCGAAATGTCCGGGTACTGAGGTTCGTGAAGAGTACAAACGTGGCTTTGGTGTTCCGACACTGATTGCGGTTCACCCAGAAAACGATCCAAAAGGTGAAGGTTGGGATATCGCGAAAGCATGGGCTGCGGCGACGGGGGGTCACCGTGCTGGCTGTCTGGAATCGTCTTTCGTGGCGGAAGTGAAATCTGACCTGATGGGTGAACAGACTATCCTGTGTGGCATGCTGCAAGCGGGTTCTATCGTATGTTACGAGAAAATGATTGCTGACGGTATCGAACCAGGTTACGCAGGTAAACTGCTGCAGTTTGGTTGGGAAACCGTAACTGAAGCGCTGAAGTTCGGCGGCATCACGCACATGATGGATCGCCTGTCTAACCCAGCGAAAATTAAAGCGTTTGAACTGTCTGAGGAGCTGAAAGATCTGCTGCGTCCTCTGTATAACAAACACATGGATGACATCATCTCTGGTCACTTCTCCAGCACGATGATGGCAGACTGGGCGAACGATGACGTGAACCTACTGGGCTGGCGTGCAGAAACGGCGGAAACGGCGTTTGAAAACTACCCGGCAACGGATGTGAAGATTGCTGAACAAGAATACTTTGATAACGGCATTCTGATGATCGCGATGGTTCGCGCTGGGGTTGAACTGGCATTTGAAGCAATGACCGCATCAGGCATCATTGACGAGTCTGCGTACTATGAATCACTGCATGAACTGCCGCTGATCGCTAATACCATCGCTCGTAAGCGTTTGTACGAAATGAACGTGGTTATCTCTGATACTGCTGAGTACGGTAACTACCTATTCGCTAACGTAGCGACTCCGCTACTGCGCGAAAAATTCATGCCGAACGTGGGTACTGACGTGATTGGTAAAGGTCTGGGCGAAACATCTAATCAGGTGGACAATGCCGCTCTGATCGAAGTGAACAGCATCATCCGTAATCACCCAGTGGAATACATCGGTGAAGAACTGCGTGGCTACATGAAAGACATGAAGCGCATCGCGGTAGGTGATTAATCACTCGGCTTAAAAGAATTACAAAAGCAAACACAACAACATAAAAAAGAAAAAGGGCTTAGTCGCAAGACTAAGCCCTCTATATATTCAATCAACCACCCGCAAAGCAGGGGGCGCTGCTTATTTGTCAGCCAGTTTCGCTTCAAGCTCCGCCAGTTTGGCTTCCATCTCGGTTAGCTTCTGGCGCGTACGCAGCAGAACTTGAGTCTGCACATCGAACTCTTCGCGGCTGACCACGTCCAGTTTGTTCAGTTGTCCCTGAATAACCTGACGTACTTTCTGTTCCACATCCGCCCCCAGGTCTTTCACTGGCTGAGGCATAGATTCGTGAATCTGTTTGGCAATTTGCTCAAGTTTCTTTGGATCAAACATTCGTTCTTCACTCCTATATTTATTCCGCTCATTCTATGCAATTCACCGTGCAATGTCGTTAATTGCGACAATAAAAAAGGCCACCGAAGTGACCTTTTGTGAGTCAGAAACTCTTTATTGGTTTACTTATTCTCAGCCAATTGGCGGTGCGCTGCTTTGGCTTCATCGACACGGGCCAGCTTCTCCAGGTCTTTGTCTTCGACAAACACCGGCAGTGGCTTGTGTTTTTCAGCCAGATAGCTGTAAATCACGGGCAGTACGAACAACGTAAAGATCGTACCGATCGCCAGACCAGCGACGATAACGATACCAATACTGAAGCGCTGCGCCGCACCTGCACCAGTGGCGTACATCAACGGGATCAGACCAGCAATCATCGCGGCTGTGGTCATCAGAATCGGACGCAAACGCACTTTCGCAGCGGCCATTACGGCATCAATGCGGCTGAGCTTATTGTGTAACTGCTCTTCTTTGGCCACTTCGCAGATCAGAATACCGTGTTTAGTGATCAGGCCGACCAGAGTAATCAAACCGACTTGTGAGTAGATGTTCATCGTCGCCATGCCCCAAGCCAGCGCGATCAACGCGCCACAGATGGCGAGTGGTACCGACACCATGATCACGATTGGGTCTTTAAGAGATTCAAACTGAATCGCCAGAACCAGGAAGATGATCGCCAGTGCCAGACCAAACGTCGCGTACAGCGCGCTGCCTTCGGTCACGTACTGACGAGCTTCGCCCATGTAGTCGTGGTTGTAGCCTTTCGGCAGTTTGGTCTCAGCGATGTTTTCAAACCAGTTGATAGCATCACCCATGGCTGTACCCGGTGAAGGCACGGCACCCACTGTCGCCGAGTTCAGCTGGTTGAAGTGTGGCAGTGCGCGTGGCTCTGCAATCACGTCAATGCTGATCAGGCTGCCCAGAGGGACGGCTTTACCATCGGCGCCGCGAACATAGTAGTTGTTCATCGATTCCGGGTTCAGACGCCATTTACGCTCGACCTGTGGGATCACTTCGTACGAGCGACCGTTCAGGTCGATACGGTTGACGTAACCGTCCGCCATCATAGTTCCCAACGTGACACCGATATCCTGCATGGTGACGCCATACGCACCCGCTTTGTCTTTATCGATGTTGATTTTCATCGTTGCGGAATCGTAGTTCAGGTCCAGGTTCGAATACACGAACAGTGGGCTACTCTGCACTTCGGTCAGCACGTCGGTCGCAATGGTAAACAGGCTCTCAAACGCATTCGGAGTGGTAATGACAAACTGGATTGGCAGACCCGAACCCGCACCTGGCAATTCAGGCATCTGGAATGCGGTTACGGCCATACCCGGAATGTCTTTCACCAAGTTACCCACGCGTGTGGTCACTTCTGCCTGGCTTGCTTCACGCTGGCTCCAAGGGACCATCGAAGCGATACCAAATGCCTGGTTGGAATCCGGCACCCCGGTAAAGACCTGCGCAAATTGCACTTCTGGCTGATCGGACAGAATCTTGTTCACGTCCGCCATGGTGTTAGACAGGTAATCCAGGTTCGCGTTAGAAGGACCGGTACCGAGCAGCATGACCACGCCTTTATCTTCCGACGGTGCCAATTCACTTGGGATGAACTTGAACAGTACCGGCAGGCTGCCAAATACGATGATTGCAAACGCAATCACCACCGGACGATGTTGCATGACCGCGCCAAGCATTTTCTCGTAACGGTTGGTCATCTTATCCAGTACGTGGTGTACTTTCTGTTCAAAGCGATTGGGTTTTTCATTCGCTTTGAGCATTTTTGAACACATCATTGGCGACAGCGTCAGGGCGATGATGCCGGACACAAACACCGAACCCGCCAGCGTGAGGGCAAACTCTTTAAACAGCGAGCCGGTAATACCGCCCATCAGCGCGATTGGCGCGTATACCGCACCCAGCGTCAGCGTCATCGCGATAACCGGAACCGCGATTTCACGCGTACCAATGATGGCGGCACGGAATGGTGATTCACCCTCTTTAATATGACGGTCAACGTTTTCCAGT
This sequence comes from Vibrio sp. bablab_jr001, assembly GCF_016464285.1. Classification (NCBI taxonomy): domain Bacteria; kingdom Pseudomonadati; phylum Pseudomonadota; class Gammaproteobacteria; order Vibrionales; family Vibrionaceae; genus Vibrio; species Vibrio sp. bablab_jr001. The sequence continues at coordinate 5,342 of NZ_JACDWZ010000049.1, forward strand.
ACCACGATCGCATCATCCACCACCAGACCGATGGCGAGTACCATCGCCAGCAGCGTCATCAGGTTCCAGGAGAAACCCATTGCCTGCATCACCATCGCGACACCAATCAGCGACAGCGGAATGGTGACGATAGGAATGATAACGGCGCGGAACGAACCAAGGAACAGCGTGATCACCACCAGTACGATCACGGCCGCTTCGACGATGGTTTTGATGACCTCGTGAATCGATTCGTTGATCGCTACCGTCGAGTCATACATCACGTTCATCGAGATGTTGCTTGGCATGTTGCGTTTCAGTTCCGGCAAAATGTCGAGCACATCTTTCGCGATGTTGATCGGGTTAGCACTTGGTGCGGCGTTAATCGCTGCAACCACCGCTTCCTGACCGTTCGCACTCGCGCGGTAGGTATCGTGGCTCTTGGCCAGAGTTACGTTGGCGATGTCGCTCAGGCGAGTGACACTACCATTTTCGTTTTTCACCACCAGATTTTTCAGTTCATCGACGTTCGATACCTGAGTATCCGCGCTGCCGTTAAACAGCACGAATTCGCCTACCGCCTGACCAGTGGCCGACTGGTAGTTGTTCGCGCTCAGTACGCCCATGACATCGGTGGCCGTCAGGTTGAAAGCCGCCATCTTGGCCGGATCCAGCCACACGCGCAGGGCGTATTTCATCCCACCGTAAAGGTCGATGCTGGAAATACCGTTAATCGAGTACAACTGAGGGTTGATCACGCGTTGCAGGTAATCGGTGATCTGGCTTGAGTCCAGTTCATGACTGGTAAAACCGATGTAGAGTACCGCCGTTGTGGAACCGGTTGACATCGTCACCGTCGGGTCTTCCGCTTCTTTTGGAAGCTGAGAGCGCACCGAGTTGGTTTTGGCCAATACATCCGACAACGCCGCATTCGGATCGGTGTTGAGTTTCATGTTGACCGTGATCTTCGAAGTACCCAAAACCGACTGCGATGTCATGTAGTCGATATTGTCCGCCTGAGCAACCGCCTGTTCCAACGGCTGGGTAATAAAGCCTTGAATCAGGTCGGCACTCGCACCGTAGTAGCTGGTGCTGACGGTGATCACCGTATTGGTCATTTCCGGATATTCACTGACCTGCATTTTGAACACGGCCTGCAAACCAAGCAGGGCGATCAAAAAGCTGATCGAAACCGCGAGTACCGGACGTTTAATAAAAACATCAGTAAAGCGCATACGTCCTCCGCTTACAGCATTGGGGTTTCAGCAGGTGGCGTAGTGGCATCACTTTCCACAATGCGAACTTTCGCGCCATTACTTAAACGAACCTGACCAGAGGTCACGACCATATCACCCGGTTTGACACCTTCAAGAATGTGGGCGATATCCTCAGTGCGTTCACCGACTTTCACCACGTGCTGTTGCACGCGTTGCACGCCCTCTTCTTCAGTGACAACAAACACATTGTTACCGTAGAGAGTAAAGGTGATGGCGGTTTGTGGCAGAGTGACCTGGTTGTCCAGTTTCGGCAGAATGATGTTGGCACGCGCGAACATACCGCTGCGCAGTTTACCGTCGCTGTTCGGAATGTCGGCTTGAACCTGAATCAGACCACTTTGCACGCTGACTGCTGGCTCAATCGCGGTGATCGAACCGCGGAATGTGGTTTGCGGGTAAGCATCCACGGCGATGTCGACTTCCTGACCGATGGAAATGCGCGAGATATCTGTTTGTGGCACGGTAAAACGCAAACGCATGACGCTGGTATCTTCCAGGCGCACAATGTCGGTGCCCGGTTGCAGGTACTGACCCAGATACACATTACGAATACCCACTACGCCCGCAAATGGTGCTTTGATTTCACGACGCGCAATCGAGGCTTTCAGGCTCTCAATGTCTGCAGACAGTGAGTAGTAGTTTGCTTCGGCTTCATCGAAAGATTCTTTAGAAATTGAGCCTTTAGTATACAAACCTTTATAACGCTCATATTTGGCTTTGGCGGCCGGCAAACGAGCTTGTGAGCTTTTCAGGTTGGCTTTTTCCACTTCTGAATCCAGCAGCACCAGCGGCTGATCCTGCTGAACTTGCGCGCCTGATTCGAAAGCAATTTTATCGATCACGCCGCTGGTTTCAGTCGTCAGGGTGACGCCTTGATTAGGCTCGATAAAGCCGATCGCTTCAATGACCGGAACCCAGTCCACGGGCTTCACTTCGGTTACCGTCACGGGAAATTCCGCTTCCGGACGATTAGCCATGTATTCAGCAATTTTCTTTTGCTTAAACAGATTGAAACCTATCACGCTGCCAAACAGCAGAATCACGATAAGTATCATGAAGAATGTCCACTTTTTCATTCTCGTGAGAACCCCAAATTAGTGTTGAATGATTGCGTCCCAGCTGGCTTCAATGACGGCTTGCAGTTGGTCATTGTCCAGTTGATACAGCCCCGACACATGTTTTTGTGCCAGAACGACAGTCGTTTCAAAACTTAACGCCGCCAGAATTTGATTATCCAGTGGTTTGAATAAGCCTTGATTTTTACCTTGGTCAAACAGCAAATCGACTTTGGTAAACATTTTCCTCTCAAGTTCCCTGGTATTGCAACCCGTTGTTGTGGGTAGTGATTCATATTGAAGTCGGTTGCAAATCAGATCGCCGTCGGAACTAGCCAAGCTCCAGATGTTCAGCCACATGGTACGAAAGCGCTGTTTCAGCGGCATGTCATCACTGACATTCGCCTGCACAGCCTCCGCAATACGGCGGCTGACATGTAAACGCACTTCCAGGAGCAGATGTTCCTTATCATCAAAGTAGCGATACAACGTTCCCGCTGCGACCCCGGCTTTCTGGGCCAGTTTGTGCATCGATAAACCGCGAAACCCCAGTTCTGCAATCAAGGTTTCCGCTGATTCCATGATCGCCAGACGTTTGTCAGCTTGTTGATCGGGCACAGAAAAACTCCGCGGTGAATGAACGTTCACACATTATAGCTTATAACGCAGGCATTTTTGCAACACACTTGTGCAGTAAAAATGTAAATAATGATTTTTCTTTGGGTGGAAAGCGGCGCCAACGGGCATTATCATTAGCGCCTTGAATACGCAGACCAGAGAGCAATATGAAGCTGAATCCAAGACAAGATGAAGCCGTGAAATACGTATCTGGCCCGTGCCTGGTACTGGCGGGTGCTGGCTCGGGTAAAACCCGGGTGATCACCAATAAAATTGCCTATTTGGTTCAGCAATGCGGCTACAAAGCGCGCAATATTGCCGCGGTAACATTTACCAATAAAGCGGCCCGCGAAATGAAAGAGCGGGTGGGGCAAACATTGGGTAAAGCCGAATCCCGTGGTCTGATGGTGTCAACGTTTCACACGCTGGGGCTCAACATCATTCGCCGTGAATACAAACAGCTGGGCTTGAAAGCCGGCTTCTCGTTGTTTGACGATCAAGACCAGTTGGCGCTGCTTAAAGAGCTGACGGAAAAGCAGCTTGATGGCGACAAAGATTTGCTGCGCCAACTGACGAGCACCATCTCGAATTGGAAGAACGACATGCTGTCGCCCGATCAGGCCAAAGCTCAGGCACTGGGTGAACAGCAGCAGCTATTCGCGTTCTGCTATGAAATGTATCAAAAACAGATGCAGGCTTATAATGCACTGGATTTTGACGATTTGATTTTGATGCCCGTACTCCTGCTGCGCGCCAATGAAGAGGTGCGTCAGCGTTGGCGCAATCGCATTCGCTATTTGCTGGTGGATGAGTATCAGGATACCAACTCCAGCCAGTATGAACTGGTGAAACTGTTGGTGGGTGAGCGTGGCCGTTTGACGGTGGTGGGCGATGATGACCAATCGATTTACTCCTGGCGTGGCGCGAAACCGCAGAACTTGGTGTTGCTCGGTCAGGATTTTCCGAATTTACGCTTAATCAAGCTGGAGCAGAACTACCGTTCAACCAGTCGTATTCTGCGCGCCGCGAACATTCTGATTGCCAACAACCCGCACGTGTACGACAAGTCGCTGTTTTCCGAGATCCCGGATGGCGAAAAACTCAAAGTGATCCTGGCCAACAACGAAGATCATGAGGCGGAAAAAGTCACTGCTGAGATCATCGCGCACAAGTTCCTGAATCGTACTGAGTATCGCGACTACGCCATTTTGTACCGTGGTAACCACCAGTCACGTCTGATTGAGAAATCCTTGATGCAGAACCGGGTGCCTTACAAGCTCTCTGGCGGAACATCATTTTTTGCGCGCGCAGAAATCAAAGACATCATGGCTTACCTGCGGGTGCTGGTGAATCCGGATGACGACAATGCGTTTCTGCGTATCGTCAATACGCCGCGTCGGGAAATCGGTCCGGCGACACTGGAAAAGCTCGGCAGTTACGCCAACATGCGTGGCAAAAGCTTGTTTGAGTGCAGTTTTGAGTTGGGCTTGGAGCAGCACCTTTCCGGTCGCGGTTTGGAGAATTTGCGCCGCTTTACTCAGTGGCTGGTCGCCATTGCTGATAATGCCGAACGGGGTAATACCGTGGACGCGGTACGCTCTCTGGTGCGCGACATCAATTACGAAGACTGGTTGTATGAAACCTCGTCCAGCGCTAAAGCGGCAGAGATGCGGATGAAAAACGTCTCTGACCTGTATTCGTGGATCGTGTCGGATTTGGAAGGCGATAACTATGACCAGGAAGAGAAAACCCTCAAAGAGGTGGTGCAGCGCCTGACATTGCGCGACATGATGGAACGTGGCGAAGAAGACGATGACAGTGATGCGGTACAACTGATGACGCTGCATGCATCCAAAGGTCTGGAGTTTCCTTACGTGTACCTGATTGGGGCGGAAGAGGGCATCTTGCCCCATCAAACCAGCATTGATGAAGACAACGTTGAGGAAGAGCGCCGTCTGATGTACGTAGGCATCACTCGCGCCCAGCGTGAACTGACTTTTATTATGTGTAAAGAGCGTCGCCAGTTTGGTGAGTTACTCAAGCCGACACAAAGCCGCTTTTTGGACGAGCTGCCGTATGATGATGTGGAGTGGGAAATAAAGAAAAAGCCGCTTTCACAGGAAGAGCGTATGGCCAAAGGTCAGGCTCACATTGCCAACATTCGGGCGATGTTCAAGAAATAGCGCCCAATAAAAAAGGCCTGGGATTCCCAAGCCTTTTTTGTGTCCGGTTTGCTTACAAGCCTTCAATCATATGCTCAATGGCTGCAACGATTTCATCGTCTGAACAATCCATACACGTGCCTTTTGGTGGCATCGCGTTAAAGCCATTCAGAGCATGGTTTTTCAGAACATCTTTACCTTGGGCGATACGAGGGCCCCAATCGGCTGCATTACCCGCTTTCGGTGCGCCGTTTACTCCAGATGCATGACAGGCGATACAAAATGTGCCGTAAACTTTAGCGCCATCACGTGGTCCGGTTGGTTCAGCCACAACCGGCTCGCTACCGGCCAGATACACATCACCAACCGGTTTGATGCGCTCGGCAATAGCGTCGTAATCGGCTTGGCTGGTGGCAAAAGCTGCAGTAGAAAAGGTTAGTGCAGCGAACAATACGCTTAAGACTGATCGAGACATATCCATTAAACTCACTTTACATTCCAAAGGTAAGTGCTGCTTACCCAATTATTATTTAGCGTAGGGCGATTTAAATAGCGATCAAGGCTGTTAAATCAATGTAAATATTGGGTGATTATATCCCGATAACTTGTTGCAATAAACAACAAGTTGCGATCTTCAGGGGCTTAGTCACATCCTTTGTGTGGGGTTATTGGCAAGTAACTGACGAAAAAGACGTCAAACGATAAAAAAAGTTGAAAAAGTACTAGACGGCCTAGGGGGATATACGTATTATTCCACTCCGCCGATAGGGCATGCGCCCGTAGCTCAGCTGGATAGAGCGTTGGCCTCCGGAGCCAAAGGTCGAAGGTTCGAATCCTTTCGGGCGCGCCATTTCCCGGAGGAATTATCGGTAAAATTTATAGTGGTGGCTATAGCTCAGTTGGTAGAGTCCCGGATTGTGATTCCGGTTGTCGCGGGTTCGAATCCCGTTAGCCACCCCATTCGTCGGTGAATAGCGCAGTTTGGTAGCGCATCTGGTTTGGGACCAGAGGGTCGGGGGTTCGAATCCCTCTTCACCGACCACTATTTAATAGTTAGGCTTTGATAGCGTGACTAGTTCGGCAAACAGCCGGTTGCACAAATTGATGGTGGCTATAGCTCAGTTGGTAGAGTCCCGGATTGTGATTCCGGTTGTCGCGGGTTCGAATCCCGTTAGCCACCCCATTCTTTTCTAAAGAATAAAAGCTCGGTGAATAGCGCAGTTTGGTAGCGCATCTGGTTTGGGACCAGAGGGTCGGGGGTTCGAATCCCTCTTCACCGACCACCATTCAAAGCCTCGTCAGAAATGACGGGGCTTTTTTGCATTGATGGTTTGGAAGCTGAGTTAGCTTTCATCACACTCAGGTCGTGGGCTGGAGCGCCAGTCCGATCAAATTCCTTTTCACCAGCTATCATTTAAGTCTTCGTCAGAAATGACGTTTTTTGCACTTGTGGTTTGGATTCTGGGCTCGGCTTCATCGCATTTTGGACACGTTTTGGAATGTCTGCAGTCTTCTTCTTCTTCACGGATTCGCATATCACGTTTTATTTCGCTTCGTGCGCGCTCCCGGTGCTTGCCGCGGATCGCCCGCTTGGACTGGGTCGCGATAACGTTCACTCACTATATGTCATGCAGTGAAAAGGTTTTCCTCATCGTAATGGTTTGTATCACTAATGGTTGCTCGGAATCCGGCGGATAAGAGTAATTCTGCTGTATAAACTCAGCCCTTCAGTGGTTAGTTTTTGTCTAGTCATTAAAAGTTGCTGATTATGTGGCTTATTTAACACTTTCTGTTTTTATGCGTTTTGCGTTCAAAAAACGCATCTAAGCTCAAATTGGATATTTTGTGCGAAGTGGCGGTGAAATTTTCTTTCTGGCGGTGATTTCCCTGCTTTTTAATGAGACGAAGCGGCCGATAATCATGCTGTTTATGTTTTTATAACTAGATTCAAACACTGGGTTTTGTTTTTAATGCAGTGTTCTTTTGCTTAAGTAATGGTTTTCACTCGGTGCTTGTTTCTTTAATGTTAAATGTACTGTGTCGGGCGATTGTGCAGAAATATGCGCGGATGCTGGTTTACAAAATTTTTGTTTTTAACTAGAAAATAGAGTTTAAATCTATATGAATCGGTGTGAATTTACGTGCCAGAAAAATGATTCAACAATTTATATATGTAATTTAAATGCATAAAAATTCGATAATGCTGCTTTCTTTTTGCGTGTTATCGATTTTTTATCCTCTCAATGTTGCTTTTCTGTGAAATATTTGCCAAATTGATGACCTTGTAAATTGCCAGAATAATGTACTGGCAAGAATGGATTCACTTGTACTCGTTGCCCCCACGCCATTTTGTGCTGTGGGCACCGAGTCGCAGACAGGGCAGAAAACTGCCGAAGCAGTAGAGGTCTGGTTTAGATGTCACTTTTAGAAGTTAAAAACCTTCGTATTGAATACCCGTCACGTCATGGCGTACACGCTGCGGTAAAATCACTGTCGTTCAACATTGAGCGTGGCGAGATCGTTGGCGTGGTGGGCGAGTCCGGGGCGGGTAAATCGACCGTCGGCAACGCGATCATCGACTTGTTGAGCCCTCCGGGCACCATCGCTGGTGGTGAGGTTTTTCTTGATGGTCAGAAAATCTCCGGCTTGTCCGCTGAGAAGATGCGTGCTGTACGTGGGTCTAAAATTGGCTTTATCTTCCAAGATCCAATGACTTCCTTAAACCCACTGTTTACCGTTGAGCAGCAGCTCAAAGAGACCATTCACGCCAACATGAAGGTGAGTGATGACGAAGCGTATCAACGTGCGCTGTCTCTGATGAAACAGGTGGGGATTCCTCAACCGGAAAACCGTCTTAAACAATACCCGCACCAATTCTCGGGCGGTATGCGTCAGCGCGTGGTGATTGCGATTGCACTGGCGGGCGAGCCGGATCTGATCATTGCCGATGAACCGACAACGGCACTGGACGTGTCCATTCAGGACCAGATTCTCAACCTGATCCGCGAGTTGTGTATCAAGAACAACGTAGGCTGTATGCTGGTTACGCACGACATGGGTGTGGTGTCGAATGTCACTGACCGTGTTGCGGTAATGTACCGTGGTGACTTGGTAGAATTTGGCCCGACGGCGAAAGTGCTGGGTGACCCGGATCATCCTTACACCCGCAGTCTGATTTCGGCCGTACCACGTTCTGATGTCAAACTGGATCGATTCCCGCTGGTCACCTACATCGAAGATGTTGCTGAGCATAAAACGCTGGATATCAAGAATCACTGGTTGGGACAGAGTCAGGATCAGCGCAAATACACGGGACCACTGCTGAAAGTGGAAAATGTGAACCTGCGTTTCGTGACCAAAGATTCGCTGTTTGAAAGCCGCCGTGAATACGTGCAGGCATCAAACAATGTCAGTTTTGACGTGTTTGAAGGGGAAACTTTCGGTCTGGTGGGCGAATCGGGTTCAGGTAAATCGACCATTGCCCGTGTGATCGCAGGCTTGTATGAGCCGAATGATGGTCGCGTGACGTTTGAAGGTATTGACCTCACGGCACTGAAATCAGAGAAAGAACGCCGTCCGATGCGTCGTCAGATGCAGATGGTGTTCCAGAACCCTTATACCTCAATGAACCCGCGTATGAAGATTTTTGACATCATCGCGGAGCCGATTCGTTTCCACAAACTGACCAACAGTGAAGCGGAAACGCGTCAAATCGTGAGCGACCTGCTGGATCACGTTGGTCTGGGACGCAAATCGGGTGTGAAATACCCGCACGAATTTTCCGGCGGTCAGCGCCAGCGTATTTCGATTGCGCGTGCACTGGCAACCCGTCCACGCCTGTTGATCTGTGATGAACCGACGTCGGCGCTGGATGTATCGGTTCAGGCTCAAATCCTGAACCTGCTCAAAGATCTTCAGGATGAGCTGAATCTGACCATGCTGTTTATTAGTCACGATTTACCGGTGATTCGCCAGATGTGTGATCGCGTGGGTGTGATGAAGATGGGGACGCTGCTGGAAGTGGCGCCGACCGAACAGCTCTTTAATTCACCGTCGCATGAATACAGCAAACAACTGATTTCCTTGATGCCTGAATTTACAGGCTTGAGAGAAGATGTAAAAACGGCTTAAAGCCGTACTGGATTACCCATCCTTCGGGATGGGGATTGATAAACAGAAGCAAATACAACAACTAGGGATTCGGATTCCCGCATAAGGAGTTATGCAATGAAAACCATGAAAAGCAAACTAGTAGTGGCTTTAATGGCAGCTGGCTTGAGCTTTGCGGCAAGTGCTGCAGACATCACAGTGGCTTACGACGCAGACCCAGTGTCTCTCGACCCGCATGAGCAGCTGTCAGGCGGCACGCTGCAACTGTCTCACATGGTGTTTGATCCACTTGTTCGTTACACGCAAGACCTGGATTTTGAACCACGCCTGGCAAAAAGCTGGGAACGTCTGGATGACAAAACCGTTCGTTTCCACCTGCGTGAAGGTGTGAAATTCCATTCAGGTAACACAATGACTGCTGACGACGTGGTATGGACATTCCAACGTCTTCAGAACTCTCCAGATTTCAAAGCGATCTTTGAACCGTACGAGAAAATGGTGAAAGTTGATGACAACACCGTTGATCTGGTTTCAAAAGGCGCATACCCACTGGTTCTGCAAACCGCTACTTACATCTTCCCAATGGACAGCAAGTTCTACACGGGTAAGACTGAAGACGGTAAAGACAAGAGCGAAATCGTTAAGCACGGTAACTCGTTCGCATCAACGCACATTTCAGGTACTGGTCCGTTCATCGTGACTCAGCGTGAACAAGGCGTGAAAGTTGAATTCGAACGTTTCAAAGATTACTGGGACAAAGATTCAAAAGGTAACGTGGATCACTTGACTCTGGTACCAATCAAAGAAGACGCGACTCGCGTTGCTGCGCTGCTGTCTGGCGACGTAGACATGATTGCACCGGTTGCTCCTAACGACCACAAACGTGTGGAAGAAGCGAAAGGTGTTGATCTGGTGACTCTGCCAGGTACTCGTATCATCACGTTCCAAATGAACCAGTCTAGCAACGAAGCGCTGAAAGACGTACGCGTTCGTCAGGCGATCGTTTACGCGATCAACAACGAAGGTATCGTTGACAAGATCATGAAAGGTTTCGCGACAGCAGCTGGCCAGCAAAGCCCTAAAGGCTACGCAGGTTACAACCCTGAGCTGGTTCCTCGCTACGATCTGAAGAAAGCGAAAGAGCTGATGAAGGAAGCGGGCTACGAGAAAGGCTTCACTCTGACGATGATCGCACCGAACAACCGTTACGTGAACGATGCGAAAGTGGCACAGGCTGCTTCTGCGATGCTGTCTAAGATCGGCATCAAAGTTGACCTGAAAACCATGCCTAAAGCGCAATACTGGCCTGAGTTCGACAAATGTGCGGCAGACATGCTGATGATCGGCTGGCACTCAGACACAGAAGATTCAGCGAACTTCTCTGAATTCCTGACTATGACTCGTAACGAAGAGACAGGTAAAGGTCAGTACAACTGTGGTCACTACTCAAACCCAGAAGTCGACAAGCTGGTTGAAGCGTCAAACGTAGAAACCGATCCGGCGAAACGTGCACAGATGCTGCAGAAAGTTGAAGCGACGCTGTACAACGACGCGGCGTTCGTTCCTCTACACTGGCAGAACCTGGCTTGGGGCGCGAAATCAACTCTGGATATCAAACCAATCGTCAACCCGATGGAATTCCCATACTTCGGTGACCTGGTGGTTAAACAGTAATCACGTTCTTCGTTCGTGAATAGGGCCTCCAGAGCTTCGGTTCTGGAGGCCTGTTTAAAGCTTTGGTACTTAACTTTGTTTCAGTCGGGTTAGGTGCCATTTTTGAGACTGAAGTTAGTTCACTGGCGGTGCGTTGACCCGCGGTGAATTCGTCATGGAAAGTTAAGGGGCAAGGAATGTTTTCGTTTCTGGTCAAGCGCCTGTTTCAGGCACTGATAGTGATGTTTGTGATCAGTTTGGTGGCGTTTGCCATTCAGGATAACCTGGGCGATCCGCTGCGTGAGCTTGTCGGTCAATCGGTTTCGGAAGCAGAGCGTCAAGCGCTGCGTGACGAGCTGGGCCTCAACGATCCTTTCGTTACTAAATACGCTCGTTTTGTTACCGCGGCAGTGCACGGTGATTTGGGCACATCCTACTTCTTCAAGCGTCCTGCGGTTGAAGTGATCCTCGATAAACTGGTAGCGACGCTGGAACTGGTGTTCGGTGCTTCGTTAATCATTGTTATCTGTTCGATTCCGCTTGGGGTGTATTCGGCAATACATCCGAAAAGCTTCTTTACCAAACTCATTATGGCGGGCAGTAGTATCGGTATCTCGATCCCGGTGTTCCTGACGGCCATTATGCTGATGTATGTGTTCTCGATTGAACTCAACTGGCTACCGTCCTACGGCCGGGGTGAAACCGCCAACTGGCTGGGCTGGGATTCGGGCTACTTTACACTCGATGGTCTGGCGCACCTGATTTTACCGTGTGTGTCACTGGCGTCGATCATGCTGCCGCTGTTTATCCGTCTGGTTCGAGCGGAAATGCTCGAAGTGCTGAGCTCGGAGTACATCAAGTTCGCGACCGCAAAAGGTTTGCCAATGAACAAGATTTACTACCAGCACGCGCTGAAAAATACCATGCTGCCGGTACTGACCGTCGGCGGGGTGCAAATCGGTACTATGGTGGCGTACACCATTCTGACCGAGACGGTATTCCAATGGCCGGGTACGGGGTTCTTGTTCCTTGAGGCGATCAACCGTGTTGATACGCCACTGATCACCGCTTACGTTATTTTCGTCGGCCTAATCTTTGTGGTCACCAACACTATCGTTGACCTGTTGTATGGTCTGATCAACCCAACCGTTAACCTGACTGGTAAAGGAGCATAATCATGAGTCAAGTAGCTGCTGCTCCTTCACGTTGGGAGCGTTTCAAACAATCCGATTTTCTGTACTACTTCCTGCGCGATAAAGTGGCGATGTTCAGTTTTACCGTGTTTATGGTAGTGCTGGTATTGTCTCTGGTGTCGCCGCTGGTGGCGCCGACCAACCCGTATGATTTGTCATCCATCGACATCATGGACTCTGAATTGCCACCATCATGGATGGCCGACGGCGATGCCCGCTTCCTGCTGGGTACCGACAACCAGGGCCGCGATATTCTGTCGACGATTCTTTACGGCTCGCGTTTGTCGCTGACCATCGGCTTCCTTGCTGTGGCGCTGCAACTGTTCCTCGGCATTGTGATTGGTCTGTCTTCGGGTTACTTCGGTGGCCGTATCGACAGTTTCCTGATGCGTTTTGCCGATGTGCAACTGTCGTTCTCGACCATGATGGTCGCGATCATCGTTTCTGCCATCTTTAAAGCCAGCTTTGGTAGCGAATTTTACAGCGAATACGCGGTGATTATGCTGGTGGTGATCATCGGTGTGGCGGAATGGCCGCAGTACGCGCGTACCATTCGTGCATCGGTACTGGCTGAGAAGAAGAAAGAGTATGTTGAAGCGGCGCGTGTGATGGGCTTTAAATCGCCTCGCATCATGTTCCGTCACATTCTGCCAAACTGTCTGTCGCCAATTCTGGTGATTTCAACCGTACAGGTGGCAAATGCCATCATGTCGGAAGCGGCACTTTCTTTCCTTGGTCTGGGTTTGCCGGTTGACCAACCGTCACTGGGATCGCTGATCAGTATCGGTTTTAACTACATCTTCTCCGGTTCATGGTGGATCACCATCTTCCCGGGTATCGTACTGGTGACGCTGGTGCTGGTGATTAACCTGCTAGGCGACTGGTTGCGTGATGTATTTAACCCGAAAATCTATAAAGGGTGATCAGAGTCGATTGATTTTGTTCACATAACCTACCTAAACTAAGAGTCGTAAGTGATTACGGCTCTTTTTTTGCATCTATCGCTGAACATTGAGCAGTAACCATTGTCACTAAGAATAGGATAACTATGGATATGAGAGTGGTCGTGATGCCTAAAATCAGCCATCGAGTTCTATTAAGTCTGTCCTGCTGTACCGTTCCGCTATTCTCACTACCGGTGCACGCCAAGGACTTTCTATGCGATGCCACACAAGCGTCGAGTAATCAATTGCCTGTGCTGGATAAAGCCTGCCCTATTGGGCAAGGTTTGTGGGGAAACTCGGCCCCGAAAAAGAGAGACTCGAATTTCTGGATTCAGTGTGGCTTGCTGAAGGAGCCACTGCCGGTCGATAAAGCCAAAGTGCTGTATCAGAAAATCTCAACGGACGTCTGGATGAAGCCGGAACAGAAAGGCCAGCGTTGCCTGATCGGGCCGTACACCGATTACGCACAAGCAAAGAAAGACCTGGCTGGTGTGCGTAGCGTGCCGGGCTACAAAGAAGCGTTTATTCGTGAGGTGCGTAAAAACGGCAGCGAGGTAGCCGGAGTGGCTGCGCCAGTGAAAAAGCCTGCCCCTAAACCAGCGCCTAAAACAGAAAAGGTTGTCAAAGCGACACCAGTTAAAGTGGCACCCGTTGCCGCGCCTGTTACCAAACCTGCGGCACCTGCACCTACTGGCAAAACGCTACAGACGCCACCGAAAGCCGCGAGTTCAGGCGGTGATGTGGTGATCCGTCATCAGACCGCATTGAATGGCCTCACCTATGTGGTGCCTTACACCATGGCGGATAACGTGCAGTTTTACATGGAGCACAATCTGGCGTGGAACCGCCTCAGCTATGACGATGCGGAGAAATTGTGCCGCAGCCAAAGTATGCGCCTGGCGACGGAAGGGGAGTGGAAACAGCTGCTCAGCTCCAAGGTGATGGAAAAAGAACAGTGGCCGGTCTATCTGCCTTACTGGGGATTCAATAAAAAAGGATTGTTCACCAGCGGCAAGATCACCAACCTCAAAGGGACGTCGCTGCTGAATGTGTTGTGCGTTAAATAACCGCAAAACAGTCAAATAAAAAGCCCAGTGAAATCACTGGGCTTTTTTGTACTGAGCGTTCAGGTTAGGCGTCTTTTGGAATCTTATGTGGTTTGGTGCGGAACAGTTTCATCACCATCACAAAGAACACAGGTACGAAGAAAATCGCCAGAATCGTGGCGGCCAACATACCACCGACCACACCCCAACCAATCGCGTTACGGCTGGCAGCACCAGCACCCGTACTCAGTGCCAGTGGCAGTACGCCAAGGATAAACGCGAACGAGGTCATCATGATCGGACGCAGACGCATACGACATGCTTCTACGGTCGCTTTGACCAAATCCATCCCTTCGTCATACAGGTCTTTGGCGAACTCGACGATCAGGATGGCGTTCTTCGCCGACAAACCAATGGTCGTCAACAGACCCACCTGGAAGTAGATGTCGTTCGACAGCGCTTTAACAGTAGCCGCGGCAATCGCCCCGAATACACCCAGCGGAACCACCAGGATGATGGAGAACGGTACACTCCAGCTTTCGTACAGAGCCGCCAGGCTGAGGAAGACGATCAGAATCGACAGCGCATACAACAGCGGAGCCTGAGAACCTGATTCAATTTCCTGATAGGACGCGCCAGTCCACTCCAGGCCAATACCTTGTGGCAGCTGAGCAACGATATCGCGAATCGCTTGCATCGCTTCACCGGTACTCTTACCTGGTGCCGCAGAACCCTGAATGTTGACCGCCGACACCCCGTTGAAACGTTCCAGACGTGGTGAGCCAAATGTCCACTCGGTGGTTGCAAACGCATCAAACGGCACCATATCGCCATCCGAGTTCGCCACATGCCACAGCTTTAAGTCATCCGGATTCATACGGTACGGCGCATCGGCCTGCACGTACACTTTCTTCACACGACCGTTGTCGATGAAGTCGTTGACGTAGCTCGAACCCAGTGCCGTTGATAGGGTAGAGTTGATGTCAGATACCGACACACCCATCGCCATCGCTTTTTCGTAGTCGATGTTGATGCGGAATTGCGGCGTATCTTCCATACCGTTCGGACGCACGGATGTCAGGTTCGGGTTGCTGGCTGCCATACCCAGTAACTGGTTACGCGCGGCAATCAGCTGCTCGTGGCCAAGGTTACCGTTGTCGGTCAGATACGCATCGAAACCACTCGCACTACCCAGGCCTTGAATCGCAGGGACGTTGAACGAGAAGATTTGCGCTTCTTTGATCGGTGCAAACGCAGGGTAAGAGCGGCCGACGACGGCGTTGACCGACAGCGCCGGATTGGTCCGTTCGCTCCAGTCTTTGAGGCGAACGAACGCCATACCCATGTTCTGACCTTGACCCGCGAAGCTGAAGCCCGCGACGGTAAAGACCGATTCCACCGCGTCTTTTTCATCTTCGAGGAAGTGCTTACGCACTTTATCCATCACTTGCAGAGTCTGTTCTTGCGTCGAACCGACCGGCAACTGAACGATAGACAGGAAAATACCCTGATCTTCTTCTGGCACGAATGAGGTTGGCAGACGCGTCCACAAGGTCGCCAGAACGCCGACGATCGCCGCATACACCAGCATGTAACGAATACGCTGATTGACGCCGCGGTTTACCGTGTTCTGGTAGCCTTGCGTACTGCGATCAAACCATTTGTTAAACCAAGCCAGCGGACCACGATGAACATGGTGATCTTCGCCTTTCTTGATTGGCTTAAGCAGGGTTGCACACAGCGCTGGCGTCAGAATCATGGCCACCAGTACCGACAGCACCATCGACGAGACAATGGTGAGCGAGAACTGACGATAAATCGCACCCGCCGCGCCACCGAAGAACGCCATCGGAATGAATACCGCACTCAGTACCATTGCGATACCAACCAGCGCGCCGGTGATCTGACTCATCGACTTACGGGTGGCTTCACGTGGCGACAGGCCATCTTCGCTCATCACCCGCTCAACGTTTTCCACCACAACGATGGCATCGTCAACCAGCAGGCCGATGGCGAGCACCAGACCAAACATCGTCAGGGTGTTGATCGAGAAGCCAAACGCCGCCATAACCCCGAATGTACCCAACAGAACCACAGGGACTGCGATGGTTGGAATCAGGGTCGCACGGAAGTTTTGCAGGAACAAGTACATCACCAGGAAGACCAGTACGATCGCTTCAAACAGCGTATGTACCACTTCTTCAATCGAGATTTTGACGAATGGGGTGGTGTCGTATGGGTAAACCACTTCAATGTTCGCCGGGAACATTGGCTGCAGTTCTGCCAGACGCGCTTTCACCGCGGTTGCGGTTTCCAGAGCGTTGGCACCCGTCGCCAGTTTAACCGCGATACCCGATGCGTATTTACCGTTGTACAGCGCCACCGCTTGATAGTCTTCCGCACCCAGTTCAACGCGAGCGACGTCTTTCAGACGAATCTGCGCGCCGTCGGTGTCCACTTTGAGCAGAATGTTTTCAAATTCTTTCACGGTGGTGAAGCGGCTTTGCGCGGTAATCGTGGCGTTAAGCTGCTGACCTTGCAGAGACGGTGTTGCCCCCAACTGACCCACAGAAACCTGAGTGTTCTGCGCGCTGATGGCCGATTTAACCTGAGCTGGCGTTAACTGATAGTTGTTCAGTTTGTTCGGATCCAGCCAGATACGCATTGCGTGCTGAGCACCAAACACCTGCACTTCACCGACACCCTGAACTCGGCTGAGCGGGTCTTTGACCTGCGATACCATGAAGTCCGCGATTTCGGTGTTGTCCATGCTGCCGTCGCTGGAAATAAAGCCGACCACCATCAGGAATGAGGTCGAGGATTTCGCAACGGTAATCCCTTGTTGAGTCACTTCGGTCGGTAGCGTCGCTTCAGCCAGAGACAGTTTGTTCTGTACCTGTACCTGCGCGATGTCCGGATCGGTGCCTGATTCAAAGGTCAGCATGATGCTGAAATTACCCGCAGAGTCACTGGTCGCCGACATGTAAAGCAGGTTGTCGATACCGTTCATGTTCTGCTCGATGGTCTGGGTTACGCTGTTTTCCACCGTTTCCGCAGAGGCACCTGGGTATGAACCCGAAATCGACACCGAAGGCGGCGCGATATCCGGGTATTGCGAGACAGGCAGTGTCATGATCGACAACACGCCCGCCAGCATGATGATAATGGCGATCACCCACGCAAAGATGGGGCGATCTATGAAAAATCGAGCCATGTCTTATTGTTCCTTAGAAGCTTCCAGGACGTTAGGAGTGACATTGCTGCCCGCACGAACTTTCTGCAGACCTTTTACAATCACTTGTTCACCCGCGTTCAGACCTGAGTCCACCAGCCATTGGTTGCCAATCGTGCGATTTGCAACAATGTTGCGGCTCTCAACCTGATTCTGATCGTTAACGATCAGGACCGAAGCCTGACCACGCGCGTCGCGGCTGACTGCAGATTGAGGGATCAGAATACCGTCATCGCGGTGTTCAGTCGGAACCGAGGCACGCACATAAAGACCAGGTAACAGGAACTGATCCGGGTTTGGAATGGTTGCACGCACGTTTACCGTACCGGTTTTCTCGTTCACCGATACTTCAGCAAATTGCAGCGTCGCACGCTGTTCAATCGGCGTACCGTCATCCAGGAACAGCTCAATACCACTCAGCTCTTGATTGCCTTTACCCGCTGACTGGCGCAGCTTCAGCAGTTCATTACTTGGCTGAGACAGGTCAACATACAGCGGATCCAATTGCTGAATGGTGGCCAGCGCATCAGTTTGGTTAGCGGTAACCAGCGCACCTTCGGTGATCAGCGTACGGCCAATGCGACCTGAAATCGGCGCGGCAATTTTGGTGTAACCTAAGTTGATTTGCGCAGAGTTCACGTTGGCTTTTGATGCTTCTACCGACGCTAGCGCCTCTTTGTAGCTCGCCTGTGCATCTTCGTAATCCTGTTGGCTGACAGACTTCTTCGCCACCAGTTCACGGTAACGCTTCGCCTGGAATTCAGCCTGAGCCAGAGTTGCTTCTGATTTGGCTAAGTTGGCTTTGGCACTGGCCAGCGCCGCTTTGTAGGTTGAAGGATCGAGTTCAAACAGAACATCGCCCTTGTTCACCATGCTGCCTTCAACAAACAGGCGGTTGGTGACAATACCGCTCACTTGCGGACGTACTTCGGCAATGCGGTATGCACTGGTACGGCCCGGCAGTGTGCTGGTGACTTCAACGGGTTGGGTGTTGATTTTGACCACATCCACCGCAACTGGCGGCGGTGCGCCGTTACTGGCGGCTTGTGGTGTGGCTTCTGGCTGACATCCAGCAAGCGCAACTGCGGCAACAATTGCGGTTAGCCATTGTTTAGAAAAGGCTTTACCGTCGCCCATAATCTCTCTCTCCTTTACCACTTCGAACGCATTAAACTCAGTGATCCATTCTGGTATACGTACAACCCACCACTCAGATTCACAGGCTTAAATGTCTTTGTGAGAATGCTAAAAAATCGCAATGCCTCTCGACAAGATAATGTAACCACAGTTAACAACGGGTTAAGAATCGTAATGAATTGGCTGCTGACAGAACTCTGTCATTTATTGCACAAATGGACAAGTAAATTTTACTATACAAACGGACAATTAATTTTGGGTGTCTACTTTGCGACCATTTTGAGCGAATGATTGTCGCACTGAATGCACTTTGATGCATTTGCATTTTTTGTTCTCTGGCATTTTTCTCATTCTTAGAAAAGGGTGCTCTAAAAGGAGGAAAGCGGCTCTTTGTAGGCAAGAACCGCTTGGGAGAGAAGCGCTCAGCGACGTTTGAGCCGTTGCCATCGGGGTAGATACTCACTCAGGCGCAGCGCCGCGCGTTCAGCCATCAGGCTGGGTTGCGGAGTGCGCTGTTGCTCCTGGCGCGCATAACGGTGCAGCAGTTCAATGGTGGCCTGCGGCGACTGATTCAATGCATGTTGCAGCCGCTTTAACCACACCTGATGGCGTTGTTGGTGGTATTCACTGGTGCTATGGCTGGCGATTTGTTGCCAATGATGCAGGCACTGGCCGAGCAGCACCAGAGTCAGCCCGGTCTCACTGTGTTCTGCCCAGTTGAGGCCGTTTTTGCGTGTCATCGCGATCAGCTTTAATACCCGGTGTTTCATGCGCGCCTGCCAGAAATTAAACGGCGTGCCGTGTTGAATCAGGCTCGGCAGAGCATGCCACATCGCTTCCATGAGCAGCTGCTGTCGGCGCACCAGATTGGTCGGGAAAATCAGTTTGAACGCCAGCAGCGCCAGCATCGGACCTGCCACCACTGCCAGAGCCATCACGATGGCATGGGTGCTGTCCGCGCTGTAAGGTTGCTGCGGATGAGAAAGCAGCAGAAAGATCATGAAATAATCCATCGAACCGGAGCTGAGGCGACGGTGAGCAAATGGCACCACGCCCAGCAGAATAAACGGAACCATCATCAGCAGCATCTGCCACTCGTTGGCGGCCAGCGGCCATAGCCACAACTGACAAATCAGGTTTGCGGCCGCGCCGACCAGCTGCCACCAGAAAATGTGGGTCATAATCAGCGCTGGATTTTCAAAAGTGGAAAACAGCGTCACCATCACCGATGCTCCCAGCAATACGTACGCGCCAACCGGCGAGCCTGATAACGCCCAGCCAAGGCCGAGCATGACCATTAAGCTGGTGGTGCGGTACATCGCCTGACTGGCGCCGACCCAATCTCGGTGCAGCACCACATTACCGCTGACCGAATAGTTGTCGAGTTTACCGCGTTCACGAAATGTGTGACGTCCGCTTAACGCTTGGCCCAGTTCGGTCAGGGCTTGCGACAGCGTCAGATCATCACACGCTTCATTCGCCAGTTTTAAATGCGCCACGACCTGTTCGAGCGGGGATTGCAGCTCATGCACATTGATCGCCTGCTGGATTTGAGTCACGAATTCCTCGCCGTCAATCCGGGTGCGTTGATGGGTCAGCCAGGTCAGGATCGAGATCAGAGAAAACACCACCGAACGCAGCGACTGCACCGAACGTCTTGAGCGCAGCGAACCGGCACTGTGCGGCTCCAGCGCTTCTTCGATCTGCGCGGCCTCGAGCATCAGGTGCTCCAGCGGTTGCGAGAACGGCTGTTGACGCGCGTGCTGTAACAGAGCTTGCAGAACGGAAATAGTCAGGGTTCGCACCCGCCACACCAATGCATCTTCATCACTTTTACGGGCAAACATCAGGCCGACCAGCAGAGCGATGATAACGCCCGTCAGTACCGTGAGCAGGCGGTCCATGCCGAGCTCAAGCATGTTGGTCTGATTGGCGGTACCGAGCAGCGCCACCAGCGAGGCCGAGTAGCCAGACAACAGCGTCGCGTAACTGAACAAACCATGAATCACATTGCCCGCACCGGCGCACAATCCGACCCACAACGATAAGCCGAGAGCCAGCAGCAGAATGTTGTCACCCGCCAGGTACACCAGCGCAACCCCGACCAGAGTGCCAATCACGGTACCGACAAAACGGAACAGGCTTTTTTCCACCAGCATACCGCGCCCCGGTTGCGACGCCGCCCATACAGACATCGCTGCCCATTGTGGATGCTCCAGACCAAGCTTCCAGCCGATAAAAAGTGCCAGACACGACGCCAGCGCAGTGCGCAGTGCAAAGGCAAAACGTCCGGAATCGAGTCCCAGATTTGCAAGTTGAGCTTTCATGATTTGCCCTCAGCAATCAATGCTTGAATTTGGTGATCAGTCCGTCGAGTACTTCCAGCATCACGTCAATCTGCTCATCGGACACATCCGCCAACATCTCCGTTTCTATCTGCAGCAGCTCTGCACGCAGCGCGCTCACTTGTTCGCGCCCGGCGTCAGTCAGATAAATGCGTTTTGCCCGGCGATCATGACTATCCGCCTGACGTTCAATCTGACCTTTCTGCTCCAGCGTATCTAATAAGCGTACTAGGGTTGAGCCTTCCATGCCGACTGATGCCGCTAAATCTTTTTGGCTGATACCATCACCAAACTCATCCAGGTGCAGCAATGGTGCCCAACTGATGTCTTTGATGCCTGCCTGCGCAAGGCGTTGATCGAGATGACGGCGCCACAGACGGGCCGCAATAGAAAACTGAATTCCAAATTTTTGTCGGGACATAATAGTTCTGATTGATATAGTTTGAATTCAAACTATATGGGGAAAGTCGAGCAGAATCAACGCGCGATTTAACCAGAACGCCAAACAGCAGGCATAAAAAAGCCCCGCAGCAAGTGCAGGGCTTTGATATCTCTTGGCGTACGCCACGCCAAATGAATGCTTAATGCATTAACGCATGGTAACGAATTCTTCACTGCCCGTCGGGTGAATCGCGACGACAGAGTCGAAATCGGCTTTAGTGGCGCCCATTTTCATCGCGACGCCAAAGCCTTGAATCATCTCATCCACCGCAAAACCGATGCCGTGCAGACCAACCACGGTTTCTTCTGGTCCTGCGCACACCAGCTTCATTTTGCATGGCTGACGGTGCTGAGTCACTGCGGTGTACATGGCCGTAAAGCCCGATTGGTAAACTTTCACGTTGTCTGCACCGAATTTCGCGATCGCGTCGGTTTCCGTCAGGCCGATGGTGCCGATTGGTGGGTGGCTGAACACTACGGTCGGCACTAGGTCGTAATCCATTTTCGCATCCGGCTTGTTGTTAAACAGGCGCTCAGACAGCTGACGACCCGCTTTCACGGCCACAGGCGTCAGTTCGATACCGCCTTCCATGATATCGCCGACACAGTAAATGCCAGCCACATTGGTGGCTTGGTAAGCATCCACTTTGATGTAGCCTTGCGCGTTAGTTTCCACACCCGTCGCCGCGAGGTTAATCGCGTCGGTCGCTGGGTGACGGCCAATGGCCCAAATCAGAGTATCGACATTGCAGCTTTCGCCGTTTTCCAGATGCAGGGTCAGGCTGCCATCGGCTTCCTTCACCACTTCTTTTGGCACGCTGTGGGTGTGCAGTTGCGGGCCTTCTGCCGCCATCACTTCCACTAACGTGTCGATGATCATCGGATCAAAGCTGCGCAGTGGCGACTCTTTACGGCAGAACAGGTGCGTTTCGGTGCCCAGTGCGTTGAGTACGCCCGCGATTTCCACCGCGATGTAACCCGCGCCGACGACCGCGACACGTTTTGGCTGCGCGTTTAGTTCAAAGAAACCGTTGGAGTCGATACCGAATTCGGCACCCGGAATGTTGGGAATGGTTGGGCGGCCACCAACGGCGATCAGAATGTGATCGGCGGTGTAGTGCTCCCCATTGACTTCCACGGTTTTTGCATCGACAAATTTGGCAAAGCCGCGAATCACTTCCACTTTGTTGTTGCCCAGCACGCGATCGTAAGACTGGTGAATACGACCGATGTACGCCTGACGGCTTTCCACCAGTTTGGCCCAGTCGAAGTGTTTCACGTCCACATCAAAACCGTAATCTGCCGCGTACAGGTTCATCGCTTCTGCTACCTGAGCGCCGTGCCACATCACTTTCTTCGGCACACAGCCGACGTTCACACAGGTCCCGCCAAGGTCTTTGGCTTCAATCAGGGCGACTTTGGCGCCGTACATGGCTGCACGGTTGGCTGAGGCGATACCGCCGCTGCCGCCACCGATACAGATATAGTCAAAATGTGTTGCCATTACTTTCTCCAATTTGGGCTCATCGCGAACAGGTCCGCACCAAGCCTCTGTTATGCATGTATCCAACGACCTAATCTAGGTTAGTTGGGGTGGATTGCCAAATTACAATCCTCAGTCGCTGAGTAATTTTGAGCGGTCGCGACCTTATTCAGGAACAATCCATTCCACTTTATAGTGACCGGTGGCCGGCGCAATTGCTTCTTTCAGGAACGGCAGAATGCTCTGCATCTGGCTTTCCAGTTTCCACGGCGGGTTGATGACAATCATGCCAGAGGCGGTCATGCCGCGCTCGTTGGTGTCGGGTGACACGCCGAGTTCAATTTGTAAGATTTTGCGAATGCCCAGACCTTGCAGGCCTTCAATCATGTCATCGATGTCACAGCGGTTAACCACCGGATACCAGATAGCGTAAATGCCGGTCGCCCAACGTTTGTAGCTTTGCGCGATCGCCTGTACCACATCACGATACTCTTTGGCGAGCTCATACGGTGGGTCAATCAGCACCAGACCACGGCGTTCTTTCGGCGGCAGGCTGCCTTTCAGACGGGCAAACCCGTCTTCTTTGAAAATCGCCACCTGACGATCGCGGTGAAACTCCTGCTCCAGCAGCGGGTAATCGCTCGGATGCAGCTCCGTCAGCACCATGCGATCATGGCTGCGCAGATGCGCACGCGCCACACGCGGTGAACCCGGGTAGTAACGCAGCTCGCCATCGTCGTTGAGCGCTTTGATTGCATCGAGGTAGCAGTGAATGTCTTCCGGAACCTCGGTTTGTTGCCACAGGCGGGCGATGCCTTGCTTGTATTCACCGGTTTTTTCTGACCATTCGTGGGTCAGATCATAACGGCCGACACCCGAGTGCGTGTCGTGGTAGACAAAGGGTTTGTCTTTCTGCTGCAGGGCAGACAGGATCAGGCTCTGTACGATGTGTTTCACCACATCTGCGTGGTTTCCGGCATGGAAACTGTGTCGGTAACTTAACAAATTGCGCTCTCTCACCCGAAACCAGGTGCTGGTCAGTTCAAAAAACAGTTCGCCCGATTATACGCCAGTATTGAAAATTGCTGAACCTGACTATATCTATTAACGTAATAGCCATATCCTTCTTTGCTGGCGTAGTGACTTATTGATAACGTACGCTCAGCAAATCATCGAATTATTTTAGGTGCTTAGCCGCGCCGGCTGCCGCGTTGCGCCAGCATCCATGACTTCAGGTATCGTGATGGTTCGTCACGTACTCTCTTTTATTAAAAGGAACGTTATATGTCTAATCCACTTCTTACCTTTACGGATTTGCCACCGTTTTCTGCGATTAAACCGGAACACGTCAAGCCAGCGGTTGAGAAGGCGATTGAAGATTGCCGCGCGCGCATTGATGCGGTGCTGGTAGGCAACGCCGAGCCGAGCTGGGAGAGCGTGATTGCGCCGATTGAAGAAGTGGATGATCGCTTAAGCCGTATCTGGTCGCCGGTCAGCCATATGAACTCGGTGATGAACAGCGATGAGCTGCGTGATGCCTACGAAAGCTGCCTGCCGATTTTGTCGGAATACAGCACGTGGGTCGGTCAGCACAAAGGGCTGTTTGAGGCCTACAAAGCGATCAAAGCCAGCAAAGCGTTTGCCACATTGAGCCGCGCGCAGCAGAAAACCATCACTGACGGCCTACGTGATTTCGAGTTGTCGGGCATCGGCCTGCCAGCGGCAGAGCAAAAACGCTACGGCGAAATCAGCAAACGCATGTCGGAGCTGGGCTCGAAATTCTCTAACAATGTGCTTGATGCCACCATGGGCTGGACCAAACACGTCACGGACGTGAGTGAGCTGTCAGGCATGCCGGAATCGGCGCTGGCGGCCGCGCAAGCAGCGGCAGAAGCCAAAGGGCTGGAAGGTTACCTGCTGACACTCGATATTCCGTCTTACCTGCCGGTGATGACCTACTGCGACAACCAGGCGCTGCGTCAGGAACTGTACGAAGCGTATGTGACCCGCGCCTCGGATCGCGGTCCGAATGCCGGGAAATGGGACAACAGCGAAATCATTGCCGAGCAGTTGAAACTGCGCCACGAAATCTCGCGCATGCTCGGTTTCAACACCTACAGCGAAAAATCGCTGGCGACCAAAATGGCCGAATCGCCAGAGCAGGTGCTGGGCTTTTTGAATAACCTCGCCACCAAAGCCAAGCCGCAGGGCGAGCGCGAAGTGGAAGAGCTGCGCCAGTTCGCCGAGCAAGAGTTTGGCGTGACGGCGCTGAACCTGTGGGACATCGCGTACTACAGTGAAAAACAAAAGCAGCATCTGTTTGATATTTCAGACGAAGAACTGCGCCCTTACTTCCCGGAACACAAAGTGGTGAGTGGCCTGTTTGAAGTACTCAATCGCGTATTCGGTATGGAAGTGAAAGAGCGCCAAGGTGTCGATACCTGGCACGAATCGGTGCGTTTCTTCGATATTTTCGACAGCGAAGGCACACTGCGTGGCAGCTTCTACCTCGATTTGTACGCCCGTGAACACAAACGTGGCGGCGCGTGGATGGATGAGTGCCGCGTGCGTCGCATTAATGGCGAAGGCGAGCTGCAAACGCCGGTCGCGTACCTGACCTGTAACTTCAACCGTCCGGTGGGCAACAAACCGGCGCTGTTTACCCATGATGAAGTGGTCACGCTGTTCCATGAAACCGGCCACGGCATTCACCACATGTTGACGCAAGTTGAGGTGGGTTCGGTGTCTGGCATCAACGGTGTGCCGTGGGATGCGGTCGAGCTGCCAAGTCAGTTCCTGGAAAACTGGTGCTGGGAAGAAGAGGCACTGGCGTTTATCTCCGGTCACTACGAAACCGGTGAACCGCTGCCAAAAGCGATGCTGGAAAAAATGCTGGCTGCGAAGAACTTCCAGTCTGCAATGTTTATTCTACGTCAATTGGAATTCGGCTTGTTCGATTTCACCCTGCACACTACATACGATCCGGAACAAGGCCCGAAAGTGCTGGAAACGCTCGCCGACGTGAAGAAGAAAGTGGCGGTGCTTCCAAGCCTGGAATGGAATCGTTTCTCGCACAGTTTCAGCCATATTTTTGCTGGCGGCTACAGCGCGGGTTACTACAGCTACCTGTGGGCTGAAGTGTTGTCGGCCGATGCGTTCTCTCGATTCGAAGAAGAGGGCATCTTCAACCGCGAAACGGGTTTGAGCTTCCTCAATAACATTCTTGAAATGGGCGGCAGCGAAGAGCCGATGGAGCTGTTCAAACGCTTCCGCGGCCGTGAACCGCAGATCGATGCGCTGCTGCGCCACGCCGGCATTGCAGCCTGAGTCGCGATCTTGGCGCAGTTAACCAAAGCATGACAATAACCCCGCTCCATTGAGCGGGGTTATTTGTTAGAGTAAAGGATATTACGCGACCCTATGGATTAGTTGGAGATTCGCCATGCAAACGACAAAACGCGCTAAGTTGTGGATTCAAACGTTATCGGTCAGTGCGTTACTGACGATGGCGGGCTGTGCCGAAATGAAACAGGCAGGCACCGACGTCGGTCACGCGACCCGTGATGCGGCGACAGCCATTGGCCATGCCACGCGCGACACCACCAAAGCGATTGGGCATGCGACGCGCGATGCGGTTAACTCGGTGAAAGACGATCTCAATTCTGCAGAATAACGCGCTGCCACTTGCGGCTCAGCCAGTTATCCAGCGACAGATGACCCGGTCCCCACACGAACACCATCAATAACATTAATCCCCACAGCTGGTGGTCGGTAAATCCTTGTTGCCACAACAGCGGATACGACACCACCGCCATCGCATTGACCGCAAACAGGGCCAGTGCGCTGAGTCGACCGAAAAGCCCCGGAATCAACAGCAGCGGCAGCGCCAGTTCGGCGCCGGTTGCCAGATACGCGGCAAGCTGCCACGGTAGCAGCGGGACCTGATATTCCAGTTCAAACAAGTACAGCGTACTGTCCCAGTTGGCGATTTTACTCAGCCCTGATTGCCAGAACACCCAGCCAGCCCAGACGCGGCACAGCAGTAAAACCAGGCTGGCGAAGTCGCGTTGCAGCCAATGGCACAGGGCTTGATAACGGTGCATGAAGTCAGACATGTCGGGCTCCTTAATTTAATCGTGGGTATTGGGGGCGGCTACACGAAAGCCGGCGACAATCTCCATCGCCATGATGGCGGGCAACGCCGCCAGTGCATCCGGATGAATCTGCCCCAACGGCGCGCGATGATGCATCGCCAGCAACAACTGATAAGTCGGCTCATCCAGCGCTTGTGTCCACGGCTCGCCATCGGCAGTGCAGGCGATGATCCCCGACTGAAGCGCATTTAAAGTGAGCTGGCTAAAGTCGTCATCCCGAATCGCACGCTGCAAATCAAACAGCGCAAACGGTGCGCAAAATGGTGCGGCCCACGGCACTAACTCAAACACCAGTTGTGTCTGCTGTTCCGGCGCGACCTGGCTCAGCGTGCTGAGTGGCTGATAGTCATTGCGCGGTGCCTGTGCGTATTGTTGCTGCACGTGGTCAAGCGCCCATTCAAACCGCGCCAGTGCCGTGGCATACGGCGCGGCCTGCATCACGGGCTGCGCACGTTCAATCACAGCCGAAAATCCTTCGCCATAGCGGCTGACATCACCACGGGTCAGCGGATGCGACAGCACGTATTCGCGTGCCAGCGCGGCAAAACACTCGTTGCCCAGCACCGCCAGCAGCATCGGATAGGTGGCTTCGAGCACTTCGCTCAGGCTGATCACACGGTTGTTGCGATAAATCTGCAGTCGCTCATCGGCGCTTAAACCGTCCGCGATAATCGCGCACTCGTCGCCGCCCGCCTGATAGTTGAGGCCGCGGGCAAACTGCGCCTGCAATTGCGCCAGCGTCATGAGGCTCTCCTTATGCCGCGTTCGGCATCAATCGCATGCAGGCGTGCGGCCGCTTGGTGCGCTTCGCCCAGCAGGACTTCAGGCGCTGGAATATCCAGATCCCACTCAATCAGGGTGCGGCGCGTGCCGTGTTGACGACACCAGCGTTCAAACAGTTGCCACACCGCATCGCTCACCGGTCGGCTGTGCGTATCAATCCAGATTTCGCCCTGCGGCAGCGTTTTGACGGAGTAACCCGCGAGATGAATTTCCTCCACCGCACTGGCGGGAATGGCATCAAGATATGTCTGGCTGTCAAAGCCATGGTTAAACGCGGACACATGCACGTTGTTGAGATCGAGCAGCAAACGGCAATCGGTGCGCTGTTGCACCGCGCGCAAAAACTCCCACTCCGGAATGGTTGAGTGGGAAAAACGCAGGTAGCTGGACGGGTTCTCAATCAGCAGCGGGCGACCCAGTGCGTGTTGCACCTGATCGACATTGCGGCAAAACACCGCCAGCGCTTCTTCGGTGTAGGGCAGTGGTAGCAGGTCGTTAAAATAGTGGCCGCCGTTTTCGCTCCAGCTGAGGTGATCGGAAATCAGGATGGGGTCGATGTCATCGACTAACGTTTTGAGCTGCGCCAGATGTTGCGTATTGACCGCCGCCACCGAACCGAGTGACAAGCCGATGCCGTGACAACTGATGTCGTAGCGCTCACGCAGGCGGCGCAAATCGCGCCTGGCCGGGGCGTGAGGCTGAAAATAGTTTTCACTGTGAATTTCCAGCCAGTTCAACGGGGTCGGTTGGCTGAGAAAATGGTTCATGTGTGGGCTGCGTAACCCCACGCCGACCTGAGGGTGAGAGTGCGTTGAGTGCATGGGCGTGTCCTTATCGCGGGGTCAGGGAGAGAAATCGAGTGCGCCGCCAGCGCCGCGCACTCAAGTCGCAGAGTGCGGTTACTTGTCCATGGTGCTGCCGCCAGCCAGTTTGTCGCACAGACCTTTTGGTACCACGACAAACGCATCTTTCTGATGATCCATTTTTGACGTGCCTGCGCAGGAGCTGGCTTTGGTCGCGCAGTCATTTTTGCCCGCTTTCGCCACGCCGTAGCATTTTTCTTTCTCTGCGGCGGCGGCTGGCGCTGCGGTCAACAGAGTGCCGCCCATTGCCAGTAGGCCAGTGATTGCTGCTGTGACTGCTAGGTTTGATTTTTTCATCTTCATTTCCTCGAGACTGTTCCTTGGTCGTTATTGTCGCAGGCCGTTGTTGTGGCTTGCTTACCCAAAAAGAGAGGCAGGCGCGCAGAAAACTTTCACAACGAAAATAGGAAAAAGTGAAATATTGATGAAATTGATAATTAAGGTGATGATTTATCGAACAATTTTATGTGGGAAAATTTTTGATCTTTTTTACCTGAGAGCAGAAATTTTGTGCGAGGAGAGGGGAAATCCGAGGGAAATTTCGCTCGCTTGGGTCTCGCTGCGTTTAGGGGTATAATCGTTCAAATTATGTATAAATAACCAGTAGCTAAGCCATGATCGATCCCTCTCTTTTACTTGACGGTTTAAACGACAAACAACGCGAAGCGGTGGCTGCACCGCTTGAAAACCTGTTGGTGCTGGCAGGGGCCGGTAGTGGCAAAACCCGGGTGCTGGTGCACCGCATCGCTTGGCTGATGTCGGTTGAACAGGCCTCGCCTTTTTCCATCATGTCCGTGACCTTTACCAACAAAGCGGCGGCGGAAATGCGCGGCCGTATTGAAGAACTGATGATGGGCAGTTCGTCCGGGATGTGGAACGGTACGTTCCATGGCATCTGCCACCGCATTCTGCGCGCCCATTATCTTGATGCCAAACTGCCGGAAGATTTTCAGATCATCGACAGCGATGACCAGCAGCGTCTGCTGAAACGCCTGATCAAAGCGCAGAATCTGGACGACAAACAGTGGCCTGCGCGTCAGGTGTCGTGGTGGATTAACGGCAAGAAAGACGAAGGGTTGCGCCCGGCGCACATCGACGCGTATCGCGATCCGGTGACTCAGACTTACCTGCAACTCTACACCGCATATCAGGATGCCTGTGACCGCGCGGGGCTGGTCGATTTCGCCGAAATTCTGCTGCGCGCGCTCGAGCTGCTGCGCGACAACAAACACATTCGCGAACATTATCAGGCGCGCTTTAAGCACATTCTGGTCGACGAATTTCAGGACACCAACAACATTCAATACGCGTGGCTGCGCATGATGGCGGGGCCGGAGTCGCACGTGATGATCGTGGGCGATGACGACCAGTCGATTTACGGCTGGCGCGGGGCGAAAGTGGAAAACATTGAGAAATTCACCTTGGAATTTCCAAGCGTGAACACCATTCGTCTTGAACAGAACTACCGCTCGACCAAAACCATTCTCGAAGCGTCCAACACCCTGATCGCTAACAATACCGAACGCATGGGCAAAGAGCTGTGGACCGACGGCAACGTCGGCGAGCCGATTTCGGTCTACTCGGCGTACAACGAGCTGGATGAAGCGCGTTTTGTAGTAGGTAAAATCAAAGAGTGGCAGGACAAAGGCGGCATTCTTAATGACTGCGCGATTTTGTACCGCAACAACGCCCAGTCGCGGGTACTGGAAGAAGCCCTGCTGCAAACCGGATTGGCGTACCGCATTTACGGCGGCATGCGCTTCTTCGAACGTCAGGAAATCAAAGATGCGCTGAGCTATCTGCGCCTGATGAACAACCGCAACGACGACACCGCCTTTGAGCGCGTGGTCAACACGCCAACCCGTGGTCTGGGCGATAAGACGCTGGATACCGTGCGCTTTGCGGCGCGCGATCGCGGCTGCACCTTGTGGGAAGCCAGTGTGCAGCTACTGGACGAAAAAGTGCTGACGGGCCGCGCGGCCTCGGCACTGAGCCGTTTTGTTGAACTGATCAACGCGCTGGAAGATGACAGCGCCGAGATGCCGCTCCATAGCCAAACCGACCATGTGATCAAGACTTCGGGTCTGTTTGATATGTACCAGCAGGAAAAAGGCGAGAAGTCCAAAGCGCGCATTGAAAACTTGGAAGAACTGGTTACCGCAACTCGCCAGTTTGAAAAACCGGAAGAAGCGGACGAAATGACCATGCTGACCGCGTTTTTGACCCATGCGGCGCTGGAAGCGGGTGAAGGGCAAGCGGATGAATTCGACGATGCCGTGCAGCTGATGACGCTGCACAGTGCGAAAGGTCTGGAGTTTCCGCTGGTGTTTATGGTTGGCGTGGAAGAGGGCATGTTCCCCAGCCAGATGTCGGCTGAAGAAGCGGGACGCCTCGAAGAGGAGCGCCGCCTGTGCTACGTGGGCATGACCCGCGCGATGCAGAAGCTGTACATCACTTACGCGGAAATGCGCCGTCTGTACGGTCAGGACAAATACCACAAGCCATCGCGCTTTATTCGCGAGTTGCCGGAAACCTGCCTTGATGAAGTACGCATGAAAGCGCAAGTCAGCCGTCCGGCCAGCAGCGGCCGTTTCAGCCAGAGCGCGGTGAAAGAGAACTTCAACGAAACTGGCTTTACCCTTGGTTCACGTGTACAGCATCCGAAATTTGGTGAAGGCACCATCATTAACTTTGAAGGCAGCGGTCCGCAAAGCCGCGTGCAGGTCGCCTTTAATGGCGAAGGCATCAAGTGGTTGGTGACGGCTTACGCCAAGCTGGAAAAAGTCTGACCCGACGGATGAGTCACGAAAAACCCGGTCAGTGTACCGGGTTTTTTATGTCCGCCGCCGACGGATAACACGCCATTTTTGAGCGATAGCAAAAGAAAAACCCCGAGGGGCCAAAGCCCTTCGGGGTTATAGTCTTACTCGCAGCAATCCGGCTACTAATAGGTGCTCCCTGCATCTATTCCTTGATAAGTATGCTGTATCCGTCAGCGTAATCCGTTCATCGCCATCCTAGCGGTGTCCTTGATCTTCCTGATCTGCTAACTATCCTGGTTAGCTCTCATCACTTGTTCCCTGAGCGGTGTCCTTGGCATCATCCTGATGCTGAGTCCTTGCCTCGTCCAGAGGAGTCCATTGTCATTCCCTTGTCGTCGCCTTCCTGGTAACGATTGAGTCCGTTCAATGTCCTGTTTGCTATCCTTGCCGATCATTCATCCTGAATAACCGTATCTTCTTCCTGAAGATCACCAATCCGTAGTGATTTCCTGTTCCGTGTCAGCATCCTTCCGACACAATTCATCTTACGGATTTCGCTCTGCGGGGCAATGTGAGGAAATCGATTACGTAGCGATTTATTTTGCTCTAACACATGGAGTTTATTTAAAAACAACCACTTACGATTTTATTCTGTCCTTTTTGCCAGATAAAAAGCGAGATTACCCCACTACTTTGTGCGAGATCTCTTACAAAGCGGTGGGGCGATCGATTACGCAAGGATCACTCGCCGATCGCGACTCCTTCACGACGAGGATCCGCCGCGCCTTCCAGACCTTGCGCTGTGATGCGAATCGCGTGCAAGCCGGAGT
The DNA here is from genome assembly GCF_016464285.1 of Vibrio sp. bablab_jr001. Classification (NCBI taxonomy): domain Bacteria; kingdom Pseudomonadati; phylum Pseudomonadota; class Gammaproteobacteria; order Vibrionales; family Vibrionaceae; genus Vibrio; species Vibrio sp. bablab_jr001. The sequence goes on from NZ_JACDWZ010000049.1 coordinate 37,409, forward strand.
TGAGATCGCGCACGGCGACTTTCACGCCCATCTTCTCCAGTTCCGGTTTGAGCTGCTCCGCTTGGGTGCCCTGTTCGACATCGGTTTCACCAAAGCGGTTGAGCACATGCGGCTGGTTAATCGCGCGCTGAATGTCCATGCCCCATTGCAGATGGGCAATCAACGCCTGCGCCACATAGCCGATGATGCGGCTGCCACCCGGTGAACCGATGGCTAAGTAAGGTTGCTCGTTGTGCAGCACAATCGTGGGGGCCATCGAAGAACGCGGCCGCTTGCCCGGCTCCAGACGATTGGCGATTGGGCGGCCGTTATCGTGGGTCGCAAAGGAGAAATCGGTCAGTTCGTTGTTGAGCAAAAAGCCGCGTACAAACAGACGGGAGCCGAACGCGTTTTCGATGGTGGTGGTGATGGACACCACGTTACCGTCACGGTCGACGATGTTGAAATGGCTGGTGGACGGCAGTTCAATGGACTGATCGGGGCTTTGCAGCATCGCATGTTGCCAAGGTGGCGTGCCGGCTTCGGCGCTGGTCAGGGCTTTGCCCGGCTGAATCAGCTTGGCGCGCTGCGCCAGATACCCGCTGTCGAGCAGTCCTTGCGTTGGCATCGGCACATAATCCTGATCGGCCATGTACAAGCCGCGGTCGGCAAACGCCAGTCGTGAGGCATCACCAATCACCTGCCACGATTTGGCGCTGCTGGCGCCCCAGCCTTTGAGGTCATATTTCTCGGTCAGTGCCAGAATCTGGCCGACGGTCAGTGCGCCGGAGCTTGGCGGCCCCATGCCACACACCTGATAGCTTTGATACGGCGCGCACACGGCTGCACGTTGTTTGATTTGGTAAGCATCGAAATCATGCTGCGCCAGCACACCCGGATTGCCCATCGCGGTCTGAACCGTGTGGACGATGTCTTCGGCGATTTCGCCCTGATAAAACGCTTTGTCACCGCGCTGGGCGATGGCGCTCAGCGTGGCGGCGTACTCGGGGTTTTTCAGCACAGTGCCTGCGGTCAGCGGCGAGCCATCGGGCTGAAAGAAATAGGCTTTGGTGGCGGGGAAACGGCTCAAACGCTGCTGATCGTCGGCAATCAGCGTGGCAAGGCGCGGGCTGACTTCAAACCCCTCTTGTGCCAATTTGACCACCGGTTCAATCAGGCGCGCCCAGGCCATTTTGCCGTACAGACGATGCGTCTCCCACAGCAGTTTGACGGTGCCCGGCGTGCCGACGGAGCGGCCACCGACCACGGCATCGTAAAATTTCAGCGGCTGGCCGGCGCTGTCGAGAAACAGCTGCGGCGTCGCATCGAGCGGCGCGGTTTCGCGGCCATCAAAGGTGGTGAGCGCTTTTTGTTTGGCGTCCCAATACACCAGGAAGGCGCCACCGCCAATGCCGGACGACTGCGGTTCGACCAAGCCCAGCATCAGCTGCACCGTCACCATAGCGTCGATGGCATTGCCGCCATCGCGCAGAATTTGCGCGCCCGCTTCGGCGGCGAGCGGGTTGGCCGCGGTCACCATCCAGTTCTGGGCTTTCACCAGTTGTTTGCTTGCCAGTCCGCTGCTTTGCTCAGGTGCAATCGCGTCGGTGACTTGATTCGGTGCGGCTTGCGCGGCGAAAGAAAATATCAGCCCTGACGTGGCGAGCGTTGCGAGAGTCCACTGCATACTCTTCTCCTTGTTGTAATGGTCAACATTCAGAGTGGCAGTGGACGTGGTGTTTTTCTAGCCAAAGATGATAAATATGCAACCTTGACTCAGAATTGAGGTGAACCGAGCAAGCCCGTCAGTGATTGCCACAGAATCATCACGCCGATCAGGGTGAAGATCGCGCCGCACAGCAGATCGATATAACGGCTGGCGGCCTGCAATTTACGCTGCAAACGCTGGGTTGACAGCATCCACGCCAGAGCGGCAAACCACAGCAGCGACAGGCTCCATAAGATCAGCAAGGCCAGGCTTTTGCCACCCAGTGACATGCCTGCTGGCACCAAGGTCGACATCAGGCTGACGAAAAACACCAGCGCTTTCGGGTTAAGAATATTGGTCATAAAGCCGCGCGAGAAGGCTTGACGTTTATTGCTCAGCAGCAGCTCCGGTTTGCTTGATAACTCTCCCGGGGCTTGTGACCAGTTGGCCAGCGTCGCACGCAGGGCACCGCTGCCGAGATAGAGCAGATAGCTGCCGCCGCACAACTGCAATAGGGCAAACAGCAGAGGCTGCTGATGCACCAGATAACTGACGCCGGTCAGGCTCAGCAGCGAGTGCAGTAAAATGCCGAACGACAAACCGAGGGCAATGTAGACACCGGTCTGGCGGCCATAACGCGTGGCATTTTGAACCACTAACGCCACATCGGGGCCGGGGCTCATCAGGGCGATAAAGTGCACCGTCGCAAGGGTAATAAGAATACTGGCTTCATTCATGAAAGGATCTCCAACAACAGATGTCGTCATTGTGCCAAGCGCGCGTTCGCGCCGCTTGTAAAATTCTGACACTCAGTGCGAGTTGACCGCGGAAGGAGAGACGCCGTAGGTGTGTTTGAACGCTTTGGTGAAATGCGCCTGATCGTAAAAGCCGACCTGATGAGCCACGTCGGTGCCGGGCAGTCCCGCTTTCACCAGCTTCATGCCTTGCTCAAGACGCAGGCGGGTCAGCCAGGCATACGGCGTCATGCCGGTGCGCGCTTTAAAATGGCGCTGCAATTGTGTTGGCGTGAGATTGCACAAGGTGGCCAGTTGCTCTAAGCGCACGGCCTGATCGAGGTTGGCGAGCAGATACTCTTTTAAGGTGGCCAGCGACTGGGTGCCAAGCGCGACGGCATCTTTTTCTTTGATGGCTCCATAGCGCGACACTAAACCGGAAAACCCTTCATAAGGCAGGCAATCTTTGGCGAGCTGACACAAATCCGGCTGTGCCAGTTTCTGATGCAACTGGGTCAGGGACGCAAACACTTGCTGGTCGCTGACGATCAGGCGATCAAAGCTCATCACATCGCTGGGTTTACTCAGTTCGAGCGTTTGGTGAAACCATTCGGGTTCAATCGCGAACACGCGTACCTGATAGCCGGAATCGAGCAGTGAACGGCCGTCGTGCAGTTCATCCGGTGGCATGATCACCAGCTCGCCGTGGCCGACGTTGTGATGTGTGCCCTGATGGAGAAAACGCTGCTGCCCCTGAGTGATGAGCCCAAGGTGAAAATCGAGGTGATAATGGCGCTCGAACGCGAACTCATGATAGTCCGCTTCAATCAGACTGATCGCCTGATGAGGGGTGGTACTGTAGCGAACTTTGTCCATGATGATGTGTGTGCCCGGCGCTGAAGGCATGCGCAGCGGCACGCCATAGAGTGAAACAGTGGTGAAAAAGTCGTCAAACACTTCTAGCGTAGCGAGGCGGGCGCCGTTTGTCTTGTAAAAAACGATCACCCACTGTCGCGATGTGTTTTCAGCGCTGAATGGCGTTAGCGCGAAATTATTTCTGTGCGCTGGCGCTTCGCCGCCGCGTTACTTGGCGACCACGTTGGCCAATGATCGTTTGCGCCCTTGGGTCAGACCATCGACACTGAAGATCACCAGCGCGCTCCAGATGAAGGCAAAGGTAATCGCTTTGTCAGCACTGAAGTTTTCACCGTACACCAATACCGCCAGCAGGAACATCAGGCTTGGGCCGATGTACTGGAAAAAGCCCAGCGTCGAGAGTTTGAGCTTAGTCGCCGCGCCGGTAAAGCACAGCAACGGCAGCGTGGTGACGATACCGGCTGAGATCAGCAGCAGGTTGAGGTGCCAGTCGTTCGCCAGCATGGAACTGGTGGCCGAGTCGGCAATCCACAACAGATAAATCGCCGCCGCAGGCACCAGTACCAGCGTTTCAATAAACAGGCCGGTTTGCGCATTCACGCCGACTTTTTTACGCAGCAGGCCGTACAAACCAAAGGTGATGGCCAGCGAGAACGCCACGATCGGCACCGAGCCGAACACCACCAACTGAATGGCGACGCCAATGGCTGCCAGCGCCACCGCAAACCACTGCAATTTACGCAGCCGTTCGCCGAGAAACAGCATGCCGAGCACCACGTTGAGCAGCGGGTTGATGTAATAACCTAAACTGGCGTCGAGCATGTGATTGGCGTTGACCGCCCAGATAAAAATCAGCCAGTTGCCACCGACCAGCAGCGCGGTGGTCAGCAGATAGACCATCTTCTTTTTGTCGCGGAATACGCTCACTACACTGCGCCATTGACGGCCGAAATGCAGCAGCGCGGCCAGCAGGAAGAAAGACCAAATCACGCGGTGACTGAGAATTTCCAGAGCGGAAACCGAACTGATCGCTTTGAAATAGATGGGCGCAATGCCCCACATGGTGTAGGCGCTGATGGCCAGTATCACGCCTTTTTTGGCGTTTTGTTGTTCTTCGGGTGTCATGCTTTACTTCTCACTAAGATCGCGCACCGAAGGGTGGCGAGTTACCGGGCAGTATACAGGGCAAATCGTTTTCCTCGAACCATTATGCGCCAGCGCACGTTCTGGCCTGAGCATGTTGCCCACGCTTGCGGCGCAATTACTTTGCCAATAGCGGTTTAATTCACCGCTAAACGCCTCTACAATATCCGGCTTATTGAAATGCCCAATCGTCTGTTTGCAGACCGCCACTGAGACCCAGCATGACCGCTACTTTAATCGCTGAACAATCCGACGCGTTGCCCGATCCGCAGACCATTCTGCGCGATGTGTTTGGCTACCAGACTTTTCGTGATGGTCAGCAGGAAGTGATCGAATCGGCCGTTGCGGGTCGTGATTCGCTGGTGATCATGCCCACTGGCGGTGGTAAATCGCTCTGTTATCAGATTCCGGCGTTGGCTCGCGAAGGCGTGACGGTAGTGATTTCGCCGCTGATTTCGCTGATGAAAGACCAGGTCGATCAGCTTAAAGCCAACGGCGTGGCAGCGGAGTGCGTCAACTCGACCCAGAGCCGCGAGGCGCTGATTGGCATTTACAATCGCATGCATTCCGGCCAACTCAAGCTGCTGTATGTGTCGCCAGAGCGCGTGCTGACTGGCGAATTTATCGAGCGTTTGCACAACCTGCCGCTGGCGATGATTGCCGTCGATGAAGCGCACTGTATTTCCCAGTGGGGACACGATTTCCGCCCGGAATACGCGGCGCTTGGCCAGCTCAAACAGCAGTTTCCGCAGGTGCCGATCATGGCACTGACGGCGACCGCCGACGATGCCACCCGCAGCGACATTCTGTCGCGCCTCAATCTGACTGACCCGCACGTTTATCTCGGCAGCTTTGACCGGCCAAACATTCGCTACACGCTGATGGAAAAACACAAGCCGGTGTCGCAGGTGATTCGTTACCTCGACACGCAAAAAGGCCATTGCGGCATCATCTACTGCGGCAGCCGCAAGAAAGTGGAAATGGTGACGGAAAAACTGTGCAACAACCACATTCGCGCCGCCGGCTATCATGCCGGGATGGACGCCGATGAACGGGCGTATGTGCAGGAAGCGTTTCAGCGCGACGACATTCAGATTGTGGTCGCCACCGTGGCGTTCGGCATGGGCATCAACAAACCCAACGTGCGGTTTGTGGTTCACTTTGATATTCCGCGCAACATCGAATCCTATTATCAGGAAACCGGCCGCGCCGGCCGCGATGGCTTGCCCGCAGAAGCCGTGATGCTGTATGACCCGGCAGATATTGCCTGGCTGCGCCGTATTCTGGATGAGAAAAGCGACGGCCCGCAAAAGCAGGTCGAAACCCACAAGCTGACCGCCATGAGCAACTTTGCCGAAGCGCAAACCTGCCGCCGTCAGGTGCTGCTCAACTACTTTGGCGAATATCGCGACAAGCCGTGCGGCAACTGCGATATCTGCCTCGATCCGCCCAAACATTTCGATGCCACCGAAGAGGCGCGCAAAGCGCTGTCGTGTGTTTATCGCGTCAATCAGAGCTTTGGTATCGGCTATGTGGTGGAAGTGCTGCGCGGCATGCAGAACATTCGTATTCGCGAGCATGGCCACGACAAGATTTCGACTTACGGGCTCGGGCGCGATCACAGCCACGACTACTGGGTAAGTATCTTCCGCCAGTTGATTCACAAAGGCATGCTGCATCAGAACATCACGCGCAACTCGACGTTGCAACTGACCGAAGAAGCGCGTCCGCTGCTGCGCGGCGATATGTCGCTGGAACTGGCGGTGCCGCGTTTGGATACCGCGGTGCGCGCGGCCAAAGCGGATAAACTGTCGAGCAAAAACTACGACAAGAAACTGTTCGCCAAACTGCGCAAGCTGCGTAAGTCGATTGCCGATGAAGAAGGGTTACCGCCGTACGTGGTGTTCAGTGACGCGACTTTGATTGATATGGCGGACATTCTGCCGACATCGTATGGCGAAATGCTGGCGGTGAGCGGTGTGGGCCAGCGCAAACTGGAAAAATACGCCGACCCGTTTTTGGATTTAATTCAGGAGCATCTGACCTATCATGGCTGAGTTTGGTTTACGTGATTATCTGGCCATTGACGGCCGCCTGATTGTGGCAACACCCGCGTTTGATTTTGACTCCTTTCCGCCGCTCGGTGAGCGTTTGGTCGCGCGCTTGTCGGCGCGCGTGCTGGAAAAGCAGAGCGATGCCGATTTGCATTCGTGGCTGATTGATTTTGAAGGCTGCCACCTGATGCTGCGTGCCGAACACTACAGTGAATGTGTGTGGCTCGAAGCCATGGGGGAAGGCTTGGCCACAGAAGAGCTCGATTTTATCGCCAGTCTCCTGCGCCGCGGCATCTGAGTGCCAAAGCGCGACGGCTGTTCCATCTCGCCGCCATTTCCCTTTTTCTTTATTTTTCAACGCTTATGCTACTCCTATTCGGCTTAGAACAAGGAGAGCACCATGCGTCTGGAATCCATTCATCAGGATGTCATTTCGTTTGAGCGTTTTATCGGGCGCTGTATCCGTTACGCGCTGATCGCGCTGGGTTTGTTGCTGCTGGGCCTGTTGCCGGGCGTGCTCGGTTTTCTGCTGTTGGCGGAACTCACTGCTGTGCAGGCGTGGCTCAATGCGCTGTCGATGGTCAGCGGGCTGGAGCTGCCGTATCCGGTGGCGGATTTTCACCAGTCGGCGTCGCTGCATCTGTTTCTCGCGTTTTATAGCCTGTTCATCGAAACCGTATTCTTCGTTGCGCTCGCCACACTGTTTGCGCCGAGCATTCACCGCGTTTTTCATCGCATGCATTGCGCGGAAGAGGCCTAGCGGACGCACAAAAAAAAAGCCCCAAACGGGGCTTTTCTGTCTCATCAGTTAGGCTTCGCCGATAAAACCGCCGGTCTGGTGCGCCCACAACTGCGCGTACACGCCGTTTTGCGCCAGCAGTTCCTGGTGGGATCCTTGCTCCACGATCTGGCCCTGGTCCATCACAATCAAACGGTCCATGGCGGCAATCGTCGACAGACGGTGCGCAATCGCAATCACGGTTTTGTTTTCCATCAGCTTGTCCAGGTTCTCCTGAATCGCCGCTTCCACTTCCGAGTCCAGCGCAGAGGTGGCTTCGTCCATGATGAGGATCGGCGCGTCTTTGAGCAGTACGCGCGCGATGGCGATGCGCTGGCGCTGACCGCCGGACAGTTTCACCCCGCGTTCGCCCACTTGCACGTCGTAGCCCGAGTGGCCGCTTTCATCTTTCAGCAGTTCAATAAAATCGTGCGCTTCGGCCTGACGGCTGGCGTGCATCAGCTCTTCTTCGCTGGCGTGCGGGTTGCCGTAGAGAATGTTTTCACGAATCGAGCGGTGCAGCAGTGACGTGTCTTGGGTGATCATGCCGATTTGCTGGCGCAGCGATTCTTGCGTGACCTGCGCGATGTCCTGACCGTCGATCTCAATCCGGCCGGCGTTTAAATCGTAGAAGCGCAGCAGCAGGTTCACCAGCGTGGATTTGCCCGCGCCGGAGCGACCGACAATGCCGACTTTCTCGCCCGGTTTGAGGTGCAGATCGAGCCCGTCAAACACCGCTTTCTGGTCGTTGTATTGAAAACCAACCTGATGGAAGCGAATGTCGCCTTGGGTGACAGCCAGCGGTTTGGCGTGCGTCGCGTCTTCAATTTCAATGTCGTTGGCGATGGTGTTGATGCTGTCGATCACCATGCCGATGCTTTCAAACATGCCGCGGATTTCCCACATGATCCATTTCGACATGCCTTGCAGGCGCAGCGCAATGCTGATGCCAATCGCGATCACGCCGACAGTTACGCTTTCAGCCAGCCACAAATGAATCGACAGCGCCGCCATCGAAAACAGCAGCAGGTAGTTAATCAAATCCACGCTGTAGAGCAGGCTGGTGAGGGTGCGCATCTGCTGATACACCGTCGCCAGATAGTTTTTCATCCCTTTTTGCGCGTGTTGGGTTTCGCGCTGCGAATGCGAGAACAGCTTCACGGTGGTGATGTTGGTGTAAGTATCGACGATGCTGCCCGTCATGCTCGACTGTGCGTCGGCCTGAGCGGTAGAGATGCGTTTCAGGCGCGGAATAAAGAACACCTGGATCAGAATATACAGACACAGCCACGCCAGAATCGGCAGCACTAACACGTCGTCGGCGCTGGCAATCATCACCAGCATGGAGACGAAGTAGACCGCGATGTACACTGACAGATCGACCAGTTTCATCACCACTTCGCGCACCGAATGGGCGCTCTGCATCACTTTGGTGGCCACGCGCCCGGCAAAGTCACGCTGAAAAAAACCAACACTCTGTTTGAGCAGGTAACGGTGCACCAGCCAGCGAATCGACATCGGGTAGTTGCCGAGAATCGCCTGATGCAGCAGGTTGGAGTGCACAAACGCCAGCACCGGCATCACCACCAACACCAGCAGTGCCATCGACAGCAGTGCGCTGCCGTTTTCCGCCCAGAAGTTGGCGCGCGAGCTGTTGCTCAGCATGTCGACCAGTTCACCCATGTAACGCACCAACGTGACTTCTGCGATCGCCACACAGGCGCTGAGCAGTGACATCAGCAGCAGCGGTTTTTCAAACCCGCGCGTGTAATAACGGCAGAAGCCAAACAGGGTTTTGGGCGGTTGTTGCGGCTCGTGATCCGGAAACGCGTTGGTGAGATTTTCAAACCAGTGAAACATGAAAGTGACCTTGCTCTTTGAGGAGTAGTTGCAATTTGAATGTGGTTACTGACTTTTCATCGACAGAATAATCAGTAAAATGGCGGAATTGGTATAGTAATGATAATTAAAACGGTTCTCAATAACCTTTGGGTGATCTGAGAGGCGGGAGGTAAGCGAATGTTCACCCTATCTGGCGTGGAGATGGTCCGCGGAGGTCGCCGCATTCTGGCGATTGAGCAGTTGAACATCCCCACCAACGAACTGACGGTGGTGCTGGGCCACAATGGCTCCGGCAAATCAACGCTGGTCAGTTTGCTGTCCGGTCAACAGGCACCGGATACCGGGTCGGTATTGCTGAATGACGCGCCGCTGACGTCACTGAGCAGCAAATCGCTCGCCAAAGCCGTCGCATTCCTGCCGCAAAAACTGCCTGCCAGTGCGGGACTGACGGTACGGGAACTGGTGCGTCTTGGCCGTTTTCCCTGGCGCGGCGCACTCGGCTTCTGGCGTCAGCAGGATGCCGATATTATCGGAGCGGCGATGGACAAAACCGGCGTCAGCGCGTTTGCCGATACGTTCGTTGATGAGCTGTCGGGCGGTGAACGCCAGCGGGCCTGGGTCGCGATGCTGCTCGCGCAAGAATCGCCGGTACTGATCCTGGATGAACCGACCTCGGCATTGGATGTGCAGCATCAGTACCAACTGATGGCGCTGCTGGCAGAACTGAATCAGAAGCAGGGCTGCGGCATTATTGTGATTCTGCACGATCTCAATCTGGCTCTGCGCTACGCGACCCATATTGTTGCGCTCAAGCAAGGGCGGATTGCCTTTGACGGCCCCGCTACAACGCTGGCTGATGAGCAACGACTTTCCGATTTGTACCAAACTCCGATTACGCTGATCGATCACCCACATGCGGTGAGCGAGGCCACTACCAATAAGGTCGCGATTGTATGTGCCTGAAATCGACTGTGAAGCAAACTCTGCTGCTGTTTGGCCTGTTGGTCTGCGGCGTATCTTCCGCTCTGGCAGCCATTGAGGTGAGCGATTCGCTCGGCCAGCAGACGCTGAATGCCGTGCCTCAGCGTGCGGCGGTACTGGACTGGAGCCTGCTCGAGCAGGTAATTGAACTGGGTGTGACGCCGATTGCGGTCACCGATGCCGATTCGTACCGTGACTGGGTGGTGAAGCCGGCTATTCCGGCTTCGGCGGAAAATGTCGGCACGCGCGGTGAGCCCAATCTGGAAAAAATCGCGGCATTGAAACCCGACATTATTCTGATCACCGGTTCACAGCGCGATCTCAAACCGCGTCTGGAGCAAATCGCGCCAGTGTTGCTCTACACCAATTTCAGCGCCAATGACGCGCAAGCCGAAGTGGCGATCACCCAATTTAAACAACTGGCGCAGGTGTTTGGTCAGCAAGCGCTCGCCGAGCAAAAACTGGCCATGATGGACCAGCGTTTTGCCGAACTGAAAGCCGAGCTCAATGCGCATTTTGGCTCGCCGCTGCCGCGCACTCTGGTGATGCGTTTTGCCGACACTAAATCGACCTTTATCTACACCCAAGATTCGATGGCGTTCTACGTGGTGGAAAAACTCGGCCTGACTCCGGCGCTGGTGGAAGCGCCGCAGCAGTGGGGCATCGTGCAAAAGCCGATCGCTGATTTACGTAACGTGCGTGATGGTTATGTGCTCTACATCGAACCGTTCAATGAAGAGAAAAAACTGAAAGCCTCGGTGCTGTGGAAAGCGATGCCGTTTGTGCGCCAGCAACATGTCAACTCGGTCGAGTCGGTCTGGAGCTACGGTGGCGCGATGTCACTGCTGTATACTGCGGAAGCCATCACCGCCAGCCTGCTTGAAATGGCCCCCGCGTCATGAGCGCCAAACATCTGCTCGCGGTGGTGATGTTATTGGCCGCCGCCGCACTGGCGAGCCTGCAGTTCAATCAGCCTTTGGTGCTCAGTCAGCAGTGGAGCCTGATCGGGAGTCCGCAACTGGCTGAATCGTTTGATGATTTCAACTTTGCTTACGCGCAACTGCCAAGGCTGGTGATGACGCTGATTGTCGGCGCCATGCTCGGGCTGGTCGGCAGCCTGATGCAGCAACTGACGCAGAACTCGCTGACTTCTCCGCTGACGATGGGGACGTCGTCCGGTGCCTGGCTGGCACTGATCATTGTCAGCATCTGGTGGCCGGATGCCATTGCCGATTACAGTGCGCTGGCGGCGATGACTGGCGCGCTGCTGGCATTCGGTCTGATTCTGCTGATCGCCGGGCTGGACAACATGACAGGTTTACCGATGGTGATCTCCGGTATGGTGATCAACATTCTGCTTGGCGCGATTGCCGGCGCGATCATATTGCTGCATCAGGATTACGCGCAGAACGTGTTCATGTGGGGCGCAGGCGATCTGGCGCAGAATGGCTGGGAGATGATTGAGTGGCTGGTGCCGCGCTTATCGCCACTGGTGCTGCTGTTGCTGTTGGCGCCCCGCGTATTGACGCTGTTGCGCTTGGGTCATCAGGGCGCGCAGGCGCGTGGATTGTCGGTTATTCCGGCGTTTTTCCTGCTGATGATCATCGGCATCTGGTTGGTGTCCGCATCGATCACGGTTGTCGGCCTGATTGGTTTTATCGGCCTGCTGACCCCCAATATTGTGCGTGCGCTTGGCGCGCGCACACCGCGTATGGAGCTGGTGGCAAGTGTCGTGTTTGGTGCGTTGTTAATGCTACTGACGGATATGCTGGCACAGTGGCTGACCTTATGGTTTGGTCAGGTGGTGCCGAGTGGTGTGACCGCGGCCGCCATTGGCGCGCCTGCGCTGATTTGGTTCAGTCGTCGTCAGCTGAAAGCGCAGGATGGTATTGCTGTGGCGCTGCCGGGTTCGCGTCAGCGCGTCAGCCGTGGGCTGAGCGTCACCGTCGCCGCGCTCTTGGTGGTCGGAGTGGCGCTCTATTTCTGTTATCAGCCAGACAGTGCGGATACCTGGTTGGCGTTGCCGAGTGATTATCAGTGGTCGCTGCGCTGGCCGCGTGCGCTGACAGCGCTGTGCACTGGCATTGGCCTCGCGCTGGCGGGGACCATTTTGCAGCGTCTGATTTACAACCCGTTAGCCAGCCCGGATATTCTCGGCGTGTCGTCCGGAGCGACCTTTGCACTGGTGTTCTCCAGCTTGTTTCTTGGTCAGTCGCTGCTGTCGACCCAGTGGGGGACGGCGCTGGCAGGCAGTCTGGCGGTGCTGTTGGTGCTGATCTTACTCGGGCGAAAACATCAGTTCGCGCCATCAAGTGTGATTCTGACCGGGATCGCGATGACAGCGCTGCTGCAGGCGTTTGTGCAGTTCTGTCTGGCGAAAGGCAATCAGGACAGCTACAAAATTCTGCAATGGCTGGCAGGGTCGACTTACCGAGTGACCGCCGAACAAGCGACACTGCTGTCTGGTCTGGTGCTGGCGCTGTTTGTCCTGAGCCTGATGAGCAGCCGCGCGCTGACGCTGATTTCCATCAGCCGTTCGTTTGCGACGGCACGCGGCCTCAATAGCGCCTGGATGTCGCTCGGCTTGCTGGTGTTGGTGGCCATGCTGTGCGCCGTGGTGACGGCGACCATGGGCCCGGTGGCCTTTGTCGGCCTGATCGCGCCGCATTTGGCGCGCATGCTTGGTGCGCAGCAGGTCAAAGCGCAGTTGCTGCTCGGCAGCCTGATTGGCGCGACGACCATGCTGTGGTCAGACTGGCTTGGGCAGGTATTGCTGTTTCCGAATCAGATTGCCGCCGGCACGCTGGTCGCGATTCTCGGCGCACTGTATTTCCTCGCGCTGCTGATTGTTAATCGTCTGGCGAAGCGCTGATCTCGTTTCCCTTTACGCAAACAGAAGGAATGGCGGCGCGATTCCTTCTGTCTTCCTGATAGTTATCTCACTTTTCCCCACATTGATTATTTTTATGGCATTGCAAATCGTTCTCATTGGCAATATCATTCGTAAAAATTTTAATGATTAGTTTATAAATTAAAGCAGGGGTATTTATGAAATCGTTCCGTCTTTCTCCAGTCGGGCTTGGTGTGGTTGCCGCGCTCGCGCTTGGACAAACTGGTTATGTTGGCGCGGAAGAAACCGCCACACAAAGCAGTGAAGCGAAAGAGGTCATCACCATCGTTGGTTCTCAGGTCGACTTAGGTGGCGACTATCAGGGTGGTCAGGTTGCACGCTCAGGCCGCGCCGGTATTCTCGGCAACCAAGATTTCATGGATACTCCTTTTTCATCAAGCAACTACACCTCGAAGCTGATCGAAGATCAGCAGGCCAAAAGTGTCGGCGATGTGCTGAAAAATGACCCGACGGTGCGTCAGGCTGTGGGTTACGGTAACTTCCAGGAGCTGTACATGATTCGCGGCTTTCCGGTCTATTCCGACGACATGACGCTGAACGGTGTGTACGGTATTCTGCCTCGTCAGTATGTGGCGGCAGAGATGCTGGAGCGCGTGGAAGTGTTCCGCGGTGCGAACTCGTTCGTCAACGGTGCAGCGCCGGGCGGCAGTGCGATCGGTGGTTCCATTAACCTGGTTCCAAAACGGGCGGGTAGTGAACCGCTGACCCGCGTTACGCTGGGTACGCAATCCGGTGGCCAGGCATATGGCGCGATGGATGTGGCTCGCCGTTTTGGTGATAACCAGGAAAATGGCGTGCGTGTGAACGTAGTGGCGCGTAACGGTGATGACGCTGTGGACGATCAGGAAACCCAATTGGGGGTGCTGAGCTTAGGCTTTGACCACCAAGGTGAAAATTTCCGTATGTCCGCCGATCTTGGCTATCAGGATCATCACATTGATGCGCCGCGCCCAAGTGTGACGCCGGGCAGCGCAATTCCTTCGTTACCAAGTTCAGAGGCCAACTACGCGCAGGATTGGACTTACACTGACGAAAAACAACTGTTTGGTGTTGTGCGTGGCGAATACGATTTCTCCAGCCAGACGACCGGTTGGATTGCTGGCGGCATGCGCCGCGGTAAAGAACACAACCTGCTGGCTAACCCAACGGCGGATGCCGATGGCAACCTGACGGCTTACTTGTTTGAGAACGTGCGTGAAGACACCGTCATGTCAGGGGATACCGGTGTACGTCATGAATTCTCAACCGGCAGTGTGGGTCACACTGTGGTGGTGTCGGGTTCGGTCTATCAGTCTCGTTCGAAAAACGCCTACGTGATGTCATCCAGCACCGATGTTGGCTCACTGTACGACTATGACTCACTCGATCAGTTTGCCGGTCTGTACTACGGCGGTTCGCTCAGCGATCCAAAAGAAACCGAACGCGTGACTTACAGCAGTGCTGCGCTGGCAGACACCTTGTCGCTATTTGATGATCAGGTGAAAGTGATGCTGGGCGCGCGCCTGCAGCGTCTGGAAACCAGGAGTTTTGATTATAGTACTGGCGAAAAGACGGGTGACTATAGCAAAACTGCACTGACTCCGTCGGTGGGTGTCGTTTATCAGCCAACGCTGGATATCTCCCTGTATGCTAATTACTCTGAAGCATTATTGCCCGGTGAAACAGCACCAGCAGATAGCAGTAACCCGACTGGAGAGGTGTTGAAACCAAACCGCTCTGAACAGTATGAAGTGGGCGCGAAATACGACAATGGCAGCTACGGTGCCGTGGTGAGCCTGTTCCAAATCAGTAAGCCAAGTTACATGTACGACAGCAACAATTACTATACCGACAATGGCGAGCAGCGTAACCGCGGTATCGAACTGTCTGCGTTTGGTGAACCGATTGAGAGCGTGAAAGTGTTGGGCGGTGTGACGCTGATTGATGCGGAAATAGTCAAAAACGCAGATGCAACTACAGAAGGTAAACAGGCGATCGGTGTGCCGAAAGTGCAGGCCAACGTCAACATTGAGTGGGCAACCCCGTTTGTTGAAGGCCTGACTCTGGAAGGTCGTACGTTGTACACCGGCTCTCAGTACGCCAGTGCGGACAACTCACTGGAACTGCCATCGTGGACTCGTTTCGACCTGGGCGCGCGTTACGGCATGAAGCTGGGTGATAATGCACTGACGCTGCGTGCACGTGTCGACAACGTGACCGACAAGAGCTACTGGGCTTCAGCAGGTGGCTACCCGGGCAGCAACTACCTGGTGCAGGGCGCGCCACGCACGTTTGTTCTGTCAGCCAGCTACGATTTCTGATGACCCACAAAAAAACCAGCTTCGGCTGGTTTTTTTATCATTACTTCTTGGTGATCTTGTCCAGATAGCCCATGGCGAAGGCCGACAACACAAACGTCACGTGCAGCAGCAGGTACCACTGAATTTTTTCACTGTCGATGTGCTCGGTATTCATGAACACCTTCAGCAGATGAATCGACGAAATCGCCACAATCGACGCTGACACTTTGTTCTTCAGTGAGCTGGTGTCGAGTTTACCCAGCCAGCCCAGCTTGTCGTCGTTCTCATCCACATCAAGCTTCGAAACGAAGTTTTCGTACCCGGAGAACATCACCATCACGATCAGGCCGCCAACCAACGAAATATCAATCAGCGAGAGAGTGACGAGAATCAGATCCACTTCTTTAATTGAGAAGATGATAGGCAGCAGGTGAAACACCTCCTGAAAGAATTTAATACCCAGCGCCAGCAGAACCAAACTGAGGCCAAGATAAATAGGCGCCATAATCCAACGCGCTGAATACAAAAGTTTTTCCACTAAATTTTCCATCATGAAGAAGCCGATTTGTTGTTATTAGACAGCGGTGCGCACAGTGCCCACCGTAATGGCGCGATATTACTCTGATTGCCGCGGGTTTGACTATCGGCAAACGGTAAAATTTTTCCATTGCCTGAGGAGCGAAATCGCAGCAAGCAGAAAACAAAAAGCCCTGCAAAAGCAGGGCTTGGCATGTGTGCTACGGCGACTATTCGATGTTCTGGATCTGAATGGTGGTTTTCAATGTTAGTTCTTTAAATAACAGTGGCTTATATTTTATTTTTTGTCTTTTTTCAAATGCATGCCACCACCTATGTCACCACTTCTATGAGGTTGGGATAATATTCTTCATTACGTTCGCTAGTTCGTCAATTTTTGCTCGAGGGTTTAGTGATATAACTCCGAACTTAAACTTATTAACGTATGCTGGGTTAAAGAAGATTTTTGGAGATGACTCCTTTTCCCAATTACTAGATGGAGCTGAGTTAACCGAAGGTGAAATCAAGTATGCGCCAACTACTTTGCGCTCTATAGATCCGCCATTGTCACTCACAATAGCATCTCTATACATATGTGAGGAGGCTATAGCGTCATTTAGAGCTTTTTCCACCCGATACTTTGCATCTAGAACTACTATTGATTTATTTGAGTCTGAACACCGTAAGGAAATATCCGGGATCATTGTCCTTGAATAAGAACCGATGTCATCGCTAGCTTTCCAGTATTCATCATAGCTTTTTTGAAAATGAAGTGAAAAAGTATCAAAGCCAACCTCGACGATGACATTCGTCTTGGCTAAAGGTGTAGAGTTTTTTCTGATTGAATATGATGTAGGTGCATACCCTAGGATTTTACAAGCACTAATTAATCGATAATAGCACCAGATTTCATATAACTTATGAGTCTTTGCCAATGGCATGTTCAGAAAGTCTCCGAAAGACTTACCTATGCCCATATTTACCTTTCTCTGGAGATCAAAAAATTTTCTGTATTGCGGAATGGATGTAAAAATATTAGTTGGTTGTATAAGTAAACTACCCAAATCGCTTACATTGTTAAAAAAATCTTTTCTTAATAACTCTTCAATTGAAGCGCTTAACTTGAAAGCCCTCTGTGCCCACTTTAAGAGTGTCTTATTGTCTTTTGACCTTTCAGATCTTCTTTTTATTTTTCTTCCTATAAATAAAAGCCAAACTGACCATACATTTAAGCAATGTTTAATACATCTATGTTCATAAATGTCCAGCTCACTATGGCTAACGGTTACTGGTAGCTTGGTTGGTATAAATGTTTTTCTAAACCTCATTGAGCCATGGATGCTATGTGCCTCAGTAATCTTCGTTGGATCAACAACTCCTGAAAGTTTACTTGGATCTTGATACTCGACTTTATTCCTGAGATAGGATACGGGATTATCCGTAATACTACTAATACAATGGTAAATAGCATTGAAGTTTGATCTGAGGTGTTCAAGCTTTGTTAATGGTGTTGAGTAATCAATTCCTTCTTCTACACTGACTCTAGACTCTCCAAGAGAAAACAGTTCTGATGATTCTTGAAGAATCTGAGAGAGCATAATTTCAAATTCGGAATGTGTTAGCTTATTTCTAGATGGGGATAAAACTAGATTTTTATTGAATAATAACTTGTTGTTTTCATACAAATCAAAGTCAATTGAACCAGCTATAAAGCCAGTTTCCCATTGCCATAAGTCGGTATTAGGCGACCTTGGTCGTAGGGCCAGCATCTCAGAGTCATCAATATGTAAAGACGTTACTTTTGTCTCTCTGGTATAACCAACTTCTACTTGATAAGTTTTATTTTCATACAGCTCTGGCTGAATATCATCCGGCTTGTTTGGCCAAATTCTTATAATGTCTTTTGAATTGGAATCAATTAAATCTATGTATTTAATCATAGGCTATCGAAATGCCTTATATGCTCCAAAATCATCTAATTGATTTTGTAGATATCCAATAAAATCCTTACATAAAGGAAGCTGGATAGAAAGTGAATTATTCTCAAAAAATGAGCTTAGTTCTTCAAGCATTTCTCGAGAACTTTCATCTCCCTTAAGTTTTTCAATGATCCTACTTTTTATTACCCGGTCTAATTGTGAATTATAGTCAACACCTTTTTTGGACTTTACTTTATCCATATAGAGCATAGTTTCTTCTATGACCCTGTTAGTTAATCGGTTATTACCCTTATTTAGTATATCTGTCAAAGTACAAACGAAAATTTTCAATTCATTAATTGTGTCTTTTAGGCTAGAAATTTTTTGAGCTAAAAATATAAGAAATTCTTCTGTATTATTAGCCTGTAGATCAATAACTACTGCTCGATCAAGTACTTTATCACTAATTGGAGTAGTTGACTCATCAACATTAATTGTTCCAATTAGATATAGATTAGAAGGTAGAATTATTTTTTCTGGGATAACTTTTCCTTCTGGAGAAATTACTCCTTCTCCTCTCGAGTGTAATTCAAATTCTTCTCTAGACTCCATAGCTGACAATATATCTGAGAAGTAATGCTCCACACGAGCCAAGTTCAGCTCATCAAGGCACACAAAGACAGGACATCGTGGGTTCTCATAAGCAGTTAAAATAGCATTTAAAACAGGAGGTACTATATATTGGTTAGACATTACATCAAAGTACCCCATTACTTGGCTAGGATCTGTCCAGTTTGGTCTTACCGGACATATAAATAGTAAGGGATGTTTATCTTTTAAACTGTCAATTTTTGATACAGCTCTAGAGTATGCTCTAACTAATAAAGTTTTTCCTGTACCAGAAGGCCCTTTAATAAGAACAAAGTGTTTATCAGGATGGAAAGTTAATCCTAAGTGAAATTCTTCAACCGTAGATTTCTCGTAGTGACCACCAAGCGATTTTATTCTAGAGCAAATATCATCAAGATCAGCAGCATCTAGATCTACTTTGAAATTTTCGTAGTCCTTATATCCCTCTTCGTCCATTGTTAAGTCTGCGAAATAGTAAGAGATCCAGTCATCTTCGTTATCAGTATTATAAAAAGATGGTGGATTTAGTAAGACATGATCTATAGCATTTATAGCGTGTGAGCAAAGGTTTCTAAAACCATTAGAATCTTGCGTCCTTTCAATTAAGAGTCCGCCCCATCCCGCAATAGAAAATAAAGGTGCTATCCTTGCCGATGTTTGATCTGTAATAATAGAAGAACCCAACTCTGAATCTAGAGTTTTAGTATTTGTGTAATCATCTTGGAGTACTTCTCGAGCAGTTCTTATTTTGTCTATCGCTTCATCGATTTCATCATCCGATTCGACTTTAATTAGAACACGGTTCACTTCTTCGAAGTGTATTTTGTTTCCTAGAGACCGCATTGCTTTCCAAAGTAGAAAGTAAGGATGCACATTAGGAACACTCATACTCTTTTTCTTTGAGTCAATAGGATTATTATACTGGTACCTAGAAAGTATCTTTACTACTGAAGAGGAAGCTTCTTTTAGTTTGCTCTCAGCGAAAGATTTTATAGAATTTTCTAGGTTTCCAATATCATTGCTAAGTTTGGAATGTTCAATCTTGTGATCTCGAATAAATACGAGTCCTAGCCTTTCATATAGTTTCCGATAAGTTCTTATTCTTGAATCAGCTTTTCCGCTATATGAATGCTTTCGAATTTCATCATAATCTGTTGATAAAGTTCCAGATGGAATATTTAAAATATCTTGTAAATGAGACCTTAAATCTGAGTTTATCTGTATGTCAAACTCAGGGAACTCTGTAGTGTCTCTATCTGACATTGGCCAAGTCATGCGGCAACCTCCTTATTTTGAACTTTTATGTTTTCGTTTAGAAAACACTTTATGTGTTCTGCAATACAATTAGAAAGCTTCGGAGGTACTGCGTTTCCTATTTGTCTGGCAACTTCCACTTTTGTGCCAAAAAACTGAAAATCGTCAGGAAAAGTTTGCAATCTAGCGCCTTCTCTCAGAGTTACAGTTCTATCTTCTTCTGGATGCCCAAATCTACCTCGTGAAAAGGAGTCAAATCTTGCTGTAATCGTTGGAGCAACGCTATCCCAAGGCATTCTACCATAGGTATCTAGATGCCTATGTGATGCATTGTTTTTATGGCATGCTAGCTGTAAATGCTCAGGTAATGAGTCTCGACCTTGTCCAGCTGTAATGCTTCTGATTCTCTCTAAGTTAATTGCTGATAGTTTGTCAGCTTTGTGATTATAGGCATGTTCTTCATCAACATGCTGTAAATCAGCAATTGAGTCCCTTACTGTTACAGGTCTCAGCTCAAACTCAGGAATTGGCTCTGGGAATTCAAAGGCTTTGTCTACTTTGTGTTTGTTTACCCCAATTAGGAATACACGCTTTCTTGCTTGAGGAACACCAAACTTGCTTGCATCAAGTTTTTTTGTGTAGAACTCAAATGTTGCTCCTAAGGTTTCTTTTAAACTTTTAAGAACTTCTTCGCCTCTTTTGGAGAGTAAGCCAGATACATTTTCCATGACAAAAACATAGGGATTCAATTGGTTTACTAGCCTTGCGTATTCTAAAACCAAATAATTTCTATCATCGGTGTCACTCCCTCTTCTTTGGATGCTAAAGCCTTGGCATGGAGGCCCACCGATTACAATATCAACGGTCTTATTTTTACCAATTTTTTTCAGTATGTCACTGCCGCTTAACCTATAAATATCAACTACTTCAGCGTGATCGCCTAAGTTGTGATTATATGTCTTAATTGCTTTTGTATCATTGTCTGCGGCAAAGAGAACATTAAACCCTGCCTTTTTAAAGCCGAGAGACAAGCCTCCAGCGCCACAGAATAAATCAACTACATTGAAAGATGAACTCATCGATTGTTCTACCTTGCTTTATAAATGAGATAAAAGTGCTAAAAGAGTTACCTATTGGGTTATCTATAGTTCGAACCATCCCATTGGTTGTTTCGCTTTTAAAACAAAGGGCCATGTGTTTGGCTAAGGACTCAGAAAACTTAGGAGGCACGGCATTCCCAATTTGTTTGTATTTGTCATCAAAAGGTCCTTCAAAATAGAAGTCATTTGGGAAGCTCTGTAATAGAGCTGCTTCTCTAACGGTTAACCCTCTATCTTGTTCTGGATGTAAAAAACGTCCGCATGAAGGGGTCCTGCATCTTGCTGTTATTGTTACAGAAGGTTTATCCCAAAACAATCGACCATAAACATCAGAGAAACCGTTTACTTTATCAAGACACTTTGGGCCAACCCCTCTAGGTCTTGAGCCGCCATCGGTAGGAACTTGTTTGAAAATATCAATTGTACTTTTTCTGTGACTTGAAGTTATATGCATTGGGTCATCTTTGCTCTTCTCACCAGCTGCCAGTTTGGGTAATGGTTCAAGAACATCTCGGACGGTTTTGAATTGTTCTCTAGTACATTCAATCGGTGGAAGTGAAAACTGCTTATTTTTACTAGCAATGACAACGGCTCTGAAGCGCTCTTGAGGTACGCCATACTCAGCCATGTTGACGATCGTTGATACTGTGTTGTATCCGTTAGAGTCTAAAAGTTCTTTTGCCGCCTTGTAATGAGGCCAATGCTTTTTGGCAAATAAATCTGGTACGTTTTCAATTACTATTGCGTCAGCATTGCATTGAATCGCTAACTCGACATATCTTGCGACGAGACTATTTCTATCATCTAGCCTCTTATCCTTTTTTTTGTGCGAAGAAAAACCTTGGCATGGTGGGCCTCCAACAAACACTAGTGGCATGTTAGGCTGGATATTAAAAGTATTCTTCAATACTTCAGGTGATAACTTGCCAATATCTAGCTGCTTTGGTGTTATACCAAAGTTAGTTTCATAGGAAGAATTAGCATGTTCATCAAAGTCTATAGCACCAATTACTTTATAAGTATCTTTTAGTTTGTGGAAGCCGTATGAGAGCCCGCCACAGCCAGAAAAAAGGTCAAGTACCTGAATCATTAGTTAAACCGCTGTTGTTATATACAGTATCATTATAAACAAAAAGGATTGACTTTTAATCAATCCTTTTCAACTTTGCGTAAGAATTTAATGTTATTTGCTTTCAATAGGTTAGATTTAACTAGTGTATCGTGCCGCAATTACATCCTTCAGAAGGTGTTAATTTACAATAAATCCTCTGACTTTTCTATGAGGCAGTTGCTTCTTAAGATAAGTGAATCGCCACTGATTTCCTAGACGTCTTTTAGTTAGATAAACTAGCTAAAAAAGAGGTGTCCATGAGCCATAAACGTTACCCCGAACAATTCAAAATCGAAGCAGTGAAACAAGTCACTGTTGCCGGCCATTCTGTTGC
>NZ_JACDWZ010000050.1:0-650 GCF_016464285.1 Vibrio sp. bablab_jr001
ATGCCCATTTCCTGCAACAGAATGGAGAGGATTTCCGGCACGGTGTTGAGTTGGAAGATGCGGCTGTTGTGGCGCAGAGACAAACGCTCTAAAGCAGGCACCAACGTGAGAGAATAGAAGGTGTGATGATGGCCGGTATCGCCCTGAGTAAAGCGGCGCACGATGCCGTTCACGCGCTGAACCAGCATATCGTCGCGATAGAGCGACAGCTCCGCGACTTTATCCACCACCATATCGGGCGTTAAATTGGCAAGCCGACTGGCCAGCTCCAGTTCATAACGAAAACCGTGGCATAGCTGCCCATTGATGCGTTCGCTGGACAAAGTTTCCTGCCCTTCGAACCCACGCACCACCAGCGTGTCGTCCTCCAGACCTTCCACATGAAACTGATACTTTAACGTCGCCATCCTGCCATTCCTTCATACTCAGTAAAAATGGTGAAACCTTAAGCGCAAAACACCCGAAACCAAGCGGATGCCAGGGTGCGGGTTGGATGCTTTGTGCTTAAGGTTCACAAGGTTGCCCGCCTTAAGACGGGCAACGCAGCTCGAGCGTAAATTACGCTTCGATTGGTTTACGCCAATCGTCTGAGCCTGAAGTACCCGCGTTCACGTGATCCCACGTGATTTTGCGGTAAGACATAGAGACCG
>NZ_JACDWZ010000051.1:0-257 GCF_016464285.1 Vibrio sp. bablab_jr001
ACCCCACACTACCATCGACGCTGTTTCGTTTCACTTCTGAGTTCGGAATGGAATCAGGTGGGTCCAAAACGCTATGGTCGCCAAGCAAATTCTTAAAATTCGGAAAGCTGTTTTTCGTTCTCTCAACACATTCTTATGCGCTTAGCTTTGAGTCCACTACAAAACCCCTTGGGTGTTGTATGGTTAAGCCTCACGGGCAATTAGTACAGGTTAGCTCAACGCCTCACAACGCTTACACACCCTGCCTATCAACGTTC
>NZ_JACDWZ010000052.1:0-460 GCF_016464285.1 Vibrio sp. bablab_jr001
CTGCAACACGTACTGGTCAAACAGGTGGCTGGCGTGCAGCTGCTCTAAGGCAAACAGGTATTGGTTGGCGCTGTAGCGCACGTTGTCTTTTTCAATCGCCGAGAACACTTCACGGTGGAACGTCTGGCCGTCGCTGTGGTTGGCGGCCTGGAAGCGGAAGGTGACCCAGTCGTGATGAATCGCTTCTTCAACCAGCGCTTTCCATTGTTGTTTGCCCATCACCACCTGATGGGTGGCACTGGTGACAAAGCCGTACTTCAGCTCCGGATTGGCTTTGGACGTGGCCACCGCGTTATCCAGCAGTGAGAGCATCTCGGTTGAGGTTTTGCTCTCTTTGTTGTGCACCACGCCCAGTGACGCATCCGCCGCGGCCATGCCGGTCGGGTCAGGGTTGACCACCTGAATGGCGTTGATGAGGCCATCGGCCACCAGACGCAGCTCGCTCTCATCCAGGTTAGGC
>NZ_JACDWZ010000053.1:0-462 GCF_016464285.1 Vibrio sp. bablab_jr001
ACCCAGGAATTCACGCGCGGCTTGGATTTCGTCAGCGCCCAGAGGAGCACCGTGACAATCGTGTGAGCCAGCTTTGTTTGGCGAGCCGAAACCGATGATGGTTTTGGTGCAGATCAGTGTTGGACGAGGATCGGCTTTTGCCGCTTCAATCGCTGCGTTGATCGCATCTGAATCGTGACCATCAACCGCTGGAATCACATGCCAGCCGTAAGCTTCAAAGCGTTTTGGAGTGTCGTCTGAGAACCAGCCTTCCACGTGACCGTCGATCGAGATGCCGTTGTCATCCCAGAAAGCGATCAGTTTGCCGAGGCCCAGAGTGCCAGCCAGTGAACACGCTTCGTGCGAGATGCCTTCCATCAGACAGCCGTCGCCCAGGAACACGTACGTGAAGTGGTCAACAATATCGTGGCCCGGTTTATTGAACTGCGCTGCCAGTGCTTTTTCTGCAATCGCCATACCTAC
>NZ_JACDWZ010000007.1:0-1512 GCF_016464285.1 Vibrio sp. bablab_jr001
CCGTCGGCGATGATGCAGCCCTTCTCCATCACAATCACCCGGTCGACCACATCCAGCATGGTGGTTTTGTGGGTGATGAGCACCAGTGTCTCACTCGGGGTGAGCTGACTGAGCTGATGTTTGATTTGCAGCTCAGAGCGGTTGTCCATCGCGCTGGTGGGCTCATCCATCAGCAGCACGGGCGGACGGCCGAGCAGGGCGCGGGCAATGGCGACCGCCTGACGCTGACCGCCGGAGAGCAGCAGGCCGCCTTCACCGACCTGACGCTCCAGTCCTGCCGGATCTTGTTGGGTAAACACGGTCACGCCGGCACGGTTGGCGGCGTCCATCACGTCGCGGTCATCAGCCAGCGGGCGCCCGAGGGTGATGTTGTCGCGAATGGTGCCGTAAAACAGCACGCTCTCTTGTGGTACGCAGCCGATGTTGCGCCGCACATCAATGTGGTGCAGCTGCTGAATGTCGGTATCGTCAATGCGCACGTGGCCTTCGGTGGGCTGGTAGAGGCCCATGATGAGGCGCTCTAAGGTGGTTTTGCCCGAGCCGATGCGACCAATGATGGCGACTTTCTCGCCCGGATTGATGGTCAGGCTGAGGTCGCGAATCGAGGCCACCGGCGAGTTCGGGTAGTGGAAGGTCACTTTATCGAGCTCAATCTTGCCCTGAATCATCGGGCGGTGGATGTAGCGTTTGCCTTCTTCTTGTTCGTCCGGCATCGCCATCACCTGCTCGATGATGGTCAGCGACGATTTGGCCTGATTGTAGCGGGTGGAGAGCAGCGACAACTGCACCAGCGGGCCAATCGCGCGCCCGCTCAGCATGGTGGCAGCAATCAGCCCGCCCATGGTGAGGTCGCCTTCGGCAATCAGGTAGACACCGAGAATAATCATGCCGACGTTCGACGATTGCTGGACAAAGCCGGCGGTGTTCTGAATGCCGTCGGTGATGCGGCGGCTTTTGATGTTCCAGTTGGCCATGTGCGCCACCGCTTCTTCCCAGCGGTACTGAAACTGGCTCTGCGCGCCGAACAGTTTGAGGGTTTCAAGCCCCGCCAGGCTCTCAATCAGGTTGGCGTACTTTTGCGAGGCGAGGCGCGAGCCTTCTTCAATCGCGCGGCGCAGCGGCGCCTGAATCAGCAGCGAGTAGACAATCAGAATCACCACGCCGGCGACCGGCACCAGCACCAGATTGCCGGCCATCAGCCAAATCAGGGTCAGAAACAGCAGCGCAAACGGCAGGTCAATCAGAGAGGCGATGGTCGCTGAGGTAAAGAACTCGCGGATTGACTCAAACTCCTGCAGGTGACGCGCAAAGGCGCCGACCGACGGCGGGCGCGACTCCATACGAATGCCCATCACTTTGGCAAACAGTTTAGAGGAAATCAGAATGTCGGACTTTTTCCCCGCCACGTCGATGAAGTAGTTGCGCAGCAGCTTGAGGGTCAAATCAAACAAGAAGATGATGAACACGCCGCTGGCCAGCACCCACAGGGTCTCAAACGCGAGGTTGGGCACC
>NZ_JACDWZ010000054.1:0-410 GCF_016464285.1 Vibrio sp. bablab_jr001
GACACGGCAGACGCCACAAGGCTTCAGCGGTTGTCATCGAGGTGAAAGCTTCTGAAAAAGAAAATTGAAAAAAGTGTTTGACACTCTCAGTTATCTCGCTAGAATGCACCTCCGCTTCGAGAAGAAAGCTTCGAAAAGCAAAGCTCTTTAACAATATAAACCTATCAATCTGTGTGGGCACTCGTTGATGATAATCGCAAAAGATTTATCAATGAACTGAGTGACCAATTTGATACTTCGGTATCGAGCACAGTCAATTCAACATTACATAGTAATGTTATCAGTATTCATTGAGCCAAAACTTTAATTGAAGAGTTTGATCATGGCTCAGATTGAACGCTGGCGGCAGGCCTAACACATGCAAGTCGAGCGGCAGCGACAACATTGAACCTTCGGGGGATTTGTTGGGC
>NZ_JACDWZ010000055.1:0-525 GCF_016464285.1 Vibrio sp. bablab_jr001
CACCACAATATCGTGTACATTGGGGGCGGTTTCGTAATCGTTTGAGAACGCGGTGACGCCCGTTGCCGTCAGACTGATCGCACCGCTGACTGCGTCGATCTCAAACAAGGCTTCATTGGCATCGTTGTACACGTTGGTGGTGATGGAATACGTCACCGCCTCGCCGTCACCATCGGTGGCCGACACGGTACCAATCACATACTCATCGCTGCTGTTCTCATCATACGAGAACACATAACGGGGGCCGTCTTCGTTGTCCGGGTCATTCGGATCGAATACCGGACCAAACTCATCCAGATTCAGCTCACTCAGCTCAACGGTGATGTCCGTTGATTTCTGCTCGCCCAGACCCGCTACTTCTGTCGCGGTCACCACAATATCGTGCACATTGGGGGCGGTTTCGTAATCGTTTGAGAACGCGGTGACGCCCGCCGCCGTCAGACTGATCGCACCGCTGACTGCGTCGATCTCAAACAAGGCTTCATTGGCATCGTTGTACACGTTGGTGGTAATGGAATACGTCAC
>NZ_JACDWZ010000056.1:0-254 GCF_016464285.1 Vibrio sp. bablab_jr001
GCCCAACAAATCCCCCGAAGGTTCAATGTTGTCGCTGCCGCTCGACTTGCATGTGTTAGGCCTGCCGCCAGCGTTCAATCTGAGCCATGATCAAACTCTTCAATTAAAGTTTTGGCTCAATGAATACTGATAACATTACTACGTAATGTTGAATTGACTGTGCTCGATACCGAAGTATCAAATTGGTCACTCAGTTCATTGATAAATCTTTTGCGATTATCATCAACGAGTGCCCACACAGATTGATAGGTTTA
>NZ_JACDWZ010000057.1:0-303 GCF_016464285.1 Vibrio sp. bablab_jr001
ATCTGCAGCCACTGCGTCTCCGCTCCTGTGACCGTGCCGGTGCCAACCAGATTCTTAATCCGGCTCATCAAACGGGCCAGCAGTGTGTCAGACATCGCTTTGCTCCCTGAATGGCCGGAACAGTGTCATCGAGGTGGTTTGTGCGCTTTCCGAGACGGACAGGCTCAAGGCTTTGATGACCAGCATTTCGCTGAACTGCTGCGTCTGATCGATAACCCGGATGACCCGGTTGAGTCCGTCGATGGCAAGCGCCGGGAACAGTCCGGCAATGCTTGCTGAGGCCGTCAGGCTCTGCGCGATCGC
>NZ_JACDWZ010000058.1:0-388 GCF_016464285.1 Vibrio sp. bablab_jr001
ATCTGCAGCCACTGCGTCTCCGCTCCTGTGACCGTGCCGGTGCCAACCAGATTCTTAATCCGGCTCATCAAACGGGCCAGCAGTGTGTCAGACATCGCTTTGCTCCCTGAATGGCCGGAACAGTGTCATCGAGGTGGTTTGAGCGCTTTCCGAGACGGATAGGCTCAAGGCTTTGATGACCAGCATTTCACTGAACTGCTGCGTCTGGTCGATAACCCGGATGACCCGGTTGAGTCCGTCGATGGCGAGCGCCGGGAACAGTCCGGCAATGCTTGCTGAGGCCGTCAGGCTCTGCGCGATCGCAAGGTTGTGTTCATACCGGGCGCGGGACAAACACGCGTCGGCGGACTGTAACTGATCGCAGATAATCACCCGTGTGCGCGAGGCA
>NZ_JACDWZ010000059.1:0-31454 GCF_016464285.1 Vibrio sp. bablab_jr001
CCGCTCTGAGCTGCAAATCAAACATCAGCTCAGTCAGCTCACCCCGAGTGAGACACTGGTGCTCATCACCCACAAAACCACCATGCTGGATGTGGTCGACCGGGTGATTGTGATGGAGAAGGGCTGCATCATCGCCGACGGTCCGAAAGAGATGGTGCTCAATGACCTACGCCACGGCAAAGTGAGAGTGGTGCAGTAAACATTTCACCTCTTAATGAAAGCGACAGGGTCAAAACTGTCGCTTTCTTTTTGCCATGTGAAAACGTCTTACTATATGGAAAATAAAATATTTTTATTCTCGATCAGATTCTGACACCCAGCTTCTGCTAAAATCACATTTTTCCGTCTGGCGTAAACGAATCACTGTGCAGCTACCCAATCAAATTCGGCTCTACTGGGCCAATAAAACCATTAATTATTGTGTACTGATCCTGATTACCTTGCTTGGCGTGGTGATCCCTGCCTGGCATTACAATCTCAATACCTGGGTCACACCGCTTATTCTGGGGGTGATCGCTGCCGCCCTCGCCGAGCGAGACGACAGCTTTACTGGTCGTCTTAAGGCGATCACACTGACGTTTATCTGTTTTGCGGTCGCCGCCTTTTCGATTGAAATTCTGTTCCGCACCCCACTGCTGTTCGCGATTGGCCTGTTTATCTCGACCTTTGGTTTTATCATGCTCGGTGCGATGGGTTCGCGCTACGCCAGTATTGCTTTTGGCTCCTTGCTGATCGCCATTTACACGATGTTGGGTGCCCACCAAAGCACCAACATCTGGTTCCAACCGCTGCTGCTGCTGACGGGCAGTGCTTGGTATTATCTGGTTTCGATGATCTGGCATGCTTTCTGGCCAATGCAGCCGGTACAACAAGATCTCGCTAATGTCTTCGTACAATTAGCCAACTACTTTGATGCAAAATCCAAGCTGTTTCACCCGGTATCTAACTTGGTTCCGCAGCCACATCGTATTACCGAAGCCAACCTGAATGCGGCCACCGTTAACGCATTAAACCAAGCCAAAGCGACGTTTCTCACCCGTTCGAAACGCGGTCATGTCGACAGTGCCAGTGACCGCTTTCTGAAAATCTATTTTCTGGCTCAGGATATTCATGAGCGAGCCAGTTCCACGCACTATCGCTATCAGGATCTGGCCGACAATTTTGGTCGCACCGATGTCCTGTTCCGTTTTAAGCATCTCTTGGAAACTCAAGCCAAAGCGTGCCGCGAAATCGCTCATTCGATACGTATTGGCCGCAGCTACCAACATGGCAGCGAATCGGTATTAGCGCTGGATGAACTGCAACTTTCTCTGACTCATTTACAGGAACAAAAACGGCCGGAATGGAAGATGTTGCTCGCCCAGCTCGGCTATCTGTTCAATAACCTCGCCACGGTGGAAAAGCAGCTCAGCAACGTTTCCAACCCGGATGTTTCCAAACCGGAAGAAGATGTGCTGGATGATACCGAAGCCCACACGCTCAAAACCATGTGGCTGCGCATTAAAGCCAACCTGAACAGAGATTCCTTGCTGTTCCGCCATGCGGTACGCATGTCGATTGCACTGACGCTGGGTTACGGCATTTTGCAGGGACTTGGACTGGAACGTGGCTACTGGATTCTGCTCACCACCCTGTTTGTTTGTCAGCCCAACTATGCGGCGACGCGTCAAAAGCTCACATCCCGGATTATCGGCACGTTGGCTGGTTTGCTGATTGGTGTGCCACTGCTGACATTCTTCCCTTCTCAGGAAAGCCAGTTGGTGTTGATCGTCTTTTCCGGCGTGATGTTCTTTGCCTTCCGACTCAACAACTACGGCTATGCGACTGGCTTTATCACGCTGCTGGTACTGTTCTGCTTCAACCAATTGGGTGAAGGGTTTGCAGTAGTCTTGCCGCGCCTGGCCGATACTCTGATTGGCTGCGCATTAGCGGTTGGCGCGGTTATCTTTATCCTGCCGGACTGGCAATCTAAACGACTGCACAAAGTGATGGCCGATGCGATTGACGCCAATAAACAGTATCTGGGGCAGATCATCGGCCAGTATCGGATTGGTAAAAAAGATAACCTGACTTACCGTATCGCCCGTCGTAACGCGCACAATCAGGATGCCGCGTTGGCTGCGGCGGTTAGTAACATGCTGGCAGAGCCGGGAAAATATCGCACCGCAACAGATGAGAGTTTCCGTTTTCTGACGCTGAACCACGCGCTGCTGAGCTACATTTCTGCATTGGGTGCCCATCGAACTCGCATTGATGATGAAATCGTCCATCAACTCGTGCTCGATTCTCACCGCGTTATCCACCAGCATCTGGACGTTTTGTATCAACAGCTCTTTACTCACTGCGGTGATTGCGATACCAGCACCATTGATGATTCCGGACTGGAAAAGAGGCTGGCAGAATGGCGGGAAGAAGATGACAGCTCCGCCCGTATGGTGCTCCAACAACTGCATCTTATCTATCGAATGCTGCCGGAATTGCATTCGCTGGCCAGCAAATTTGCGGTTAGAGTTGGTTAAATATGCAACAAGTTTAAAGGGAGCCAAATTGGCTCTCTTTAACGTTTTGTTGGATAAACCCTGACAATGTTCGGACAAAAAAACATCGTTCAAATACTATTTTTGTACTCAGAAAAATCTTACAGAGTAAGACGGCCATGGGATATGAATACGAAGGATTGTTTCCGAAGAGTCGCAGTAGTCAGAGCGTGAGTATGAATACCATCCAGTTTGAACAGTTGAAATCACAGTTAAAGTTAATGACGCCGCAACAGCTGAAATCGTTGCAGGGCGAAATTCGTCATTCGTTGGAACAAGAGCAAACCAGCTTGTTGACCGACGAAGAGATGGATGTCATTGCGAGCTTGTTTTCCTGAGCAACTTGCACTTTCGAATATCCGAACTTAAGCTTTTAACAGTCTAGAGGAAAGCCAATGCCTGTTTCAGCCGTACAACCGGGATATTCGATCATCCAACAGTCATCCAAAATGGCTGAGGATGCTGCGCGCGAAATTCAGCAAAACAAAGCTTACAATCCTGTCGACATCACCGATAAAGCCATGGAGTTCAATAAAGTTGAGCTCGATAAACCCCGCCGTAACGATCCCGTTGATCCTCTCATCAAACTGAATCAGTCCCAGCAATACGGCCGTATTGGCACCAACGTTTTGCAGCGCGATCAGGATATGATCGGCAGCCTGCTTGATATCAGCGTCTGACTCCCACACTCTCCCATTTTCTTTCTCCCGTTTTGTGCAAATTGTCAGTGTGTGTGTCGAAACATTGAGTTTGCGCCGCTCATCGGTACAATGCACCCAAATTTTTGAATCAGTATCGCTATGCCAAAACTAAATCTGCAGCGTCGTGAAGGTGCCAGTGCTCTACAACAAACATTAACGACCGAACAGTTCACTTCTGCACTAGAACCCAAGCACACGCTTCCCACGACCAAGCTGACCTCTAGCCCCGCGCTCACCGAGAAGCATGTTCAGCAACGTTGGGAGAAGCTGGCATTAAGCAGTGCGCAAGACGCGTTGTTTGATCCGGTCACGGAACAGCAGATGACGGCATACGAAAAAAATATCGAGTATTTCATTGGTACCGTGAAAGTACCGGTTGGCGTAGCCGGGCCACTTCGTATCAATGGGCTGCATGCCAATGGTGATTACCTTATTCCATTGGCGACCACCGAAGCAGCACTGGTGGCCTCTTATCATCGTGGAAGCCGCCTGATCACCGCCGCTGGCGGTGCCAGTGCAATGCTGCTCAATGAGGGCGTGAGCCGAACTCCGGTATTTGCCTTTTATAATCTGGCGCAAGCCGGACAATTTGTCGCTTGGGTGACCACACAATACGATATTTTTAAGTCGATCGCCCAATCCACCACGGCGCACGGCAAACTGCATGACATCAACGTGACTCTGGAAGGCAATCATGTCTATCTGGTGTTTGAGTATCTGACCGGAGATGCGTCAGGGCAAAACATGGTGACGATTGCCACCAACGCCGTGTTTGAATTCATCATGCAGCATTCGCCGATTGAACCAGAGTACGCATTTCTGGACGGAAACCTGTCCGGTGATAAAAAGGCCAACAGCCACGTACTGCGCAGTGTACGCGGAAAAAAAGTCACCGCTGAAATCCATCTGACCGCAGCGCTGGTGAAAAAGTATCTGCACACCACTCCGGAAAAGATGGTCCAGTTTGGGCACATGACCACACTCGGGGGCGCGTTGAGCGGTAGCATCGGTGTCAATGCGCATTACGCCAATGCGCTGGCAGCACTCTACGTCGCTAGTGGTCAGGATGCGGCTTGTGTGGCGGAATCCGCCGTGGGCATTACCCGCATGGAAGTGAACAAGCACGGCGGCCTTTATGCGAGCGTCACCCTGCCGAATCTGATGGTCGGTACGGTAGGCGGCGGTACGGGTTTACCGAGCCAGAAAGCCTGTCTCGATATTCTTGGTTTAGCTGGCAATGGCCATGCCCGAGCCTTGGCGGAAGTTGCGGCCGGACTATGTCTGGCTGGTGAACTGTCCATCGTTGGCGCATTCAGCGCAGGCCATTTCTCGCGTGCGCACCACAAACTGGCTCGCGGCTAACCAAATCACTTCCTAATAAAAAGCCTTCTGTATCAGAAGGCTTTTTTGTCATACATGACTTAATGCGACATCTCGCTGGGATACGCTCACCCCTTTGATCTGCGCGTAAACCGCCATACCCGGTTGTAGTGCGAGATCCTGCAACGCCCATTCGGTGATGGTCGCCCACAAGAAGCAATCCGGAGCCAGTTCCAGCTTCAGAGCAATACTTTTCTTGTGTTCACCTTGTTGATGGTGCTCAATATCCGCAATATGCGCAGCAAGAATATTACGAATGGAGGTCTTGCCGGGTTTATCGAGTGTCACTGAGACATCGTTGGCTCGAATCTGTAAGCGAATCGGCGCATTCAGCTCTCCATCCACCTGTTGCACCCAAAGACCCACTTGCGGAGCCAGCATAATCTGAGTTAAGCCAAATTGGGGATGATGCTGGGCAATGTTACCGGAGAAGAGCGTGCTCTGATCGCTGAACGATTGCCACGGACGCATGCTGTGCGATGACCAGACTTGTTCAATCGGCCCCGAAGCCACCACACTGCCCTGCTCTAGCACCACCAGATGTTCGGCCAGACGCAGAATCTCATTCATACTGTGCGTCACATACAGGATCGGAATTTCAACTTGCTGCGCCAACTGCTCAAGAAACGGCATCACTTCACGTTTACGGGGCATATCCAGTGAAGCCAGCGGCTCATCCATAAGCAGCAAATCGGGTTTAGACAGTAACGCCCGTCCAATCGCCACGCGCTGCTTCTCACCACCTGATAACGCGCTCGGATAACGATCTAACAAAGGTTCCAGCGCCAGTAGGGAAACAACCGAAGCGAAGTAGTTGGCATCTTTCTCGCGCACGCCGTAGTTCAGATTACCGCGCACCGTGTAATGTGGAAATAATCTGGCTTCCTGAAACACATAGCCAATCCGACGCTTTTCTATCGGCAGATTGATGCCTCGTTCGCGGCTGAACAACACACGTTCCTGAATCGTTATCTCGCCGCTGTCTGGCGAAATTAACCCGCTGATAACGTTAATCAACGAGGTTTTGCCTGCGCCAGAACGGCCAAAGATGGCGGTAATCCCCTTGCCTGGTAGCGTCAGCGACACATCAAGCTTGGTTGAGCCTAAGGTCTTCGTAAACTGCACTCGCAACGCGCTCATCGGCTGACCCCCAGTTTACGTTTCATTCTTCGGCTGACCCACTCAGAGATAAAGAGTGAAAGCAGTGCAATCACGATGGAAATAATGCACAGCCTGGCTGCTTCCATCTCTGCACCCGGCGTTTCCAGAAAGTTATACATTGCCAACGGAATAGTTTGCGTCTCACCGGGGATATTCGAGACAAAACTGATGGTCGCACCAAACTCACCAAGGCTGCGGGCAAATGAAAGCATTACCCCCGTAATCACGCCCGGCAACGTCAGCGGCAACGTAATGGTCGCAAACACTTTAAGCGGCGATGCGCCTAGCGTGCGGGCCGCCTGCTCAAGCTTAGGATCCACGCTTTCCAGGCTGAGCCGGATGGAACGAACCATCAACGGCAAAGCAATCACCACACACGCCAGTACGGCACCACGCCAGCTAAAGCTGAACGAGATACCAAACCAGGCATCCAGCCACTGGCCAATAGCGCCCTGCTTGCCCATGGATATCAGCAGCAGATAACCCACCACCACCGGCGGCAGCACCAATGGCAGGTGCACCAAGCTATCAAGCGCACTTTTGCCCACGAACTCTTTGCGTGCCAGCAACCAACCAATACACAAGCCGATTGGCAGCAACCACAATACGGCATACCCAGCCACTTTGAGGCTGAGCAGGAGTGCCGTTAATTCGTAGTCGCTTAGCAGCGTGATATTACTCAGCAAATTTCTCAGTTCCCATATCCGTGCGGAAGCCGTAATGCTCCATCACCGCTTTAGCTTTATCAGACTCCAGAAATTCGACAAACGCACGGCTGGCGTCTTTATCGGTAATTCGCACCAGCGGATAGTGAATCGCGCTGTGCAGCGCGGGATCAAACGTCGACACGATTGCCACGTTGTCGGTCAGAATCGCATCGGTTTTATACACCATACCCAGCGGTGCTTCGCCGCGCTCAACCAAGGCCAAAGCCAGACGTACGTTGTTGGTCTGCGCCAGTTTCGGTTGTACGGTTTCCCACACGCCCAAGTTGGTCAGCGCTTCTTTGGAGTACATACCAACAGGTACAGCATCGGTATTACCGACTGCCATGCGAGAGTCTTTCAACACACTTTGCCACTCTTGCTTGTTGGCAACATCAAACGGTTTTTGTTCTGACTTCGCCGGTTTGATCAGCACCAGCTGGTTTCCTGCCAAAAGAGTGACATTGTCACGCTTAACAATTTTCTTTTCGATCAGATGTGAAACCCATTTTTCATTCGCGGACAGGAAAACATCGGCCGGTGCACCACGTTCAATCTGACGCGCCAATGAAGAAGAGCCGCCGTAAACAGGTACCACGTCGACATCGTGATCCGCTTCATACGCAGAAATAAGGTCATTGACCGCGTTGGTCATAGAAGACGCTGCGTAGATGTTAACGGTATCTTTTGCCCAAACAGGTGTGCTGGCCAATACAGCACTGAGCAAAAACGCGATTTTTTTTATTTGAGTGTTCATGATGAGAGTCCATTGAGTGCTGGCCATAGTAAAGCAAGATTCAGATGCTGCTCGATAGCATCAGCAATACGGTCGATCGCCTGCTCTTTTGCTGCAACATGATCATGCACTTGAATTGCGTCTGCGCCGGCCCACTGACAAATCAGTTCGGCAGCAGAAAAGGTATCAAATATACCGTGTAAATAGGTGCCAAGTATTTGATTGCAGTCACTGACTCGGCCATCTTGCTCACCATGGGTAAGTTCAATCACCCGTGTGCAGTTTGACGCTGGTGAAGACACACTGCGGCCGACGTGAATTTCGTAGCCGGAGACGGGTGTAGACTTACCGTTAAGATGTAAAGTTCCTTTGACGTTGGTGAGCTGCTTTTCGCCCGTCAGTGTCGTTTCCATGGCGAGTAAACCCAGACCTTCGCTGCTGCCGGGCTGACCTTCGACACCTTCGGGATCATGTACCCATTCGCCCAACATCTGATAGCCACCACAAATTCCCATCACTTTGCCACCTAAACGCAAATGACGCTGAATATCTTTGTCCCAGCCTTGCTGCTTCAGATACGCCAGATCAGCGCGAGTCGATTTGCTGCCAGGCAGAATGATCAGGTCGGCACGGTCTAAACGTTCACCCTTACCCACATAACGCAGGTTAATATCTGGATTGAGTCGCAACGCATCAAAATCGGTATGGTTGCTGATGCGGGTAAACACTGGCACCACAACATTGAGTTTGACCTGCTGGCCGACCACCTGATTGGCCGTGATTGCGTCTTCCGCTTCCAGATCAAAGCCGTGCAGATACGGCAGCACACCAATCACCGGCTTGCCTGTTTTTTCTTCCAGCCAGTCGAGACCGGATTGCAATAAACGAATGTCGCCACGAAAGCGGTTGATCACAAAACCTTTGACCCGGTTCTGCTCAGATTCAGACAACAGTGCCAACGTGCCAAACAGATGCGCAAACACGCCACCACGGTCAATGTCGGCCACAATAATAACGGGCACATCCGCTTCTTCGGCAAACCCCATATTGGCAATGTCATTTTCGCGCAGATTGATTTCTGCCGGGCTGCCTGCCCCTTCAATCATGATGCTTTCGTATTCACTTTGCAGACGAGAGAAGGAATCTAACACAGTATGCATCGCCACTTTTTTGTAATCATGGTAGCCGTTGGCCTCCATGTTGCTCAGTGCGCGCCCCTGTAGGATCACCTGCGCTCCGGTATCCGAGTTCGGTTTCAGCAACACCGGATTCATGTGCACGCTCGGCTCAATTCCACAAGCAAGGGCCTGCACTGCCTGTGCGCGGCCAATTTCACCACCGTCCGGCGTCACCGCGCTGTTGAGCGCCATATTTTGCGGTTTGAAGGGGGCAACACGAATCCCTTTTCGGGCCAACACCCGGCAGAGACCTGCCACCAGAACACTTTTTCCGGCATCGGACGTGGTGCCCTGCACCATCAGAGCGTTTAATGACGATTTCATAATTCTACTTATTGTGAAGTTTGTCTCATTGTATACCTGATCTGCTTAAAAAACAGAAGCCTGTAAAATGAACCGAAGATTAATAAGCAACTCAGTCAATATTCAAGCTGAGCATGATGAAATAGCCTCACTGAACAAAAACACCCAAATAAAAAGGAAATCATCATGAAAACATCAACGGCTTTTATCGCAGTTTCAACGCTGATCCTTGCTCCGACTCTGGCCTTTGCCGGCGAAAAGCACCATGAGCGTAACCAAATTCAGTTTAACGGTCCGGTTGAGGTTTCTTCGGTCCAGTCATTGCTGGATGACAGCACCCTGTTCGGCGACAAAGATGTGGTGGTTGAAGGCCATCTGCTGCGTCAGGTTCGCAAAGATACCTTTGTGTTCTCGGACGGAAAAACCGAGATTCAGGTTGAATTAGACGATGACATTCAGCTCAATACCCCACTGGATCCGCAAACCAAAGTCCGTCTGTATGGTGAGTTTGAAAACGGCCGCACACCCGAAATCGAAGTCGACCATATTCAACTGCTTTAGTTGTCAGTGGTAAAAAGTATGTCCTAATGCCCACTTTCACGATTCAAGTGAGTGTGTGAGGCGCTATTAGATTGAATTATTTAGTGAAATGGCCTGTAATTTGCAGGCCATTATTCTATATTCGAATTCTATTTTAATTAGGACGAACACCAATGCTTAAAAAAACTTGTCTGGCAGGCCTTGTGGCGATTGCCAGTGTCCTTCCGGCGACAGCGTCAGCAAACAATTTTAATTACAACTTTTTAGAGGTGAGAACCGCGCTGAGTCCTGAATCGTTTGGCGGAGAATTCAGCACGTTTTTTACTGAGAACTCACACTTCGTCGGCCGTGCCGATTCGCGCTTTGAAGGTGACTGGGATTTAGCGGGCGGTATCGGCTTTAATGGCCCTATCAACCAGTTTGCCGATATCTATGGCCAGATGTTGCTTCACAGCATTCGTGGTAACGGCGATGAAGACCATAAAACCGAAACCAATATGGAAATCAACATCGGCACACGTATCTGGCTAACCAGCCAAATTGAGGGTCACGCTCGTATCGGCCGCAACGATGACAACTCCGTATTCATTGCCGGCCTTCGTTTCCACTCCACACAACAAATGGTACTCAATGCAGAAGTGCGCAACGCTGGCGTTTGGGGACCACAAATCAGTATGGGTGTTCGCTTCCAATATTAAGTAAACGATGACAATGGGTGTCGCCTTTTCCTACATTCTGAATAATGAGAAAGGCGCCCCATGTAATATAATCTACAAGTTAACGCGATTCTTTGGCAGCGGCTGATCACCGAGTAGATTAAGACAGACCCCATATGGCAGCATCGAATTCTAAAGACCCATCCGATTTAATCAAATACCTCAAGCCCGGGATGAAAATTTCGGCGACGATCCAATTCGGCCCTGATGATAACTACGCATTCTCGACCTCCTTGGTTGGTTTCAAGGCGGAACAGTGTCTGATTCTCGATATGCCTATCAAGGCCCAAGAAGCGTTAGTGATGCGTAAACTGGTCAATGTTCAGATTGTGGTGCGTGGAATGAGCGATACCGAACTCGGTCATGTGATTGCGTTCAACACTTCTGTCATTCAGGTGATCTCTTCACCATGTGCGCTGATTTTCATTCGGCCACCGAAGCATTTTTTCACCAAAACCATTCGCGAACATGAACGCTACAAGATTTCGATTCCGGTGGCGCTGACTGAGAAATCTGAACAGCTTGAGCGCAGTTTCAACGGCACTCTGGTCGATTTTTCTATTTCAGGATGCGGAGTCTTTGTCTCTGGAGAGAATGAGCTGACGGTAAACAACACGATTCGAATCAGCAGTGAGCTTGATGCCCTGTTACCAGACGATCTCGCCTGCCACATCGCCAATATTCGCCGCCAGAGCAAAGGCCATATGATTGGAGTTCAGTTTAACAATCCACTGACGATGTCGGACGAACTGAAGATGGTTCTCTTTGACCAAACCTTCAAATCCGGCATACTTTAGAACGCTTACACAGACCACTCGGTATGGTCTTGTTTAAAGTTCACCAATGCTTTGTGCAGCGTATCTTCTTTGATCGGCTTGACGATCACGTATTCTGCACCGGCAGACATAAACGCTTGCTGAGTTTCCACCACGCCATCTGCGGTACAGGCGTAAACTGGTATTTCTAAGCCCATTTCTTGTTTGATGATGCGCGTGGCATCCACACCGTCGAGATACGGGAGTTGGTTGTCCATCAGAATCAGATCGTAACGCTGCTCTTTGACCTTTTCTATCGCCTGCAATCCATCCGTGACCCAGTCGACGACCATACCATATTTCTTGCAGAAGGCTTGTGCGATAAACGCGTTGGTATGGTTGTCCTCAACCAGCAGAACATGAATGCTGCCATCGAACAGTTCGTAACGTGATGCAGCTTCTTTACGCTCAATCGACTGCTTTTCAGAGGTAACACGTTCCATCGGCAATTCGATATTAAAACGTGTGCCTACACCAAACGTCGAGCTGACCTGCACCGTGCCGCCAAGCATTTCAATAAGGCTGTGCACAATGGCCAGCCCCAATCCACTGCCGCCATATTCGCGGGTATTGGTCGATTCTGCCTGAACAAACGGCTCAAAGATGATATTCAAATCTGCATCACGAATGCCAATACCTGTGTCCATGACCGAAATGGACAGGCGAGTGTCGCCCGCCTCTTGCAACAGATTCAGCTGAATGCTGATGGCGCCCTGATGGGTAAACTTCACGGCGTTATTGAGCAGATTAAACAGAATCTGATTCAGACGTACCTGGTCCGCATTTACAATCATTGTTTGGTCGATATTGCTGTCAATCGAGAGATCCAAGCCTTTCTCACGACACAATGGACGATAAATTCGTTCAATGGCCGACACCACATCGACCAACGGGAAATGGGTCTTCTGAATCCGGAATTTACCCTGCTCTATCTTTGAGAAATCCAGAATGTCATTCAGTACTGCCAGCAGATGTTCACCACTGCTGCACAGCACATTAACCTGCTCGGCCTGCTCTTTTTCCTTCACTGTACGCTTAAGGAGTTGAGACACACCCAGAATCCCGTTCAGTGGCGTTCTCAGCTCATGGCTCATTTTCGCGAGGAAATCCGCTCTGACGCGTGCCGACTCTTCCGCTTCTCTGCGTGCAATACGGCTCTGCTTTTCCGCTTCCGCAATCGAAGTGACATCCTGGCCCTGAGTAATGATCGATTCGATACGGTTCTCCACCACAATCGGCGACAGGTTCCACAGGAACACTTTGTCGTCGACTTCGGTGTTCACTTCTTTGAGAATCTCGCCTTTTGCCGCCAGTTTGATCTGCGGGATCAACTGACGTTTCAGCACAGAGAATAAGGAATGATATTCCGCATTATTGCGTAAAAAATGCTTTTGAGCCGAAGGGTTCATACGAATCAGCTCACCGTCTGCCGTCCAGAGAATGGTTGGCGACAGAGCGAAGTTAAACAGATCCTCAAATTGCTTTTCCTGCGCAGACAGGCGTTGGAAAGTGTGTTCGAGCGTGCGACCGAAGTGGTCAAATTCGTAAATTTTTGAGCCTGGGAAGAAGTCATCCAGTCCACGCTCCGCCACTTTATGGGTGTAGGTCATCAACCCTTCAATTTCCGACTCAATACGTCGCTGCAACCACCAACGCGTCAGTATGGAGACACCCACCATCGCCACCAGCGCAAAAACCATCCAGAAATAGTAATTGTCACGTAGGCTCAACGCATTCTCGTTACTCTGCACTGAGTAAACACTGAGATACGTCGGCACCCCTTCCACTTCCAGAACCGTTTTCGCCACCATATTTTTGTCGTACAGCATGTCGCTCATACCGTCCTGCAACACATCGAACGCTGTATAGGATTCGTCTCCATTCAGAGTCGACGCCAAAACTTCTGAACCAACGGTCAAAATCAGGTTCTGCGAGTTACTGCTGTCACGAATGGTCTCGATTAACGCAAAGTTGTTGTTGAGTACAATACTGACGTAGAGAAAACCGATGACTTCGCCGGTTGCGGTATCCACAATCGGTGAGCGGCGAACAAGCAGGTAGGCCGTGCCTAACTCTGAAGGCGTTTGGATTAGGTGCCAATTACTGCTGATTGACACTTTTCGGATGATGGCATTGAGCTCTTTCGACTGAACCCCATAAAACTGAGAGTTGCCGTCTTCCCATACCATCTCTTTGAGGTCGGTAATGAAACGAATATCCGGCGTATTGTTGAGTTCAAGCTGGTCAACACTGAGAAAGTACTGATCCAGTGCGTCATTAGTATCGCCGTGCAGAGCCTGAATCAAACTGGCATTTTTTGCGCTACTGTCCTGATGAATCTGCAGCGTGGCCAATCGGTAATTGAACAGGTTCTGAATCAGGCTGGAGGTTTGAGTTGAAGTGCGGGCCACTTCCTGTGAGA
Source organism: Vibrio sp. bablab_jr001 (assembly GCF_016464285.1). Taxonomy (NCBI): domain Bacteria; kingdom Pseudomonadati; phylum Pseudomonadota; class Gammaproteobacteria; order Vibrionales; family Vibrionaceae; genus Vibrio; species Vibrio sp. bablab_jr001. The sequence goes on from NZ_JACDWZ010000059.1 coordinate 13,194, forward strand.
TCAAACGACTGCTGATTTGATAGCTTTGAAACAGTACCGTCAACGTCAGCGCACCAAGCACCGTCACAATCGCTCGGCTGATGAACGTTGCGATTTTTCTTTTCTGTTTGACTGTGCTTGATCTGATGCCCACTCAGTGTTCCTTTGCTACCGATTAACGATCGGAATAACGAAATGCTCGTTGCTTAAATACATCGATTTTCTGCGAACTATCTTCTTTGGTGACAATCTCAAAGTCGCCGGAATAGACCACTGGCACCGCCTCGCCTTCAAGGTCGCGTTTGATGGCTTCCGCCATTGCAATGCCCGTATCGTCGTTGATGCGCATCACGGTCACATCCAGATGCCCTTCATTCAGCGCTTCAAGCTCTGCCGAACCACCGCCCCAGCCGTTCACCTGAATGTCTTCACGATTCTGCTCTTGCAACGCTTGCGCAGCACCCAGTGCCACGTCCGTTGAACAGGCATAAATAAATTTGATGTCCGGATCGTTTTTCAGAATGTTGAGCGTTGCTTCGTAGCCGCTCTCCTGAGTGGCTTTGGTGTAGTAAGAAGAGGCCAGCTGATAATCACCAGTGCCTTCCATCTGCTGAATAAAAGTGTCGCCACGTGCGTCGCTGACGTAGCCTTCAGAGAAATACAGCACGGAATATTTGCTGCCTTTAGGCACGTGTTCGCGATAATACTGCGCCAGTTGCTGCGCGCCGGTTTCGTGGTCAAAGCCCACATACATCATCGGCTGACGGCTATCCCAGTCTCTGACCGGAGTAGTGATATTCTGAAGAATCAATTTGGTTGGAGAAGAGCTGAGAACATGTTCGATAAACTTGCGGTGACGCGTAGTGTCGAGAGTAAAGATCAGATAATCGGTGTTGTTTTTCAGTGCTTCCATCAAAGAAAGGCTTTGCTGACGCATATCCAGATTAGGCCGCGTAAAAACCTGATTGATTTGGTACTCAATCCCCAGCTCTTCCAGACGCATCTCAAACGCCTTAATGTTGCGAATCCAGTAATCTGAAATCTGCTGGCCCGGGTAGACGACCGAAATGGTCACAGGCTTGCTTTGTTTGACATTCAGCCTTGCCGGCGATTGTCTGACCGCATTAGAAAGCGACTCCGTCAACGTCTTCTGTTGCGGATTTGCATTCAGAAACTCTTGATAATGCCAGTAACCATTCAGTACTTGAGACGAATACGCAAAGGCTAAAGGAGCAAAACAGAGGCAAACTATAAGTAGTAGTGTTTTTTTCATTTGAGTACCAAACGCAACGTTTGTGATTAGGATACGACTTTCTGGCCCGATGCTCTGCCCTATCAACTGAAAGTTTTCCTTATTCATCAAAGAATAAGGAAAACTAAGCAGCTACGATTATTAAGCATACGGCGTACAAATAAAAGCGCAGACATGCAAAAATCTGTCAACATGTCTGCAACTGCTGAAATAAACCGCAACCCGTCGGCGTTAGAAAGTGAAAGCCAGGTTGGCAGACAGCCCATATTGATAGTTACCCGCATAATTGGCGGCTAGGTCCACACTGACTAAATCACCGGGACTGATCCCCAGACCGGCCGTGATCGAGTTATCTAACGTGCTTTCCAAATCAATCTCATAACCCGCTCGCAGCTGCGCCCACCCCCACGCATTGCCTTCCACACCAAATCGCAGGAACTGAGTATCATCATCCACACCTTTAAAACGCTTCTGTTTGGTCAAATCCCAGTCGACCGCCAGTGCAAGGAAGTCAGTAACATACCCACCGGAGACTGTCACCTGCGGATCAAGCGTATAACTACTCTGGTCATCGTAAGTTTTAATTTCCTGAGAAATCAGGTCTTTTGCTGCAATACCAGCCCTGAAGTTATCTTTTAACCACACGGCACCAATATCGAGGTTGAAGGCATTCTTGGAAGTTTTGCTCTGATCGTAGTCGCTCAGGTCAAAGTCCTGTACCGTCACCACCTCTTTGTATGTTCGCAGTTCCTGAATTTTGGGCGTAATCCCAATCGCTATCTGTTGGCCTTGTAGCGTAAACAGCTTCGCGACGGCCACACCATATTCCGAATAGCCAAAGGCCAGCATGTTAACGTAGGAATTCTGATAACGCGTTTCGACATCGGATGCCGTATTGCCGGTGTTGGCGGCGATAGTGGAATCCGCCAGAATTTCCGCATAGCCACGGGCAAAAAAGTTCAGCGACACCGCATTCATGGGCAGCGCAACAGCAATCCCAGCTCCACCGGAAACCGCAAAAGGTTTGTCATCCGCTAAATCGTCAAGATAGCCGTTGAGCTGATTAATATTCTCCTGTGTCGCCGCGCCGACGCCTGCCGCTTCAAATTGATCAATGGAGCTTTGCAGATCATCAATGGTCGAAAGCGACTCATCCGAATCACGGATGTTCGCTCCCAGTGCAGGAACCAGCAGCCCGACCGAGTCCCGGTCACGATACACCGCTGTCAGCGCCGGATTGTAGAAAGGCGCCAGTAAATAGTCTGAAGTTGTTACGCCGGTATTGCCCATCGCGTTACCACGAGCATCCGCAACGCTATTGGCAGCGTAAGCAGACAAAGGACAAATACCAAACATGATCACTGCTGAAAGATATTTATAATGATGCATTTCCTTATTCACCTCTATGAGTCAGGCTCATAAACAAGGTTAATACAGAAATTCAGATTTCACCGATTAATGGCAGGCATTCACAGTCGTAAACGATGCCTGATTCACAATCGTTAGAGAAGAGAGGTTTGTCCGCACACCAGACGCTCTTTGTCGGCTTTGGACAGTTGTTTGATGCGGTATTCCAGTTTGAGGGCGTCGCCTTTGCTCGGGCCGATTTCCTGTTGCCACGCCAGAGAAAGCGGGCCTTTTCCGCGCAAGGCTTTAGCACCCTGACCTTTCTGGTGCTGGGTAAAGCGCCGTTCAACATCGGTAGTGATGCCACAATACAGCGCGTTACTTGACGTCCGAACCAGATAAACCCACCAGTTCGGACTGACAATTTCCGAGTTCATTTGAACCCGATTACAGCTTTTGTTCGATAAGAGCGCGCAGTTCTGCGACCTCTTCACGCAGCGCCGCCACTTCCTGCTCTAACGCTTCAAGCTGAGAGTTTGAAGGTTCGTGCTCAGAGAAGCTCGCCAAGCTGTCAAAATCAACGTCGCCAGAAAACAGATGCTGATAACGCGATTCACGTTTGCCCGGTTCACGCGGCAGTTTCACCACCAGAGAGCGGTTCGCCAGCTCTTCCAGTACCGCTTCGGTTTCTTTCACATCGCTAAAGTTACACAGGCGGTTGGTACGAGTTCTCAACTCGCCCGGCGTTTGCGCGCCGCGCAGCAGCAGGCAGCATACAATGCCAAGCTCTTTGTCGTTCAGTTTGAGATCACCGAATTCAGTGTTACAGAAGCGATGCTGATATTTCGATGCACGGCTATTAAAACCACTTTCATCACTCACCAAACGGCGGGCAATCAGGCCTTCTACGGCATCCTGCACATCCGCTTCGGATAGCGACAGCACCGGTTCACGGTTACTTTTCTGGTTACAAGCGGTCGTCAGGCTGTTGAGCGTCAGCGGGTAGTGATCCGGAGTGGTAACTTCTTTTTCAATCAGGCAGCCAATAACGCGGGCCTCTAGCGGAGAAAGTTCGTAATTCATTGTCGTTTCCTTCTTTTATCGAGGCTGGCCTCGTGCTCCCATTCTTAATGTTCTGAAGTCAGTGAAAAGCGCACAATCCTGCCGTTTTCATCAATCATGACAACTTTAGAACGGTTTAATTCAATTTCTAGTAATTCAAGGCTTTGCCGTTCGCTGATGTAAGCTTGCCGAAGCTTGGGGCGAAGATCGGGCTCGACTGGCAATGCTTCTTGTTAGGAACAATAATTTCTGAGGGTTGCATGGTCGAATCATTGTTTCGTCATTAATTGGCCTCATGATATAGCGCAATTTCAGGCAAGTACAATCTCTGCGAATACCGAGTGACTATTTATTGGTCAAGGTGTTGTTAGGTTTGATCTAAAGGCTGTTATGAGCCTTGATGTTGTGTTTTAATCGTTGACAGTTGCATTCATTCTAGGAAAAGGGACCTATGAACAGCGTATTTGAAATCGTGAGTCTGGCTCGCCGTAAAAACAAACTAAAACGTGAACTTTTAGACAACGAGAAAAAAGTTCGTGATAACCGTAAGCGTGTTGATCTGCTGGAAAACCTGGTGGATTACATCAAACCTGATATGACTCAGGAAGAAATCATCGCTATCGTGAAAAACATGAAAGCGGACTACGAAGATCGTGTGGATGACCACATCATCAAGAGCGCAGAAATCTCAAAAGAGCGCCGTGAAATCAGCCGCCGCATTCGCGAACTGACTGAACAAGACAAACTGATGCACCAAGGCAAAAAATAAGCCTGACGCTTGAGTTTAAAACCCGCCCAATGGCGGGTTTTTTATTCCCGCCATACCTAGCAAACCCCAGTATTTTCAAGGCCTCCAGACATGCTCAATCACGTTTATATGCATCGATGTATAGTCTATGTGGTCAATTTGTGGATCATTTTCCGGCCACTTTAAAGGCTGTTTAAGGGGTTGAATTTGACCGCATCTTGCAGGTAATCCGGCGCGAAATGCGCGTAGGTCATCGTTTGTTGAATCGTCGCGTGGCCGAGTATTTTTTGCAGCGTGAGTATGTTGCCACCGTTCATCATAAAGTGGCTGGCGAACGTATGGCGAAGAACGTGGGCGGCCTGCCCTTTGGGCAAATCGAAATTGCACTGTTTGAGCTGAACGTAAAACTCGGCGTAACAATCTTTGAACAATCGGCCAGATTTGCCTGTGACGATTTCATCTTGCAGTGCCTGGCTGATCGGCACCGTTCGGTCTTTCCCGTTCTTGGTATCGAGAAAGGTCACTTTGCAATGGCTGACCGTACTGCCCTTTAACTCTTCTGCTTCGCCCCATCGAGCACCTGTAGCCAAACAGAGCTTAGCAACCTTGTAGCTATCGCCAGAAAGCACACTGAGCAAGTGATTCATTTCATCAACCGAGAGAAACGCCATTTCGCGCGTTTTGGGGACTTTCAGCTTAAAGCCAGAAACCGGATGCGGGTTGTGGAACTCCTTCACCGCGATGAGCGCGGTAAATACATTGCTCAAACAGTTCATTTTGCGGTTGAAGGTAGTCATCGCCCTGCCCTTGTTGAGCTGAGCCATTCGGTAATCTGCGAGCAGTTTGTGGGTGATCTGGTGCGCTTTAGGAAAGCCGAGTTCCTTATCGACCAGTTTCACTTCCTTCAGGTAGGCTTCAGCGGTTTTCTTCGATTGCCCTTCGTACTTCCACCACAGTTCAATCAATTCACTCAGTGAACGACGATCGGCAGGCTTCTCTAACCACTCTTTATCATGGGCCGTTGCCAGCACATGCTTTTCATATTGGGTGGCTTCGAACTTGGTATCGAACTGGCGGCGATAGCGTTTACCATTCCGGCCTTGCGGCCGCAAGTCAACCAACCACTTCTTACCCTCTTTCTTAATGCTCATACTCTGCTCACTCAACAACATGAGCAGAAATGATAAAACACAACTGTACATAAACACAGTGTTTAAATCACACAGAAATGCACATTGGTGCTTAATAGTGGCGATAAAACCCAAACTGATCACACCAAACGACTCACTCGTTTGATACTGTGGATGTGTTTCATTTGTCAGTTGTGAACAATCTATCTCAGAGCGTATGTTCCCAGTTTGGCAAGGTGTAATAGATAGACGCTGTCTGCATTTTGTTTTGGACTTATACGGACAAAGTCTAGTTAAAAGAGACTGTTAGCCCACCTAATAATAAAGTTCTATGGAAATTACATAATGACAACAATATATTTTCCGAGCAAGTTTGATAGAGATACTCTTTCAGAATTTTTCGAAACACTAGATGGGCATCAAGATACTCCAGATGTTTGTTTAGACTGCTCGACACTTACTTATTCAAATCCAACAGCTATGTTGGTGGCTGGTTCGAAAATCCGTGGTTGGGTGATGTCTAGGCATAAGCGAGGTATTACAACTAGAAAAGCTGGAGATGATACTGTGTCTAATGTGCACTCCTATTTGATGCACATTGGTTTCTTCGATTTCATTCATATGGGTTGTGGTAAACAAGTGGGAGAAGCTCGAGGTTCATCCTCATATTTACCAATAACGAGAATTACTAAACCGGATTTCTCGGCTGGTGAACTAGCTCTAGAAAAGTGGTACGAAGATATTATGTCTGCCGTGCGTGGACTTGCTAAAGTCGTTTCAGGCACTTTAGAGGATACTCAGGAAAATCGCCTTTATAACTACGCCTTCAGAGAGATAATTAGAAACGTGTTTGAGCATTCCGGTGCAACAGAGTGTTATGTGTGTGGACAGCGTTGGTGGAATGGACAAGTTGAAATCACGGTGGTCGATGAGGGGGTTGGTATCGCTAATACTCTCAAAGAGTCTCAAGGGTGTATAACAGATGCAGAAAGTCTCCAGTTGGCGATCAAACCAGGTGTTTCCCGAACGACGAACATGAGTGAAGAAGATAACAAGTTTGATAACTCTGGTTTTGGTTTATATGTCCTGACTGAGCTAGCTTCAAGTTTTGGGTGGTATGTATTAGGTAGCTCTACGTCAAGAATCGTAGGTTATGGAAAAAACATAGATGTTGAAGACCTGCAGTTTAATGGGACTTATTTTGGTATGCGTTTGCAAAGAGCGCCATCTCAGTTCTCTGACCTATTGAATGATATTATCCAAGCAGGTGAAATCGAAGCTCAAGCAAGTGGTATTACTAGGAAAGCTTCGGGGATGTCAAAGTTGCTCTAACTCGGTGGGCTAACAAAGCATTTAAGAGTGATTCCCAACGCGTGGCATTTTTCATTCCACCGTAGGGCTTGTGTTTAAGGTGGCATGGCTCACTAGTTAACACGGCGTTATAAATTTTGGAGAACTATGAGTACAGAAGTAAATTATCTTATCCTATTTGATAAGAATAACTTTCAGTTTAGCGGTGTTGAAAAGTTTTCAAAGTTAATAGGTTTAGTCGAAGGGATTGAAATAAACGATGAGCTTAACGTCATTTTATATAATGGCAGCGAGTACCGGTTTCAGCTAGTAAGTGAAGGCGATAGGTTCGAAGCTCACAAAACAGAAATGTTCGACTTAATGATAGAATCAAAGAAAAATGAACATGACATCGACAATCTATCAAAATTATTACGAGAAATTAGAACGATAGTTTCAAATCAACAAGGTACGCTAACGCCCGTATTTGATGGAGTATCTGCGTACTACGCAGAGAAAGCCTACCCCGTTGTTCATAACATCGAGAACTTAATGCGAAAGCTGTATACAAAATTTACTTTGATACAGTTGGGTCCTAAGTGGATCGATAGCATCCCTAAAGATGTCGCTGGAGCTCCGAAGTTACAACAAAGTGGACATAACCCTCTTTATGATTTTGACTTTATTACAATTAATGATCTTCTATTTACCGATTATCCGTCAAAGCAAATTGACTCAACAGTACTTAAGGATATTAAACAAGGTAAGCTATCTCCTGAAGAAATAGAAAATTACATTCCTACTTCAAACTGGGAACGATACTTTACCGAATTAGTTGAGTGTGAGTCAAAATACCTACAAAAACGATGGAAGCAACTTTACGAACTTAGAAATAAAATTGCTCATAATAAACTTTTTACTAAATCAGATCTTGATAATGTAAAGAAAATTTCTGAAGAGGTAAAAAGTAAACTTATCCCTGCTCTTGAAAAAATCTCATCAGTTAATATTCCTGAAATTGCATTACCAGCCTCGAAAGAGGCTGATGCTGTTGAAGGTGAACTGTGCAAGAAGGAAGTTGTAGCTGTAGATGGTAAGCAAGAAGATGAACAAACAAGTGATTTGGGTACTATTGCTACAATTGCATTAGTTGGAGCATTTTTGGCTGCAATCGCACGTGCATAAATTTATAACAAATCATTTAAGATTGATTCCCAACGTGTGGCATTTTTGATGTCTAGCGTTGGGCTTTGTGTTTCGGCGTAATGTTTAAGGCTCAAAGTAGCGCTGCTCACCCCTTAACGCGGCGTTATGCATTTTACGCAAGTGCAAGTATAGGAGAATAGAATTGTCTTCATTTTCTAAGAGATATGGATATAACACTACAAGCGAAGTAGATATTACCGTCCGTGAAGATGCCCCTGAATCAATGAGGCATTTTTTGGTTCAATTTGCTTACGATTATGGTTTTAAACCTAGTAGGTTGCGTGACCTAGTTTGCAGAACATTAAGAGTTCGTCCTGATGAAAATAATTGGTCTGAGTATCCAAACATAGACGTTGAAGTTAAGAACTTAGTTGATAACTGTAAGTGGTATAGGGTTTACGATATTTACGAGCGTCTCTTTGAAATAATGGAGTGTAATTCTTACGATTACGACTTCCATGAAATTGAATCTGAGATTAACGATTTTCTTATCGAAAATGGTATTGGGTGGAAAGTAAGTGAAGGAAAATTCGAATTTCGAGGTCCAGAATCTTTCGAAGCCGTTATAAAGACAGCACAGACTAATGAACTGGAAAGTGGTCATATAACAGCAAGTCGGGAACTACATGAAGCGTTAAAAGATCTATCTCGTAGACCTAATCCAGATAATACTGGTGCAGTTCAACATGCAATGGCTTCATTAGAATGTGTAGCTCGAGAAGTTATTGGTGCTCCAAAGGCAAATCTTGGGCAGATAATGAAAGAGTATAAAGGTCGAATCCCACCGCCTTTGGATGATGCAGTTGTTAAAGCTTGGGGATACGCGTCTGAGAATGGTCGTCATATTCGAGAAGGACGGGAACCCAGTGATAATGAAGCCGAACTTATTGTTGGTATTTGCGCTGCAGTTGGTAACTATTTGGTGAAAAAAAATGCATAACAATCTGTTTAAGAGTGATTCGCAACGCGTGGCATTTTTACTATGCGTTGCGTTTAGTGTTTAAGGTGGTACACGGGAGCTTCGGTATTGTTTTACTCACACCTTAATCAGTTAGCAGGGGTTATGTCCAATATGCGTCAACACTCACATTATGGTACAGAATGTTTTAATAAGATTTCATTTTAAATCAAGCGCTAGGACTCATAATGGAAGATGTACAAGTACAAAAAGGTGAAGTTAACGATTCAAAATCGACAACTAAAAAGGTCACACTTGAGCAAGCAAACATAGCTTTAACTATAGCGATAAAAATAATAGTTATCGGTGTGTTACTTGCCTCTTTCAATGCTGGAAAGTCTGTCTATCAGCAATACGCACATTACGGACCAAGCTGTACGGAAAAAGCATCAAGTTTCCAATATTGGATAGATAAAGCCGGAAAAGAGAAAGGTAAAGTTGTTTCTGTACATCAATCACGTTTGCAAACAGAGAATGGAACTACACAGTGTTTTGGTCAGTTCCAAACCGAGAGTGGGCAATATAAGGATTGGAGTGGTTCTATCAGTGAGCTAACGAACAAAGAAGTAATTGGTTGGGCTAGAGTCTCCAATTAATTAAACATAGCAAACCTTCAAACCCACCCCATCAAAAAAGCCACCTCACAGGTGGCTTCTTATCAAAAAATCTTCTTAAACACTGGTGCGATGGCTTTGCCGATAATCTTAAAGTTGCGCCCGTTCTTGTGGTTGATCTCGAATGACTCGTAGGTCGGGTTGTCTGAAATCACCTGGTAAATCCCTTTCGGAATGTTCCACTTCAAACGTTTTACGTACACCGCATCGTCGATGCGAATTACGTATACCCCATCCGTGACCGGGTGTTGTAGTTCGCGGGTATCAACCAGCAGCCTGTCTTTGTGGCTGAGGGTGGGTTCCATCGAATTGCCGTCAACGTAGATGATGGCGGCGCAGTTCGGCGCAAGTCCAAACTCGGCCAGCAGGCTTTTGGGAATGATGAGCTTGTCTATCTGGTACTCGCTGTGCACCAGTGAGCCCGCCCCTGCTGCTGCGTGAACGTCAAATACGGCCAGCTCGCACCAATCTTTAACGTCAGCTAATGGAACGATTTTAGAAACATTGCTTTGCTCTGGAACCACTCCTTCAGTCGGCGCCTCCAAGTTCATTAATGTTTCTGCATCATTAGGATCTTTGACGTACTTCTCAATTAGCTTCTTTTTCAGATCTGGATGAAACGAAGAAATATGGTACTCCATAGCTCTTCCATTTCCGACAGCCTTTCTAGATATCCAATTGTTTCTTCTAGCTTTTCCGCTCACATTCCCAACCGTATTGGGGAACCCATCGACTTCAACGAGTTCGGAGCTCAAGAACCATTCTTTCAAAATCCACACCATTAAGCATTTACAATGATGCGTAAATCGATCTAACATTCAGTTAATGTTTACGCATTATTATGAATCTTTAAGTACACAAGAAAGGCCGCCAAGCAGTTTCTGTGTACAAAAACGCACAAATATGTATGGAAAGATACCATGACCCCGCTGATTAAACTAGATATGCCGTACCTGCCGATCGAAGAGTATGCGCGACGTCAACATATTGATTTGGTTGAGTCGGAGCAACTGATTGAGGCCGGAAAGCTGCCCATGAAGGCCGCGACACGCTGCGAGAAGAAGCGCTTCGTCAATATGGTCACCCTTTCACGCATGCGTTTGTGTAAAGAGTTCAAAGACCAACCTGACCTATTGGAGAAGCTAAATATGCACGTTTCAATTCAACCCGATTCCCCGATCCTCCCTACCTGTGAACTGGCCCGCCGTTGGGGTGTGTCTGAAAACTCGATTCGCAACATGATTCGCGAAGGAAAGCTGCCTGTGATTGAGCGTGATGGCGCCAAGGGCAAGCACTACGTCAACATGGGCGCGCTGTGGCAACACGCCATTGAAGATTCTGAAAAGCCTGAAAACGACCACTTTTATCATTCGTTTTAAGTGAGCAGCCATTGCGGCTGTGAGCTCATTTCACTTGCGACAAGGTGAGTATCAAATATGGACATGAACACTTCAATGTACGTTTTCCTTGAGGGTAAACAAAAGGCATTTGATGAGGCGTGCTGCGCGTTCCGGGCGGCCAACAAGGTGTCGGCCATTGCTGCCGCCGTTGGCTTAGATGCATCGGTGCTGCGCAATAAGCTCAACCCAGAGCAGCCCCATGTTCTGACGTGCGCCGAGCTGGTTGCGATCACCAAAGCCAGTGGCGACTACACCATCATCAATTCTCTTTTGCTTGGCCTTGGTGTGGTGACCGCACAACTGCCACAAGAAGAGAAAACCGAAACCTTCCTCAAGCGGGTGCTGGAACATTCGATGCTGTCGGGCGACCTGTCGCGCATGGCATTAGACCACGGCGGCGACACCCGCCTGCCCCGCACTACCCGACACAAAATTATCTCTAAGGCACAGGCCAGCATCGGCAACCTGATGCTTTTAATTTCTGATCTTGAAAACCGCACCTCTGGGGCGACGCCGTTCTTTGCAATGAGCGTGGATTTTATCACCCAAGGCGCGCCATTTCCGGGCCTGTCCTAAGGAGCCAAGATGAATCAGTTAGCCAGAAACGCACACACCCAACACACGCCGCCAGCGCAAGAGAGCATCGCCGCGTGCAAATCGCTGTTTAACGGTGCCGCCACTCGCTGCCAGTTGAAGAAGATGTTCAACGAGCTGCCAGAGAAAAGCCGTGGTTTGGTGTTGATCGCAGGCGGCCTGCCCGCTCGCGATTACAACCGAGAATTCGAATCGTTCGATGATCTGGAACTGCAAAAAATCCGCACCGGAATGCAGTACCTGAAAAACCTGACGGTCACGTTCGACAGCAAGGTCGGCGATGTTCGCCGCCTCAAGCACTACCAGTTCAGCAACACCCATTAACCTAGCCAACCTTTGCCCCCGTGGTATTCCTCTCGGAATGGGGGCCTTTTTCGTCTCAGCGTAGGAGCAAAGATGATGAATGACCCAGTAACCAAAGCCGCGTTTGAACGCGCGATTCTCGCCACTATCACCAGCTTGTATGAGCTGGCCATCGACAGCGCCGATGTGATGAGCGTGCGTATCGAATATTCCTCAAGCATGAAGATGCTGAACGTGGTGATCTTCTCCGCCACCACAACCGACCACGCCCACAGCATTGTGCTGCTCGATAGCAAACAAGCCCTGAAAGACCTGCTGGACATCGAAGATGACCTGATTGAGCGCATCGCTGCGCGCCGCGATGAGTTGGAGAAGGGGGAAGAAGCATGAGTTCAACCAACGGCAACGTCCAGCCTCGCGAGTTGTATCCAACCCCAGCAGAAGTTGTGGATGCACTTCTGGGCAAGCTAACGCTGCGCCCTACTGATAAGTTTTTGGAACCTTGCTATGGCACCGGGGCGATCTTCGACAAGATTGGTCTGCCTGAAAGCCAGAAGTCATTCGCCGAAATTGAACAAGGTATTGATTACCTGACTACCGACTTTGGCACCCAAGACGTGATCATTACTAATCCACCATTCTCACTGACGGAAGAGTTCATTCGTAAAAGCCTGAGTGAACTGGCACCTGACGGGACAATGGCGTATCTGCAACGCGTCAACTACTTGGGCTCTAAGAAGCGTTTGCCTTTCTGGTTTGAAATTGGCTTTCCACCTAAATGCCCGATCATTGTTCCTCGTCCACGTTTTGTCGGTGGCAGCTCAGACTCGTGCGAATACGCTTGGTTCATCTGGGATAAAGGCAACCGTTTCGATATTCCTCAAGGACTGAGTCATATCATTTCTGTCGGTCATTATGCCGCGGCATAAGCGCTCTTAAAGCAGCATGGACACCCTCACCGAACCCGCAGAAATCGAGCTGTATGATTTCCCATGGCAAGCCCCTTTAACGGAAGTTGAAGCGGGCTGCTTTGGTGATCGCCGATTCAATGAAGTAATTCAGCCAGAAAGCCTGAGTGTACTTGAGCGCAAGCTATTTGAAGCCAACCCCGATGACTTTGCCTGGGCGCAATCGCGCATCCAAGACTTGCCCGATTACCTGACCAAATACTTCGTCACACGCTACATCAGCGTGTTCGAAAAACTCGGCCGTAAAGAGGCCAACATTTACCTGCGTGAACGCATGGCACCAGCAACAGAACGCGCGCAAAAGGTCTTGGAAAAATACAGCAAACTACCCACCACGCAAAAAGTGGCGATGTTCTCTAAAGAATTCGAAAGCGGCGATAACGCATTCGCCTCCGTGTACTTTACAGAGCACAGCCTGCCTGAAGACTTTCAGCGCCCTCAGCTCTCTTTTGATTTCGACCAAGCCGAAAAACATACCAAGCCAGAGAAGAACCGCAGCGTTGCCGAACTTGAACCCGACGAACTCAGAGACATGGCGTTCAAGTTGTCGCAAATCGCCTCTGCCCGTCACCAACGCTTTGCGGCTTCTGCCATCAAAGAAGTGAAAGCGGATCTGGCGAAGCGCGAGGTCAAAGCCTCTGAATCGAAAATCGGCGAGATTGCCGTGGTGAACACCTACCACAAGCTGGCGGTTTTCGTGAATGAGTTCGGCATCAAAGCGCCCCGCAAGCGCAAGAAGCAAACCGAACTGACGGCTCTGAACGACATCTCAAGAATGCTCGATGAAAAATGGTGGCGCTGCCGATTGGTACACATTCGCAAAATCATGCGCGAGCACCTGGCGATCGCCATGGGGCAAGTGAGTTACAAAGCCTCGCCTTATGCCTCTTGGGATTGTGTCCGTGAGCATCAGGAGCAGCAGAAAGCCAACTATGAATACATCAGGCAGTGCCAGCTGATCGATGAGATTACGGGCGAAGAAGCCGACTTGTGGGATATGGCGAAAAAGAGCTTGTCGAATCCGGCTATCCGCCGTCATGAGCTGATGGTGCGCTGCCGTGGCTGCGAAGACATCGGCAATGAGCTTGAGCTGCAAGGTTTGTTTCTCACACTCACTTCGCCGTCCAAGTACCACAACAGCTACAAGAAAGGCGGCTTTATCGACCACTGGAACGGTGCCAGCCCGCGCGATACGCAAGCCTACCTTAACAATGTGTGGCAGCGCATTCGCGCCAAGCTGGGCCGTGAAGAAATTCGCTGGTTTGGTGTTCGTGTGGCCGAGCCGCATCACGATGGCACACCGCACTGGCATTTGCTCATTTGGGTGAAGCCGGAAGATGTCGCGCAGGTGCGTGACGTGTTCATTTCCTACGCCGTCGAGGAAGACAAAGAAGAGCTGTATCCGCAGTTCGACCGCAACCCGAAACGCGCCGAGAAAAAGCAGGCCTTTCACGGGCCACTGAATTACAAACCGCGCTGCGACTTTGGTTACATCGATCCGGCCAAAGGCACGGCAACCGGCTACATCGCTAAATACATTTCCAAGAACATCGACGGCTTTGCCATGGATGATGAGATGTCCGACGAAACAGGCAAGCCCGTGAAAGACATGGCCAAGAATGTGAACGCATGGAAAAGCCGCTGGGGTATCCGCCAGTTTCAATTTTTTGGTGGCGCTCCGGTCACGACTTACCGCGAGTTGCGCCGATTTGCCAACAACGACAAAGCCAGCTTTAACCAGTACCTCACTCAACTGAACTATGAAGAGCTGCTGACCATTTATGAAGAGTTGGACATCCGCGAAGGCCGCAAGCTGATCGGCCCGCCTATTCCGGCAGAGCTGATTCGTCGCCATAAGAAGTTCGACAGCAAGTACCTATTTGTGCTGCTCACGCAGGTTTATGAGGCCGATCTGGAACACGAAAACGGCACCGTCACGGAAGTGATGAAAGCCGCCGACCGTGGCCAGTGGCGTGATTACATCATGGGCCAGGGCGGCCCGTTCGTGAAACGCGCTGACCTGCTGATCACCAACGTTTATGAAGAGCTGCCGTTTGCCTCTCCGCACGGTGAAACCGTTCGCAAGTTGGATGGCTTTGACGCATCCGGCGTGTTCATCAAAACACGCCTCAGAGTCTGGACGATTAAACAGAAATCCAAGGTTAACGATGATGTGGAAGCGATCGCCCAAGGGAGCGCAGCGACCGTCATTGGCGGCCCCGCCGCCTCTCGGAGTTCTGTCAATAACTGTACGGAGCCCCGCGAGGATCAGGTCAGCGATCAGCTCACCAGGTTGTTAGCACCAGAACGAAGAAAGGCGAATAAACCGCCAAATATTGATGAAGCGGCACTGGCCGCACTCAGAAAAGGCAGTTCAATTCGCATCGATGATGAACGAAGTATCCAAATCCGCCCTGCGGAGGTGGACGAGTACGGCGAAAAACGCCCGGCCCAGCTGGTCGAATTCAGCCGAGCGCCTGCCGATGATTTGTCGTGGATGAATTTTGAAGGTTGGGATGAAGTGTTAGCCCAACCTGAAACCGAAGAGTATCAACAACCGGACCTGTCGTTCTTCCCAGAACTGGAAGACGACTGGCCGTTAGCGTGAGGAGACCCCATGTTAATCACCTGCCCTATTTGCGGAAGCAAAGCACGTATTGCAACGTCCAAAGCGATGAGTAACGAAACGCGCGAAGCCTATTGCCAATGTCTGAACCTAAACTGCGGCCGCGCGTTTACCACGCTGACCACGGTTAACCGCATTATTGAACCGACTGGCGCCAAACCAGACCCAGAACTGCAACCTGAGCTGTGCAAAGGAGATGTGGATCAGATGGAGATGTTTGGGTGAGGTGGAAGTAAATATGTTTGTAGCCAAGACTTATTGATTATGCTTAGAGTTTTAGGAGAATTGAATGATGAAATCGCCATGGTTTGAATATGAGTCTTTACTTGCTGCATGGATGAAATTGTTTTCCAACGATAATCTTCAATTCACAAATGGCTACACCGCTATACCTGGATTTCCAACAAATGGATTTCGTGCAGATGGATTACTAACAGATGGAAAAGTTGTTATTGCTTTGGAAATTGAAGTGAAACAAACTCATCCGGACACCAATGTTGGCAAATATTGGCTTCTCGATAAATACAAGTCATACAATAAAGTAATTCTTTTCCATGTATATACTCCGCCCTACAACTCATATCCTTGGCGTATGGAGCTCGCACAATTCTATGCGGATAAAATGTCTCAAGAGTTACCATTTGAATATCACCTAATTGATCAACGTACCGCAGAAAGTGTAGACCTTGCTTTTCAAGAACTGACTCAGATACTGAGAATGGCAATACATAACGAGTTCACGAATTGAGCTTCTAACAAGATCTTCAAAACGATCAAAAACGCACGTTTGCGATCCCGGCACTTCTCTAAATCCCCAATCTAAAATAGCCCTGAGTTCAGTTCCCATCAGGGCTGTGGTGCAATAACCCTACCTAATTATTTTGCGTCTCTGATTGCGCAAAATTGCAGTGCTGAATTTTGGTGCGGAGGGAGGGGTGAGTCCGAATTAGGCCTGAGCGCCCCTCCCCGCCATCATTTTTCCAGCCTGCTGCCTTCTTTGATTTGTTTGAGATGAAGTGAGAGCTTTCATGTGGGAACGACAGTACGAGCGCGGGCGATGGAACGGGCATCAGCTCAACATCCTGGCGACGGCCATTGATGGTGGCCAGCGCCTGCACGTCAGCGAAATTCCCTACGCCGAGCTGCCCAACATCCGTGTGATGGGCAGTAAATTCCGCACCATCAAACTCGATGTCGTCTTTGTCGGCGCCGACTCGCTGGCCGATGCTAACGCGTTCATTGCTAATCTTGAATCCTCCCCGGCCGGAGAGCTGGAGCACCCGTGGCTGGGCGAACTGACGCTGGTATTCGACACCTTCTCGCAAAGCATCAGCACCAAGCGCGGCGTGGTCACACTCAGCCTGAGCTTTGTCCGTGCCGGCACGCAGCCAACCATCAACACGTCAGCGACCGTCCGGGTGAAGCAACAGGCCAGCGCAGTGGAAAGTGTCTCAGCGCAGTCGTTCGCCCGTGATGTGAAAAGCCTCAGCGTGGCCGACATCAACCAGACACAGAACGATTTCACTCAGTCACTCAACGTGTTGGTGGACATCACCCACCGCCTGAACCTCGCTGATGACAAGCTGCAAAGCATCAACTCAGCCATCAACGAAGCGTTTGGTGCCATCAGCAGCATCAGCAGTGCGCCGGATAAGTTCGCCACACTGCTGAGCACCGCCGTTGATCGCGTTGCCGAGGGCGTTCAGTCTGAGCCTGACTCCGACAGTGAGGCGGTCGATAACGCACGCACTGCGCAGCAACTGATGTTGGGTCAGGTAAAAGAGGATGCAGTCACCTCTCATCACAACATCCAGATGGTGACCGGAGCCGTGAAGGTCAGCAAAGATGTCATCCGTCTGGAGAAGCAGGACCAGTTTGACATCACCGCCGTGAGCAAACAGCCAGCCATCATTCAAAGCGACCTCGTGGCGCTGCTTGACGGCATTGATGCGCGCGTGCGTGAAACGACAAGCGTCTCAACGGTTGAGAGCCTGGACATCTTCGATGCATTGACAGCGTTGAAAGGCGGCATTCAGACGCAGCATGACAAAGTCATCAAGGGTACTGCGGCGCACCGCGTAATTGAGCAGCCACGCATCAAACCAGCCCTGACCATCGCGCACGACCAGTACACGGCAGAGCCGATCGTTACCGCGATGAATGCGTTGCAGCATCCATTGTTTCTGCGTGGTGACATTGCCGTGAGGAACCCGAAATGACCCAGCTTACGATGCACATCAATGGCGCGCAGACCGCTTTTTACTCGGCTGAGCTCAGCTACTCTCTCGAGCAGCTCGCGCACACCTTCCGCTGCAAGGTGCCAGTGATGACCATCAGCCAGCCTCTTCCGATGAGCTTCTATCTCGGCCGCCAGCTCATCCTGAAAGGACAAATTGACCAGGCTGAGTCTGCCACCGATTCAGGCAGCCGCTCTGTCACCATTACTGGCCGCTCCGTCAGCGCCAACATGATTGACTCCCGCATCACCATGGATGCGCTTTACGACCAGCCGACGGACAAATTACTGCGCCGCCTGGCCGCGCCGTTTGGTCTGCGGGTAGAGAGTCTGGTCTCCGCGTTGAAAGCCGTACCGGAGTTTCAGATCAACGCAGAGTCGCCGGTGGAAAACATCGCGCAGCTGATTCGAGAGCAAGGCTTGGCGCTGATTGAACGCAATGGCGTACTGACGATTGAGAACACCGCGCACAGCATCATTCAGGGTATCGGGCTTGAAGTCGGCAACAACATCGAACGCCTTGAGATTGCCCGTCAGTTCCATACCCG
>NZ_JACDWZ010000060.1:0-397 GCF_016464285.1 Vibrio sp. bablab_jr001
GAACGTTGATAGGCAGGGTGTGTAAGCGTTGTGAGGCGTTGAGCTAACCTGTACTAATTGCCCGTGAGGCTTAACCATACAACACCCAAGGGGTTTTGTAGTGGACTCAAAGCTAAGCGCATAAGAATGTGTTGAGAGAACAAAAAACAGCTTTCCGAATTTTAAGAATTTGCTTGGCGACCATAGCGTTTTGGACCCACCTGACTCCATTCCGAACTCAGAAGTGAAACGAAACAGCGTCGATGGTAGTGTGGGGTTTCCCCATGTGAGAGTAGAACATCGCCAGGCTTTAAATTTAGACTCTTGAGTCTAACCAGTGCGGAGCGGTAGTTCAGTTGGTTAGAATACCGGCCTGTCACGCCGGGGGTCGCGGGTTCGAGTCCCGTCCGCTCCGCCA
>NZ_JACDWZ010000061.1:0-284 GCF_016464285.1 Vibrio sp. bablab_jr001
CCATCTTTAAAGGTTTTTACCTGAAGAATCTTTAAAAATGGTTTCTTTCTGATACAGAAAGTGAATCTTGCTCTTTAACAATTTGGAAAGCTGACAAAACAATCTTTTAAGATTGTTTGTAAAGTTCTCAATGTATTCCTTAACGGAATACACCAACAAACACATTCAAGTGTGCTTGGTATCGAAGCTTACTGATTCAGTAAGTCTTCAAATTGAGTCCGGCAAAATCAGTCACACACTCATGTAAATTAAATGTGTGACACCTAGGTTGTTTAACAGCAACC
>NZ_JACDWZ010000062.1:0-647 GCF_016464285.1 Vibrio sp. bablab_jr001
CGCATCGCGTTACGCGCGTATTCCATGAACATCAGGAAGGTCGCGCCGTAAGGCACGAAACCGCCGTGCAGCGCGATACCGTTCATGATGGCCGTCATACCAAATTCACGTACACCGTAGTGGATGTAGTTGCCTGAGAAATCGCTCGCTTCCAAAGACTTCGAGCCAGACCACATGGTCAGGTTAGAAGGTGCCAGGTCCGCTGAGCCGCCCATGAATTCTGGCAGCAGTTTACCAAATGCTTCCAGCGCGTTTTGCGATGCTTTACGTGACGCAATGTTCGCTGGGTTCGCTTGCAGTTCTGCGATGATGGCGCTGGTGGCTTCTTCCCAGTTGGCTGGCAGTTCACCCGCTACGCGACGTTTGTATTCTGCAGCTTCTGCTGGGTAAGCGGCTGCGTATGCGGCAAATTTCTCATCCCATGCGGCTTCTTTCGCTGCGCCTGCTTCTTTGGCATCCCACTCAGCGTAGATGTCGGCCGGGATTTCAAATGGTGCGTATTCCCAACCCAGGAATTCACGCGCGGCTTGGATTTCGTCAGCGCCCAGAGGAGCACCGTGACAATCGTGTGAGCCAGCTTTGTTTGGCGAGCCGAAACCGATGATGGTTTTGGTGCAGATCAGTGTTGGACGAGGATCGGCTTTTGC
>NZ_JACDWZ010000063.1:0-898 GCF_016464285.1 Vibrio sp. bablab_jr001
TCATCACCGTTGGAATAGCGATCCCACGGGAAATGCAGTTTTACACGGCCGTGTTCATCGCAGAAGATCTCTTCGCCTTCTGGGCCAACGACTGTGGCGATCATCGGGCCATCAACCTGAGGTTTGGCTTGCGGCGTGGCACGCCAAGTGCGATGCGCCGGGATGAGCGAAAATTGGTTCGCGTAGGTGGTCGCGCCATGGTCGCCGGCTTCTTCTAGCGCCTGAGGCTGCGTGCCTTGGCAGGTGACACGCACCACCAACCAGTCTCGGTTTAAGGTGTCGTCGAGGTGCTCTTGCAGGTCAAACTTCACGCCCGGACGCAGCAGCGGTTGGTTGCTTTTACCCGTTGCGGTGTGCGCGTTGCGGCGCAGGTAATCAAGGCGGATCTGGCTGAACGCTTTACCGCTGACATCGTTTTTATACCGCCCCGGCGCATCGAAATGTTCGTAATCTGGTTGCTGGTACTCCATTTCTGTCCCGGCCGCTTGCTGGGCAAACGAGTACGCTGGCTTTTTGAAGCTGTAGTCTTGCAGCGCCGTCTGGCTCACCTCCGATTGGGTGTGCACGCTCAGCGCCGAGATATACGGTGATTCAATCATGCCGCCCGCCAGCGTGTTGTACGGGATTGGCTCTCCGAGTTTCGGTAGGCTCTCTGAGGCGTCGCTGAATATCAGCGTGTGTTTGCCCTCTTCATGAATGAAGCTGTACACCAACCCTTCTTCGGCCGCTAAGCGATGGAGAAAATCTAAGTCGGTTTCGCGGTACTGAACGCAGAATTCACGCTGCGCGCAGTCGCGGGTCAGCGCAAAGGCGTAGTCGTTGATGCCCATTTCCTGCAACAGAATGGAGAGGATTTCCGGCACGGTGTTGAGTTGGAAGATGCGGCTGTTGTGGCGCA
>NZ_JACDWZ010000064.1:0-557 GCF_016464285.1 Vibrio sp. bablab_jr001
CCAGTTACTACTGTACCACGACCTTGGATTGAGAATACGTCTTCGATTGGCATCAGGAACGGCATGTCTACTGCACGCTCTGGCTCTGGAATGTACTCGTCCAGTGCTTTAGCCAGCTCAAGGATTTTCTCTTCCCACTGTGCTTCGCCGTTTAGCGCGCCTAGTGCAGAACCTTGGATAACTGGTAGGTCATCACCTGGGAAATCGTATTCAGACAGAAGTTCACGAACTTCCATTTCTACTAGTTCTAGCAGCTCTTCATCGTCAACCATGTCACATTTGTTCATGAATACGATGATGTAAGGAATACCAACCTGACGGCCTAGTAGGATGTGCTCACGAGTTTGTGGCATTGGACCATCTGTTGCAGCAACAACTAGGATACCACCGTCCATTTGCGCAGCACCAGTGATCATGTTTTTAACATAGTCAGCGTGTCCTGGGCAGTCTACGTGTGCGTAGTGACGGCTTGGAGTGTCGTACTCTACGTGAGAAGTAGAGATTGTGATACCGCGCTCGCGCTCTTCTGGAGCGTTGTCGATTGACGCGAAGTCACG
>NZ_JACDWZ010000065.1:0-283 GCF_016464285.1 Vibrio sp. bablab_jr001
ACAGTGGGAAGAGAAAATCCTTGAGCTGGCTAAAGCACTGGACGAGTACATTCCAGAGCCAGAGCGTGCAGTAGACATGCCGTTCCTGATGCCAATCGAAGACGTATTCTCAATCCAAGGTCGTGGTACAGTAGTAACTGGTCGTATCGAGCGCGGTATCCTACGTGTAGGTGATGAAGTAGCAATCGTTGGTATCCACGAGACTACAACCACTACATGTACTGGTGTAGAAATGTTCCGTAAACTGCTGGACGAAGGTCGTGCAGGTGAGAACGTTGGTGCA
>NZ_JACDWZ010000066.1:0-46503 GCF_016464285.1 Vibrio sp. bablab_jr001
CCGCTCTGAGCTGCAAATCAAACATCAGCTCAGTCAGCTCACCCCGAGTGAGACACTGGTGCTCATCACCCACAAAACCACCATGCTGGATGTGGTCGACCGGGTGATTGTGATGGAGAAGGGCTGCATCATCGCCGACGGCCCGAAAGAGATGGTGCTCAATGACCTGCGCCACGGCAAAGTGAGAGTGGTGCAGTAAGCCACAAAAAAGGGAGCCGAAGCTCCCTTTTTTACGTCTGAATCAGATACCGATGTCTTCTTCGTCGAGTTTCGACGACATCTGAATTTCGTACTGGTTAAAGGTAAACACTGAAGGTCCGTGGACACGTTTGGTGGTTACCCGCTCGTCACCATACTGAATCGTCACGTGAGTAAACACTTTTCCTTTGGCTTCCACCGTGTTGGTTTGCAGCATCTGCTCAAATTCTTCATTAAGCATTTCCAGCGCCATTTTGACCTTTTCCATTCGGTCTGAAGTTTGCGCTTTCTGCTCGTCAATGGTGTGTTCTTCTTCCTCGGTGCGCTGCGCTTTCGGCCGCTTTTTAAACTCCAGCTCACGGCGAATCACATCCATCGTCTCTTCTTGAGTGAGCTTGTATTGCTCTTTGTGTTTTGCGATACGCTCTTTGTACCAACCAAAACGGGCGAACGCCTCGATATTGGTTGCGGTATCGCCCTCAACCCCAAGATTGAAACAGACAATTTTCCCACCCACTTTGGCGCTACCGCCACTGAGCGTTCCTTGCTTTTCGGAGCCATCAAGCACAATCAGATCTGCGCCACAACGCACATCATTACTCATACTGTGGACGGCTAATTGAATGTTTTCCGAAGCTTGTAGCGCAGAATATTGCGCATAGTTGGCTTTGATACTGCCGCCTGATTTGACCACGCAGCTCTTATCTTCACCATCCGTTACCGTGTGGCCGATGATGCCTTTACCGACTTCAATATCGCCCTGAGCCTGCACATCTGCCGATTCAACGAAACCGCCGATGGTCACCGACCCCGTCGCGCGCACGATCATGCCTGGTTCAACATCGCCAGCGATCACCACACAACCTTTGAATTTCACGTGCCCGGTCGCGACGCTGACGTTGTTAAGACACAGCGCGTTATCAACATCGATGGTCTTGCCTTTGATGATCGGCATGCCGGATTGGCTGGCTAACAGAAGGTTGGGATCGTCAGGCGAGATGATGGTGCCTTTTCCCGCGACCAGCGCGGAATCGTTGCCCGGTTTGGGTGGAATAATCTTGCCTTGAACAGTGAAACCGGGTTCGCCTTTGGTTGCCGGCTTACGGCGCATCACGGCCTCGTTTTCACCGACCGTAATGGTTTCACCGAGGTTACGCATATCAATTTTTTCATTGCTTTTGCGTTCTTTGGGCGCCAGTACGCGCTTAGTCACATCATCCACCAGCGGAATAAACTGAGCATCCTGCCCCTGCACGGCTTCTTTGCCTTGCGCCACAGGTTGAGTGAAGATTTCGCCCGGCTTGAGTGTGTTGCTCATTAATAACACTTTTTTCAGCGCCAGCTTGTTGATGCCTTTAATGACGTGTGACTGAGCCAGAGCATGCACCAGTTCGCTGCCATGTAGTCCGCGGCCGCCGTATGCGCCCGTCACCACCATGCTGGCCAGCATATCCTGTTCACTGAGCACCACTTCAACCACGGCATTGCGCATTTCAGCAACCACAATCCCTTCGTAAGCCTCTCCCTTCAGCTCTCTGGCGCAATTAATAAACCGGGTCACCGAATCATCCAGCACCCGATATTTTCGCGCACCAATTTCCGCTAACGCTTCTGCTAATCCTGCTGCCGAGAACGTTTTGTCGATCTCCTTACCCGCAGGCAATTGAGCGACAACGCTTTTTTTGTTCTCAGAGAGAGTAATGAAATCCTTCCACATACTGCACAACCTTACGGCATTCCTGTCGTTTACAGCACAGTGTATAAAAAATGATACTGAGTCGAAATAATTCGATGTTCAAATTAAGGCTTACATCACTTCTGGAACCAAAGTCTCTCGCTGTTGACGAGGTTTACAGTGTAAATACTTAACCGATGACAGGAAAGGTGTGCGACTCATTGAATACATACACCGCATGCACACATTTTCCGTTGTTGGAGTAATGCAGAGATTCACACAACTCCGACGCCAGCAGTATTCCTCGCCCATAAGTCACATTCGAATCGGTCTGGCTACTTTGCTGACACTCAAAGCCTTTACCGCTGTGTTCCAACGTCATCTCAATACGACCTTTGGCCAGCTGATAATCGACGTTCAGACGAATCCAGTGATACTCGGCAAGTAATTTCAACTTCTCTTCGCGCATCTGGTAATAGTGGAAAAAGCCGTCCGGATCCTCTTTCATGTCCGATTTCAGTTCCAGCAAACCATGTTCGATCGCATTGGAAAACAGCTCAGACAATATCGAGCAGAGCAGATCCAAATGCGCTCCACCAAGTACCATGCCTTTGAGGAAGTTACGAATCTCGTTCATCACCACCACCTCTTTCAGCACCGCCGACGGAAAACTGATTTCGCTTTTCACCGGAACATTGCTCAGAAGCAGAGGCTGCGCGAGCTGAACCTGACTGCTGTTGGTAATCGGAAAAGCCATGGTGAGAATGGAGAGATCATCCCGCGAACCTGCTTTGGCAAACAGTTTGACCTCTTCATACAACGTCGGGATAAGTTCGCCTTGCGGCACACGCATCAGCAGCGCTTCCAACCGCTCTTCTCCGAACCGTTCCCCCAGCGCGTTTTCTGCTTCAGTGATGCCATCGGTATAACCGACGATACGCTGGCCGGGTTCCAGTTTGAAATGTTGCAAATCGCTTTCGAACTCGTTGGATTTCAACACGCCAAGTGGCATGTGTGTCGAGACCAGACGTTTCACCACTCTACCTGCGTCATCGAGAATATAGCCGTCCGGTAAACCTCCGCCCCACCAGGAGACTTCAAAGCCGTTGGCGCGCACTTCAAACACGCTGGCCGCCAGCATCATACCGGTCGGCAAAAAGCTTTCCAGTGAGCGGTTGAGCTCGGTCACCATTTCTCCCAGCGATAATCCTCGTGCCGCGGTGGAGAAGAAAGTTCTCGTTGCCGGAATAGTCGAAATCGCAGCGGGTAAGCCGCTGCCTGTCGCATCCGCAATCATCACGTAAGCTCCGCCATAAGGGCGGCTAGCTGCCACAATCAAATCGCCGTTAAAGATGGTCGACGGCGTTGAGATGTATTCAATGCCAAACAGGTGTTCAACCTGCGCGCTCATCTCTTCCATCAGGTTAGAGAAGATCGATTCCGAAATCGCGTAATCGTACTGCACCTGTTCACGAAAATGTTGCAACTGATCGCGCTGCTCGGTGACCTCTTTGTGCATCTTCACGGTGCGGTAATGAGCCTGAACTTTGGCAATCAACACATTGCGTTCGACGGGTTTAAGGATGAAGTCATCGCCATACGTCAGACAACGCTCAAACGAATCGTGATCATCAAGTACGGTCAGAAAGATTATCGGAATGTAGTTTTCCGGGAACGCACGACGAATGTCCTGCGCCGTGGTAAAGCCGTCTTTAATCGGCATCATGACATCGAGCAAGATCAGATCCGGCAAGGTGTCCATCTGCTGCATTGCTTCCACCACACCCTGACCATTAGCGAACACATCGATCTGGTCAGCCACATGCGCCAGCATAAAGCGGCACAGTTCTCGGTTGGTGGCATGATCATCCACAACCATCACACGCATGGTAATGCCTCATCGCTTATTCAATGGTGAACTTCTTGTCGAAGCGGGAAATCAACAACACTTTTCGCACCTGCGGCAGCGTGTTTACGATACGTATCATGCCGTCCGGTTGCTCAAGATAGTTTTTCATGTTCAGCAACATACCCAGCGCGGCGCTGTCGATGTAATCCACTTTACGCAAATCGACCGTGAAACGGTGATCGTAGCGTTTGGCGTAACTGCTGCGAAAATCTTGCACCAGGTTAAAACAGAAGGTGCCTTCCACCGAAATAGTCACATGTTTGTTGTCCGTATCGATGCTGGTTTCAATTCCCATGCTCTGCTCCTTAGAAAAGTTCTACTTCGCCTTCATCCATACAACTTTGGTTCGCTGCAGGAGCACTGCGTTTAGACGAACGTTCTTGCAGGTGCTGAATTTGCTCGGTCACCTCGTTGAGTTCCTGAGTGTTGCGGCGCAGCACGCCCAACAAACCGACCGCCTCTTCCAGGTAGTTCAGCGAATCTTGCGCATAGTCGCCCTGCTGAATCACGATATCGGCAAACTGCAGCGAACGCACTCCGTCACTTACGTGCTTGACCAAGGCTTTACCGAGCTCCTGAATCTTCTGCACTTCACGTTCAATTTCGGTATTGACCTGTTGCACGCCATGCAGCATGTCGTCAACTTTGTGTTTGGAGGCTTCCACATGAGACATGTCTATCGACGCCATCTCGCCCACGGTTTTGTTGGCCTCTTTCACCGTTTGCTGCGCAATCTGGATCTCTTTTTCAATCTGGCTATTCAGCTCTGACGCTTTGACGGAGAGGTTTCGCACTTCCTGAGCAACCACGGCAAACCCGCGCCCGGCTTCTCCTGCCCGCGCCGCTTCTATCGCGGCATTGAGTGCCAACAGATTTGTCTGTTCGGATAAGCCTCGCACCTGATCGAGCAGCTTAAACACCACATCGAGCTTATTCGACATATCGCGAATACTGGTCACCGCTGAGGTACTTTTCTCCGACACATTCAGCAACGTTGATACGTATTCGTTGATGATGGCTTCGGTACGCGGCAGCACCGTCGTCAGGCTGTATTCGCTGTTCTGGTTAGCGAGAAGATTGTTCACTAAAGTGCTGGAAATGGCCGACTGCTGCTCACTGACAGTTTGCAGACCAAAAAAGCTCTCGTTAAGAGTCTCGACCGACTCATCAATGATGCGATGCTGTTTTTGTAACGGGTCGCGAATGCGATTGAGATTAAGGGTGATCACCGATTCCAACTGTTCGGTTTGGGCGTTGTCCGCAGCAGGAACCACCGCCTTCTTCGCGACGTTTTTCTGAGGCGCAGAGACGTTACCTGACTCCGGTTGTTTTGCAGACAACATCAGCCACGGCAGAGCGGCGGCTGCAATCATTCCTATCACCAGCCACGCCGAGTGAACCTGAGTCAGCAGTGCGCCCAGTAACACCAGCTGCACGAGTAGAATCAGCCCTTTCTTATTCATGGTTTTTCTGTTTTCCATACCGACTCCTTGGTGAGAAACTCAACGCTGAATTTTGTGTAGCTCGACTTGTTCGCAAATCCATTGCGGCACCGCGTTCAATGAACGCACATCCTGCGCGCCGCCAAGTTCAACCGCGACTCGCGGCATTCCCCAGACGACGCTGCTCTTTTCATCCTGAGCGACAGTCGGGGCGCCTTGCTGACGCATTTTCAACATGCCACGCGCACCATCCTGCCCCATTCCGGTCAGAATGATGCCAACTGCCCGATCGCCGACCACTTCTGCCACCGAATCAAACATCACGTCCACTGATGGTTTGTGACGATTCACCGCAGCGCGATCATCCAGATCCGCATACAACTGCGCACCACGTTTGATCACCACCATGTGGCGATCGCCCGGCGCTAGGTAAGCATGCCCTGCTTTCAGCGGCGTATGGCTACTCACCACTTCGTGAACGCTGATTGCACTGTGTTCATCCAGCCGTTTGGCAAAGGACGGTGTAAACATCGCACTGATGTGCTGCGTGATAACAATCGGTGGCAACGTAGCGGGCAGCGCCGATAACACACTCTTGACCGCTTCCGTACCGCCTGTCGACGCGCCAATCGCCAGCAACTGAATTCGTGTTTCATCTGATGTCCGTAACACGGGCGCAGACACCACGGCTTTCGTCACCGACGCCACATTGGCACCGGCCGCCATTTTGATTTTCTCGTTGACCAACGCTTTGTAGTTGACCATATCGGCGGTGTTTTCCACCGACGGCTTGGGAAAATAGTCCACCGCTCCCAGTTCAAGCGCTGTTAATGTAGGCTCAGCGCCGTGTTGCGCCAGCGTGGATATCATCACTACCGGCATTGGCCGAAGGCGCATGAGATTTTTGAGAAACTGTACGCCGTTCATTCTCGGCATTTCAATGTCGAGTGTCAGTACATCCGGGTTGTAACGTTTGATCAACTCGCGTGCCTGATAGGGATCTTCGGCACTTGCGACCACTTCCAGATCAGGATCCGATTCGATTAACTGAGTCAGCAGCGCCCGAAAAACCGGAGAATCATCCACGACCAACACTCTGATCTTTTTACTCATTCAAACAACTCCACCGCACCCGTTTGGGTGTGCGTCTCTTTGTCCAGTTGAACAAAATAGCGTTCTTCATGACGGCGAATATTGGACACTTCCGCACATGGAATGCGCTTGATCCATACCCGGCCGCTTCGTGGGTCAAACAAAACCCGTCGCGGCTCAGTACCACCCAAATCCTGCGCTTCGACTTTTAATTGTTCGCGTTGCACATACGCCATCACAAACTCGACGTTTTTGATGCCAATCAGCGACTGAAACCCCATCAGTTGCGCACCGCCAAACAGCTTCACTTTTAAACGGCGCCTGTCAGCGCCCTGGATAATCAGCTGGTTAATCAACAGCTCCATCGCATAGCAGCCATAACGCGAAGCGGTGGAAAGCAGCTCCTGCGGTTTCCAGTGATGCAGCTGCGCAGAGGTATCAAACGGCAGAAGAAAATGATTCATCCCGCCGACCTGCGCTTTTTCATCCCACATGCATGCTGCCACACAGGAACCCAGCCCGGTGCAGATGATCTCGGCCTGGTTGGTCACATACACGCCACCCGGCAATACTTTCACCCAAGGCATGTTGGGCTTGAGATTTGGAAAACGATCATGATTGATGTTGTCCATTTTTATCGTTGTCGATGTCGGGTTATCCATTCTTCCGCCCTACATTTTGACGTAGATCGTCTGACCTAAGTGGTGAAACAGCGGACTGCAACGGCCGACGCTTTCCGAATGGCCGAGAAACAAGACGCCACCGGGTTTTAAGCGATCATGAAAACGGGTGATCAGCAGTTCTTGGGTCGGCTTATCAAAATAGATCATCACGTTACGGCACAAGATCAGATCCAACTCGTTCGGCAGCGACCAGTGATCCATCAGATTCAGCTGTTGAAAATGGACAAATTGCTGCAAACGGTTCGCCACTTTGATCTTGCCACTCTGCTCCCCTTTACCACGCAGGAAACACGGTTTGAGATACGGCTTAGGAATGCTGGCCAGCGCTTCCTGCGAATAGACGCCGCGTTGCGCGTGATCCAGCACTTGTGTATCTAAGTCAGTTGCCCAGATATTGACAGATTCAGCGAAGTCAAACGTGCCGGACATCAGCAGTGACGCTGCGACACTGTATGGTTCTTCGCCGGTAGAGCAGCCTGCTGACCAGATGTTGATGTTGTGGTTGTTAAGGCTACGCCACCCTTCAACCACCACTTTTTCAAGAAACTCAAAGTGGTGGTATTCGCGAAAAAACTGGGTTTTATTGGTGGTTAACGTATTGATGAAATGGATGCACTCCTGTTCATCTTTTTCAATTAACGTCCGATATTCCGCAAAACGCGTCAGACCACGGCGGCGCATCTGACGACTGATGCGCCCATACACCATGGTCCGCTTTCGGTCGGACAGATAGATGCCCACCCGTTTGTGCATAAACCACTGGATGAACTTGAAGTCTTTGTCCGTCAGTTCAAATTCTTGTTCATTCAAAGCCAACATTGTTGGAGTCCTTTACTAAAACTCTTCCCACTCATCACCATCGTCTTTCACATCGAGTCTGGCATTTGCGACTTTTCCCGAAGAGCGCAAGTCACTGACATTGCTACGCTTCGACTGCATAGGTACCGCAGGCGGCGCAGACTTTCGCGTTTCAAAAGTGGTGATGTTGCTGTCGGTGGTAAAGTAGTTCATCAGATTGAGCAGCTCTTTACCTTCATCTTTCAGCGACTGACTGGCCGCCGAGATCTCTTCAACCAGCGAGGCGTTTTGCTGCGTCATTTCAT
Source organism: Vibrio sp. bablab_jr001 (assembly GCF_016464285.1). Lineage (NCBI taxonomy): Bacteria > Pseudomonadati > Pseudomonadota > Gammaproteobacteria > Vibrionales > Vibrionaceae > Vibrio > Vibrio sp. bablab_jr001. The sequence continues at coordinate 8,103 of NZ_JACDWZ010000066.1, forward strand.
CCATTGCAGTCACCGCGCGGTTGATCTCATCAATCCCTGTCGACTGCTCGATACTGGACGATGCTATCTGACCAATCAGGTGCGACACTTTGCTGACGGCTTCCACTATCTCGTTGAGGGTCGATCCGGACTCATTCACCAGACGGGAACCCTCATCCACTTTCTCGACGCTGTCTTTGATAAGACCTTTGATCTCTTTGGCCGCCGCCGCACTGCGCTGGGCGAGGTTGCGAACTTCACCCGCCACCACCGCAAAACCTCGGCCTTGCTCGCCTGCTCGGGCTGCTTCTACGGCCGCGTTGAGCGCCAGAAGGTTGGTTTGGAAGGCAATCTCATCAATGACGCCGATGATGTCCGCAATTTTCTTACTTGCGGTGTTGATCTCGCCCATGGCGTTAATCGCTTGGCCGACCACTTCGCCACCGCGCGTCGCTTTCTTCGCCGCATCGGCAGACACGCCGTTGGCATCTTTCGCATTATCGGCATTCTGACGTACCGTCGCGGTCATCTGCTCCATGCTGGCCGCAGTCTGTTCCAGATTAGAAGCCTGTGCTTCCACGCGCTGACTGAGATCGTTATTGCCTTCGGCAATTTCCGTCGACGCGGTCGCAACGCGCGCCGACGACTTGGTGATCTTGTCGACCATGTTGCGCAGGTTAGTAATGGAGGTATTGACCGCTTCGGCCAGACGCCCAAATTCACCCTGATGTTCATGCGGCATTTGGTTGTTGAGATTCCCCTCTGCCACCTGACTCATCACATCAATACATTGGCCAAGCGGTTCAACCAACGTATCCAGCAGGTTATTGATGCCATCGCCCAGCTCGCGCATAAAGCCGCTGTAAACCGATGTATCAATCCGTTCATGCAGTTGACCATCAATCGCTTTCTGAATCAGGCTTTCGACCTGACGCTGACCATCGCGCTGCTCTGTGATATCGACCCACTGTAATGCCGGACCAATGTAGTTGCCTTTCGCATCACGCATCGCGATGCAGGTAAGGTTGAATTCCAGCGACCCCACTTTGATGTTGGAACTGAACGGCAGGCGATCCGGGTTGCTGATGATGCTGCGTTGATGGGACGGATTTTTATGGAACGTGTCGATGCTGCGCCCGACCAGTTTGCTGACTTCAAAACCCGGAAAAGCCTGAGCCAATTCACTTTCCCGGCTACGTAACAGGGCGGAAAGGGACGGGTTGAGGTATTGGATGATGCCTTCCTGATCAGCCATCATCAGGTTGGTGGTCATGCCTTCCACCGCGGACGCCAGACGGCCGATTTCGGTCTCTTTGGCCCGCTCTTCCGTCACGTCACGCCACTCCAGCGTGTTGCCAATGTACTTGCCATCCAGATCGAAAATCGCCGCTACATTGAGCTCGATTTTCAGCGGACCAATGGTGATGTCGGTGCTATAAGGCAGGTTGTTCGGATCGCTGAGCAGCTTGCGCTGATGCGCCGGATTACGGTGAAATTCATCAATGCAGCGTCCCATCAGCCAATCGGATGAAGCGGTAAAACCCGACCACACTGTGCGCAGCGTCGCTTCATGCTTACCAAACAGCGTCAGTGTTTCTTTGTTGATGTAGGTAATGTTGAAATCACGGTCGATCATCACCATCGCAGTCTGCGCTTGGTCAATCGCCGCTCGCAGGCGAGCCACTTCATGTTCCTGCTGGCGCGCCGCGGTCACATCTTTCCACTCCAGCGTGTTGCCAATGTACACGCCGTTGCCATCAATGATGGCACCGACATTGAGTTCGATTTTGACCCCTTTGATATCAATCGTCGTTACGTAAGGAAGATTAGCGGGAGTCGACAGCATCTGCCGTTGATGTGCAGGATGAGCATGAAAATTGTCGATGCTGTAGCCCATGAGGAACTGCTCTTCAGCGCGAAAATTGGGCCACACAGACTTAAACAGTGCTTCATGATGTTTAAGCAGATTCATCGATTGCTTGTTGAGATAAGTGATCTTGAAATCCCGGTCGATCATCATCAAAGCGGTCTGAGCGGCGTTCAGCGCAGAAAGAAGCTGCTGATTGGAAAGCCCCTGTTCTGCTTCATCTTCCCGTTCGTCCAGCAAAGAATCCGTAGCCGGTGCGACATAGCGCTGTTGTTGTTGGGGTTTACGATTCCAAAATGCCATGAGTGTTCCCTCACATGATTGCTTCTTCAATGGTGTGGTGATTGAGTTCTGTCACGTCAAACAGCGACTCAATATCAATCAAAATCAAATGACCGCTTTTCACCGCGGCAATGCCTTTAATAAACTTTTGCTTGGCGACACTGGACAAATGCGGCGCCGGTTTTATCTGTTCAGGATTGAGTTCATACACTTCCGCAACGCCATCCACGATGAGCCCTAGCGGGTGTTTATCACTGTCGTTGAGTACCACCACCACGGTCGTGGCCGTGATTTGCGCGGCAGGCAGATGAAAGCGCATCCGCAGATCCACAATCGGTACGTATTCTCCACGAATATCAAGCACGCCAACCATGTAGTCAGGCGAGTTAGGCACCGCGCGGACTTCGTTCCAGCCACGCACTTCGCGCACATCCAGAATTGGGACGCCGTATTCATCCTCATCCAGCACAAAGCTGAGAAACTCCTGAGTCGCCATCACGCCTCCTCACCCAAAATGCGCGCCATATCCAGCAGCGTATCGGTATCCAGCAGTGACATCACTTCTTCACCCACATTGAGTAACCCTTGCAGATAAGGCGCCACCGATGTCTCGCCGATCGCCGGGTACAAATCGTTATCGCCCTGCCCAATCACATCGCTGACCGCATCGACAACCAACCCCATCAGCCTTGACTGGTCACCCACTTCACTACGCAACACCAACACAACAGTCGTGGGCAGATAGTCATTCGAACCGATGCCAAACCGAAGACGTAAATCCATGATCGGTACAATCATGCCGCGCAGGTTAATCACACCTTTGACAAAATGGGGAGAGCGAGGAATCGGCGTCGGATGTTCCCAAACGCGGATCTCTTCGACATCGCGAATGGCCACGCCGTACAGCTCGTTCGCCAGACGGAAACTGAGAAAATCTGCGCCACGTGACGCATCGTCGTGACTGGCCATCAGTGCTGCGTGCACCATGGATTCATGTTGAAGCGGATGTGCGTGTTCGATATCCATTCGTCGCTCTCCTTAACTACTAGGCCGCCAAGCCTTTCTGACCACCGAAACTTCGGCGTTTTAAGTAACTGGTGATGAGTCCCTGAATATCCAGAATCAGCGACACGGAGCCATCGCCCAAAATGGTCGCACCAGAAATACCCGCGACTTTGGCGTAGTTGGACTCCAGACTCTTAATCACAACCTGTTGTTGGTCGAGCAGTTCATCCACCAACAAACCGACCCGATTCCCTGCGGCTTCAACGAAGCAGAGTAACCGTCGCCCCAGCGCGCCGCTGTCACCCATTTCCAACTCATCCTGAAGGCGTAGAATCGGAATGTTTTCGTCACGCAGGCGATAGAGTTCAACGCCACCGGAGGCGAGTTTGACGCAGGATGGATTGATTTGTATCGATTCGATGATCGTCAGCAGCGGAATGATGTAGACTTCGCTGCCAACCTTAACCAACTGGCCGTCGAGAATGGCCAGTGTCAGCGGCAAGCTGATGGTGAAATGGCTGCCTTGCCCGAGGTGAGATTCCACTTCGATATGGCCGCCCAGCTCTTCGATATTGCGTTTCACCACATCCATGCCGACGCCACGACCGGAAATGTCCGACACCTGATCGGCGGTCGAAAAGCCAGGAGCGAAAATAAGATTAAGCACCTGTTTGTCTGAAATCTCGTCACGACGCGAGTCGGCAGGCAGCACACCTTTCTCCACCGCTTTGCGCCACACGCGGTCGCAATCAATGCCGGCCCCATCGTCTTTCACTTCGATGATAATGGAGCCGCCTTGATGATAGGCATTCAGTTCGATCAGCCCCATTTCCGGCTTACCCGCATCAAGCCGTTGCTGCGGACGTTCAATACCATGGTCGATACCATTCCGCACCAGATGCACCAGCGGATCGACAATGCGTTCCAGCACGGTTTTATCCAGTTCGGTATTTTCGCCCTGAATCTGCAGGTCGACTTTCTTCTCCAGTCGACCGCACAGGTCACGAACCAGACGCGGAAAGCGGCTAAAGGCAAAACTCATCGGTAACATGCGAATATTGAGCACATTCTCTTGTAAATCTTTGCTGTTTTGCAGCAGTTGCGCGAGCCCCGCTTGTAGCTTCTCCAGCTTATCCATCGAGAAATCATTACCGATTTCAGTCAGCATCGATTGAGTGATCACCAGCTCACCGACCAGATTAATCAGGCTATCGACTTTATCGATATCCACCCGAATGGAGGTGACGCTCGATTCCGCTTTCGCTGCTTTGGCTGGTGCTTTCTCTTTCAGTTCCGATTCTTTGCTGTCGCTCAGTGCAGGTTTTATTACCAACGGCGGCGAAACGTCTTCAACTGGCGTAGCGTCCTGCATGCTGATTGGCTCTTGCACCGCAACAGGTTCGGCAACAACATTGGAAGGGGCACTTGTTTCTGCACTGGATGCAGCAGCGCGTTCGATGGTTAACTCACATTCGTCTTCCACCCATTCGAAAATTTCACGAATCGCCGCTTCATCCACTTCGCCACTGACGTCAGCATGCCAGGACAAGTAGCAGAGTTCCGCTTCCATTTCGAGAAGCTCAGGCAAGGCCTGACTATCCGCCTGAATGTTACATTCTGAGTCGAGTTCATACAGTTCACGCAGAATCCGCAATGGATCATTGCCACTGAAAAACAGCTCACGATGCGGAACAAAGGCAATGCGCCAACGGCCGGTTTGCGTATCTGACGTTTTGGCGGCTGCGAGATCCGTGCTCTGGGTTGAAGAAGAACTCCCCAGCGGCGATGAGGACAATAGCTGCGCAAGCTGATGACTTACCGAAGCTTTCAGGTCAAGATCGACATCCGAACCCGTTTCATGGCCTGCCAGCATATCGCCAATAACGTCGCAACTTTTGAGCAGAACATCCACGCTGGTGGCCGACAATGCTGCTTCGTGATTACGAACTTTATCGAGATAGGCTTCAACGGAGTGAGTAAACTCGCTGATATCGAGCAAATTGAAGGTAGCAGCGCCACCTTTAATGGAGTGAGCGGCGCGAAAAATGGTGTTAATGGTTTCGTGGTCTCCATCCTGAGGGTCAAGATGGAGCAACACATTTTCCAGCACTTCAAGATTTTCACGACATTCTTCGTAAAACATCTTGCGCAGCTGTTCCATGTCTAAAGCCATATTCAGTCCTGCCAATTGACGTTATCGATATTTCAACGCTTCAAAGTCGAAGTAAAATTACAGCACGCGTTTTAGAGTTTTTAGTAACGTATCTGGGTTAAAAGGTTTCACCAGCCAGCCAGTCGCCCCCGCTAACTTACCTTCTTGTTTTTTCTCCATGCTGGTTTCTGTGGTCAGCATTAAAATCGGAATGAATTTGTATTGAGGATTACCACGAATGGCTTTCACCAGTTCGAAGCCGCCCATGTTGGGCATGTTGACGTCGGAAATCACCACATCAAATTTCGTGCTCTGCGCTTTGGTCAGCGCTTCACGACCATCATTTGCGGTTTCCACCTCATAACCAGCATCCATTAAGGTGTGGCTGACCATCTGACGAATAGAAATGGAGTCATCTACTGCGAGAATTTTTGTCATCACGTCTTCCTTGTTACATCCTGAGATTCCATAAACCTGTGCTTCAGGCCCAGCACCTCGATGCCTTCCTGCAACACTTCAGATATGTTTTCTAAACGAATGTCTTTTTCCGCCAAGCGAGCAGATTCAAAAAGTGACACCAGCAGCTGGATACCAGCGGCATCGACTCGCGAGACACGAGCCGCATCAACGACAATCTTGCTGTCTTTTTGCAGCCATTCCAGATATTGGAGTTTGCAATCAACCACATTGCTGATGTCCAGGCTCTCATTTAAGGCGAACATAAGCAGATTTCCTTGTCATTGTCGGATTGAAATTAGGTTTGTTTTTTCCTCATGTCAGTGTAGGAAGGAATAGTTAATTAGCAAATTGCATAATACAGATTCATTTGTTCAGTGAATGCGACTTTTGTATTAGACAAATTCTTAAGTCATTCAATAAGAAGGGAAATGTCGAAGAGTTGTAGAAAAGAAAAAGTCCTACTTAGGTTCATGTTCAAGTAGGACTTTTTTGTCATTCGGAATTTCAGTGAAGCATTTACAGTGTAAATCAACCTATATCAAACCGATCTCACTCCGGCGTTTTACAGTGTAAATTTGTCAGTAACTTAGCGAGAGATGTTCTGATTTCCTGCTCCACTTGTTTGCGTCCGGCTAAGCCGAACGCTTTGGCACATTCTTGCCATGTTCTCTGCTGTAATACTTTTGCAATCAATAAGTCTGGCACTTGTTGCCATTGTTCTTGAGTTAAACCCAGCAAAAGTTGTTCTATCCAGGCGCCCACACTTTCAAAGTTGGCTCCACCATATGAGTATTGTTCCAACAACCCAATCGGAATTTCGCCCGCTTTCGCTTCAGAGGACGTAGACATCAAACGTCGCACCAATGCGGGAGGTAACGTACGCAGCGTATCTTTCAGTTCATAGAGAAAGTGAGTTTCGAACTGAGAGGACGCTTCTGCCGTCCATGGTGCGTTGGCACTCTTAACCATCAACAGAGAATAACATCCGCTTGCTTGATCACGCTGCGACCCCATTTTCATCGCTTGAAATTGATTACGTTGCCAGAAATGAACCAGTTCATCCGTTGCGCCAAAACTCGTTGCAAAATAATCGGCATGATGGGTAGTAAAAAATTGCGATAGTAACTGCGAGCCAATACCTGAATCTTGCACCTGAGGATGAACCGCAATACGCATCACGCGCAAACAAGTTTGCGACGCGGCTTCGCTGAACCCAATTTGATTCGCGAGAGTTACTGGCGCCAAGTGCCCTTTCGGACGGCGTTGACCTAGTTGAATCTGTTTTACCAGTTCAGTGTCCAGTCCACCTTCGCGCACCGCAAGAATACATCCTACCACTTGCTTATTCGCTTTGGCGATAAAGACACTCATCGCGTCATCGCCAAGTAGGTGAAATAAATCATTCGGCGACGTTTGGTAATGGGCGTTCACCAACAACGAAAAAATTGACTCCAGCAACTCGCGATCGGCCAATAGTTGTTGCTTGGAAATCGACTGGTAGTTCAACGCCGCGATGTCGAGAGCATCGGGCAAAAATTCAAATTCATAATCGAGTAAAAACGCGCGCCGATGCCATGCTTCCAGTGGATCGCCAAGGTTCCAGCGTATTGGTTGGTCAAGATGAAGTGCGCGTGTTTGCGGGCGCTCTTGCTGCAGCCACTGTTGAAACTTGAGCGTAAATCCGCGCCCACACCCTTCGTAACCATGAATGGTGGTAGAGAAAACGGCGCGGTGGTAATGAGAGACAAATGCCATCAGAAATGGCAATGGCAATGCGGCCGCTTCATCGACCAGCAACAGATCACACTCAGGCAGATTGGCAATGATGTCATCCGGCGCCATAAAACGTAGCCGTGACTCGCCAAAGCAAAGCTCACCTTTATTTGTCTGTGCCTGCGGAAGAAGACGGAAAGCATGGTGAAATACCGGCGCGACGGCGCTCAGAGTCGGCGCCGTAAGAACAATATTGAGTGAGCGCGACTGCATCAACTGCGCAGCGGCAATGCCCAAAGCACTGCTTTTCCCCCTCCCCCGGTCAGCAGTCAGTACTAACGGACGTTTACGATGTCCTTCAATAACACGCACGATTTGCGCCACGGCGGCAGTTTGCTGGGCAAATGCATCCACCTTTAACGGCAATTCAACGACGGGGATAATCGGTACCGAGGCAGGTGTTACTACGAGCAATTCAGATAATGCCGCCATAAGCCATTTCTGCGCGGGATTCCCATTGCACGCATCCGCACCGGTCACCAGCAGCATACCTCCGCCAACCAATGTCCCCAGTGCAGCACTGAAGCTGTTGGCATCAAACTCATCACTGACATCACAGATCAGCAGCTGGCATTCGCGTCCCAATAACAAATGGCCTTTCTTCGCGGCAACATGCGTTACCCCCGAGTTTGGATCCCCCCCCAACTGAAAGACTGTCGCATGCGCATTTTGTTGATTCAAAACTTGCTGCACCAATGCTTGTTGCCAAACCGCTCCACCTTGCAGACGGATGCCAAAACGACAACGTTGCTTCGCCGCCAATTGCTGAAGCTGTTCAAAGAATTGCAAAAAGTTTGGAGTTGAATTTGCCATAAAAAACCGTGATTTGTTGCAGTTGCACCATGGTAGCACAGGCATGCATCCGCGCCACATTCCGTCGTTATTGGGCTGCGTCCAGTTGCACCAAATCAGGCAATTGAAGGCTAAAAACTTTTTCCATAACGACAAATTATATTTGCTTTATTGAGAACTTAATTTCACTAATTATGCAATCGAAATCCAGCATGGTGCTGGCCTTAAGGAATCAAAATGCAATGAAAAATTTCATCAAAGGATTGGTACTTGCTGCTGCAGTCGCCTCTTCTCAGGTGAGCGCAGAGACGCAAACACTGAATGTTTACGCTTGGGGTGGTTATCTGCCAGAAGCTTCTCTGAAAAAGTTTGAAGAACAAGAAGGCGTAACCATTAACTATTCAACCTTTGAGAATAACGAGTCAATGTACACCAAACTCAAACTTCTTAAAGGTACTGGTTATGACGTGGTGTTCGCATCTGCTTACTTTATTGAGAAAATGGGCCGTGAAGGTCTGTTGGCAGAACTGGACCACACACAAATCCCGAACATGAAAGATGCAATGCCTTCCCTACTCGGCCAGGCTCACGATCCTCAGAACAAATACTCCTTGCCTTACATTTGGGGTGTAACAGGTCTGAGCTACAACGCATCAATGATTCCTGAAGGCATCACACACTGGAAAGATTTGTGGGATCCTAAATACGCTCAGCAAGTCATGCTGATTGACGATATTCGTGACGTATTCGGTATGGCGCTGATACTGAACGGTTACAGCATCAACACCAAGAACGAAAAAGAGATTGAAAAAGCATACCAATCTCTGTCAGCTCTGAAAGACAATGTCCTGCTGTACAACTCAGATGCACCGCATGTTCCGTACGTATCCGGAGAAGCGGCGTTGGGTATGCAGTGGAATGGCAACGCGTATCAAGGCCAACAAGAGATGCCTGAGCTGAAATTCGTGATGCCGGAAGAAGGTGCCGTTTTGTGGATGGACAACTTCACCATTCCTTCAGGCAGTGAACATAAAGCGCTGGCGCACAAGTTCATTAACTTCATGTACCAGCCAGAAAACCAGGCCGAAATCGTTAACAGCCTGGGTTATGCTTCGGCAACCAAGGGCGGTCGTGCGCTGCTGCCTGAAGCGCTGCGTAACAACGCGACTATCTTCCCATCGGACGAAGATATGGCGAAAGGTGAATTCATCAATGATGTGGGCCCAGAAGCGCTCGCTATTTATGAAAAATACTGGCAACGCCTGAGAAACCAATAATTACGATAAGCAATAAAAAAGCCCGCTTCGGCGGGCTTTTGTTTAACTCAATTTTTGTTCGACGAAGGCGAGAATCTCTTTCATCAATGCATCATCGACTTTCTTCAGATTCAGCGCCAGATTCGAACCTTTACGGGAATAACTGACGCGCCCTTTCACCAAGTCAACTTTGTTGTTCACAGCGCGCTTTGGCGGTACCAGTTCTGCAATCCACTGTTCAATGGTTTCGGTCACTTCTTTGGTGATACGAGCCACGCCCTGTGATTGGCAGCGCTGCCACACCAGACCTTCAGCCTGATGACACTTATTCAGCAGTTCAGATTGCTGCTCCGCACTCAAATCGTTGAACTGCTTGTGCAGTTTAACGATCGTTGGACGGCCCAATTCCACCACGTTTGGGTAAGCTTGCAGTAGCTCAAGCGGCAAAGCGGCGGCTTTCAAAGCGCCACTGACGAGCGCTTCGCTGCACTGGAACATCTTCGCCAGTGCTTTTTGGTCTTCCGCTTCCCCGCTGTCAAGTTTGGCCTGCATTTCACGCCCTTTCTCATACAGAGACAAAGGTTTGTGCGCATTAGCGACATCCGACAGGAACTTCGCGTGTTCTCCATTGATGTTTTCTGCTACGTAAACCAGAAACTCTTGATTGGCCAGAATACACGACTTGCGGCGACGGCTACCGTCGAGTACTTCGATTTTGCCATCCGCCGTTTTACGGCCAACGGCTGGGTACTGCTGACCACGTTCGCGCAGTGTGCTCAACACATCCGACAGCGCGTGTTCATTCAGGAATGCTTGCTCACGAGCGTTTTCCGCAAAAACGGTGGTACGGGTGGCCACTTCCGAAGCCGGAATACGCACCAGTTCAAACGTCACCAGTTCTTCACCAGCGACAGACAGCTCAATCACTTGAGCCTGAGCTTTAGCAGCCGCGTGCGCTTCTTGAGGGGTCGATGCACGACGCTTATCCGCTTTGCCAAAAAGTTTTGCGTTCAGATCAGACGTTTTAATTGCCATGTGTTACTTACCCCTGATTAAGTGAGTTCCAGTGTGAATGAAGTACGCGTTCAAGTTCTAGCGCGCTCTTTTGCACCGCATCCTGCGCGGTCGCCAGTGTTTTCTTACCCCCTTCAAAATCGCTGGTGGTTAAGTCAAACACGGTGCTGTAAGTATCCGCACAAGTCTCAAACGCCCGGCTACGAGGAATGGTCGCCATCATCACCTGGTCACCCAGCAAATAGTTCATTTCGGTCAGTACCGATACCTGCTTCTTGTTGTCGTCTTCAAACATGGTTGGCATCAGACGGACAAATTCCAGCCCTTTCCAGTCTTCCGGGAACATCTCGTACACCGTTGGCAGGTGTTGGAAGAAGTTCACAGTTGAAGCCCAGTCCAGACGTTTCGCCGCACATGGGATTAGCAGAGCGTTTGACGCATACATCGCGTTCCACACCAGCGGGTCAACGTGGGGACCGGTATCGATCATAATCACATCAAATTCGTCGGCGATTTTGTCAATCAGCTTCTCTTTCAGCAGTCGCACGATATCCAGTGACTGGTTCTGAGAGAGATATTGCCACGCTTCTGCGTTAAACATCGCATCTTCTGGGAATGCGGAAATGGTTTTCAGATTCGGATACTGAGTTGGCAGCATCACGTTCTTTTCCAAAAACGCCTTATCCACTTCAACATCTTCCGGCACGTTGTCCAGCATGATATCGACTGCGGAATAAATGTTGCTGTGTTCGGCAAGGCTAATTTGTGGGTTTAAGAACAAACGCAGTGAACCTTGTGGGTCCAAGTCAATCAGACAGATGCGGTAACGCTTGTCGAGATTCAGCGCCAAGCAAGCCGCCAAATGCACGGCCGTCATCGATTTACCGGTGCCACCCTTCTGGTTTTGCACATTGATAATCCAAGGCTTGTTCTCGGTGTTCTTTTTGCGCTGATGGAATTTTGGCACGCCCGCCGCATCCATTAGCATGTGCGCTTCCGCCAGAGAAATGGAGTAATGGTTCGCGTTGTTTTTAGTAAACTGATGTCCCGCTTCTTCCATCTTGGCGATGGCTTCATCAAGTTTACGACGTGTCAGCCCGGAACGGGTTTCCATCAGGGCTTTCGACATCGGCGGGAAATGCTCATCGCGACGCTCTTCCAATACAATCTCAATACGGTCAGCTTGCACCTGTTGGGTCAGTTCTGCGAGCGTATAGAGATTATCTATGGTTTGTTCTCTTTTCATAGCCAAATTCCGTAATTAGTGCCAATCAGCAAATTGTACAGCAATATTAACCATATACAATAAAAAGGTGAACAATCACTTTTAGATTAAAATCACATTAAATAGATTTTTAACATGAAATTCATTGAATCATGAACAAGAGCTGAAAAAACATTCGATAAAAGGGCAACAAAAAGATGTTCGTTCTTTATCAGATTTAAAATGTCACAACGTCACTTATTTACAATGTAAACCTGATTTCTTTAAAACACGATACGCAATGACAGAATGTCATTCCGGAACGATTAATTCCATGCGATAAATTACGGCCTCTGTCATTTCAATCTCGATTTCGCAACACTCACTGCATTTCATCAACATTTTCACCATTGAATAACATTTTACTGAAAATGCACTGTACCACCGCTGGGGGCCAGATTTACGAAAGCATGATCAAGGAAGCAATGATGATCATGCTTCCGCTGAGAAATCGCGAATAAGGAAACATGATCAAGGTAATTTCATACTCGCTAACATTGCTTTAAATGCCAGAGTGAAAATGATCTTAGATCGGATCAATGATCAAGAGATCCACTGCACCGGAAGCATGTAAAATCAACGACGATTTACGGACAATGTCAATCAGAGTAGGGGTTGTGGCTGATTGCACCCTCAATCGCCATTCATTACGCTGCAATTGAATTGACGCGCGATTGGCAGCGATTACCATGATCATGCTTTCGCCAGCACGTGGCAAAACCCGTTGATACCGCAATCGGTGTAAAACGTGTCATTCAATTAAGAGAACGTCCAAATAGTAGCCAAAACAGGTCTATTTTCTATATTGCTTGATCATGCTTCCAAATCGTTAACCACAGCAATAGAAGGCACAAAACAAAAAGAGGACAAGAAGGCGTGCAGATGATTCAAGGGATTGTGGATAAGTTGTGAGTGCACCTTGATCATCGTTTAAGAACGCTGTTGATCATAGATTCGAGGATCACATGATCATGGTTCGGAATATTTTTGATCATGCTTTCAATGAGTTAATGATCATCGTTTCAGGGATACTATGATCATGCTTTCGAAGGGTATTTTAAAAAGTCATTTAAAAACAGTGCATTACAGAGCCATTTAGCCTCAGATCATATGATCATATTAATCACTCTTAATCATAATAATCAAAAAGATCAGTTATTTAAAACCAACAATTTTTTCTTTATTTATGATCTCTTTTTCTTTATTCTCTTGGAACTATAGCGATATTACGGCCAGTGTGATACGGATCTAATAATGACGTCAGAAGAGAAATTGCTGATTAAGGCACCCAGAAGCCACAAAGATGGACACCTCTTTGAAGTTTCTGAAACTGCAGTAGATTGGATAGAACAATATCAGCATTTTAAAGGTGTCACGAAGAGTATTGTAGAACTTCTAAACTTAATTTCTCTGCGTGGCTTTCGTAGCAAGGATGGCCTGGTATCAACCACAGAATTGATTGATGCAACTGATGGCCAGTTGACACGTGCTGCTATCCAGCAACGGTTGAGAGCCGCTGTATCGATCGGGCTGTTTAAACAAATCCCAGTACGCTTTGAGGAAGGCTTAGCGGGCAAAACCATGTTGCACCGCTTCGTGAACCCGAACCAATTGATCTCCGTGCTAGGATCCACCAGCTTGGTGACGGAATCAGTCAAGCAAAGCGAAAAACGCAAGCGTTCTAAAGCATTAGCGCAAACTCAGGTAAATCAACGTTTGTTGACAGAACATGGGTTGAATACACCACCAGCCATGAAGGATGAAGCCGATCAATTTGTGGTTTCACCAACCAACTGGGCCGGAATTATTGATCAGGCGCTAGCGCCGCCTCGCACTCGTAAAAGCTATCAGAAATCCATGGTATCGATTTCGGGCACTCGAGCAGTGATCGAGACACGATCATCGAAAAACATCATGACAGTCGATGATCTGATGACCTTGTTTGCACTGTTTACGCTTACGGTGCAGTACCATGATCATCATCAGGAAGATTACCAACTCAACGCCAGCCACGTACCCAACAAGACACCGCTCTATATCACGGACATCTTGTCGCTGCGCGGAAAAAAGGACAGCGGGCCGGCTCGTGACTCGATTCGAGACAGTATTGATCGTATTGAATTTACCGACTTCCAGTTACATGAACTCACCGGGCGTTGGCTGAGTGAAAACATGCCGGAAGGGTTCAAGAGTGATCGTTTCCGTTTTCTGGCACGCACGATCACGGCATCAGAAGAGGCACCAACAGAAGGCAGTGATGGCGAGATCAAGATCAAACCAAACCTGTATATTCTGGTCTGGGAGCCTTCGTTCTTTGAAGAGCTGATGACGCGTGATTACTTCTTCCTTTTCCCGCCAGAAATTCTGAAGCAGCATACGTTGGTGTTCCAGTTGTATTCTTATTTCCGAAGCCGCATGTCACGCCGCCACACGGATGTGATGCTGCTTAGTGAGCTGAATCAGAAACTGGCTCGCAACATAGAATGGCGCCGATTCTCCATGGATCTGATTCGAGAACTGCGCCGCTTGTCTGATGGCAAAGGCAATGACGATCTGTTTGTCGTAAACCTGTGGGGCTATCACCTGACGATCACCACCATGATCGACAAAGGCAAGCTGACCGACTATCAGGTTGATATTAAGTGCGATGTGGAAGAGGTGCTGCGCTATTCACGTGCGAAAACCACCAATGCAGGCAAACGCAATATGGCGCCGACGTTGCCAAACCCGCTGCGTAACGAGATGGTGTCCAAGCAGAAGCTGGAAGAGCTATCAGAAATCATCGATGGTGAATTTGAGCCGATTCAGCGCAAATCACCGTCACCGCGCGGAAAATTGGGCCGTCGCGTGAAGCTGCGTAAACACCTGGTTGAGATCAATGCAGACGAGATTACCATCACTCTATCTAAATACACCTCACCAGAAGCTCTAGAACGCGGTATAACGGCTTTGGCGGCGATGACCGGGCATGCCCCTTCCTCAATCCGTGAAGAGTGCGTAGAGCTCATTGACAAGCTTGATTGGCTGCGAGTCGATGAAGATGTGATTCCGTACGAGACGCTCAGCAAGATGATTGAGCTGTATAATTCGCAAAATGAGAGCAAGCATCTCTCCATCGAGCGCCTGATTTCCGGCTTGGCAGTACGCCGTAAAGTGTGTAAACAAGTGCACGAAGGGCATCTGGATGAATCGGTATTCCGGGCGCTGGATGAAGTGGCGATTGGTATTTGAGCCGCTAAACAACACTTTTAGAACACAACGTTGACATACATCTGACAATGAATGGGCGGGCCTTGCGTAAAGTTAAACCCGAATAGACAACCTTTTGTCCTATCTGATGAATTAATAGATTGGCTCATATTGTTACATTCATTCTGAATTAGTTTGCGAGTTCTTCCTGAGAGCTCGCTTTTTTTTTCGCCTGAAATTCAGATTCTTACGATCAATTCTTTTCATTATCCCTTGATCATGCTTTCGGTTCACCACCAGTTCGGTGAGATATGCTCTTGATCATGCTTCCATTCAAACTGCTGCATCAGTCTCACGTGTGCTTCGATCAACTCTCGCGATCGTTGATGCCAGCCCGTTTCAGGCTGATTCTGACAGAGTTCGAGCAACAACACCGTGAGGCGGGTGAGCCGTATCAGACACCAATCGCGAACCTGCCTGGAAGTATTGGGCGTACAGACGCAAAGCTGCAACTTGGCTTGCACGAAGCTAATCCAGGCAAAGGCCTGTTCTGCGGAATCAGGAAGGGCTTGCTGGTAGAGACGAATACCTGCGTCAAGGAAGCAAGTCAGCGCCAAAGGTTGATCGTGAAAGCTGCTGTCGGTGAATACTTCGTCTGGTGTTGCCAGCAGTAACGAGATTAAGGCATCACCTTGATCATTGTTCCGAATTCGCTGGATGGTTCGGATCGCGTCAATCCACTCTTGTGCACCCATTTAACGTTGTCCTGCTGCCACTTTTTAACAGTGTGGTTAAGAGGTTGGCAATGAGCAAGAATCGAAAAAGATGAGCGATTCAAACCTGCAGAGCAGCTGTGCGATAAATAGCCATTGAAGCCTGATGACACAAGGGATAGCGCGACAGGAATTGAGAGATTGATCGGCTTAATTTTTTTGCGAGAATTTTTTAAATGTACTTCTACACTGTAGGTAGAGCAAAAGATAATTGAGCTATTTATTGATTAGATTTCTGAACTATCGTCGAAATCACATTCTGGCTCAAATCTGCTTAACAAGGTTTTGGCGCTTTGCTACAGATTACATGTCCCTGGCATGGTTTGTTCGGAGGTTACAATGTCCATTAATTCAATTGACCATGATGAAATGACTAATATCGCAAGCAGTTGGGACTTCACGGAAGAAGTTGAAACACCACGCCCAATGAAAAATCTAAAATCTGCGGAAGCTCGTCGTCGCATTGAAACACTGCGAGAGATCCGAGAAAGCGGGTTGACCATTGAGGAAGCAAAGGAATTAGGTCTGCTTCACTGAGAAGTGCCTATTAGGCGAATTGAGAAGGGTGGCGAAAGCCACCCTTTATGTTTTTAACGCTTTTATTGATGAAT
This sequence comes from Vibrio sp. bablab_jr001, assembly GCF_016464285.1. Taxonomy (NCBI): domain Bacteria; kingdom Pseudomonadati; phylum Pseudomonadota; class Gammaproteobacteria; order Vibrionales; family Vibrionaceae; genus Vibrio; species Vibrio sp. bablab_jr001. Next base: position 24,519 of record NZ_JACDWZ010000066.1, read on the forward strand.
GCTGATTAAACCGACATTTTGACTCTTAATTTTTCCTATTCCTATGCTATATTTCGCCCCACGTTTTTATCGACTGTGGGCTTACTAATGTCTTTCAACCTCGCATTGCTGGATGCTGCAGAGAAAAACAAAATAGAACTCGACAAACAGGCTTCTTTTTTAGTTTGGAAGATGAAGCAGGCAAAAAGTGGATCGGAAGAGATCACTAAGCAGCTAGCCAAGCTTGTTTCTGCACAAGAAAAAGAGTGGTTTCAACAGTCGGTAGACAAGTACAAACGAGTGATGGGCGTGGCATAACGCTTGGCTCTCAGCAGAAGCGAAGGCTATCTGCTAAAATCCGTCGCATAAAATTTGAACTAGAGAGAACATCCCGATGGGAAGAAGTTTTGAAGTGCGCAAAGCCTCTATGGCGAAAACTGCAGGCGCAAAAATTAAAGTTTATTCCAAATACGGTAAAGAAATTTACGTGTGTGCGAAAAACGGTGGTAGCGACCCAGACATGAACCTGTCTCTGCGTCACCTGATCACTAAAGCGAAACGCGATCAGGTTCCGGCGCACGTTATCGAAAAAGCGATCGATAAAGCGAACGGCGGCGGCGGTGAAGATTACCAACCAGCGCGTTACGAAGGTTTTGGCCCAGGTGGTACAAACGTTATTGTTGACTGTCTAACTGACAACGGCAACCGTACGTTCCAAGACGTTCGCCAATGCTTTGTAAAAGTAGGTGCGAAAATTGGTGTGGAAGGTTCTGTTTCTCACATGTTCGATCACCAAGCGGTATTCCAATTCAAAGGCGAAGACGATGAAGTGATTCTTGAAACGCTAATGATGGAAGATGTCGACGTGACTGACGTTGAACTCGAAGATGGTGTGATCACAGTATTCGCTCCTCACACTGAGTTCTTCAAAACTAAAACAGCGCTAAACGCTGCATTCCCTGATCTGACCATTGATGTGGAAGAAATTACTTTCGTTCCTCAAACACCAACACCAGTATCGGGTGAAGACGCAGAGAAATTCCAGAAGTTCCTAGACCTTCTTGATGACTGCGACGATGTTCAGCAGGTATATCACAACGCTGAAATCGAATAAGAACGCAAAAAGAAAACCGAGCTTTAAGCTCGGTTTTTTTCTGCCTGAGATTTGATGCCTGAATGGGGTCTCGAAAGCCATGCCGCTAAATTGCGGATTTGTGGCAGAACGGTAAGGTTAAGCAGCAGCGCCAGCGGCCAGGCGATAGTAAATCCGTTCAACCATATCTGCGGCCACTGTGCGTTAAAGCCGAGCTTATAGCCAGATAACACGCCAGACATGATTAGCGCCATCACAAACGATGACATCAGCGCGGTTAGCCAGAATTGTTTACGACTTATCATGGATTTTTTCTCTTGTTTCCTCTGTATGGCAACTAAGATATAACTATCCATAACTGAGAAAAATCCCCAAGAAAAGAAGTATGAATTCCATTTTCGGAAACATTGACGATCTCTATTTGTTCTTCTGTGTGGTGGAGGAAGGTTCACTGGTATCGGCATCGAAAAAGCTTAAGTTACCAATCTCAACCATGTCTCGCCGCCTGTCCGCATTGGAATCACGTCTGAATCTTCGTTTACTGGAAAAGCAGGGCAGGGAACTGGTCGCCACGCAAAGTGGTTTGCAGGCATTTTTGGCTATTCGCAGCGGAATGGAAAATCTGGAAAGCACGTTTAACCAGATGTTATCAGAAAATCAGGAAGTGACCGGCAGTGTTAAGCTGGCCATTCCTCACAACTTCTATCGTGCTTTTGTCGGGAAAGTGGTGGAAGAGTTCATTCGTCAGCATCCGAAAGTGCACGTCGAGCTGGCGCTAAGCCAGGAGTCTGTGACACCAGAAACCAATCGCGACCTGTTGATCACCTTTGATATCGACAACATGGAAGGCATGATTGCGCGTCCTCTGTTTAAAGCGAATCACGGTTTTTTTGTCAGCCCTGAGTATCTGGCGCAATGTGGACCGATCACCAGTCTGGATCAACTCGAAACACTGGATTGGATCTCGGTCGATCGCGCGCAAGAGATCCCGATTTATTGTGGTGAAGAGTTTGAGCGCCTGATTCATATTAGACCCAAATTGATCGTCAACGACATCAATGCAATTGCCAGTGCCGTAGAGCGCGGCTTGGGAGTGGCGTCACTGCCATATCGGCATGTTTCTAAAAGCATGAATATCGTACAGTTACTACCGAAGTATCATCGCAGCGCCAAACAGGCCTATTTGGTGTATCGGGATAGAAAGTATCAGCCCAGGGCGCTGGCCTTACTGGTTGAGGCACTGCTTGATGCAGTGAGCAAGCTCGACAAAGGCGCGCCTGTCGTAAAAGGAGATTAAAATGAAAGTCAGTTTTATTGGTTTAGGTGTTATGGGTTACCCGATGGCCGGTCATCTGGTGAAAGCGGGATTTGAGGTGACGGTGTTCAACCGTACTCAGGCGAAAGCAATCGCTTGGGCTGAACAACACGGTGGTCATGCGGCCGCCACGGTGGCGGAGTGTGTGAGCGATGCCGATGTGGTGCTGACCTGCGTGGGTAATGATGACGATGTGCGTAGCATGACCACCAGCGAGCAAGGCGCATTGGCCTTCATGAAGCCGGGCTCTATTTTGGTCGATCACACGACGACTTCAGCACAGCTGGCAGAAGAGCTGGGCGCGGCGGCGCAGAAAGTCGGTGTTCGCTTTATGGATGCACCTGTATCCGGCGGTCAGGCTGGCGCGGAAAACGGCGTGTTGACCATCATGTGTGGTGGCGAGGCGGATCTGTTTGATGAACTGCAGCCAGTATTTAAGGCGTATGGCCGTTCTTCGGTTTTGATGGGCGGCGTCGGTCAGGGACAGCGCGCTAAGATGGTCAACCAGATCTGTATTGCTGGCGTACTTAACGGTTTGTCGGAAGGTCTGATTCTGGCGGAAAACGCCGGGCTGGATATTCCAACGCTGGTTGCTTGCCTGAAAAATGGTGCTGCGGGTTCATGGCAGATGGAAAATCGTGCAGTGACCATGGCAGAGAACAAGTTTGATTTTGGTTTTGCCATTGATTGGATGATCAAAGATCTGGGCTTCTGCCTGGATGAAGCTCAGCGTCAGGGCGTGCATTTACCGATGACCGAGAAAACCATTGCAGCATATCGCAGCCTGTCTGCAAACGGGGATGGTCGCATGGACACCTCGGTATTGATTAAAGCGGTCAAGCAGGAAGCCAAACAATAGACCGCTCTATATAGCCAAAAAGCCCCCGAAGTCGGGGGCTTTTTTATGACGGTTTACAGTGTAAAACTGGTTAAACTTTAAACCGTGCCACCAAGTCATACAGTTCATGCGCACGACCATTGAGTGCCTGGCTGCCTTGACGGTTTTCATTAGCCAGATCGGCAGACTGACTGCTTTGATCGGAGATCACCACAATACGTTGTGAAATTTCCTGCCCAACCAGACTTTGCTCTTCCGTGGCGGTCGCAATCAGTGAGTTCATATCCATAATCGTGCCAATCGACTGCTGAATTTGCTCCAGCGCCTTGGCGGCGGCATTGGCCTCCTGCACGGTAGAGACACTGCGATTCTGGCTGGAATCCATCGCGCGTACCGCAGCATCGGAAGCCGCTTTCAACTGCTCAATCATGGCGTGAATTTCACCAGTGCTGTCTTGTGTGCGGCTGGCGAGTTTACGCACTTCATCGGCAACTACTGCAAAGCCGCGCCCTTGATCGCCTGCGCGCGCCGCTTCAATGGCAGCATTGAGTGCCAGCAGGTTGGTTTGTTCAGCAATATCCTGAATCACGGCAAGGGAGGTGGAAATGTTCTTCACATCGCTTTCCAGTTTGGAGATAACACTGCTGGCTTCGGCCACTTCTTCCGCTAGTGACTGTACGGACCGCGCAGCGGTATCAACAATCGAATGGGCTTCTTTGGCATTGTCGTCTGCCTCTTTGGCTGATTGCGCAGCCTGGCTGGCATTATTGGAAATTTCGTGCGCCGTAGTGGTCATCTCCGTCATGGCGGTGGCAACCTGTTCGGTCTCTTCGCGCTGACCGGAAGCCAAATCATCGACCTGGGTCGCGCGCTGGGTCATGGAGTTAGTTTCATCCACCACTTGCTGGCCGACCAAGTTCACTCGTTTGATGATGTCTTGCAGGCTGGCGACAAAGGCATTGAAGTTCTCACTCAGTTGAGCAAATTCCGGCACGTTGAAACGTTCCATACGCGCTGTCAGATCGGCATCGCCGCTGGCAAACGAGCGGATTGACGCATCAAAGAGACGCAGAGGATGCAAGATGCTGCGGTTGATGAACATGGCAACAATCCCCACCAATACCACAATCACGACGCTGATCGCGGTGAGCGTCCACAAGCTACTGGTGAGTCTTTGTTTGGCGAGCATTTCCATTTCGGCGATTTCGGCGTCGACGTCATCAGTATAAAAACCGGTACCAATGATGAGATCCCACTGTGGCAGATAGACGGAGTAGCTTAATTTAGGCAGAGGCTGAGTCTCACCGGGTTTGGGGAAATAGTAAGTAGTGAAGTCACCGCTTTTGGCGTTTTTGATCAGATCCCGCACCAGATAGTTGCCTTGCGAGTCCTGTAAATCGATGAAGTTGTCTCCCAGTCCGGTTTGGCCTTTGCCCAGCAGGACTCTGGTGCCTTTGCTGTCGTAGCCAAACAGGTAGCCATTTTGGCCAAACGCAATCTCCTGCAAAATCGCGACCGCATCCTCGCGGGTCGCTTGGCGGTTTTTCAGCGGCGTCAGTGCGGATTCGGCGATCTGTAAATACGCTTTAAGCTCCGCCTTCTTCATGTCCATCATCGCTTCGCGCGTGTTGGCCATTTGAGTGTGACTGAAGCTCTGGGTCTCGGTAAAAGTGAAGTACATCATACTGATGGCGATGATCAGCAGCGGCACGATCGACAAAATATAGAGTCGATGACGTATGGTTAAATTCATAGCGTGTCCCGTCCAGTAAAGGTGATTGTCTTTTGCCTGCGCTCTGGTTTGAGGTGGCTTATTGTTGTTTTACTCAGTAATCGTAGCGCAGTTTTGTTACGGGGGAGGGGAGTTGGTTAGATTTTGTTATTTGCGTCGACATTGATCGTTATCGCAACGGCTCTGACCTGTCAGCCAGCGGGATAATGTGTAGCGATGACGAGCGAACAATAAATAGCCGTAATTGGCGAGTGGACGGATAACAGGCCAGCGTGTCATGGCATAGATCCACGGCCTACCGACCAAAGACCAGGCCAAATGTAGCGCATCCAATCCTCGGATCAGCTCACCTTGCGAATTGTAGGCGAGCAGGATCCGCCGCGCTTCTTCTGCGTCGATCTCGGGATAGGCGTCCATGGCTTCACTGTGGATGTCGATCAGGGTGATGGAATGATGAACATCATGCTGCTTTAATGCGCACATTTCGCGAAAGCAGAGCGGACAGCGCCCATCAAAAAAAATCGTAATTTGTGACATCATTCGAGCTTATTAACTTTTTTTCTTAGCACAAAAGTATGACATTTCTTGATCCAAATCAAAGAAACTTTTCAGATATAACAGGTGGTTGAAGTGTGTAACCCCACATTAGTAAAGGTTTAAATTTACTAATGATTCCATTTATGAAAGGTAAGATTGCAATTTGATCTACTGTGATTCGGACTTAATGTCCGCATAATGCGCCAGATGTAACAAAATGTTTCCGACTGTGACATTTGTGTTTTGGCGTGAGTTGAATTGTTGGACGTATGTCGATGTTCATGACTTGCGTGCACGCGAATGTTACCTCAAGTAAACATTTGTTCAAGCTCAACACACATAAAAATACTCATAAACATCAACCGCAGATTCCAAAAAGTGCCAACTTTTGTCGGTGGAAATCTGCAAATACAGTCGAGAAAGTCAATGGAAGCCTCAAGATACAAAAACATCTTGTCGAGAGCGGGATTGTTTTTTGCAATTTTGCTCCTCTCAGGATGTCAATCTGCTTTGCTTGATCCCAAGGGCATGGTAGGGGTACGTGAAAAAGAGTTGATCATCACCGCTCTTGTTCTGATGTTGATTGTCGTCATCCCCGTGATTCTGATGACAATTTACTTCTCCTACAAATACCGTGCGAGCAACACTGACGTAGAATACACACCAGAATGGTCTCACTCGACCAAAATCGAAGTGGTGGTTTGGACGATTCCAATCATCATCATCGCGATTTTGGGTGTGATTACCTGGCGTTCTACGCATGAGCTGGAGCCATCCGTCCCACTTCAAAGTGACGTCAAACCGATGACGATTGAAGTTGTTTCACTGGACTGGAAATGGCTATTCATCTATCCAGAGCAGCAGATTGCTACCGTCAACTACGTCGCATTCCCGAAAGATGTTCCTGTGAAGTTCAAAATCACTTCTGACAACATCATGAACTCCTTCTTTATTCCGCAACTGGGCAGCCAGATCTACGCGATGCCTGGCATGGTGACTCGTCTGCACCTGATTGCGAACCACGAAGGTGAGTTCAAAGGCATGTCTGCCAGCTACAGCGGCGAAGGTTTCTCGCACATGAAGTTCGTGGCCAATGCATTGCCAGATCAACAGAGCTTCGACAGCTGGGTTAACGAAGTGAAATCACAGCCAAAAATGCTGCACGATTTCAGCGATTACCAAGCGCTTGCGAAACCAAGTGAAGACGTTCCTGTGACTTACTTCTCTCACGTCCCTCATGACTTGTTCTCGACTGTGGTTATGCAGTTTATGGGTTCTCACAGCATGGGTGGTGAAGCTGAAGAGCATGGTCATATGAACATGGCAGAACATAAAGGGTAACAAACGATGTTTGGAAGACTAACACTAGATTCCATTCCATATCATGAGCCTATCATCATGATCACTATGGCAGTGATCGCGCTTGTTGGCCTTGCTGTGGTAGTGACCATTACTCGTATGGGTAAATGGCAGTACCTGTGGAATGAATGGTTTACTTCGGTAGACCACAAAAAACTGGGCTTTATGTACATTGCTGTCGCGATGATCATGTTAATTCGTGGTTTTGCCGATGCAGTGATGATGCGTAGCCAACAATTGCTGTCGTCAGCGGGTGAAGCAGGTTACCTGCCTCAGCACCACTACGACCAAATCTTTACCGCGCACGGCGTGATCATGATTTTCTTCGTGGCGATGCCGCTGGTCATCGGTTTGATGAACATCGTGGTGCCGCTGCAAATCGGTGCTCGTGACGTGGCGTTCCCATACCTGAACAACCTGAGCTTCTGGCTGTTTGTTGTCGGTGTCATCCTGACCAACATGTCTCTGGCTGTGGGTGAGTTCGGCCGTACCGGTTGGCTTGCATACCCGCCATTGTCTGGCATTGATGCGAGTCCGGGTGTCGGGGTCGACTACTGGATATGGGCACTGCAGATATCCGGTGTTGGTACCACGCTGACAGGTGTGAACTTCTTCGCGACGATTCTGCGTATGCGTACGCCGTCTATGCCGCTGATGAAAATGCCAGTATTCACTTGGGCATCGTTCTGCGCCAACATCCTGATCATTATCTCGTTCCCGATTCTGACCGTAACCATTGCTCTGCTGACGCTTGACCGTTACCTGGGCATGCACTTCTTCACCAATGATATGGGTGGCAACATGATGATGTATGTCAACCTGATTTGGGCTTGGGGTCACCCAGAAGTGTACATCCTGGTTCTGCCAGTGTTCGGTGTGTTCTCAGAAGTCACTGCGACGTTCTCGCGTAAGAAACTGTTCGGTTACACCTCTCTGGTTTGGGCAACGATTGTTATCACCATTCTGGCGTTTGTTGTTTGGCTGCACCACTTCTTCACCATGGGTGGCGGCGCGAACGTGAACGCGTTCTTCGGTATCGCGACCATGATCATCTCTATCCCGACCGGGGTTAAGATTTTCAACTGGTTGTTCACCATGTACCGTGGTCGCATTCAGTTCACAACACCAATGATGTGGACGGTCGGCTTCCTGATTTCGTTCTCTATCGGTGGTATGACTGGCGTTCTGATGGCCGTACCGGGTGCTGACTTCGTACTGCACAACTCGGTATTCCTGATCGCGCACTTCCACAACGTTATCATCGGTGGTGTGGTGTTCGGCTGTTTCGCAGCGATCACTTACTGGTTCCCGAAAGCGACCGGTTTCACTCTGAATGAAACTTGGGGTAAACGTGCGTTCTGGTGCTGGCTGACTGGTTTCATTCTGGCATTCCTACCGCTTTACGCGCTGGGCTTTATGGGGATGACTCGTCGTATCAGCCAGAACATCGACCATGAGTTCTTCCCTCTGCTGGCGGTTGCTGCCTTTGGTACGGCAATTGTTGCGCTGGGCGTCCTGTGTCAGTTCATTCAGATCTACGTGAGTGTGCGTGACCGTAAACAGAACCTGGACCTGACTGGCGACCCATGGGGTGGCCGTACTCTGGAATGGGCAACGTCATCTCCGCCTCCGTTCTACAACTTCGCAGTGCTGCCGAAAGGCGACGAACTGGATGCCTTCTGGTACCAGAAAGAGCGCGGTGAACACGATCTGAACAAAGAAGTGGAATACCAGCCAATTCATATGCCTAAGAACACACCAACGGGTATCTACGTATCGGCTTGGGCACTGATCTTCGGCTTCGCGATGATTTGGTACATCTGGTGGCTGGCGGCTATTGGTTTTATCGGTATCGTCGTAACCAGTATCAAACACAGCTTCAACGAAGACCTCGACTACTACGTTCAGGTTGATGAAATCAAAGCGATTGAAGAAGCGCACCGTAAACGTGCTGCGCAAGCGACCGCTAACCCAGTGTCTGGCGACCAGGGTGACGATGAAGATATGGAGGTGACCTATGCACGCTAATGTTCATGGCGCACATGATCACGATCATCACGACACCGGTGGCAACAAGCTGTTCGGTTTCTGGATCTACCTGATGAGCGACTGCGTTCTGTTTGCAAGCTTGTTTGCAACGTTCGCCGTCCTGTCTAACGCGACCGCTGGCGGTCCAACCGGCAAAGAGCTGTTTGAACTGCCATTCGTTTTCGCTGAAACCATGCTGCTGCTGTTCAGTAGTATCACGTTTGGTTTCGGTATGATTGCGATGAAACGTAAAGACATCGCTGGCCTGAAACGTTGGCTGGCGGTGACCTTCCTGTTGGGTGCTGGCTTTATCGGCATGGAACTGTACGAGTTCCATCACCTGATTGCAGAAGGCGCAGGTCCGCAGCGTAGTGCATTCCTGTCGGCGTTCTTTACGCTGGTGGGCACGCACGGTCTGCACGTAAGCTTTGGTCTGATTTGGCTGGCAGTGTGCTACTGGCAACTCAACAGCAAAGGCCTGAACGAAATGATGGAAACCCGCTTTAACTGCTTAAGCTTGTTCTGGCACTTCCTGGATATCGTTTGGATCTGTGTATTCACCATCGTCTACCTACTGGGAGTAATGTAATGAGCAACCAACACGTAGATTCTGGTAAAAACGATTACATCAAGGGCTTTATTGCGTCACTGATCCTGACCATTATCCCGTTCTACTTTGTCGCGACTCAAAGCCTGCCAGAGACGGTTACTTACGCTCTGATGTTTGGCTGCGCGATCGTGCAGGTGTTTGTGCACTTTGTGTACTTCCTGCACATGGAAACCCGTACCGATGATGGCCGTTGGAACTTTGTGTCTCTGATGTTTACCGCCATGGTGGTACTGATTCTGATTGGTGGTTCAATCTGGATCATGTGGAACCTCAACATCAACATGGCGATGTAGGCATCCATGATTAAAGGTTACATCTCTATCACCAAGCCGGGCATCATCATCGGTAACCTGATCTCAGTCGCTGCGGGGTACTTCCTCGCAGCGAAATCTGAGGCGGCTGATGTGGCTTTGCTGGCATACACCTTGGCGGGTGTGGCAATGGTGATTGCGTCAGGCTGTGTGGTGAACAACATTTTCGATCGTGATATCGATTTGCGAATGGATCGCACTCGTGGCCGTTTACTGGCGCAAGGGGAAATCAATGTTGACCACGCGTTTGTCTACGCTATCGCTCTGCTGCTGGGTGGCACGGCTCTGCTTTATCGCATGGCTAACCCGCTCTCGACAGTGGTGGTGTTGTTGGGATACGTGTTTTACGTGTTCTTCTACACCATGTGGTACAAACGCACCTCTGTGTACGGCACTTTAGTCGGCAGCGTCTCTGGCGCCGTACCACCGCTGGTGGGTTACCTTGCCGTAACCAATTACATCAGCCTGGAAGCGGTACTGCTGTTTGCATTGTTCTGCCTGTGGCAGATGCCGCATTCCTACGCGATTGCGATGTTCCGTATGCAAGATTACAAGACCGCTGGCATTCCTGTATTGCCGGTTGTATCTGGCATTGAAAAAGCACGCAAACACATGATGGCGTATGTGGTGGCATTCAACCTGGTGGCTTTGGCTTTGTTCCTTCTCGGGGAGTGTGGCTACGAGTACCTGGTGATTGCTTCTGCCGTGTGCTTCATGTGGACCAAAGTGACTTTCAAACCGGTGACCGAAGACAACTATGTCGAATGGTCAAAAACGGTGTTTAAAGTGTCACTGCTGGTAGTGATGGGTATCAGTTCTGTTCTTGGCTTGGAACTGATTCCTCTGACTATCTAGCTTCCAACCCGTCACAAGCTCAAAGGCGCCCTTTATGGGCGCCTTTTCTTTTCCGCCATAGCGGATATTTTGTTGGTGAGAAAACCGTTACGCGTTGACGCATTGTGCTATACTCCGTGCCCGATCTACAAAGAGGGTTTTTCCATGAGTCTAAAAAACGACATTCAACAAATGCATAACCGTCTCGATACCTGCCGTCACAAGTTGGATGCTGCTAAGACTCGCGGCGATGACGCGATGATCAGCAAGTTCACCGATGAGGTGGAAGAGCTGTCGAAGAAGCTGAACGGCCTAAAAGGCAAAAACGATTACGAGACGAATAAAGAGCGTAAGAAACTGGCGGATATGCCTTTCTCGCGCGAAATCACCAAAGCCGAGCAGGCGGATCTGGGTAAGCTGAAAAAATCAGTCAAAGGCCTGGTTGTTGTGCACCCGATGACCAAAGTCGGTAAAGCGCTGCGTTTGGAAGTGATGACCGGGTTTGCGCCAAAGCCGTTCTAAGGCGACACCGCAAGAATAAAAAGAGCCAGCGATAGCTGGCTCTTTGCGTTTCTGGCTTTTGATTAGTAACCCATCAATTGCAGCAGATTCTCTGCGGTGCGAATCGCCTCTTTACGGTTGGCGATGTTGAGCTTCTGATACAGGTTACGAATGTGGGTTTTGATGGTGGTTCCTGCCACATCCAGCTCCTGCGCAATCTGCTCATTACTAAAGCCGGAATAGATCAGCCCCAGCACCTGCCATTCGCGCTGCGTCAGCGGGCTGGTGCGCACTAACTCCGGAATGTTCGGGTGGTTGATGAGCTTCTCGACAAACTCTTCGTCGAAATGCACTGAGCGGCTGCGCTGGGTGGTGGAAATCTCTTTCATCAGTTGCTGCGCGCGATGACGTTCTAAATCGCCGAGTTCAACCCGATGTACCAGTTTTTCCAGCAAGTGGCCAATCTTGTAGCCATCAATCAGGAAGTTGCCAATCATGCCAGTCTGGTTGGTCAGACGCAGCGCTTCTTTGATTTTCTCGCGTGCCAGTTCCTCCTGACCGCCAGAAGTCGCGAGGTTCGCTTCTACAATCAGGTTGCGGTTCATATCGGTGATGAGCTGATACTGCTGCGCCTGTTCTTGCATGAAAGTGAGTGTTTGCTCCGCATCTTCGTAGCGTTCCAGATTGATCTGCACGCGAGCGATGTTGCGCCACTGCAATTGTGAGAAGTGGTTGCAGGCGCGCTCCGGTCTGGAAGCGGTCTCCAGCCAGGTTTGCATTGCATCCAGATCGCCACGTGCCTGCCAGTAGAGGATCAGCGACAGTGAGGCGTTCGCGGTCCAGTCGACGTGGTAGTTGGATTGTTTCATCAGATGCTGAATCTGTTCGATAAAGCGGCCGGCTTTATCCAGCTCGCCACGACCAATCGCAATGCGTGCCAGCATCGAGTAACTGTGCAGGTGCTGACTTGGTGAGTGATTGCCAAGCACATCCAGCCCTTTATAGGCGCACTCTTCGGCTTCATCCAGACGATTCCAGCACCACAGAATTTGCGCGCGGATACGCAGCAGGAACTCGTGCAGCGGCACTTGGTGCAGATGCTGCTCTTCGACCAGCTTGAACGCATTGTCCTGCACCTCGAATGCGGCCTGCACGTAGCCTTGTGCGATCAGAATTTCGCTTTGTTGTAGCAGCGCCCACAGTGCCTGATGGTAAACCTGATACTGGCGCGCCAGCTTTTCGGTCTGCTGCATCATCGACAGCGCGCGGCTCAGTTGCCCCAGTACGTGATTGACTTCGCCCACCACCGAGGTTGCCACGATGCGGCTGCGGTAAATGGTGTTATCAAGTTGACTCAAGGCCAGTTCGGCCAGCTCCAGTGCTTTTTCTGGTGCGTTCTGGTTGATGGCAACCTGCGCACGTAGCGCGTTGAATTCGCCCTGTTCTTTGCTGCTTGGCTCAACGTTGAGCGCTTTCATCTCTTTGTCGGCGTGGATAAGCATATCGCCGACATCATCGTAACGGTGCTGACTCTGCGCCAGCCAGGCTTGCAGCAGGCAAAGTTTCGGCTCGCTGTAGAGCTGCGTTGGCGTGAGCAGGTTGATTGCCGCTTCGAGCACTTCCAATTCGCCCTGGTTGAACATCTTCCAGCCGTGCTGAGTCAGAATACTGGCCAGTAAGTCTGTGTCCTGAGCGAGGTGTGCATGACGCAGTGCCTGATGCGGCGTATTGGCTTCCAGCCACGCGCGGGCTGCAGCGCGGTGAAGCTCTTGTTCTTGCTGCGGAATGCGCGCCATACGCTGGTGGGCAAGAAACTCTGCAAACAGGTTGTGGAAGCGATACCAGTTCTGCTCGCCTTCCAGCGGGTAGATAAACAAGCCATAGCGGTTGAGCGATTCAATCATGCTCAGTGCGTCATCACGCTTGGTGAGCGCAGATACCAAAGCGTCATTGAAATGATCCAGCACGGAGCACTGCATCAAGAAGTAGCGTGTTTCCTGATCGAGCAGGTCAAATACCTCTTCCACCAGATAGTCCCACAAATGCGCGTGGTTAAAGTGCGATACCGATTCTGCCGTTTGCGCCAGAGTGCGTTTCTGATGCTGCGCCTGCAAAGCGATCAATTGCAGGGCTGACGGCCAGCCTTCAACATAATTACGCAGGCTGACGGCTGTGATGTCATCAATGCCATCGGCGACGCGCTGGTTAAAGAAGCGGGTGGTTTCTTCGGTATCAAAGGCCAGCAGCTCGTTGCCAATTTCGATCATCAGATCGCGCACGCGCAGGTTGGCGGTACCCAGCGGCGGCGTCATGCGGCTGGTCACGACCAGTGTCAGGTTGTCGGGCATGTGCTTGAGGAAAAAGCGCATAGCTTCGTGGATCTCTTCATCCGAGATCAGATGGTAGTCATCCAGCACGACAAAGCATTCCTGATGAAAATCCGACATTTCGGCAAACACTTCACTAAAGAGGGAGTGCAGAGAAGAGAACTGGCGACGCTCCGCCAGTTTTTGCGCGTTCGGGCAGCTTTGCGATGTGGCTTTGTTGATCGCTTGCAGCAGGTAGTTCATGAAGCGGAACGTGTCGTTGTCGCTTTCATCGATGCTGTACCAACCGACATTCGGTTTGTCCGCCAGCCACTGCGCCGCCATGGTGGTTTTGCCATAGCCAGCGGGCGAGCGGAACAGAACGAGTTTATAGCAGGGAGCCTGCTGCAACAGTTCTAATACCCGCGGCCTGACGATGGCGTTATGCAGCCGTCCGGGGCGAGTTAATTTAGAGGGTATCCACATCGTCGTACTTCCCGTTTCTGTCTCTTTGTAATAGGTAGTGAGGGCTAGCTCACGGTTTAATGATGAAGATGTTACTTGATGTCTTTCCCTACGTTTATTGATCGCCCACGAGATTTTTGCAGGTTTCACACTTCTCACTAAACTACGCCCTATTATTGTGAAGTTAATCACTAAAATGGTGCGTAGATAGCGGTGTATGACTACCACCCTCTACGAAAATTAGTGAAATCTGCGTAACGAGAACGAATAGTTTGTGATCGCGGCTGCACATTGAGCAAATGATTTCAGGCGGAGAAACCTGCGTTTAATAAATCTCCACTAGGGTTATGGAGATGGTTGCCGTGATCCCTGTCACTCATAATTTCGCGACTTGCCCAATCAATGGGAGATAGATCACTCCAACTCAGGTGCTACCCCTTCTACGCCCTGACTCCTCCTCCTAAATTCCGCCGGAAACAGGAGGATGTTTTGATTGCGTAGCAGATGCACGATATGTCTCAGATGGATTAGAACCGAAAAGTGAGATTTCTCAATGAAACCTACTCAACAAAAAAGTTTTGATAAAGCTTTGTTCCAAGAAAACGTAAAACGCCACCTGACTGCTACCTACGCGACGACGATTGAGCACGCATCCAGCCGCTCTTGGTATTTGGCGATGGGCCGTGCCCTGGCCGAATTAACCACGTTTGATCTGCTGCAAACCGAGCAGGATGAGCGCATTGTTAACGCGAAAAGCCTGAACTACTTGTCACTGGAATTTCTGATCGGCCGCCTGACAGGTAACAACCTGATCAGCATGGGGCTGTACGAAGAGATTTCAGCAGCGATGACCGAACTGGGTCAAAGCCTGACCGATCTGCTCGAAGAAGAGCGCGACCCGTCACTGGGTAACGGCGGTCTGGGCCGACTGGCGGCGTGTTTTATGGACTCTTGTGCTGCGCAGGAATACCCGACAGTGGGTTATGGTCTGCACTATGAGTACGGCCTGTTTAAACAATCTTTTGAACAAGGCCATCAGAAAGAAGCACCCGATGCCTGGTGCGGTGTTGAAGGTTACCCTTGGGAAGTGGCACGTCCTGAACTGAAACAGGAAATCGGTTTCTACGGCCATGTGGAAGTGTATCAGGACAACGGCAAAGAGAAGCGCCGCTGGGTACCGGGTATGCTGGTTCAGGCGATGCCGTGGGATCTGCCGATTGTCGGTTACCAGAGCGAGACGGTCTACCCGTTGCGCCTGTGGGAATGCCGCGCGATCGCACCGTTCTCATTGGAAAGCTTCAACAACGGCAACTACTTTGAAGCGCAGCACTCACTGATTGACGCGGGCAACATCACTAAGGTGCTGTACCCGAACGACAACCACGAGAAAGGCAAAACACTGCGTCTGATGCAGCAGTACTTCCACAGTGCTGCGTCGATTCGCGACATTCTGCGTCGCCATGAAGCGGCTGGTTTTGCGTTGGCTGATCTGTCAAAACAAGAAACCATTCAGCTCAACGACACGCACCCAACCATCGCGATCCCTGAGCTGATGCGCATCCTGATTGATGAGCGCGACCTGTCGTGGGAAGCGGCGTGGGCGATTTGTTCAAAAACCTTCGCTTACACCAACCACACGTTGCTGCCAGAAGCATTGGAAACCTGGAGCGAGTCTCTGATCCAGCGCCTGCTGCCTCGTCATATGGAAATCATTTACGAAATCAACCACCGCTTCCTGCAGGAAGTACGCGCGAAATGGCCGGGTGATGTGGCGAAACAGCAAAAGCTGTCGATCATCGAAGAAGGCTTCCACCGCATGGTACGCATGGCGAACCTGTGTGTGATCGGTTCTTACGCGGTGAACGGCGTAGCGGCGCTGCACTCTGAACTGGTGAAGCGTGACCTGTTCCCTGAATTCAACGAGCTTTACCCAGGTCGTCTGCAAAACGTGACCAACGGTATTACGCCACGTCGCTGGCTGAAGTTCTGTAACCCGGGTTTGTCAGCGCTGATCACGGAGAAAATTGGTGATCAGTGGCCTGCGGATCTGGATCAGCTAGAAGCGATTTCTCAGTTTGCTGATGATAAAGCGTTCCAGAAACAGTTCATGGCCGTGAAGAAAGAGAACAAAGAGCGTCTGGCGCACTGGGTGAAAGAGAACATGGGCATCGATCTTGATACCAATGCGATCTTTGACGTGCAGATCAAACGTCTGCACGAGTACAAGCGTCAGCACCTGAACATGCTGCACATTCTGTCTCTTTACCACCGTCTGCTGAACGATCCAAGCTTTGACATGCATCCTCGCGTAGTGTTCTTCGCAGCGAAAGCAGCACCGGGTTACCACTTGGCTAAAGAGATCATCTACGCCATCAACAAGATTGCCGAGAAAGTGAACAACGATCCGCGCATCAACAACAAGTTGAAAGTGGTGTTTGTGCCGGATTACCGCGTCAGCATGGCTGAAATCATCATTCCGGCAGCGGATGTGTCTGAGCAAATCTCTACCGCAGGTAAAGAAGCATCGGGTACCGGCAACATGAAGATGGCGCTGAACGGTGCATTGACCATCGGTACCATGGATGGCGCGAACGTAGAAATTCGTGAAGAAGTGGGCGATGACAACATCTACATCTTCGGTCTGGAAGTGGATGGCGTGGAATCACTCAAAGCCAACGGCTATAACCCGTACGACTTCTACCACGCGGATCCGCTGCTGAAAGCATCGTTGGATCTGCTGGTGGGCGACGAGTTCACGCCGGGCGCGCCGGGCAAACTGCGTGCAACGTACGATAGCTTGCTCGATGGCGGCGACCCGTATCTGGTGCTGGCAGACTTCGCCTCTTATGTGGCGGCGCACGAAGCCATCGACCAGCAATACCGCGACCAGGCGGGATGGGCGAAGAAAGCCATTCTCAACACCGCACTGGTGGGCAAATTCAGCTCAGACCGCAGTATTCGGGATTACGTCAACAACATCTGGAAACTGGAAGCGGTCAAACGCTAAGCCAAATAACAGCCAAGGCAACTGCCTTGGCTGTGTCACAACCATATTTATTACAACACACCCTACACGTTTTGAAGGGGAAAGCAGTCCCTTCGGAGAGAGCGATGAAAGAACAAAATGCATTAAAACAAGTCGCAGAGATGGCAAAAATTGTCGATCACTATGTGAGCGCATGGGGCGACGAAGCGCGTGTTGAAGACGACACTATCCGTCGTCTTTTGGCGTCTTTGGGCTACGACACCACCAATGACGAAACCTTATTGAAGTCGGCAGAGAAAAAACACAAGAAAGATGTGTTGGATCCGGTTCTGGTGATCCGCGAAGGTGAAGCGGTGGAAGTTCCGCTTTATCTGGGCGTGAGTGCCCGTGAAAGCGAATTTAACTGGCGTCTTGAAACCGAGCAAGGAGAGGTACTTGAAGGCTATCTTCAGTCTCAAATCGTTCGAGACGAGCGTGCCGAGGGTGGCCCTCTAGTGTTTGCCCTGCCAAGCGATCTGGCATGGGGCTACCATACGCTGCACATCACCCGCAAACGCCGCAAAGCGCCGTATGAAATGACGCTGATCATTACGCCACCAGCTTGTTTTAAGCAATCTGCGCTGGAACATGGCAAGAAACTGTGGGGCCCGAGCGTACAGCTTTACACCCTGCGTACCCAGCATAACTGGGGTATCGGTGACTTTGGTGATCTGAAACAACTGGTTGCTGACATCGCGTCACGCGGTGGTGATTTTGTTGGTCTGAACCCGATTCACTCTCTGTTCCCGGCTAACCCGGAAGGCGCTAGCCCATACAGCCCGTCTTCGCGTCGCTGGTTGAACATTCTTTACATCGATGTCAGCTCTGTGCCGGAATTTGCACTGAGCGGCGAAGCGCAGCAACGTGTCGGCAGCCCGGATTTCCAACAGCGCCTCCAAAAAGTGCGTGACACGCATTGGGTGAACTACACCGAAGTCGCTGAAATGAAGATGAGTGTGCTGCCGCTGCTGTTTGCTGAATTCAAAAAACGCCATCTGGAAAAAAACACCGATCGCGCCAATGCCTTCCTCAACTTTGTCGAAGAGGGTGGCGATAGCCTGTTGCATCAGGCAACGTTTGATGCGCTGCATGCTGACCTACACGCCAAAGACAGCCAAGTATGGGGCTGGCCAGTGTTCCCGGAAAGCTACCGTCGCTTCGATAGCCCGGCAGTGCAGAAATACATTGAAGAGAATCAGGACAGCGTCCACCTCTACATGTACCTGCAGTGGATTGCTGACACCCAGATCAATGAAGCTCAGGCTTTGGCAGAAGAGAAGGGCATGTCCGTCGGTCTGTACCGCGATTTAGCAGTGGGCGTATCGGACGCAGGTTCTGAAACCTGGGCGGATGATGGCAACCTGATCCTGGACGCGAGCATTGGTGCGCCGCCGGATATTCTTGGTCCTCTGGGGCAAAACTGGGGCTTACCGCCACTGAACCCACAAGTTCTGCAAGCCACCGCTTACGATGCTTACATCAAACTGCTGCGTGCAAACATGAAGCATTGTGGTGCACTGCGTATCGACCACGTGCTGGGTTTGCTGCGTCTGTGGTGGATTCCGAAAGGTGAAAACGCGACCAAAGGCGCGTACATCTACTATCCGGTGAAAGATATGCTAGCGATTTTGGCGCTGGAATCGCATCGCCATCAGTGCAGCGTGATCGGCGAAGATTTGGGCACCGTACCGGATGAAATCGTAGAGTTGCTGCGTGATGCCGGTGTGCACTCATACAAAGTGTTCTTCTTCGAAACTTCCAAAGACGACGGCGGCTTTATTTCTCCGGAGCATTATGCCGAGCAGTCAATGGCAGCGCTGTGTACACACGACATGCCAACGCTGCGTGGTTTCTGGCACTGCGACGACCTGAAACTTGGCGGTGAAATTGGCCTGTACCCAGATGCAATCCAACTGGCGGCGCTGTTTGATGATCGCCTCAAGTGCAAGCAAGGCATTCTGGATTCAGTGGCGTGGCATGGTTACCTGCCTGAAGGCGTAGGCCGTGATGCCAGCCTGGTCCCGATGGATTCCTACCTGAGCGAAGCGTTGCAGTTGCACGTCGCTGCCGGTTCTTCGGCGTTGTTGAGTGTCCAGCTTGAAGACTGGTTGGAAATGGATAAGCCAGTCAACATTCCTGGCACAGTTAATGAATACCCTAACTGGCGCCGTAAGCTTTCCATGAATCTGGACGAAATTTTCGCCCGTGAAGACGTGAACCGCATTGCGTCGAAACTGAGCGAAGTTCGCGCCAAGGCAAGCAAATAAACCCATTGGAGTGATTTAGCCTTTTCTCATAAATTACAACGAGAAGTTTAGGTTCGGTCACTCCACGTCATACTTGAGTTCGATAAGATGGTTTAACGCTAGCAAGCCCGCACTTTTAGCGGGCATTTTTTTCTTTTGAGTGAGTCAAGGTTAGGAGTAGGTATATTGAAAACGACAAAAAAGAAGCCATCCAAACAGCAACTGGCCTATCAACAACTTTCCCACGCCGCGTTTGCTGATCCTTTTGCCTTTTTAGGCCCCTACATTGCCGATGAACAGTGCGCGCTGCGAGTGTGGCTGCCGGGCGCAGACAGCGTTGAGCTGGTGATTGAAGGGGAACCCCGCATTGCGCTGGAGCGTGAAGATGAATCCGGTTTTGTTCTCAAATCATCACGTGATCTGCGTTTTACCCATTATCAATTGGCTGTCAACTGGGCTGGTGTCGAGCAGTTGATTGACGACCCGTATCAGTATCATTCCATTTACGCCGAGTACGACGACCTGCACACGCCAAAGCAGATGTATCATTTTCTGGGATCGCACTTTGTCACGCTTGAACGTGATGGAAAGCAGATCTCTGGGGTACGTTTTCTGGTGTATGCGCCGCACGCTTCCTCTTGCAGCCTGATCGGCTCATTTAACCAATGGGATGGTCGCCGCCATCCGATGCAGCGTCTTGATTACGGCATTTGGGGCTTGTTTGTTCCGGGCCTCGAAGCGGGTGTGCAGTATAAATATGAATTGAAAGGTCCACATGGTGAAGGTTTACCGCATAAAGCCGATCCGTGGGGTAGTTACGCTGAGCAGTATCCATCCTTTGCTTCGGTAGTGTATGACCACGAAAGCTATGAGTGGCAGGATGCGTCTTGGCAAACCCGTCCGGTGACGGAAAAACGCAAAGAAGCGTTATCGTTTTATGAGCTGCACGCTGGTTCATGGAAACGCGGCGAAGATGGCCGCTTCCTCAATTATCGTGAACTGGCTGATCAGTTAGTTCCGTATCTGGTCGATATGGGGTACACCCATGTTGAACTGATGCCGGTTTCGGAGCACCCGTTTTACGGCTCTTGGGGCTATCAGCCTGTTGGTTTGTTCGCGCCAACCAGTCGCTATGGTACACCCGATGATTTCAAATACTTTGTCGACGCCTGTCACCAAGCCGGACTGGGCGTGGTGCTTGACTGGGTTCCGGCTCATTTCCCATCGGATGACCATGGTTTGGCCAACTTCGATGGCACACCACTCTATCACGACCCGGATCCACGCCGGGGCTGGCATCAGGATTGGAACTCGTACATCTATGATTTAGGGCGCGAGCACGTACGCCGTTTTCTGGTTTCTAACGCGCTGTACTGGTTTGAAATGTTCCACATTGATGGCATTCGTGTTGATGCGGTGGCGTCGATGCTGTACCTCGATTACTCGCGCAGTCACGATCAGTGGATTCCTAACATCGACGGTGGCCGTGAGAACTATGATGCGATCGCAACGCTGAAGTGGATGAACGAGGAGGTCTACAAATATTTCCCGAATGCGATGACCATTGCCGAAGAATCCACGGCGTTTCCGGGGGTCTCTGCACCAACCTTTATGGGCGGTTTGGGCTTTGGCTTTAAATGGAACATGGGTTGGATGCATGACAGCTTGTCGTACATTCAGGAAGATCCGGTGCACCGCAAGTATCACCACAATACGCTGACCTTCCCGCTGATTTATGCCTTTAGCGAAAACTACGTCTTGTCGCTATCTCACGACGAAGTGGTGTATGGCAAGCGCTCTCTGATCTATAAAATGCCGGGCGATGAATGGCAGCAAACTGCCAACATGCGCGCTTATTTGGGTTACATGTATGGTCAGCCAGGCAAGAAGCTTAACTTTATGGGAGCGGAGATCGGTCAGACGGCGGAGTGGAATCACGATGATCAATTGCAATGGTTCCTGCTGGAATTTGCCCGTCATAACGGTGTGCAAAGTCTGGTGCGTGATTTGAACCATCTGTACCGTAATGAAGCGGCATTGCATGAACTGGATTGCGATCCGAAAGGTTTTGAATGGCGCCTGCAAGATTCCGCTGATGCCAGCGTGATTGCCCATGAACGCTTTAGTGAAAATGGCGAGCGCATTCTGGTGGTAACAAACTTCACCCCTGTGCCACATGAATCTTTCCGCTTAGGTGTACCCAAGACAGGTAGTTATCAACTGCTGCTCAACAGCGATGCGCCTCAGTACGATGGCAGCGGCTTTGAGGTCAATACGCTGGTGGCTACGGAAAAAGTACCTAGTGAGGGTTTACCTCAGTCACTGAGACTACGCGTGCCACCTTTGGCTACGTTAATGTATAAGTTTATCGACTGAATGACTCATTAGCCTGTTCGAGCCCGATTTTACAATGTAAATCGGGCTTTTTTGTATCGCAGGATCCTTGCCCGACAAGCAAGATCTTGCTTGTTCAAAGGCAGTTTGTTGCTCTAATGGCAAGGTTTTAAATATAACTAATTGATTTTAAAAGAATGCCAAAGTGGCATCGACTTTGCTCCCTTACTCACTGAATTCGCGCTGAGCGCACTTACATCACGAACGTTTTATCGAATGGCAAAGGTTGTCTTAACCCGTTGCCTGATAAACAACCAGTTAGAAAGGAATGAGCAATGCCAACTCCATGTTATATCTCTATCGAAGGTCAAACTCAGGGTCTAATCACTGCAGGCGCTTGTACTGCGGATTCTATCGGCGATTCATTCGTTGAAGGTCACGAAGACGAGATGCTGGTTCAGCAGTTCGACCA
>NZ_JACDWZ010000067.1:0-291 GCF_016464285.1 Vibrio sp. bablab_jr001
CGAGACTAGAACGTTGATAGGCAGGGTGTGTAAGCGTTGTGAGGCGTTGAGCTAACCTGTACTAATTGCCCGTGAGGCTTAACCATACAACACCCAAGGGGTTTTGTAGTGGACTCAAAGCTAAGCGCATAAGAATGTGTTATGAGAACAAAAAACAGCTTTCCGAATTTTAAGAATTTGCTTGGCGACCATAGCGTTTTGGACCCACCTGATTCCATTCCGAACTCAGAAGTGAAACGAAACAGCGTCGATGGTAGTGTGGGGTTTCCCCATGTGAGAGTAGAACATCGC
>NZ_JACDWZ010000068.1:0-351 GCF_016464285.1 Vibrio sp. bablab_jr001
AGCGCCGGGAACAGTCCGGCAATGCTTGCTGAGGCCGTCAGGCTCTGCGCGATCGCAAGGTTGTGTTCATACCGGGCGCGGGACAAACACGCGTCGGCGGACTGTAACTGATCGCAGATAATCACCCGTGTGCGCGAGGCATCGACATCGGCCGCGGTGACCACCGCGCTGGCATCGTCCCACGCGCCCTGAACTTCGGTGCGGTGAAAGCGGGTATGGAACTGACGGGCAATCTCAAGGCGTTCGATGTTGTTGCCGACTTCAAGCCCGATACCCTGAATGATGCTGTGCGCGGTGTTCTCAATCGTCAGTACGCCATTGCGTTCAATCAGCGCCAAGCCTTGCTCTCGA
>NZ_JACDWZ010000069.1:0-1630 GCF_016464285.1 Vibrio sp. bablab_jr001
CCGAACGTTTAATCACCGAAGGCGCGGAAGGCTCCGGCGTGATCAAGATTGGTGAAGGCGGCGACTTTGCCAACCTCGATCTGGCGGTGCTGAACCTGAAAAACCTGCTGCATCCGGCGTGCGAAAACGACTCTGACCTGGTTGCCATCATGGCTCTGATCTGCTGGCTTATGAGAAGGCCAAGTTCTACGACGCGCACGGCAATACGCCGACAGAAAAGAGCAAGATTCAGGAGCGTCAGGTCATCGGCACCTATGGCGGCCTGCCGGCCGTGTCGGTTCCGGGCTTCCCGTCAACGGGCATCATGGTGACCAGCTATGACAACCTGTCTATCTACATTCAGGAAGACTCGGTTCGCCGCACGGTCGGTAAGAAAAACGACGCCAAAGACCAGATGGAAAACTTTGAGTCGATGAACATGGCGTACGTCATCGAGCAGCTTGAAAAAGTGGCGGCGGTCGAGTTCGGCAACGTCAAACTCAAGATCAACGGGGCGTGGGTATAACTGCGCCAGACTGACACCCTCCAATGCAGGCTCTGTCACGTTATCAGTCTGGCTCCTACACAGATTGTTATTCGTGCACTGCTGCCTGCATTCCCTCAAAGGTGATGTATGGAATTTATCGGCAACAAAAGCGACGTGTATGCCTCCGAGCTGCCCGCCACGGATAACTTTCCCGCACTCAAAATTTCAGAGTTTCAGTCTCTGTTTCATTTCCTCAGCAATGAGACAGAGGCAGGCATTCTGCAACAGGCGAAAGTCTCGCGCATTAAGGTGCACCGCGAGCTGGTCGATGCCATCGCGCAGTACGACAACCTTGCCGCGCTCTCAAAGGACAAGTTCGGCGATGAAGAATCCGGTACCACGCTTTACACCCAGGCGGTGTTTGCGCTGACGGCCAGCGAGCTGATCGGCATCCGCCTCAGCTCCGATGCGACCGCCGAAGCGGCCGATCGTCAGGAAGCGCTGAGCAGCAAGAAATACCATTGCGAGGTGCAATACCGTCAGGCGGTGGACCTGCTGCTTCACGGGCAGGAAACCTACTGTTTTGAGGTGGTGTGATGAAAGCGCTGCAAAGTTTAACGGACTTGTTCAGAGAGCACGTGGCGGATGCCAAGAACTTCACCGTCTGGGCCGAAGACGGCGCGCTTTTCTGCACTCAGGGCGACAGCGTCGATGGGTTTGAACTCGAGTACACCGCCATCGTGTTTATGCAGGATGTCAGAGTGCAGCCGCACATTCTGATGATGCACCTGGTCTCCTGGATGAATACGCACGACCCGTACCGGATGGAAAAAGGATTGCCGTTTCCGACCTTCGCCACCGAGCTGCTGGATAACGGCCGCTGCGACATCAAAATCAAGATTGACCTGCGGGAAGCCTTCGCACTGCAAGCCCACCCGCAAGGAAACTGGCAACAACACGGCGAGCGGTTTGAATGCGTGGGCGATTTTGCTGCCCGTGTCGACGAAGACGACCTGAACGAACTGGTGCTGTTTGTCGGCCATCTGGATGATTTGCCATGAACGAGCTCACGCTGAAAACACCGGAGCAGCTTACTCAGGTGGTTGAGCGTCTGGTGCTGACCGCCACTGAAAAACTGGATTTGAACCGGCGCATGGCCAACCG
>NZ_JACDWZ010000070.1:0-241 GCF_016464285.1 Vibrio sp. bablab_jr001
GAAGACTTACTGAATCAGTAAGCTTCGATACCAAGCACACTTGAATGTGTTTGTTGGTGTATTCCGTTCAGGAATACATTGAGAACTTTACAAACAATCTTAAAAGATTGTTTTGTCAGCTTTCCAAATTGTTAAAGAGCAGATTTTCTGATGAAAACCATGTTTAAGAACACTTAAGCAAATGTGCTTAAAGATGGTGGAGCTAAGCAGGATCGAACTGCTGACCTCCTGCGTGCAAGGC
>NZ_JACDWZ010000009.1:0-429 GCF_016464285.1 Vibrio sp. bablab_jr001
CTTCGACTTTGCGCAGCTCCTCCACGCGTAATACCCGCTCGGATGAACATCAAATAACTGACACAGATGTCGCACAGAGTGGCTGTGATGATGTTCTTGGATAAAGGCGTATCTTACTCGGGGTGGCTTGCGAAGTACGCCGCGGCTTTTTTTAACAGGTCACGTTCTTCAGTAACACGCTTAAGCTCTTTTTGTAATCGTCGAATTTCTGCGGACTCAGCAGACTGATGAAGGTGTTCCTCAGAGTCAGGACCATAGCGCTTAATCCAGGCGTAAAGACTGTGTGTGGTGGTACCTAAACGCTGAGCAACATCAGCAACAGAATGGCCGGCAACAGTGACTTGTTTCACTGCTTCGATTTTGAATTGTTCGGGGTAACGTTTATGGCTCATGGACACCTCTTTTTTAGCTAGTTTATCTAACTAAAAG
>NZ_JACDWZ010000071.1:0-311 GCF_016464285.1 Vibrio sp. bablab_jr001
CCTTCCAAACCATGAGCGCTTAGAAACTCACTCCAATCATGGCTCGTGTATTGGCTTCCTTGATCTGAATGAACCAGCACTTTGCCAGCAGGTTTACGACGCCATACCGCCATTAATAAAGCATCTAACGCAAGCTCTTTAGTGATACGACTGCCCATTGACCAACCAATAATTCGTCGTGAGAACAAGTCCATTACAGCGCCAAGATAGAGCCAGCCTTCATGCGTTTTGATGTACGTAATATCCGTTACCCAAGCCGTGTTGGGCGCTAATGGATCGAATTGCCGCTCTAAACGATTTGGCGTAACAAC
>NZ_JACDWZ010000072.1:0-292350 GCF_016464285.1 Vibrio sp. bablab_jr001
TGCTGGGGTTTTTTGCTATCTGGGAGTTGCTAAACCTCCACACTCTCCAGCCTCACTGAGCGCTTCGCTCTCCTCTTTCTCTCGCCCCAGCGCTTTGTCGCTCTTAAGTGTTATTCCTAACGGCTAACGGATTGTTACCTATCTCAGGCTCTTACCCCTTCGGCTTTGTTGTCATCGCGCCTCTGTTTGGTAAAGATAGACTTGGCTTCTCTTGCTTGGCATTGCTCAGGTTGGCTTCAGACTGGTGCACTACAGAACCTTGTCTTGAAGGCTTGCGGAAGAGAGTGTGCGAATCTGGGCCGAAAGTTGTGACCCCTTGGTGCGGTGTTTCTGAGTGGTTAGGGGAGAGCAGAGATATAAAAAAGCCGATGCAGGGCATCGGCTTGGTAAGAGATAGATTCTTTATACTAAACGCGTTGAGCGACTTTGGCTTTCAGCGCCTGTTTATCGCTATCGGACAAGAACGCCAGTTCCAAGCCGTTTAATTGCGCCTGACGAATCTGCTCTTGGCTCAATCCGGCTTGAGGCGCAGCAACTTCATACTCATAAGGCAGCTCAATGCCCTCTACGGCAGGATCATCGGTATTTAGACAGGCGAGTACCCCATGCTCAAGAAAACGCTTGAGAGGGTGTAATGCCAAGCTTTCTACTGTACTGGTTTGAATGTTGGATGTCAGACATGACTCAATACCAATGCGATGTTTTGCTAAATAATCCATTAGCTGCGGATCGTGAATCGCTTTCACCCCATGACCAATACGGGTCGCGCCTAAGTCACGAATCGCTTGCCACATACTTTCCGGACCAGCCGCTTCTCCTGCGTGAACAGTAATATGCAGGCCTGCATCGCGTACCTGTTTAAAATGGCTGACGAAACGATCGCCGGGCTGGCCGAGCTCATCACCGGCAAGGTCGACGGCCACAACATGATCTTTCTGGCTCAGAATCGCGTCCAGTTCTTGCTGACAAGCGTCTGTGCCAAAAGTACGGCTCATGATGCCAATCAGGTTGGCTTGTACGCCAAAATCGCGCACGCCGGCTTTTACGCCGTCGACAACGGCTTCAACGACACCCGCTACAGGCAAGTTGTGTTTCATTGCCATGTAGTACGGTGAGAAGCGCAGCTCGGCGTAATCAATTTGCGCGTTGAGTGCATCTTCTACGTTTTCATACGCAACGCGGCGGCAAGCGTCCAGATCGCCCAGTACTGCCACACCCCAGTCTAGTTTAGACAGGAAAGCGACCAGTGAAGGTTCAGCTTCAACGATCTGTACGTGCGGAGTGAGATCCGCAACGGTGTAGGCTGGCAGAGCTACACCAAATTTTTGACCGAGGTCGAGAATGGTTTGAGTGCGAATGTTACCGTCAAGATGGCGGTGTAAATCAGTGAGTGGAATATTTTTCGTAATCATTATCGTCTACCAAGGCAAAATCTGCGCTAAGTATAAAAACCAAACCTTGCGGTGTCAGTAGTGAGAATGGCGAATCGAGTGCTATTTTGCTGATATTCTCTTCATGTTAACCAGATCTGTTGGCCATTCATGGTACGACATCGGTTTGTTGAACAAGAACCCCTGGCCTTGTGGGCAGTCAAGTTTGGCTAGCAATTCGGCCTGTTCAGGTGTTTCAATGCCTTCTGCAACGATGTTGACCTTAAAACTGTTGGCCAGATTGATGATGGTGGCTGCAATGCTGCTTTCATACTGTTCTTGCTTGAGTAGAGAAACGAAAGCCCGATCGATCTTAAGGCAATCGAAAGGCAGCTTATACAGATAGGCGAGCGAGCTGTAGCCGGTCCCAAAGTCGTCAATCGCCAGACGGATCCCCAAGCGCTTGATGGAGTGCATGGTGTTTAAAATCACCGGGTCGTTATTGACGATACGGGATTCGGTAATTTCCAGCGTCAGATTGTTCGGTTGCATGCCCGTGACACGCAGCGTCTCTTCAAGCTGTGGCATGAATTCAGGATGGGAAAGCTGATTGACTGACAAATTAACGTGCATCTGGAAGTCTGCGGCCCATTTACCTTGCTCGATACCTTTCACGGTATCGCAGCATGCTTGTCGCAGGATTTGTTCGCCAATCGCGTTAATAAGCCCGCTTTCTTCTGCAATCGGGATGAAGTCCATGGGTGGTACTAAACCATATTCTGGCGACAGCCAGCGCGCTAAGGCTTCTGCTCCCAACACTTCGCCGCTGTGCAGGTCAACGATTGGTTGATAGAACGGAACAAACTCGTGGTTTTCCAGCGCCAGCTTAATCTGCGTCACCATTTGGGTTCGCTTGCGAGAAACATCGGCCATCTCCGGCACATAGTAACTGAGACGGGTGGAGTCTTGCTTGGCGTTACTTAATGCGATGCTGCCGTTGCGCAGCCACACCGTCATGCTGGCAGGTTCAAGCCCATGAACAATACCCACCGAGATGTTCACGGCGATGTTTTCATTCGGCATATTGAACGGCGTGGCGAACAGTTGCAGCAACTGTTGGGCAAACTGCTTGATGGCCGGAATATCATTGCTTTGAGGAAGATAGATGGCGAACTCATCACCACCAATGCGGGCGATGTAGCTGTTGTCGTGACTGACGGTTTTCAGGCGTTGGGCAATGAGGACGAGCAGCTGATCGGCCTGGTGATGGCCAAGGCTGTCATTGATGTCTCTGAACTTATCGATGCCAATCAAGAACAGGCTACCATGCAACGTTGGCAATTGGTTGCAGCTGTCTATCATGCCTTCGCGACTGTAAACCTTGGTCAGCGAATCGTAGATGAGTTGCTCGCGCAGCGCTTTAAATGACGCTTTGAGGTTGTTCGCCATTTCCGTAAAGGCAAACACCATCATACTGGTTTCGTAGATCTTGCCCGGTTTGGGCATTGGGCTGTCCCAATCTCCCTGCGCCAGATGTTTTGCTGCCGCCGCGGTAGAGGTAATGGGCGCCGTGATGCGGTTAAAGGTGATAAAGCCGATGCCAATCCCAAACAGGCTGACGATCAGGCCCAGCAACCAGCTGTTGCGCTGGTTTTGCGGCAGAGAGCCTAGAAGGTCTGCTTCGGAGATGGTGACATTGATGTACCACTTGAGCCCATGTTCGTCCTCGACCGACGTCACTTGGTTGAAATAGCGCGCGCCATCGACCTCGGTGCTGAACACCTCTTTCGGCAGGGTATGCGCGCTTTGCAGAACGCGGGAAATCTCGATGGCACTGGCTTTCAACACCGGATTCGGGGTTTCCTGAGTGGTGAGTCGATCGCCTTTGGGTGAATACTCGGTGCCCCATGAGACAACGCCCGTTGGCGCTGAATGTGCGATCAGACGCTGGGTTTCGTCAAAGATATACACGTCGGCATTGGTTTCACGTTTCAGCATGTGGAGAAAGGTGTTAAAGGTGCTGATTTTGACGTCGGTGACCATGACGCCGACAAACTGGGTTTGTTGCATCACCGGTGTCAGAGCGGATAACGTGATGTCCTGGCGTTCGTCCATGTTGGTATACACCGGTGACCACATCGGATGTGGATTCGCTGCCACTGGCGTATAGAAGGGACGAGTACGGGGATCATATCCGGCTATCACCGAACGGATTTCATCGCTGACTGAATCGCCATGGTAAATCGTGAGCTGCTGCTTTGTGCGGCTGTCTTTGAGCATCAGCGTGAAGCTCTGATTGTCTTCCTTGCGAAAGCCGACAAATTCGCCGTTGATGCCAGCAAAACTCATCACATCGATTTGAGAAATCGGGCGGTACAGGTCGCTGAAGCCGGAAACCAGAAATTGTTCGATCTGCTGTGAGTCATTGGGCTGATACAGATGGTGAAAGCCGATGCCGTGGCTCATGCTCTGATTAGCACGGAACGGTTCATCGAGAAAGGCGTGTAAGCGTTGGTCAACGTTGTGGGTCAGGAAGGTGAGCTGTTTGCGGCTCACATCCTGCACCATCTGTTCGTAGCTGTATTTCTGAACCGCTCCAATGACACCGATCGTCACCAGAATAATGATCACGAAAGGGAATAACACAGCGGTTTTCAAAGTCATCTGTTGTCTGAACGGCATATCCTGATTCTGCAATAATGGCCTGTGATTCGGGGCATTGGCAGTGGAGACAACAAAAGTCCTTTAATACAACTCTTTCAATTTACGTGTGAGTGTATTGCGTCCCCAGCCTAATACTTTTGCGGCATCCTGCTTATGGCCATTGGTATGGTTGAGCGCTGCTTCTAAAAGTATACGTTCAAACTCCGGGAGTGCGTAAGACAGTATCTCAGTTTCTCCTGAAGCGAGAGCGGATTTCGCCCAGGATTCCAGCTGTTTCTGCCAGCTGACATCACTGTCGAAATCGACGTTTTTCTTCTCGGCCAGCAACTCTGAAGGCAGGTCGCTCGGCAGTACCTCTGTCCCACTCGCCATTACGGTCAGCCAGCGGCACATGTTTTCCAACTGGCGAACGTTGCCTGGCCAGTCGAGGCGATTAAGAATCTCGATGGTCTTAGGATGCAGGGTTTTCATCTCCACGCCTAACTCTTTTGCGGCCAAAGCGAGGAAATGTTTAGTTAATTTATCAATATCCTGACGCCGCTCACGCAATGACGGGATCTGGATTCGAATCACGTTGAGGCGGTGAAACAAGTCTTCACGAAACTTGCCCTGATGCACCAGCTTCTCAAGATTCTGGTGTGTGGCCGCGACAATACGTACATCCACCTTGATCGCAGAGTGACCGCCGACGCGATAAAATTGCCCATCGGCCAGTACGCGCAGCAAGCGCGTCTGAATATCTAAAGGCATATCACCGATTTCGTCGAGAAACAGAGTGCCGCCGTTGGCCTGCTCAAAACGTCCCTGACGCACATTGTTTGCGCCGGTAAAGGCACCTTTTTCGTGACCAAACAGCTCTGATTCGATCAAGTCTTTCGGAATGGCCGCCATGTTAAGTGCGATAAAGGGTTTCTGCGCGCGTGGGCTGTGACGATGCAGAGCATGAGCCACCAGTTCTTTACCGGTACCGGATTCACCATTGATCAGCACTGAAATCGACGAGCGGGACAAACGACCAATGGCGCGAAACACTTCCTGCATCGCTGGCGCTTCGCCGATGATTTCCGGAGCATCATAGGTTGGGGTCAGGCGTTGTGACTGCTCTTTACGCTGCTCCTGGCCGTGGGCGATGGCACGTTCGACCAGCGTCAGGGTTTCATCCACATCAAACGGCTTAGGCAGATATTCGAATGCCCCCTTCTGGTAAGCGTTGACGGCAGCATCCAGATCGGAGTGCGCGGTCATGATGATGACGGGCAGTTCTGGTGAGCGTGAGTGCACCTGATGGAGCAACTCAATGCCGTCAATTCCGGGCATGCGAATATCGGACACCAGTACGTCAGGCGTTTCTCTTTCGAGTGCCATTAACACACTTTCGGCATCGGAAAATGTTTCGCACTTGATGTTGGCTGATGACAGGGTTTTCTCCATCACCCAGCGAATCGAGCTGTCGTCATCGACAACCCATACGTATCCTTTACTCATAGTTTGGTTCCTCAACAGCAGCCCCCATTCTCATGGTGAGAATGGTCACGTCGTTCAAATCGGTAAATAAATCGTAAATGTTGTTCTTCCTGGCCAGCTTTCTACGTCTATTTTTCCATTGTGCTGGTCTATCAGGTTTTGCGAAATGGATAAGCCGAGCCCGGTTCCTCCCTCACGGCCGCTGACCATGGGGTAGAACAAGGTGTCCTGCAGTTCTAGCGGAATGCCCGGACCGTTATCAATAATTTCGATTCTGGCCACCAACTTATGTCGCTGGCCGTGAATATTGGCTTGGTGCACTGTTCTGGTGCGCAGGGTAATCACGCCGTGTGGCTGGTTGGCCAGAATCTGCGCTGCGTTACTGACAATGTTGAGCAGCGCCTGCTCAATCTGGTAGGTGTCCATCATGATGTTGGGCAGGCTAGGATCGTAATCACGTTCAATATGCAGATCGGCACTGCCTTCCAGTTCGACCAACTGGCGTACTTTTTCCAGAATCAGGTGCAAATTTTCGGAGGTTTTTTTACCCGGCTTTTGCGGCCCCAGCAAGCGATCGACCAGAGCGCGCAGGCGATCGGCTTGTTCGATAATGATTTGGGTGTATTCGGTCAGGCTCTGGTCGGGCAGCATGCGTTCTAGTAACTGAGCTGCGCCGCGCAGGCCTCCGAGCGGATTCTTGATTTCATGAGCCAGGCCACGCACCAACAGCTTAGCGGCTTGTTGCTGCGCATGCTGGTTGAGTTCCTGAGTCAGACGGCGCTGCTGGCCTATCTTGCGCATTTCAACCAGCAACATCAGCTCTTTCTGCCATGACAGCGGGCTGACGGTAACTTCCAGCATCAGCGGCTTGCCATCCACCACAAACGTTACATCGCTGTCGGTGATGCTTTGTCCGCTCTGTAGCGGTTGGGAGAGCAGCGCCAGATCCATCGAAGCGTGTTGAATCAGCTTGGAGAGTGGTTGATTAATGATGCGTTTGGCACTTTGTGAGAACAACTGCTCGGCGGCGGGATTGGCATAACGCACACACAGGGTTTCATCCAGCATTAAAGTGGCGGTTACAACGTTGTTCAGTATCGTTTCGCTTAGCTCTGCGCTCACAGGTTCGTCCTTGTCCGTGTTCCAAAATGATGCAATGCACAATATTGGTGCATTGATTTTGTCAAGTATGGCGCAACGGAGCACAAAGAAAAAGTCAGAGACTGTTGGAAATCGAGCTATTTAGTGCAGATCTTGCCTAATTCACGGACGCTCGATGTAAATGCACCGTTACAAATAGAGACGATGCAATAACCTTGCCGTTTCCAAACGCCTGAATTGAAAAGGTATGCGACCCGCGTTCAATATTTTTCAGCTCCCACACCGTTTTGGTGCTGGGCGCACCATAAGGCTTGCCATCCATGACGAGCTGCAGGTGTTCGGAAACGTCAAGCGAGCGATTCAGCTCGGCCGCGACGGTGATTTGCCCCTGATTATTGCGGATGGTTTGGTCTGGTTGGGGAGAAGTCAGGTGGATTTGCAACGCGAGAGGCGCTGCTTTGTTCGCTTTCGGTGCAGGCAGGTCAATAGGTTGCGCGGCTTCGTAGCTGGGTTCTGGCGCAGATGCGTCATAATCGGGCAACTGAAGAGTCTGAGCTTGTGTATCGGCCGGAGCATCACTGAAGTGAACAACGCCATGTTCATCTTCCCATGTGTAAACGCTTTGTGCGTAAAGCCATTGGGGCATAATGAGCAGCCACGATAAGCATAAACCTGAAAAACGTTTCATCTTCCACCTCACTAGGTTGTGGGTTCGCCAAGACGCGGAGTCACTGGTTCGATACTGAGTATGTAACGTTCATGTTAAATGGCTTCATCACGGGCCCAAATACGAAAAAGGCCCGCCTGCGAGGCGAGCCTGATTTTCGTGTGTAACCTGCGTTACGCTTACAAAGAATAAGACTTATACAGAGTAGTACAGTTCGAATTCTAGTGGGTGTACTGCAACGTTCACGCGCTCTACATCTTTCGTTTTCAGTTCGATGTAAGAGTTGATGAAATCATCAGAGAATACGCCACCTGCAGTCAGGAACTCGCGGTCATCGCTCAGGCACTGCAGCGCTTGTTGCAGTGATTCAGCAACTTTTGGAATCTCGGCTGCTTCTTCAGCTGGAAGATCGTACAGGTCTTTATCCATTGCTTCGCCTGGGTGGATCTTGTTCTTAATACCGTCAAGGCCAGCCATCAGCATTGCTGCAAACGCCAAGTATGGGTTCGCTGCTGGATCTGGGAAGCGAACTTCGATACGACGTGCTTTAGGGCTTGGTACCACTGGGATACGGATAGACGCTGAACGGTTACGTGCAGAGTAAGCCAGCATGACAGGCGCTTCGTAGTGTGGA
The DNA here is from genome assembly GCF_016464285.1 of Vibrio sp. bablab_jr001. Classification (NCBI taxonomy): domain Bacteria; kingdom Pseudomonadati; phylum Pseudomonadota; class Gammaproteobacteria; order Vibrionales; family Vibrionaceae; genus Vibrio; species Vibrio sp. bablab_jr001. The sequence continues at coordinate 7,901 of NZ_JACDWZ010000072.1, forward strand.
ACCAGACGTTTGTATGAGTTGGTCGATGGGTTAGTCAGTGCGTTCAGTGCACGTGCGTGCTTGATGATACCACCGATGTAGTAGATCGCCATTTCAGACAGGCCGCCGTACTTGTCGCCAGCGAACAGGTTAACGCCGTCTTTCGCCAGAGATTGGTGTACGTGCATACCAGAACCGTTGTCGCCAACCAGTGGTTTAGGCATGAAAGTCGCTGTTTTGCCGAATGCGTGAGCAACGTTATGAACAACGTACTTGTAGATTTGGATTTCGTCCGCTTTGCTGGTCAGCGTGTTGAAACGTGTTGCGATTTCGTTCTGACCTGCAGTTGCAACTTCGTGGTGGTGTGCTTCAACAACCAGACCCATTTCTTCCATGATCAGACACATTGCTGAACGGATGTCTTGAGATGAGTCAACTGGCGCTACTGGGAAGTAACCGCCTTTCACACCTGGACGGTGACCTTTGTTACCGTCTTCGTAGTCAGTACCTGTGTTCCAAGCTGCTTCTACGTCATCGATCTTGAAGAAAGAACCTGACATGTCAGTAGAGAATTTCACGTCGTCAAACAGGAAGAATTCTGGCTCTGGACCTACCAGAACAGTATCTGCGATTCCAGTAGAACGCATGTACTCTTCCGCGCGTTTTGCGATAGAACGTGGGTCACGGTCGTAGCCTTGCATTGTTGCAGGCTCAAGAATGTCACAACGGATGTTCAGCGTTGCGTCTTCTGTGAATGGGTCAAGCACAGCTGATGATGCATCTGGCATCATTACCATGTCTGATTCGTTGATACCTTTCCAGCCAGCAACTGATGAACCATCGAACATTTTACCTTCTTCGAAGAAGTCTGCGTCGATTTGGTGAGCAGGAATTGAGATGTGCTGCTCTTTACCTTTTGTGTCTGTGAAGCGTAGGTCAACAAACTTAACTTCGTTTTCTTGGATCAGCGATAGTACGTTTTCTACTGACATCTTGGATAACCTCCAGTGTTAATAAAGCGGTTTGGGCTCGAATCAAAGTGAAACCAGCATTGATTAATGTCTGAACTACTACTTAATCTGTGCTGAATTCATATTAGCTAGAATCGTGCCAATTTCTTAAGTCCTATAAATTCAATGCCTTGCATAAGCTTGGCTCTTTTTGGTGCTTTTCGTTGCACCAATAAGATCCCTCATTGCACCTTGTTGGTGCGTTATCGGTTTCACTGCACCAATATCTATCAAAGCGAACACTATTCAGCCGATAATTTGTAGGGTTGTCAATTGGCATTTCCGTCCAGTATGCCGCGGTTTGTTTTAAATCAATTTGACGGCTAGGCTCTAAAGGAGCGAAATTCAGCGTGACAGATCACATATTCCTAGGTTTTTCGCCAAAATCTGGTACATTATTGGCCGTTTTTTGAACCAAACTCAGGTACCGGTTTTGCCTACGCGCGGAAGCGGACCATTTTGTGTAATTAAGTGAAGCAAAACTCCATGGCTACTCCACAGATTGAAAAATTAAGAAACATCGCGATCATCGCGCACGTTGACCACGGCAAAACGACCCTGGTGGATAAACTACTCCAGCAATCAGGCACGTTAGAGTCGCGCGGTGATGTTGAAGAGCGAGTCATGGACTCGAACGACATTGAAAAAGAGCGCGGCATTACCATCCTGGCGAAGAACACCGCTATCAACTGGAACGACTACCGTATCAACATCGTAGACACCCCGGGACACGCGGACTTCGGTGGTGAAGTTGAACGTATCATGTCAATGGTTGACTGTGTTTGTCTGATCGTTGATGCGGTTGACGGCCCAATGCCACAAACTCGTTTCGTAACCCAAAAAGCGTTTGCTCACGGTCTGAAACCAATTGTTGTTATCAACAAAATCGACCGCCCTGGCGCGCGTCCTGACTGGGTAATGGATCAGGTATTTGACCTGTTCGACAACCTAGGTGCAACGGATGAACAGCTGGACTTCCAAGTGGTTTACGCATCAGCTCTGAACGGCTGGGCAACGTTGGAAGAAGGCGAAACTGGCGAAAACATGGAACCGCTGTTCCAAGCCATCGTTGATAACGTAGAGCCTCCTCAAGTTGACCTTGACGGTCCGCTGCAAATGCAAATTTCTCAGCTGGACTACAGTTCATACGTTGGTGTTATCGGTGTTGGCCGTGTGACTCGCGGTACGGTAAAACCAAACCAGCAAGTGACCGTTGTGAGCGCTGATGGCAAAAAACGTAACGGCAAAGTTGGTACTGTTCTGGGTTACCTGGGTCTGCAACGCTCTGAAACAGAACAAGCGACTGCGGGCGACATCGTTGCGATCACCGGTCTTGGCGAACTGAAAATTTCAGACACCATCTGTGACGTGAACTGCATCGAAGCGCTGCCACCACTGAGCGTTGACGAACCAACGGTAACCATGACTTTCCAGGTAAACACTTCTCCGTTCGCGGGTAAAGAAGGTAAGTTCGTGACTTCACGTAACATCCTTGAGCGTCTGGAAAAAGAACTGGTTCACAACGTTGCACTACGTGTTGAGCAAACGGACGATCCAGATAAATTCCGCGTATCAGGCCGTGGTGAACTTCACTTGTCTATCCTGATCGAAAACATGCGCCGTGAAGGTTTCGAACTGGCGGTATCTCGTCCAGAAGTAATCCTGAAAGAAGAAAACGGCCAACTGATGGAACCGTTTGAAACGGTAACTATCGACGTGTTGGAAGAGCACCAAGGCGGCATCATGGAGAAAATCGGTCTGCGTAAAGGCGAACTGAAAGACATGTCTCCAGATGGCAAAGGTCGTGTACGTCTAGACTTCGTGATGCCATCACGCGGCCTGATCGGCTTCCAGACGGAGTTCATGACCCTGACTTCAGGTTCTGGTCTGCTGTACCATACCTTTGACCACTACGGCCCACACAAAGGCGGTAACATCGGCCAACGTGTGAACGGCGTACTGATTTCGAATGCAACCGGTAAAGCACTGACTTACGCTCTGTTTAACCTGCAAGAGCGTGGCCGTCTGTTCACTGAACACGCGGACGAAGTTTACGAAGGTCAAATCGTGGGTATTCACAACCGTTCGAACGACCTGACAGTAAACTGTCTGAAAGGTAAACAGCTGACGAACGTACGTGCATCAGGTACCGATGAAGCTCAGGTTCTGACTCCAGCAATCAAATACACGCTAGAGCAAGCGCTTGAGTTTATCGATGACGATGAGCTGGTAGAAGTTACGCCACAAAGCATCCGTATTCGTAAACGTCACCTGACTGAAAACGATCGTAAACGTGCATCTCGCGACGCAAAATAATCGTTGAACGAATAGAATTGAGCCCTCGGCGGTAACGCTGGGGGCTTTTTTTATGCATCTGATAAGGAGCGAATGTGAAACCCATCATCATCACTGGCGGTCCGGGCGCCGGCAAAACCACTCTGATTGACGCGTTAGCACAGGCGGGTTTGGCAACGTTTCCCGAAGTGTCGCGCACCTTGATTGAGCAAGAGAGTGCGAAGCCGAATGGCATATTGCCGTGGCACGATTTAGCAGGATTTGCTCAATTGTGTCTGGTCGCGATGAGTGAGCAAAAACGGAATGCGGACAAAGAGCCACTGGCGTTTCTCGACCGGGCGATTCCTGACATTTGTGGTTATCTGCAGGCGGCGGATATCGAACCGGATCTGCATTATGTGCAGGCCAGTCAGGGCTATTTCCCGACCGTGTTTGTGTGTCGGCCACACGCCGCCATTTATGTGCAGGATGATGTGAGACCTTATCCATTTGAGCACGCATTGGCGATTCATGAACAGTTAGTGATGACTTACATACAACTGGGTTATCACTGTGTTGAAGTGCCGTTTGATGCGGTCAGCGAGCGAGTGCGCTTTGTGCTGCGCGCCGTGGAGCACGCAGCATCATGCCACGCTACTGTTTGAGATGGGCGAGGAACTGATCCGATTCTTTAATCGCGGCGTTCATCTGCGTGATCGCGGTGCGAATATCCTGCTCTAAGGTCGCAAATTCACCTTGCAGTGAACCCACCGCGCTGGCATTGAGGTTATGCTTCAGATACAGAGTATTGTCGCGCAGGGTGTTGAGCACTGGTGTCATCTTTTGCTCGGAGCGTTTCATCGCTTTAAGCATCGTCTGATATGAAGCTTTGGTGGTGTTGAGTTTCTGCTCACTGGCACGGCGCAGTTTACTGCTGGTGTAAAGCGCAAGCTCGCCTTGCCATTCGTCAAACAAGGCATCGGCAACGTCTTCAATCGCGGCAATGCGCTCATGCACATCGGCAGCTGCTGCTTCGCTTTGTTGGTACTGATCGTTGATGCGCTCATAGGCGCTTTCCAGTTCGCCACCATCAAATTGCGTGAATGCCGACAGGGCTTCCAGTGCGCTGGTCAGCTCCTGCTGTGCGTCTTTTTGTGACTCTTGGGCGGCCTCGACACGGTCAACCATAATGTCGCGTTTGTGATAACCGACCTTTTCCATCGCCGAATAATAGGCGCTTTGACAGCCTGTCAGGGTAAAGATCGATAAGAAGATGGCCAACAGGTAAGGCATCATGAGCTCCTTTCTATTAAAATGAAGGCGTTAGCATGGCTTAGTCGCATGGGAGAGACAAGTTGAAAATCCAATCTTTGGTAAAGGATAGCGTATTGTTCGGGCGTTATTTGTTGGTGCGTATGGGCCACGACCGAGTCAATGTGAATGCCGGATACCTTGCGTACATCACGCTGTTGTCGATTGTACCAATGTTGACCGTATTGCTGTCGATCCTCTCTTCCTTCTCCATTTTTGAAAACGTCGGTGATGTGGTTCAGGATTATGTGATTACCCACTTCGTGCCCGCGGCTGGGGATGCGGTGCGTAACGCGCTGACAGAGTTCGTCACCAATACCGGCAAAATGACCGCAGTGGGTGGTATGTTCCTGTTTGTCGCAGCGCTGACGCTGATTTCGAATATCGATAAGAACCTCAACTACATCTGGCGGGTACGTAAGAAACGCCGCATGGTGTTTTCGTTCTCAATGTACTGGATGATCCTCACGCTGGGACCAATTCTGGTCGGTGCCAGTATTGCGGTCACCTCGTACATCACGTCGCTCAAACTGCTCGACAGCGAAGCACTGACTGGTGCCTTCAACTTCTTCCTGCGTCGCCTGCCGCTGTTGCTGTCGTTTTCTGCGTTTGCCGGGTTATATCTGTTGGTGCCAAACAAAAAAATTCATTTTCTGCATGCTATCGCTGGCGCATTTGTCGCTGCTATTCTGTTTGAGCTGAGTAAAAAAGCCTTTGCGGCCTACATTACTCAGTTCCCTTCTTATCAGTTGATATACGGGGCGCTTGCCGCGATTCCCATTCTGTTTGTTTGGGTGTATTTATGTTGGCTGATTGTGTTGATCGGGGCCGAAGTGACCGCTGCGCTCGGTGAGCGTGAGTACTGGAGTGACGACCCAGACGTGGTACACTCACTGCCTCAAACTCAGCACAAACAAGAAGGAAACCAAAGTGATAGCCTTGATTCAACGGGTGAGTGAAGCGGCAGTCCGCGTGGAGGGCGAAATCGTCGGTGAGATTAACCATGGCCTGTTAGTGCTGCTTGGGGTTGAACGTGATGACGATGAAGCCAAAGCCAAACGCCTGATGGAACGAGTGACCAGCTATCGTGTGTTTGAGGATGACGCAGGCAAAATGAACCTCAGCGTCAAAGATGTCGGGGGCAGTGTGCTGGTGGTCTCGCAGTTTACCTTGCCTGCGGATACGAAAAAGGGCACCCGTGCCGGCTTTTCACGTGGCGCGCACCCACAAGAGGCGCAGCGTCTATACGACTATTTTTCTGATTTGTGTGCACAGGTTTTGCCGACAGAGCGTGGACGTTTTGCGGCCGACATGAAAGTGTCACTCATCAATGATGGCCCGGTAACCTTCTGGTTGCAGGCTTAAATTTCGGCTCCTTGTGAGCTTTCGGGAACGGACTCTATGTTTAAACTTATTACGCCGAAAACGGATAATCAGCTCAATAAGTATTATCACTTCCGCTGGCAGTTGCTGCGCGAGCCGTGGCGTATGCCGATTGGCTCAGAGCGTGATGAATATGACGCGATGAGCCACCACCGCATGATTGTCGACAGTCGGGGACGGCCAATCGCGATTGGTCGCCTGTACATTACCCCGGATAACGAAGGCCAGATCCGCTACATGGCGGTCAAAGCCAGTCGTCGCGCCAAGGGTATGGGCTCGCTCGTGCTGGTGGCGCTTGAGTCTCTGGCGCGTCAGGAAGGGGCGAAACGCTTGGTGTGTAACGCTCGTGAAGACGCGATCAAATTCTATGAGAAAAATGGTTTTGAGCGCCGCGGTGAACTGACCGATGAACGCGGCCCGGTACGCCATCAGCAGATGGTCAAACCGCTCGACCCGATGGCCAATGTGCTGCGTAAACCGGAGTGGTGTACCGAGCTTCAGGAGCGCTGGGCGGCGCACATTCCGATCAGCGAAAAAATGGGGATCAAAGTGCTGCAGTACACGGGCTATCAGTTCCAGTGTGGCGCGCAGCTTAACCCGAACCTCAATCCCCATAACACCATGTTTGCGGGCTCTGCCTTTACGCTGGCGACGCTGACTGGCTGGGGGATGGCGTGGCTGCTGATGCGTGAGCGTAACCTGGAAGGAGATATTGTGCTGGTCGACAGCCGTATCCGTTACCGCCATCCGGTGGTACACAACCCGGTGGCGTCGACGTCACTGGATGGCATCAGCGGCGATTTGGACCGCCTGGCCTCCGGGCGCAAAGCGCGCATTGTGGTTAACGTGAATATTTCGAGTGGCGATAACGACGCCGTGGAGTTCATCGGCACTTACATGCTGATCCCGAACTACCAAGCCATTTTGGAAAATGCGCGCGGCTAAGGGGCTGGCACGCACGCTTTGTCCGAGCCTTTCTCCTCGCGCTGTTGATTGCGCAGCAGATCAAAATGCTGAGTATCGCAGCGCTGAGTCACCTCCAGTTCCAACATCCCTTGTTTGGGTTCAACCAAATCGATGTCACCGTGCAGGCGGGCATTGAGCGTTGGGCCGGACAGCGGCGTCGCATGCAGTGACAGGCGACCGCGGTCGGCGTTCAGCCTCAGCCCGTCGAGCGAGAAAGGCTGCACCACCAACGCATCAGAGTTCTTCATCACCAACGTGCCATCGCGCAAATTGAGGTTCAGTTCGCCGCTCAGTGAGTGAGCCAGCATCGTATAGTCGCCCGCAAGGCCATCGGCGGCCAAATCGATTTCGGCCAAGGCATCGACTTTCAATGGCAGAGGCAGCCACTGGCCGAGTTGAGTGAGCGGTACGCCGTCCCCATGCAAATTGACGTTCCATGGCGCGCTGGCTGCGTCAAATGCCCAGTTGGCAGTGGCATCCAAATAACCGTTCTCCAACGGCAGGAACGCGCGCTCAAGCTGCCAGTGTGCCTCTTTGCTGCTCATCTCCACCACACCTTGGCTACTGACGAGCGAGCCGATACTGGCGCTGTTGGCGCTGATGCTCAGTTTCCCATTCCACAGGCCCCAACGGCCATTGCGATTGAGCTCGGTATTGCGTCCTTCAACATTCAGGCCAGAGAGTTGCCAAAACGGCTTATGAGTCAGTTGGATCAATTGCAGGTTGTTGAGATCCCATTGATCAATGGTCAGATTTTTCAGCGCAGGAAGATCGCTGTCCAGCCACGCCCAATCCTGTTGCTGCTCGGCAAACCATTTGATGCCGCGTGCGGTTAACTGGTGAAGATGGATGCCGGAGGGCTGAATGTCACCACTGAGCTGAATGCTGCCTTGCAGCAATTCGGCAGCAAAATCACTGATGGTGATGTTGCCCGGGCGAAACTCGAGCTTAAACGTCGGTTCAATCCATTGCAGTCCATGCCAGTCCGCGGATTCGGCGTTGAGTGACAGGTAGCCACTGTCTTGCTGCCACAGTGACTGATCGACCGTCAGGTTCTCCAGCGACAGCGCGAGGTTGGTCAGTTTGGTCTCACCCAGCTGCAAATTGCTGCTCAGCACATCGAGGCTGTTGATGTGGTGAAGATAAGGCTTGGCCAGCTGCCACCACGGCGCGCTCAGCGTAGACAGATCGTCTTTCAGGTCCAGCTTGCTGATGGTGACGTTGACCAGCGACCAACCGGCCGGATACTGCTCTGCCTGACCAGAAAACTCGCCGCCGCGCCATTGAAACGAGGCGCCGTAAACGGTGCTGTCCTGTGCTTTGTAATCGGCATCGATCAGTACATTGTTGAGCGCTTCACCTTGCCAGTAAAACTGTTCGGCTGAGAGTTGCAGTTCGCCGTAAGGCAGCCACTGTTTGGCGTTGTTCCAGATAGGCTTTTTGACCTGTAAATTGACGCCGCGTGCAATCAGGCCGCGATTGGCGAAATCGATATTGTGCAGCGCCAGTTGATTGAGCTGCAGTTGGGCAAGAAAATCATTGTCTGGCAAGCCATCGGAAAAGTTGGCGCCATCGAGCAGTACGCTGTCGATCACCCATTTGTCCTGATGAAACAGTTGCGGGCTGAGCCAGATATCCACTTGTTGAAAGCTCAGCGGGTTGGCTCTGGTTTCCAGCGTCACATTGTGCAGGCGGAAATGGAGTGGGTATTCGTAATCGAGCTCACTGAAGGTCAGTTTTTCGGGCCACAGATGCTCGGTCAGCCACTGCGCAGACGGTGTCAGGTAACGGGTGTGCATGATGCCGAATGCGACCAGCGTCAGTGCCAGCAGCAGCGCAACCAATCCAACCCCGAGAGCAAGCAGCTTTTTCATAATTCCCTGATGCGATGACCGTCCTGAAAGTCCACAGCTTGGAGTAAATTGGCGTTGGCTTCAACAAAAAAAGCCCCTCAAAAGAGGGGCTTGCTACTGAGTTATCAGTTTTAGTCCAGTTGAGGGCCTGCCGCAACCAGCGCTTTACCTTCCGCGTTGTCGGTGTACTTAGCAAAGTTGTTGATAAAGCGAGAGGCCAAATCTTTAGCTTTGCTTTCCCATTGTAGTGGGTCGGTATAAGTATCACGTGGGTCAAGGATTGCAGGATCTACGCCTGGCAGCGCTGTTGGGACTTCCAGGTTGAAGATAGGAATGTGCTTGGTTTCGGCTTGTTCGATTGAACCATCCAGAATCGCATCAATGATGCCACGGGTATCTTTAATCGAGATACGTTTGCCCGTGCCGTTCCAGCCCGTGTTAACCAGGTAAGCTTCCGCACCAGCGGCTTCCATGCGTTTCACCAGCACTTCGGCGTACTTGGTCGGGTGTAGCGTCAGGAACGCTGCGCCGAAACAAGCAGAGAAGGTTGGCGTTGGCTCGGTAATGCCGCGTTCAGTACCAGCCAGTTTGGCAGTAAAGCCAGACAGGAAGTGGTACTTGGTTTGTTCCGGCGTCAGTTTAGACACTGGAGGCAGCACGCCGAATGCATCGGCAGACAGGAAGATCACTTTGTTCGCGTGACCGCTTTTAGAGACGGGTTTAACGATGTTGTCGATGTGGTAAATCGGGTAAGAAACACGGGTGTTCTCGGTTTTTGAACCATCATCGAAATCGATCGAGCCATCAGCGCGGACAGTCACGTTTTCCAGCAATGCATCACGACGAATCGCGTTGTAGATGTCTGGCTCGGCTTCTTTCGAGAGCTTGATGGTTTTCGCGTAGCAACCGCCTTCGAAGTTGAAGACGCCATCGTCATCCCAGCCATGCTCATCGTCACCAATCAGCGCGCGTTTTGGATCGGTCGACAGAGTCGTTTTACCGGTACCAGACAGACCAAAGAACACGGCGACGTCGCCATCTTTGCTCATGTTGGCACTACAGTGCATTGATGCGATGCCTTGCAGCGGCAGGAAGTAGTTCATCATCGCGAACATACCTTTTTTCATCTCGCCGCCGTACCAAGTACCGCCAATCAGTTGCATTTTTTCGGTCAGGTTGAATACGGTGAAGTTTTCAGAGTTCAGACCGTGTTCCTGCCATTTATCGTTGGTGCATTTCGCGCCGTTCATGACCACGAAATCCGGTTTGAACGTCGCCAGCTCTTCTTCTGAAGGACGGATGAACATGTTCTTCACGAAGTGAGCCTGCCATGCCACTTCAGTAATAAAGCGTACGCACAGACGGGTATCGGCGTTCGCACCGCAGTAGCCATCAACCACAAACAGGCGCTTGCCGGACAATTGCTTGCCAACCAGCGCTTTCAGATCGTTCCACACGGCCTGATTGATCGGTTTGTTGTCGTTTTTCGCTTGTTCAGACGTCCACCACATGTTTTCTTCGGTAGTGGCGTCTTTAACGATGAATTTGTCTTTTGGTGAGCGGCCAGTGAAGATGCCGGTATCAACGGCCACTGCACCCAGTTCAGTGACTACGCCTTTTTCGTAGCCTTCCAGATCTGAGCGAGTTTCTTCTTCGAATAACAATTCGTAACTTGGGTTTCGCACCACTTCAGTTACATCGGTTATTCCGTATTGGGTAAGATCTAATTGTGCAGCCTTAGTATGTTCCATAACGGTCATAGGTGCTCCTTATAAGGATTTTGTAGGGATTTTTAATAATGTTTGTAATTGTTATCTGCTCACCATGCTAGCAACGGGGTGGGGAAAAAACAGGGAGATAGTTCAAAAATTATCCACGCTTTCCCTGTGGTTTTAGGTAACCCGTCACATATTGTTGGCTGGGGTATTTTATCGCGCACGCAAACCATTGCGCCAGACCAAAGGGATTATTATTCCAAAGAAATTAAGTACGGCGTACGGTGAGTGTAACTATTGATTTTATTGGGTTTTGATCACAAAAAAAGCCAGCATAATGCTGGCTGTAGTGGTAAATTTTCGTGCTTGTTAAACCCGATAAATTAATGCAGGGTTTTGTTCTCTGAGCTATCTTGTGCGAACAATTCAGCCACTTGCGCGGAATCGAACGAGTAAGTGGTGCCGCAATAGTCACAATGCAGAGCGACAAAACCTTCTTCTGCCAGAATCTCGTACACCTCGTCACGCGAGAGGGTTACGATCGCTGCGGCGCTGCGCTCACGAGAACAACCGCACTGGAATTGAACCGGTTGAGGTTCGAATACTTTCACTTTTTCCTGGTTGTACAGGCGGTACAGCAGCTCATTGGCTTCCAGTGTGAACAGCTCTTCATCCTTCACCGTATTGGTCAGTTGTTCCAGGTGTTCGAAATCTTCCGGAGTACCTGTGCCGTCAGGCATGATTTGTAGCAGCATGCCAGCAGCATGAGGTTTGCCATCTTGTTCACCAACGCGAATCCACAGGCGGGTTTTCAGCTGTTCTGAACGCAGGAAGTAACCTTCCAGTACCTCTGCCAGATTGTCACCTTCCAGGCCAACCACGCCCTGATAGCGCTCGCCCTGTTTCGGTTCAATGGTGATCACCAGATAGCCGCTGCCCATCATATCGTGCAGGCCTGCGTCATCGGCAATATCGCCTTCCCAGCGAGCCACACCACGTACTTTCTGGTTGTTGTCACCGTTAATCACAGCCAGTGAAACCGGGCCGTTGCCTTGCAGCTGCAGGGTAATCGAGCCTTCAAACTTCAGCGTAGCCGTCAGCAGTGAGGTCGCAACCAAAAGCTCACCCAACAGTTTCTGTACTGGAGCTGGGTATTCCTTGCTGGTAATCATGTGTTGGTACGTTTCATCCAGTTGCACCAACTCGCCACGTACTGAAAGATCTTCAAATAGGTAGCGGTTTAACGTGTTTTTCGACACTGAGCTTGTAGTCATAAGGAATAGTCCGGCTCTTTATTGATGTTTAAATTTTAGAAGATCGCGGCGCTGTTTTTTATCCGGGCGGCGATCCGGGGCTGGGTTGGTGGCGTTGAGTTTACGCGCCAGCGCCATGCGCTCGCGTTTCACCACGCTTTCAGCCGTTTCTGAATACAGGGTCTGAGCTTCCGGTGCGCCACGTCTCTGTTCGGAAACGCGTTCAATTACAACGGTTTTTTCTTCGTTGCCTTGGCGCAGGGTAATGATCGCACCGACTTCGACCAGCTTACTTGGTTTTGTTCGCTGGCCATTATAGTGAACTTTGCCACCATCGACCATATTCCGCGCCAGCGAGCGAGTTTTGTAAAATCTTGCGGCCCACAACCATTTATCGAGTCGAACCGCTTCAGATGGGGAACTCATGCTGGCAAATTACCTCTAATGTGTTTATTTCGCTTTTGGCTTGCTGGTTACAATGGTGATTGCATGTCAGTTTTTCAAGCAAGTCGACAATTTAATCGTAAGTTAAAAGAAGTCCGCGAAGCTTGTGATATATTGCTATATTTTATATAAGGTCCTGAATTAAAAGGCTCCTACTGATAAAAAACATGACGTTAGCGCAACAATTTAGGAATGAAGGACACAGAGTGGAGCGTATCAATTTACAACAGCTGACATCCGGGGATTGGATGCAGCGTTTTCCACATTGGCAAAAGCCGCTCAGTTTGTGGGTCACTTTGATTTGCATCGCATTGTCTGCGTGGATCGTCGGCAAAATGGTTTGGATGCTGCACAGTGAACAGACGACGGTCGCCGCATGGTCAGCCAATGCGTCTGCTCAGCCCAAAACCAGCAGTGGCATGGACATCAGCGTGTTGCAGAAAGGTGATCTGTTCGGACATTACAACGACCAGACGCCACCTCCGGCGCCTGTCAAAGTCGACGCGCCTAAAACCCGTTTAAACCTTGTGCTGGTGGGCGTTGTTGCGAGTTCTGAGCCGAGCCAGAGTCTGGCGGTGATTGCCAATCGTGGGTCTCAGGCAACGTATGGTCTGAATGAAGTGATTGAAGGCACGCGAGTAAAACTCAAAGCGGTGATGCCGGATCGGGTCATTATTGATAATTCTGGCCGGGATGAGACCCTGATGCTGGAAGGAATAGACTATTCTAAAGTCAGTGCCCAACCTGCCGCAGCACCAACCCGAACAGCCAAAGACACGCCCGTGGAAGATAAACTCGACGCGATTCGCGCCGCGGTCGCCAAAAACCCCCGCGAAATTTTCCAATACGTCACGCTCTCCCAGTTGAAGCAGGATGACAAAATTCTGGGCTATCGTGTCAGTCCGGGTAAAGACCCGGCACTGTTTGAGTCAGTGGGATTACAGAACGGCGATATCGCCACACAATTAAATGGTCTGGATCTGACGGATCCGGACGTGATGAGCAAGGTCTTTGAGTCGATTACGGATTTGACCGAGATTAACCTCACAGTAGAACGAGATGGACAGCAACATGACATCTATATTCAGTTTTAACATCAAAGTGTCAGCAAACGTTGAGGGAGTATTCTGTGAAGCATTGGCTTAACAAAAGTGCATGGCTGTTAGCCGGAAGTTTATTGGCAACGCCGTTAGCACTGGCGAATGAATTCAGCGCCAGCTTTAAAGGCACGGATATTCAGGAATTCATCAACATTGTCGGCCGCAACCTCGAGAAAACCATTATTGTTGACCCTTCTGTACGAGGCAAAGTGGATGTCCGCAGCTACGATACGTTGAATGAAAAGCAGTACTACAGCTTTTTCCTCAATGTTCTCGAAGTGTACGGCTTCGCGGTGGTTGAAATGGACAACGGCGTGCTGAAAGTCATCAAGGCGAAGGATGCCAAAACGTCCGCCATTCCGGTTCTGGGCGACAATGATCGCGCCAACGGCGACAACGTCATCACTCAGGTAGTGGCGGTCAAAAACGTATCAGTGCGTGAACTCTCGCCGCTGCTGCGTCAGCTGATTGATAACGCAGGCGCGGGTAACGTGGTGCATTACGACCCGGCTAACATCATTCTGATCACTGGCCGCGCGGCGGTGGTTAACCGTCTGGCGGACATTATTCGTCGTGTCGATCAGGCTGGTGATAAAGACATCGAAGTGGTTGAGCTTAAAAATGCGTCGGCGTCTGAAATGGTGCGTATCGTTGAAGCGCTCAATAAGGCCAACGACGCGAAAAATACGCCGGAATTCCTGCAGCCGAAATTCGTCGCCGACGAGCGAACCAATTCAATTCTGATTTCCGGTGACCCGAAAGTGCGTGAACGTCTCAAACGTCTGATCAGACAACTGGATGTTGAGATGGCGACCAAAGGTAATAACCGCGTGGTGTACCTCAAATACGCCAAAGCGGAAGACCTGGTCGATGTGCTCAAAGGCGTGTCGGATAACCTGCAGGCCGATAAGCAAAATGGCCAGAAGGGCGCCACAGCGTCCGGTGGCGGCCAGCGTAATGACGTGATGATTGCTGCGCATGCGGAAACCAACTCACTGGTGATCACGGCGCCGCAGGACATCATGAACGCGATTCTTGATGTGGTTGCACAACTGGATATTCGTCGTGCTCAGGTCCTAATTGAAGCGCTGATCGTCGAAATGTCGGAAGCGGACGGTATTAACCTCGGCGTGCAGTGGGGCTCTTTGGAAAGCGGCTCTGTGGTTCAGTTCAGCAACAGCGGCGCTTCGATCGGTAATGTGATGGTCGGTCTGGAAGAAGCCAAAGATCAGACCACGACCGAGTACTACTATGACTCAAGCGGCAACCGTCGTCCTTATACCAGTACCGAATCGGGTGATTACACCAGCCTCGCGTCAGCACTCTCCGGCATCAATGGTGCTGCGGTCAGCGTGCTGATGGGCGACTGGACCGCACTGATCAGCGCGGTATCGACCAACTCCAACACCAACATCCTGTCATCGCCAAGCATTACCGTGATGGATAACGGCGAAGCGTCGTTCATCGTCGGTGAAGAAGTGCCGGTGATTACCGGCTCAACATCGAGCTCAAATAACGATAATCCGTTTCAGACGGTGGATCGTAAAGAGGTCGGTATCAAACTCAAAGTGGTACCGCAAATCAACGAAGGCGATTCCGTACAGCTGTCGATTGAACAGGAAGTTTCCAACGTACTGGGTGCGAATGGCGCGGTCGATGTGCGTTTTGCCAAACGTCAGCTCAATACTTCTGTCATGGTACAGGATGGTCAGATGCTGGTGCTGGGTGGTTTGATTGATGAGCGTACGGCTGAAAGCGAATCCAAAGTGCCACTGCTGGGCGACATTCCGATTCTGGGCCATCTGTTCACCTCAACCAGTACTCAGGTTGAGAAGAAAAACCTGATGGTCTTTATCAAGCCAACCATTATCCGCAACGGCGTAACCGCCGATGGTATTACGCAGCGTAAATACAACTACATTCGCGCTGAACAACTGTTTAAAGCGGACAAAGGCTTGAAACTGATGGAAGACAGCAACATTCCGGTGCTGCCGAAATATGGTCAGGATCGCCTGCATCAACCTGAAATTCAGGCATTTATTGAACAAATGGACGAGAAGCAATGACGGAAGTGGTAGCAGCGCAAGTGGCCCGTAATCTGGTTCGCCGTTTGCCGTTTAGCTTCGCGAACCGCTACAAGATTGTGTTGGAATGGCACGATGGCTTAGAGGCGCCGACGGTCTATTACGTGGCTCCGATGTCGATGGCGCCGCTGGCTGAGGTCCGCCGCGTGGTCAAAGGCAGCCTGACCTTAGTCGAGCTGCCAGCGAACGAGTTTGAAAGCAAACTGACTCAGGTGTACCAGCGTGATTCGTCGGAAGCCCGTCAGTTAATGGAAGACATCGGTGCCGACAGCGATGATTTCTTCTCGATTGTGGAAGAATTGCCACAAAACGAAGACCTGCTCGAATCGGAAGACGATGCGCCCATCATTAAACTGATTAACGCCATGCTCGGCGAAGCGATCAAAGAAGGCGCATCCGATATTCATATCGAGACGTTTGAGAAAGCGTTGTCGATTCGTTTTCGTGTCGACGGTGTACTGCGTGAAGTGTTGTCGCCGAGCCGCAAGCTCTCGCCGCTGCTGGTGTCGCGGGTCAAAGTCATGGCTAAGCTCGATATTGCAGAAAAACGCGTCCCGCAGGATGGCCGGATTTCGCTGCGCATTGGTGGTCGTTCGGTGGATGTGCGGGTGTCAACCATGCCCTCATCCCATGGCGAACGGGTGGTTATGCGTCTGCTCGACAAAAACGCGACCCGTCTGGATCTGCACAGTTTGGGAATGACCGAGCGTAACCACGACAACTTCCGCCATCTGATTGAACGCCCGCACGGCATTTTGCTGGTTACCGGCCCGACGGGTTCGGGTAAATCGACCACGCTGTATGCTGGTTTGCAGGAGCTCAACAGCAACGAGCGCAATATTCTGACCGTCGAAGATCCGATCGAATTCGATATCGACGGCATTGGTCAGACTCAGGTTAACCCGAAAGTGGACATGACCTTTGCCCGCGGGTTGCGCGCTATCTTGCGCCAGGACCCGGATGTGGTGATGGTGGGGGAGATTCGCGACCTGGAGACTGCGCAGATTGCAGTACAGGCGTCGCTGACTGGTCACCTGGTGATGTCAACGCTGCACACCAATACTGCGATTGGCGCGGTGACGCGTCTGCGCGATATGGGCATTGAACCGTTTCTGATTTCTTCGTCACTGCTGGGCGTATTGGCTCAGCGTCTGGTACGTACCCTGTGTCCGGACTGTAAAGTGCCGTATGAAGCGGATAAAGAGCAGCGTAAGTTGTTCGATTTGAAGAAAAAAGATGAGCTGATCTTATACAAAGCGCATGGCTGCGAGAAATGTAACTTCAAAGGCTATCGTGGCCGGACCGGGATTCATGAACTGGTGCTGGTGACGGATGAAGTTCAGGCGCTGATTCACGCCGAAGCGGGTGAACAGGCGATTGAAAAGCTGGTGCGCGAAACCACACCAAGCATTCGCGACGATGGTCTGGAAAAAGTGCGTCTGGGCGTGACCTCGCTTGAAGAAGTGATGCGCGTGACCAAGGAGTCCTGATGGCCGCGTTTGAATACAAAGCGCTGGATGCTCGTGGCAAACAGAAAAAAGGTGTCTTGGAAGGCGACAATGCGCGTCAGGTGCGCCTGCGTCTCAAAGAGCAGGGGCTGGTGCCGGTCGAGGTCGTCGAAACCAAAGCCAAAGCGGCTAAGGCGCAGAGTGCCAGTCTCGGTTTATCCCGTCGTGGTATCAGTACGCCGGATCTGGCGCTGCTGACGCGTCAGCTTTCAACGCTGGTACAGTCCGGTATGCCGCTGGAAGAGTGTCTGCGCGCGGTGTCCGAGCAGTCTGAGAAACCACGTATTCGCAACATGCTGGCGGCGGTACGCTCCAAAGTCACCGAAGGTTATACGCTGGCAGACAGTATGGCGGATTACCCGCAGGTGTTTGATGAGCTGTTTCGCTCCATGGTGGCTGCCGGGGAAAAATCCGGTCATCTTGATTCGGTGCTGGAGCGTCTGGCGGATTATGCAGAAAACCGTCAGAAACTGCGTTCCAAACTGCTACAGGCAATGCTGTATCCGATTGTACTGGTGGTATTTGCGGTCTGTATCGTGGCGTTTCTGCTGGCCGCAGTGGTCCCGAAAATTGTCGGCCAGTTTATTCAGATGGGGCAGGAACTGCCGAAATCGACTCAGTTTCTGCTCTCGGCCAGTGATTTTGTGCAGCATTGGGGTATCCAGTTGGTGATTGCGCTGATGCTGGTGGTCTACCTGTGCCGCTGGCTGCTGCGTAAGCCGGATGTGCGCCTGAACTGGGATCGCCGAGTGATTCACATGCCGGTGATCGGCAAAATTGCCCGCGGCCTAAATACCTCGCGTTTTGCGCGCACGCTGTCCATCTGTACCTCCAGTGCCATTCCTATTCTCGATGGTATGCGCGTGGCGGTGGATGTCATGACCAATCAGTACGTCAAACAGCAAGTGCTGGCGGCGGCTGAGAATGTGCGTGAAGGTTCGAGTCTGCGTAAAGCGCTCGATCAGACCAAACTGTTTCCCCCGATGATGCTGCACATGATCGCCAGTGGCGAGCAGAGTGGTGAGCTGGAAAGCATGCTCACGCGCGCGGCCGATAACCAGGACACCAACTTTGAATCCACGGTCAATATTGCGCTGGGGATTTTCACTCCGGCACTGATCGCGCTGATGGCAGGTCTGGTGCTGTTTATCGTCATGGCAACGCTGATGCCTATTCTTGAAATGAATAACTTGATGAGCCGCTGAGTCGGCTCAACTTCGCCTTGTTTAACATGGAGTCTTTATGAACAAAAAAGTAAACAAACAGTCTGGTTTTACCTTGCTGGAAGTGATGGTCGTGGTGGTGATTCTGGGTATTCTGGCCAGCTTCGTTGTTCCTAATCTGTTAGGTAACAAAGAAAAAGCGGACCAACAGAAAGCGATTACGGACATCGTGGCACTGGAAAATGCACTCGATATGTACAAGCTGGACAACAACGTTTACCCAACCACCGACCAAGGGCTTGACGCGCTGGTCAACAAACCATCCAGTCCTGAGCCACGCAACTACCGTGCCGGTGGCTACATTAAGCGTCTGCCAAAAGATCCTTGGGGCAACGATTACCAATACCTGAGCCCGGGTGATAAAGGCACGATAGACGTTTTTACGCTGGGTGCGGATGGTCAGGAAGGCGGTGAAGGAACCAGTACCGATATCGGTAACTGGAACCTGCAGGATTTCCAATAAGGTCGGTAGGGCGGTTTTGCCGCCCGGTGATGTATGACGAGTTGCGACGGTGTGATGAAGTACAAACGCGGGTTTACCCTGCTGGAAATTCTGCTGGTGCTGGTGCTGTTGTCAATGAGTGCCGTTGCGGTGATTGCCACGTTGCCTTCGAAACAGAACGACGACGCCAAAGAAGTCGCGGAAAGCCTTTATCAGCGTCTGCAACTGCTGAATGAAGAAGCGATCCTCAGCGGGCTTGATTATGGCCTGCGCGTGGATGAAAAAACGCACCAACTGCATTTTCTCAGTCTGAATGAAAAAGGCTGGCAGCGGCTGAATAAGTCCGGTTTTGCCTCGATGTTGGCGCTGAAAGAGGGGCTGGCGATGCAGTTTTTGCCAGGCGGCGATGTGTGGCAGGACAAAGATCGACTGTTCAAACCCGGCTCGCTGTTTGATGAAGAGATGTTTGCCGCGAAGGAAGACGAGAAGAAAGTGCGTCCGCCGCAGGTGTTTATTCTGTCCAGCGGTGAGCTGACCCCGTTTACGCTTGATGTCTTCGCAACCGGGGATAACCCGGAGAAAGGGTGGCAGGTGCGTGTGCAGGATAATGGTGAAATTCGCCTGCTGGCGCCGGGAGAGCACAATGCGAAGCGCTAAGCGAGGGTTTACGCTGCTGGAAGTGTTGGTGGCACTGGCCATTTTTGCCACTGCGGCCATCAGTGTCATGCGCGCCGTGAGCCAGCACATCAATACCATCAGCTATCTGGAAGAGAAAACCTTTGCGGCGATGGTGGTGGACAATCAAATGGCCAATGTCATGCTGGCGAATACCACGCCACAGGCGCGGGAAGGGACGCAGCAACTGGCAGGACGCACCTGGTACTGGAAAGTCACGCCAGTGAAAACCAGTAACGATATCCTGGTGGCGTTTGATGTCAGTGTTGCGACTGAGAAAAAAGCCGCTCCGGTGGTCACGGTGAGAAGTTATGTGGCGAAATAACGCTGGACGTCAGCGCCGCCTACGCGGCTTCACTCTGATCGAAGTGCTGGTGGCGATGGCCATATTTGCCAGTCTGAGCCTTGCGGCGTATCAGGTACTGAATCAAGTGCAGCGCAGCAACAGTTTGTCTGCTGAGCGCGAAGCCCGCCTGAGCGAGCTGCAACGTGCCGTGGTGATGATGGATGCCGATTTTCGTCAGATGGCGCTGCGCCGCTTTCGAACCAATGGCGAAGAGCCGGGCGAAAAAATGCTGCTGTGGAGTGACTATCTGCTCGACTCTGACAGCAAAGGCGTGCTGTTTGTGCGTCTGGGGTGGCATAACCCGCAGCAACAGTTTCCGCGTGGCGAAGTTGCTAAGGTTGGCTATCGTATAAAAGATGGCGTGCTTGAACGGTTGTGGTGGCGTTATGCCGACACGCCCGTGGCCCAAGAGCCTGTCGTAATGCCGCTGCTGACTAAGGTTGAATCCTGGTCTATGAAGTTTTATCACAAAGGGGAGTGGCTGGATGAATGGGATGCCAAAAACGCCATTCCGCAGGCTGTTTCGGTCACGCTGACACTGAAAGATTACGGTCAGATTGAACGTATCTACCTGACCACGGGTGGTCAGTTGGGAGATGGCAATGATTCGTAACCAGCGTGGCGTTGCCCTGATTATCGTTTTGCTGCTGCTCGCGATCATGGTTTCTATCGCCGCAACGATGTCGCAACGTATGTTTACTCAGTTCCAGCGTACGGGTCATCAGCTCAATTATCAACAGGCATACTGGTACAGCGTCGGGGTGGAAGCGCTGGCCAGAGCGGCGATTGAGCAGAGCCTGAAAGATAACGATGTGGTGAGTCTTAATCAGCCATGGGCGCAGAAAGACCGCCGCTATCCGCTGGATTATGGTGAAGTGGTGGGCAGCATTACCGACAAGCAGGCGTGTTTTAACGTCAATGTGTTTGCCAGTGAACAAGCCGTCAATACCGGCACCAGCCAGCCTTATATTTATCGCGTGTGGCGCGCATTGCTCGATGATCTCGACATCGATAATTACCAGGCTGAAACCATTGCCGATTCGACCTGGGATTACATCGACAGCAACGACAGCGTCAACGCGTCGAGCGGGGTTGAAGACAGTTACTACGAGTCGATGTCACCCGCGTATCTGGCGGCCAACTCGCTGCTGGCCGATGCCAGCGAGCTGCGGGCAGTCAATCAGGTCAGTGGCGATGTGATGCAGAAATTATTGCCGTATGTGTGTGCGTTGCCAGTCGATGACTGGCGGCTCAACATCAATACACTGGCACCGGATCAGGCCAAACTGCTGGCCGCGATGTTCAGCCCGGCGCTGAGCGACGCCAATGCCAAAACGGTATTGGAAAACCGACCATTTGATGGTTGGAGCAGTGTCGATAACTTTCTGGCGGAAGCCCAGATAGCCGCGGTGGACAGCGCAATACGCGATGAAGCCAAAGCGTATCTGGCCGTAGATAGCCAATATTTTGAACTGGATGCGCAGGTGAAAGTGGACGAGTCCCGCGTGCGTGTTCGGAGCCTGTTTTATAGTAATGAACAAGAAACTGCAACGGTGATACGCCGTCGCTTTGGAGGAATCAGTGAGCGAGTTTCTGACCGTTCGGCTGAGTAGTCAACAAGATGCCACCATTCCCTGGTTGGTGTGGTCGCCTCAGCAGCAGGCGGTGATCGCCAGCGGAGAAGTGGCTGGTTTGGATCAGTTGGAAGAACTGACCCCGTATGCGGCTCAGCGCTCGACGTTGCTGTTGTTAGCGGCCAGTGATGTGGTACTGACGCAAGTCGATATTCCATCGGGCGCCAGCCGACAACTGGAATCGATGCTGCCGTATTTGGTGGAAGATGAGATTGCGCAGGATGTCGATGAGCTGCATTTCAGCGTATTGAACAAAAGTGGTGGCGTGGCCTCGGTTGCCGGGGTAGATCGCCAATGGTTGCAATCGTGCCTCGACACTCTGAAAGCCCTCCAGTTTGATGTGAAACGCGTCCTGCCGGATGTGCTCGCGCTGCCACAGGCTGAAGGCATGGCTGCGGTGCAACTGGGTGATGAATGGCTGGTGCGTAAGGGCGAGTTTTCAGGCCTGAGCGTGGAATCTCAGTGGCTGCCGCTGTTCAGTCAGTCTGATTGGGTGCGTGATGGCGACGCCTGGCTGCCGCTGAAGGCCTACACGCCGCTACCTGAGCTCACGCTGGCAGAAGGTCAGGATTGGCGCAGCGAGCCTTCTGAGCTGGTGATGCAGGTCCTGACACAGGAAGCATTGCGCAGCAAAATGACCTTGCTGACTGGAGAATTCACACCGAAATCTTCCTGGTCTAAATACTGGCTGGTGTGGCGCAAAGCGGCCATTGCCGCCGGGTTACTGCTGGTGGTATCGATGGGATATCGCCTGGTTGAAGCTTATCAATATGAAACGACCGCACAGACTTACCGTGCGGAAAGTGAACGCATTTTCCGAGCCATTTTCCCTGATAAGCAGCGCATTCCGACCGTCAGCTATTTAAAACGCCAAATGAGCGATGAACTGGCGATGTTATCCGGAGGCAGCAGCGGTGAGCATGTGTTGGGCTGGCTGAGCAAGTTGCCGGATACCCTACGCAGTATCAATGCACTGCAGGTGCAGAGCCTGCGTTTTGATGGCGATCGCGGCGAAGTGCGCCTGGAAGCAACCAGTAAAGATTTCCAGACCTTTGAGCAAGCACGGGTGAAGTTCGAAGAGAACTTTGCGGTTGAGCAAGGGCAACTGAGCAAAAATGGCGAATTAGTGGTGGGGTCGTATGTCCTCAAACGCAAATAGGGGCAGAGCATGAAAAATTTACTCAACCCGTTACAAATCTCACTCCACACCTGGTGGAGCAGTATCAGCCAGCGTGAGCAGCGTCTGGTGCTGGTGTGTGGCGGTTTGCTGCTGCTGGGCATTCTCTACTGGGGTGTGCTGCAGCCGCTGCAGCAACGCAGTGACGCGGCGAGAGCGCGTATTGTCTCGGAGCAGCAGCTTCTGCAATGGGTGCAGTCCACCGCTGACGATATCGTCACACTGCGTCGACAGGGAGGCGTGGTGGGCACGGCTCAACCGCTTAATCAGGTTATTTCCAGCTCGACGCGTCAGTTTAATATTGAGCTGATCCGCGTGCAGCCTCGAGGCGAGATGATGCAAGTGTGGATTCAGCCACTGCCCTTCTCGCAATTGGTCTCGTGGATTGCGTACCTCAAAGAGAAACAGGGCGTGGATGTCGAATTTATGGATCTCGACCGCGGTAAAGTGCCGGGTGTGGTAGAAGTGAAACGTCTGCAGCTGAAACGGGGAGTGTGATGAAACACAAGTTAGGTTATGTCGCCCTGTTTGTGGTGGTGTTTGCGGTCAGTGCGATTGTCCATTTACCGGCTAGCGTGGTGCTTAAGTCGGTGCCGCTGCCGTCGGGGCTTGAGCTGCAAGGTGTGCAGGGCAATTGGTGGCAGGGGAGTGCCAGTCAGGTACGCTGGCAGAGCAGCAATCTCGGCGCATTGAACTGGCATTTGCAGTGGTCCTCACTGCTCAGCGCCGAAGCCAGAGTCGCGGTGCGTTTTGGACGCGGCAGTGATCTGGATGTGCGCGGCAAAGGCATGGTGGGTTACACTTTTTCCGGCCCGTTTGCCGAGGATATGGTGGTGTCTGCGCCTGCAGAAAAAGTGGTGCAGTCGCTGCATCTGCCACTGCCTATCAATGCTATGGGACAGGTCGAGCTGACACTGCGTGATTATCGCTATGGAGCGCCTTGGTGTCGTGCGGCCAGTGGCAATCTGGTGTGGGCTCAGAGTGCCATTCAGTCACCGCTTGGCGATTTACAGCTTGGGCCGGTCATGGCCGAAGTGGGATGTGAAGACAACGTATTGAACGTCAAAGGTGGTCAGCAGAGTGGTCAGGTGAGCAGTGAATTCAGCGCACAGATTAATGCCAATCGCCGTTTTACGGCTCAGGCCTGGTTTAAACCCGGCGCAGAATTTCCCAACTCTATGGCTGAGCAGCTTAAATATCTGCCACGTCCGGATGGGCAAGGGCGTTTTCAGTTTTCCCGTCAGGGCCAGCTGTAAAGAAAAGGGCGAGGTTATCTCGCCCTTTTTTAATCTTTGACCTTGAGAATCTTGTCCCATGGCAGGTCAGCGTCACCCAGCACAATAAAGTTCGGGTTCTCCAGCGTATCCCGCTCGTTGTACGACAGCGGTTCTAACTGTGTGCTGAGTATGCGACCGCCGGCTTCTTCTACAATACACTGGGTCGCGGCGGTGTCCCACTCGCCAGTCGGCCCCAGACGCAGGTAGCAATCGACCGCCCCTTCGGCCACCAGGCACGCTTTGAGTGCCGCAGAGCCGAGTGGCACCAATTCGTAGTTCCACTGACTGCTTAACCGGTTGGTAATGCGGTTAATGTCCTGGCGGCGGCTGATGGCAATCGCGATCGACTGTCCCGGCAGTTCATGTTTGTGGGTCTCGATGCGCAGGCTTTCCGACATATCCGGGATCTTCCATGCGCCTTTGCCGGAATACGCGTAGTAAGTGACGCCGGAAACCGGGCCATACACCACGCCCATCACTGGTCGGTTGTTTTCCACCAGCGCAATGATGGTCGCGAAATCACCGCTACGGGCGATGAACTCCTGCGTACCATCCAATGGGTCAACCAGCCAATAGCGCTGCCAGGTTTCCCGCGTGGTCAGGCTAATGTTCGCCGCTTCTTCGGATAACACCGGAATGTCAGGTGTCAGTTCGCTCAGGCGTTCCACCACCAGTTTATGCGCTGCGAGATCGGCGCTGGTGACTGGGGTTTCATCACTTTTGGTATAGGATTCGTAGGATTTGTTCTCGTAAATATCGAGAATCAGTTGTCCGGCAGAACGCGCGATGCTGATGACATCGGGCAGCAGGTGAGACAGATCTTTGGCGGTAGGCATACTCTTTCCTTTAGCTCTGCTGGTCAGGATTGCAAGTGGCGCAGAGCGAGCAGTAGTGCAGTGATGCTGCGAGCTTCGCTAAAATCTAAGTGAGTCAGCAACTCTTCGGCTTGAGCGAGGGGCCAGCGAACCACTTCGAGTGGCTCAGGTTCATCGCCTTCCAATTGTTCTGAGTATAGATCCTGTGCGATGAAGAGTGTCATACGGCTGGAAAAATACGACGGCGCCAACACCACTTCTTTGAGGTGGGTTAAGCGATGCGCACCAAAGCCAATCTCTTCTTTCAGTTCGCGCACGGCGGCTTCCTGAGCTGATTCTCCCGGGTCAATCAAACCTTTGGGAAAACCGAGTTCGTAGTTTTCAGTGCCCGCGGCGTATTCGCGCACCAACAGCAGATCGCCGTTCTCGGTGACTGGTACCATCATTACGGCGTTGCGGCCACTGGGTTTCATGCGTTCGTAGGTGCGTTGCTCACCATTAGAAAAACGGAGGTCGAGCGCCTCAATGGCAAACAGTCTCGACTTGGCAACCGTACTACGGGCCAAAATCTCCGGTAATGATTTAGATGGCATACGCTAACTCCTTCGCATTCAAAAGTTTTCTTACTATATGAGAAAATCTTGCGAGTGAAAATATCACTCTTTACAGGCGACCACACGTGCTGGCGCAGAAAATAAAAAAAGCTGATGCATGCATCAGCTTTTCGTTGTCGGTGTATCAGTAGTAAGAGTGCTCACCACGATCGTGTTCGGTGGAATCGCGCACCGCAGTCAGTTCACCTTCGAACTGAGCCAGCAGCTCTTTTTCGATCCCTTCTTTCAGTGTTACGTCCACCATTGAACAGCCGTTACAGCCGCCGCCGAACTGAACCAGCGCAACGCCGTCGTCCGAGATTTCCAACAGTTGGACGTGACCGCCGTGACCTGCCAGTTGTGGGTTAACCTGAGTCTGAATCGCGTATTCCACGCGTTCCATCAGTGAGGCGTCATCCGACACTTTACGCATTTTCGCGTTCGGTGCTTTCAGCGTCAGTTGTGAGCCCATTTTGTCTGTTACGAAGTCGATCACGGCTTCTTCCAGGAATGGCAGGCTCAGTTCGTCCACATACGCAGAAAAATCGCTGTATGGGATTTCAGTATCGGTAGCTTCCACAGCCTCAGGCGGGCAGTAAGACACGCCACATTCCGCATTTTGGGTGCCCGGGTTGACCACGAACACACGAATGTTAGTGCCTTCTGGTTGCTGAGCAAGCAGCTTAGCAAAGTGAGACTGGGCAGATTCGGTAATAGTAATAGTATTTGACACGACGAATACCTGAGTAAAATTGTAGGCTATTTAGTCACCATTCTACTCCTGTCGAGCCGAGGATCCAGCCCTTTTTTGTGAGCGCATTTTAACGCTGGGGTCAGTCACCCGGTTCAGGAGTGCGGCATATGCAGTAAATATCAAGGCTTTCGACGCCTACATCAAGCAGTAAATTGCATAATTGTCGCACCGTACTGCCTGTGGTGACGACATCATCAACGATCGCGATGTGTCTGTGGCTCGGCGCACTGTTTAAGACAAAAGCTTGGTTGAGATTGCGCCGGCGCTGAGCTTTGTTCAGGCCTTGCTGCGGCGGGGTGGCCAGGCGACGGGAAAACAGCCGAGGCTGGTATTGGCTGCCGAGTTGCTGCGCAAGTTGACGTGCCAAAACATCACTTTGATTGAAACCGCGCCAGGCATGGCGGCGCCAGTGCAGCGGCACGCAGGTCACCAGTGGGGCGGGCGATACAATTCTTGGGGCTAACAATCCGGCCAGCGGCTGCGCTTGCCAGAACTGGCGCTGATATTTGAGCTGATGCACGCTCTGACTGAGCGGAAAACGGTAATCGCCCAAACAATAGAGCTTGTGCCACGGCGGCGGCGATGTCAGGCATTGGCCACACTGCTCGGTAGCGGCTTCACAAGGCTGGCCGCAGCGAGCGCAACGCGTGGTTGGTGCGTACCAGTCGAGGCATGCGCCACACAAGCTCTGCGTGTTATGCGATTCAAGGGGCAAACCGCACAGCTGACACGACGGTCTCAGCCACGAAAACATGGTTTTTTGAAGTCGATTGGTTAACATAACAGACCAAAACTAAAGGGTATGGCGCTATCATTGCGACAGGCTCAAGCACGGTGTGCATGGAATAAGTAGGAGAACATGTGACGATGGCAGCGGAGTTGTATTGGCAGGTAAACGGCAGCGGCCCGGATTTGGTGTTGGTGCACGGCTGGGGGATGAATGGCGCCGTGTGGCAGCAAACCGCCGAGGTACTGGCTGCGTATTTTCGCGTGCATGTGGTCGATTTGCCCGGCTACGGACACAGCGCCGATCAGCATGCGGATTCTCTCGAAGCCATTGCGCAACGTTTGACGGAACGTGCTCCGAAGCAGGCGATTTGGGTCGGTTGGTCACTGGGTGGGCTGGTGGCGACGCACATGGCGCTGCACCACAGCGAGTATGTTGCCAAGTTAGTCACGGTCGCCTCATCACCGAAATTTGCTGCCGAGCGTCCGTGGCGTGGCATTCAGCCTCAGGTGCTGAGTGCGTTTACCGATCAACTGGTGGACGATTTTCAAACCACGATTGAGCGCTTTATGGCGTTGCAGGCAATGGGCAGCCCGTCCGCGCGTCAGGACGTCAAAACCCTCAAGCAGGCGGTGTTGTCGCGTCCCAGCCCGAACCCACACTCTTTGCTGGCGGGCTTGCAAATGTTGGCTAATGTCGATTTGCGTGAGCAACTGCCGCACATTTCGGTGCCGCTGCTGCGCCTGTATGGTCGCCTTGACGGGTTGGTGCCGGTTAAAGTGGCGCACGATCTGGCTCAGGTGGTGCCAGACAGTCAGCAATATATTTTCACCGAATCTTCCCATGCGCCGTTCATGACAGAGTTTGACACTTTCTGTCAGCAACTGGTGGCGTTCGCCGGACAACACTAAACCTTTGGCTTAATTCCGCGCGTTAACATAAATATCACTCAATGTTTGTCACTACTGGTCGATAAATAAGCTAACCCCGACGCGTGAACGCGCCGACCGGGCCGGGCGATACTGAGGAGGTTTCGGCTATGATCGTGTCACCGACAAATGTCAGCGTGCCACTTATCGCCCCATCAGTAAACGTGCCGACAGAGCAGGCCGCGCGTGACAACCGAGTCCGTGAGCCTGTGATGCCGACAGTAGAGCTGACCAAACCCAACGCGGAGCGTAAGGTCAAAGGCGACGACAAACGGCGTAAGCAGTCGTCCTGGGATCCGTCTGAGCATCCCGGCTATGAGCTGGATCAGGAGACCGAGACGACGGTGCGTCCGCATGACGAGCCGAAAAGTGAGCTGGAGCGATTGTTCGATCTGCTGGCTTTGTCGACTTACAGCCATTCGCAGGGTAAAGGTTATGCGATGCGGTTTCGCCTGCCGAAACGCGTTATTGATGCTGCGATAACTGAAGGCAAAATGGCCAAGCGGCGCACCGTAATCAAATTCCATTACGGCCATGCTGTAGCGCCGAACACGCCATCAGAAGTGATTGCGGTCTTGTAGTCATCGCTTGCGATGAGACACGCAGAAAAAATCCCCAGCGGAATATTCCACTGGGGATTTCCTTTTTCAGCTCAATTGCGCTTATTTCTTCGCTTTGGCAAAGGCCGCGGCAAAGGCGCCGCTCATCGCGCCACCAGCGTTGGACGGTTCATCACGCCGACGCGGTGCACGCTCTTGGCGCGGCTGGCTGCTGCGCGCCGGACGGCTTTCCTGGCCCGGTTCGTCGTTCAGGCGCATAGTAAGCGCAATGCGTTTACGCTGCACGTCAACTTCCATGACCTTAACTTTCACGATGTCGCCCGCTTTGACCACTTCGCGAGGGTCGGAGACAAAGCGATCGGTCAGCGCAGAGATGTGGACTAACCCGTCCTGATGCACGCCGATGTCGACAAATGCGCCGAAGTTGGCCACGTTCGATACCACGCCTTCCAGCACCATGCCGATTTCGAGATCCGACACTTCATTCACGCCGTCGGCGAAGGTCGCGGTTTTGAACTCAGGGCGCGGGTCACGGCCCGGCTTGTCGAGCTCTTTGATGATGTCGCTCACGGTCGGCACCCCGAAGTGTTCGTCGGTGTAATCGACCGCGCGCAGGTTACGCAGAAACTCGCTGTTCCCAATCAGCGCTTTGATCGCTTTTTGGTTTTTCTCCGCGATGTTTTTCACTACCGGATACGCTTCCGGGTGCACCGCAGAGGCATCGAGCGGGTTTTTGCCATCCATAATGCGCAGGAAGCCGGCACACTGTTCAAAGGCTTTTGGCCCCAGACGCGGCACTTTTTTCAGTGCACTGCGCGAATCAAAGCGGCCGTTTTCATCGCGGTAGTCCACGATATTTTGCGCCAGCGTGCTCGACAGGCCCGCGACGCGCGTGAGCAGCGCCGGAGAGGCGGTGTTGACATCCACACCGACGGCGTTCACACAGTCTTCCACCACGGCATCAAGACGCTTGGCCAGCATCGACTGGCTGACGTCGTGTTGATATTGGCCGACACCGATGGATTTTGGGTCGATTTTCACCAGCTCTGCCAGCGGGTCTTGCAGGCGACGGGCAATGGACACTGCGCCGCGCAGGGAAACATCCAGATTCGGAAATTCTTTGGCGGCCAGTTCGGACGCTGAATACACCGAGGCGCCGGCTTCGCTCACCGTGATTTTCTGCACTTTGAGGTTGCCGCGTTTGATGAGGTCAGCAGCAAAAGCGTCGGTTTCACGCGATGCGGTGCCGTTACCGATCGCAATCAGATCGACATGGTGTTGCTTCACCAGCGCTGCCACGCTCGCCATCGCGCGGTCGTATTGATTGTGCGGTTGGTGCGGATAAATGGTGTCAGTCGCGAGCACTTTACCGGTGGCATCCACCACCGCCACTTTACACCCAGTACGCAGGCCCGGATCGAGGCCAAGGGTTGCGCGCGGGCCTGCCGGGGCTGCCATCAGCAAATCTTTCAGGTTGGTGGCGAACACGTCGATAGCATCGATTTCGGCGCGCTCTTTCATCGCGCTCATCAATTCGGTTTCCATGTGCATCGAAACCTTGATGCGCCATGACCAACTGATCACCTGTTTGCGCCACGCGTCGGCTGCCGCTTGGCTGAGGTGAATGCCGTAATGTTCGGCAATCAGGGTTTCGCAGTACGACTGACGCGCGGTCTCTTCCAATTCCGGATCGGCGTTTAGCGTCAGGGTCAGGAAGCCTTCGTTGCGGCCACGTAGCATGGCCAACGCACGGTGCGACGGCACTTTGCTGATGGGCTCGCGGTGGTCAAAGTAATCTTTGAATTTCTCGCCGTCACGCTCTTTCCCTTCCACCACGCGAGAGACGATTTCGGCGTTACGCGTCAGGTGCTGACGGATTTTTTCCAGCAAGTTCGCATCTTCGGCGATGCGTTCCATAATGATGGCACGTGCGCCGTCCAGCGCCGCTTTGCTGTCGTCGATGCCTTTGTCAGCGGCAATGTAGCGTTCTGCTTCACGCTCCGGATCGGTATCCGGCTGCGTCCACAGTTTATCTGCCAGCGGTTCCAGACCCGCTTCAATCGCGATTTGGCCTTTGGTGCGACGCTTAGGTTTGTATGGCAGATACAGATCTTCCAGACGGGTTTTGCTGTCGGCGTCCTGAATCGCTTGTTCCAGTTCAGGAGTCAGTTTGCCCTGATCCTGAATGGATTTGATAATGGTCTGGCGGCGGTCATCCATTTCGCGCAGGTACGCGAGGCGGCTGTCCAGCGTACGCAGCTGGGTATCGTCCAGACCGCCGGTGACCTCTTTACGGTAACGGGCGATAAACGGAACGGTGTTGCCGTCGTCAATCAGTTTGACGGCGGCGATGACTTGCTCTGAGCGAACGTTCAGCTCTTTGGCAATCGATTGACAGATAGCTAAGCTCATGGTTGATATCACTTTTTACAACAGAATCACTGAAGTGGGGGCAACAGAGTCTATTTTAAACGTCTACCAGCCTTGTCAGAGAAGATTGAATTTCGTCGGTGTGGGTTTGGGGGCGCCAGCACTGGCAATAGGCGGCGTAACTCATCCAGATGTACCCCAGCAGCTCGAGTCCTTCCTGCAAGGCACTCTTGAATACAAAATTGTAGTCCTGACCCATGATGTGCTCCCACAACAGTCGTCCGCTTCCGAACACGCGGCTGAAGACCAGCACCATGAGTAATCCGCCGACCATATACACATACTCTCTTTGCTTTGTAAAGGCAGCCAGCGGAATCCAGATGGAGTCGTTGCAGTACAGGCATGCGTACCCGATACACAGCATGGCCGTCAGCAGAGCCGGAATCAGCCAGAAACCGTGATAGACGTGGTCAAACAGCTGGTCGAGCTCGCGGATCAGTACGCAGCTGAAGAAGCCCGCCGCCAGCAGATAAAAACCGCGTGCTGGTGGCGTGCGTTTGGCTGCCAGCGCAAAGAGCAGCGCGGCAAAAGCGACGAATGTTTCCTGAGTGAGCTCGGTGACGGAGATCTCGCCGATGTCGTTGTGCAGAATCGCGAGGTCAATATACAGGGCGAGTGGTGCGATAAGCAGCATGACAATCAGGGTCAGCAACTCTTTAGCGCTGGCGAGGATTTGGAGTTTTGCATCGTGTGCAGACATAATGAAGTCGACTCGAAAGTAATTCTTAATCGCACAATGCTATTGAAACAGTGTTTTTTAATGTAATAAAACAAACTAAAATGATGTGATTTTAGGTTTTGGCTTTTTTTAACCAAATGATTATTAGAATGTTTAAGGTGTAAATGAAAACCAAGCTGATCACCCGAGAGGGGTACAATAAACTCAAAAAAGAGCACGACTATCTGTGGAATGAACGCCGTCCGGAAGTGACCAAAATCGTTACCTGGGCGGCCAGCCTTGGTGATCGCTCCGAGAATGCGGACTACACGTTCAACAAGCGTCTGCTGCGTCAAATCGACCGCCGGGTGCGTTTTCTGCGCAAGCTGCTGCCAGAGCTGAAAATCGTCGATTACTCTCCGCAGCAGGAAGGCAAAGTGTTCTTCGGCGCCTGGGTTGAAATTGAAAACAGCGCGGGCGAAGTGAAAAAATTCCGCATCGTCGGGCCAGAAGAAATTTACGGCGACGATGTGAAAGATTACATCTCGATTGACTCGCCGATGGCGCGAGCGCTGCTGAAAAAAGAGGTCGATGACGAGTTCGTGGTCCGTACGCCGAGTGGCGAGAAAGAGTGGTTCATCAACCACATCGAATATGAGAAAAATGCGTAAATGCGCACGCGATCGCTCAGTTTGGCGTGCTTTTGTGAAAAACTGGCGTAGTTTCGGTTACAGCCTTGTTTTATCATAGCCCGCCGACACCGGGGTCGTGACAGGGCGGCGTTAGCCCGCACCGATTAGGATAAGTATGCAGCGAAAAACCAGACCGACATTACAAGACATTGCCGACCAGGTGGGCATCACCAAGATGACCGTGTCGCGCTATTTGCGTGACCCGAATTCGGTGGCGCAGAAAACCCAGGAAAAAATCGCGGCAGTGATTGATGAACTCGGTTACATCCAGAACCGCGTGCCGGCGATTCTGTCCAAATCCTCCAGCCGTGCGATTGGCATTATTCTGCCTTCGCTCTCCAACCAAGTGTTTGCCCATTTGGTGCAGGGGATTGAAGCGGTCACCAAAGCGGCTGGTTACGACACGCTGATTGCGCATACCGGCTACAGCTCCAAAGAGGAAGAAGAGAAGATCGCGGCATTGCTGTCCTATCGTGTGGATGGCTTGATCCTGACCGAAACCAACCACACCGACCGCACGTTGCAGATGCTCAACTCGGCTGGCATCCCGGTGGTGGAAACCATGGAAATTCCGCTCAGCCCGATTGATATGGCGGTCGGGCTTGATCACGAGCAAACCTCTTACGAAGTGGTGCAGAACATGATTGCGCGCGGCAAAAAGCACATCGTTTATCTCGGTGCGCGCTTGGATACGCGAACCCGCTTGCGGATGAAAGGGTATGAGCGAGCGATGCAGGATGCCGGACTGGAGCCGCTGCAGGTCTCAACGGGTGAGCATTCGAGCTTTACGCTCGGAGGTGCGCTGCTGGAAAAGGCGCTGCGCGAACAGCCGCAACTGGATGCGATTTTCTGCACCAACGATGACGTGGCGATTGGTGCCATGATGTATTGCGCCCACAAAGGTATCAAAGTGCCAGAGCAGATTGGTGTGGTCGGGTATAACGCGCTGGATATCGGTCAGGCAATCATTCCTAAGCTGACCAGTGTTGAAACGCCGCGTTTTGAAATTGGTAAAAAAAGCGCAGAGCTCTTGCTGGCTGCGCTCTCAGGAGAAACGGTGGAGCAGAAAGTGTTTGATCTCGGCTATCGCCTCACCGAAGGCGACAGCCTGTAATTCTCACTTTACTGCGCGTCGAATAGAAACGTCGCGCCCTGATCCGCCGCTGTCACCAGATGGCGCGCCTGAGCAAACAACTCTCTGCCCCAACTCTGCTGCGTTGCTGCGCAGTTGGGTGCCACCGCCGTGCGGCCACGTAAATCCGTCAAACAGGTTAACTGACCTTGGGTGGCATCGAGACGAATTCGGTCTCCATTTTGCAGCAAACCAATCGCGCCACCGCGCAGTGCTTCTGGCGAAACATGAATCGCGGCCGGAATTTTGCCCGATGCACCCGACAAACGGCCATCGGTGACCAGCGCCACGCGATAGCCCGCTTTTTGCACGTTGCCCAGAATCGGCATCAGTTTGTGCAGCTCCGGCATGCCGTTGGCCGCAGGTCCGCTGTAGCGTACGACGACCACACAATCCTGATTGAGTTCGCCACGATGATAGGCCGCTTCGACATCGTGCTGCGAATCGAACACCTTCGCCTCGGCTTCAATTACGTGATGCTGCGCTTTGACCGCTGAAATCTTAATCACGCTCTGACCCAAGTTGCCTTGCAGCACTTTAATACCGCCGCTGGCCTGAAACATTTCGCCTTGCGGCGCAATCACGCTGGGGTTGAGAGTCTCGGTGCACGCTTGCCAGTATAGTTCGCCACGCTGCAGCTGTGGGCGCTGCAATTGCTGCTCAAAGCTGCCGATGGCGGGCGTCACATTTTGATGCAGCAGGCCGCGCTCATTGAGGCGCGTCATCAGCATCGGCACGCCGCCGGCGGCTTCAAATTCATTGATGTCGGCGGTGCCGTTCGGATAGACATTGACCAGCAGCGGCACCACATCGGACAGATCGCTGATGTCCTGCCAGGTCAGAATCAGGCCCGCGGCGCGCGCGACTGCGACCATGTGAATGGTGTGGTTGGTGCTGCCGCCGGAAGCCAGCAGCGCTATCACGCCATTGACCAGACTTTCTTCGGTCACCACGTCGCTGAGTGGGCGGTAACCCGGTGTGCCCGGCGCCTGCGCCGCAATTGCTTGTGCGGTGTAATCGGTCAATGCCTGGCGTAGCGCGCTGTGCGGTGGCACAAACGCTGATCCCGGCAACATCAAGCCCATGGCTTCAAACACCAGTTGGTTGGTGTTGGCGGTGCCATAAAAGGTGCAGGTGCCCGGTGAGTGATAAGAGCTGCATTCCATCTCCAGCAGTGCGTCGCGACCGACCTGACCAGCGGTGTACTTCTGGCGCACATCAACTTTTTCTTCGTTGCTGATCCCGGTCGCCATGGGACCGGCAGGAATGAACGCGGTCGGCAAATGAGCGTAGGCGAGGGCGCCCATCAGTTGCCCTGGGGCTATTTTGTCACAGATGCCGAGCAACAGGGTGCCATCGAACATGTTGTGGCTGAGAGACATCGCTGTGGTCTGGGCAATCAGATCGCGTGAGAACAGCGACATGTCCATGCCCGGTTGGCCCTGAGTCACGCCATCGCACATCGCGGGTACGCCGCCGGCCACTTGCGCAGTATGGCCAAGCGGTGCCAGTGTGGCTTTGATCTGCTCAGGATAGTTTTTATAGACCTGATGGGCGCTGAGCATGTCGTTGTAAGCGGTGACGATGGCCAGATTGGAACGGGTTAAGTCAAGAATGTGCGATTTTTCGTTGTTGCATGATGCGGCGATCGCGTGGGCTAAGTTACCGCACGACAGGCTGGCTTTGCCTTTCCCGGCTGCGAGTTGCGCCGCGGTTTTGGCCAGAAATTGTTGCCGGGTTTGTGCGCTGCGCTGGCGAATGCGCTCGGTGACCTGCTCGATGATTGGCTGAATCATGCGACCGCCTCCTGCTGATTCAGTGCCGCGACGGCATGAGCGACCACCTCATCAATGCTGCAATCGATGGGAATGATCAGTACATCGCGCTCGTCGACAGTCGGGTACTCCAGCGTGGCAAACTGGCTGTCGAGCATATCGGTTTTCATAAAGTGACCCTGACGGGCGCGCATGCGCTCCAGAATCAGAGATTTATCCCCATCAAGAAACACAAACGTCATGTGCTCATTGCCTTCGCGAATCTGGTCGCGATAACACCTTTTGAGCGCCGAGCAGACAATCACCCCACGTTCGCTCTTGTTCTCGAGACTGAATGCGGCATCGCGAATGCGCTCCAGCCAAGGCGCACGATCAGCGTCGTTGAGTGGTTCACCGCGGCGCATTTTTTGAATATTGGCGCGTGGATGTAGGTCATCACCATCGATGAATTTCGCGTCGAGATGCTTGGCAATACTTGCGCCAATGGTGCTTTTGCCCGAGCCACTTACGCCCATAACGATAATGCTGCTACCCGTCATACAGACTCCTTAATCACGAGATCTGAGCGAGATCTCAATTTCGAAAATTGCCCTAAGAATTGACTTTATCTTAGTGGTGTTATCGGTAACATGTTACCCGTAACTTTTAGATTTGTGAACCAATACACAAACATCCAATCCTTGATAAAGGTGAACAAAATGGAACCATTAGCACATAGCCCAGACCCTACTTATCTGCTGCTGATCGCTGCCTGCGCCATCGCAGCATTGCTGATTTTGATTATGAAATTGAAGGTGCACGCCTTTGCCTCACTGACGTTAGTGAGCTTTGGCACCGCCCTCGCCACCGGTATGCCGAGTGAGAAAGTGGTACCGACTATGATGTCGGGATTTGGAGGCACACTGGCTTCGGTCGCACTGCTGGTCGGCCTTGGTGCGATGATCGGTAAAATTCTCGAAGTGACTGGCGGAGCGAAAGTGCTGGCGGACACCTTAATTGGCCGTTTCGGCGAGCAGCGCGCGCCGCTGGCGCTTGGTGTGGCATCGCTGATGTTCGGCTTTCCGATTTTCTTTGATGCCGGCCTGATTGTAATGATGCCGATCCTGTTCAGCGTGGCGAAACGCTTTGGCGGTTCGCCGCTCAAATACGCGCTGCCAGCTGCCGGTGCGTTTGCGGTGATGCACGCGTTTGTGCCGCCGCACCCGGGCCCTGTTGCCGCGTCGGATTTGCTCGGCGCAGACTTAGGTCTGCTGCTGATTGTCGGCCTTTTGGTGGCGATGCCGACCTGGTATTTCGGTGCCTACCTGTTTGGTCTGTATTCCGGCAATAAATTCAACATTCCTCTCTCCAAAGCGTTTCTGAACACCGAAGTGATGTTCAAAGACAAAACTGATTTACCGAAGTTTTCCACGGTTCTGCTGATCCTGATTCTGCCTGTATTGCTGATTTTCATGGATACCGGTCTGAACACGCTGGCGGTGGCGGGCCTGATTGATGGTCAGCAACCCGCGATTGAGTTCCTGCGTATGCTGGGCAAAACGCCGATCGCCCTGCTGATCACTTTGCTGGTGTGTTTGTGTGTGTTCGCTGGCAAATACGGCATGGGTAAGCTGGAAAAACTGTGTACTGACGCGCTGGCGCCGATTTGTGCGGTGATTCTTGTCACTGGTGCGGGTGGTATGTTTGGCGGCGTGCTGCGCTCAAGTGGTATCGGTCAGGCGTTGGCGGATGTACTGGCGGACACGGGCATGCCAGTGATTGTCGCCGCGTTTGTGATTTCAACCTGTCTGCGCGTCGCGCAAGGTTCGGCCACCGTGGCGCTGACTACCACCGCGGCGCTGATGGCACCGATTGTGTCTCAGACCGTCGGCCTGAGTGAGCTGGATTTGTGTTTTATCGTGATTGCGATTGCCGGTGGTGCGACGGTGTTGTCACACTTCAACGATTCCGGTTTCTGGCTGGTTTCCCGCTTGCTGGAAATGGATGAGAAGACCACACTGAAAACCTGGACGGTAATGGAAACCCTGCTCGGCACGATTGCCTTCGTGATCGTCGCGCTGCTTAGCTTCATTTTTTAAGGTGTATTGATGATGACTCTTGAACAACGACTGCAACAAATCAAAATTGTCCCGGTGATTGCGATTAACGATGCGGAGCATGCGGTGCCGCTGGCGAAAGTGCTGGTAGAAAACGGCCTGCCTTGTGCGGAAGTGACGTTTCGTACCGATGCGGCGCAGGAATCGATTCGCCTGATGCGCGACGCGTATCCGAAGCTGCTGATTGGCGCAGGCACGGTACTGACCACGCAGCAAGTCGACCAGGCCATCAGCGCGGGGGCCGATTTCATCGTCAGCCCGGGATTAAACCCGACCACAGTCAAATACTGCCAACAGCGCGGTATTGCGATTGTTCCCGGGGTGAATAATCCCAGTCTGGTTGAACAGGCGATGGAGCTGGGGCTAAAAACACTCAAGTTCTTCCCGGCAGAGCCGTCGGGCGGCGTCGCGATGCTGAAAGCATTGTCTGCGGTCTATCCGGTGCAGTTTATGCCGACAGGCGGCGTTAATCCGCGCAATGTGGCCGACTATTTGGCGCTCCCGTCGGTGGTTGCCTGTGGCGGAACCTGGATGGTGCCGAGCGATCTGATGGACAGCGGCAACTGGGACGAGATTGCGCGTCTGGTGCGCGAGCTGTAATCCTCTCTGGTCATTCATGAGAAAGTCAGCCCAAGCGGCTGGCTTTTTTGTTTTGTGCTGCATGAAACGGGTTGTTCAGTGCTGATGGGCTATGATAAAAGCAAATTAATGCCTAGCGGCGCGTAACCGCCTCAACCGTCAAAGGGTTACTGCAAGGCGGTAAACGGAAATAAACGTTAACAATTCTTTGAATCTAAGCGTGCATAACAGTGTTACATTTTACTCGCCCCGGTCTTATCGGGCGCAGTCACTTAATTGGTGGGATCAGGACACATGCAAGAAAACTACAAAATTTTAGTCGTCGATGATGACGCGCGTTTGCGTGCATTGCTGGAGCGTTATTTGTCTGAACAGGGATTTCAGGTGCGCAGCGTGGCGAACAGTGAGCAGATGGACCGCCTGTTAACCCGTGAAACCTTTCACCTGATGGTGCTCGATCTGATGCTGCCCGGCGAAGATGGCCTGTCGATTTGTCGCCGTCTGCGTAACGCCAACAATTCAATTCCGATTCTGATGCTGACTGCTAAAGGCGATGAAATTGATCGCATCGTCGGCCTGGAAGTAGGCGCAGACGACTATCTGCCAAAACCATTTAACCCACGTGAGCTGCTGGCCCGTATTAAAGCGGTGCTGCGTCGCCAGGTGATTGAAGCGCCGGGCGCGCCAAGCTCAGACGATACCGTGGTCGAATTTGGTGAATTCCGCCTTAATCTCGGCACGCGGGAAATGTTCCGTGGTGACGAAGCGATGCCACTGACGTCGGGTGAATTTGCCGTGCTGAAAGCGCTGGTAACCAACGCGCGTGAGCCATTGTCGCGTGATAAACTGATGAACATGGCTCGTGGCCGTGAATATTCGGCGATGGAGCGTTCGATTGACGTGCAGATCTCTCGCCTGCGCCGCATGCTGGAGGTTGATCCAAGCAAACCGCGTTATATTCAGACCGTATGGGGTCTGGGTTACGTGTTCGTTCCGGATGGTAAATCCGCCAGCTAATCTGACGCCCCTTGCAGTACCAGTGTCACCCTGACGCTGGTACTCAACATTCTCTTTTCCTAAAGGTGTCTCATGCGTATCCGCAGTTCATTTACTCAAACCATTCTGTTGTTCTTCACTCTGCTGATTGCCAGCCAAGCCTACTCTTATTACGCCCTGTTTAATTATGCGCTGATGCCGAGCTTGCAGCAGTTCAACAAAATCCTCAGCCATGAAATCAGCCTGATGCTCGACGATTCGCCCAATCCGGCAGAACAAGGTTTGTCGATGGATGTGCCGATGAGGCGCAAAGTGCTGGAGCAGCTTGGGGTGAGCATCTTCAATGAGAACAGCCCGCAGGCCGATGGTTTCAACCATTCGATGACCATCGATCTGATGAGCGAAGAGATGTCGCAGGAACTCGGTTCGCACACCGAAGTGCGCATGGGGCTGGGCAAAGACAGCTATGTGCTGTGGATGAAAATCGATTTGCTGCCGGGGCAGGTATTGCTTATCCCGCTGTCTGAGCTGCAGGAAGAGGATTTTGCGCCGCTGTTTCGCAATAGTATCGTCATGGCGGTGCTGATTCTGGTTGGCGGCTGGCTGTTCATCCGCTTGCAGAACCGGCCGCTGATTGCGCTGGAAAAAGCCGCCAAAGCGGTGGGCCGTGGTGAAATTCCGCCGCCGATCCGTGAAAAAGGCGCCAGCGAAATTCGCTCCGTGACGCGCGCCTTCAATCAGATGTCGAAAGGCATTCAGGCTCTGGAAGACGATCGTGCGCTGCTGATGGCGGGCATCAGTCACGACTTACGTACGCCGCTGACCCGCATTCGTCTGGCGACGGAAATGATGTCACCGGAAGAGAGCTATCTCGCCGAAGGCATCATCAGTGACACCGAAGAGTGCAACGAGATCATCAGTCAGTTCATGGACTATCTCAAACCCGTCAACAAACAGAGTTTTGAACAGGTTGATTTGAATGAGATTGCCAACGATGTGGCGACGTCTGAAGGTGGCTACGAGGTGCAGGTAGAAGTGAATCTGCATCCGGAACTGGTGCCGGCATTTGGCAACCCGATCGCGATTAAGCGGGCGGTGAGTAATCTGGTCGTCAATGCACTGCGCTACGGTAACGGCTGGGTCAAAGTCAGCACCGGCTTAACCGCGGATAAGAAAATGGCGTGGGTCAGTGTGGAAGACAACGGCCCGGGCATTGAGCCGTCGCAGGTCAACAAGCTGTTTGAACCCTTCACTCGTGGTGACACCGCGCGCGGCAGTGAAGGTACCGGGCTGGGGCTGGCGATTGTCAAACGTATCATCAGCCAGCATCACGGCTCGGTGGCGGTGAATAACCGCAGTGATGGCGGCCTGAAAGCGCAAATCAGCTTTCCGACCCGCTAGTTTTTTCCAGCACTGAGACAACGAAAAAGCTCGCCAAATGGCGAGCTTTTTTATGATTTGCAGTCAGGATGCGCGATTACGAATCCAGTGCCTCTTCGCGAGCTTCTTCACGAGGAGTATGTGTTTCTGGCAGCAGCAGGTTAAGCAGAATAGCGGTAATTCCGCCGGCTGCGACACCAGATGAGAAGATGCTCTTAATGAAGTCCGGCATAAATTGTAGGATTTCCGGTTTCTGGGCGATACCCAGGCCCATCGAGAACGACAGCGCCATGATCAGAATCGCGCGGCGATCGAGGTCGACGCGGGAAATGATGCGTACACCCGCCGCAGCGATGGTACCGAACATCACGATGGTCGCGCCGCCCAAAACAGGTTCAGGAATCAGCTGGACAAAGCTCGCCACACCCGGGAACAGGCCAAGCAGAACCAGCATGCCGGAAATGAAGTAGCCCACGTAGCGGCTTGCAACACCAGTCAGCATGATCACACCGTTGTTCTGGCTGAAGGTAGAGTTCGGAAAGCTGTTGAACACCGCTGCCAGCGCCGAGTTGATGCCGTCTGCCAGTACGCCGCCTTTGATACGTTTCATGTATACCGGGCCTTTGACCGGCTCGCCAGACACTTCTGAGGTTGCCGTGATGTCGCCGATCGCTTCCAGCGCAGTGATGAGGAAAATCAGTACCAGAGGAATAAACAGCGACCAGTCAAAACTCAGGCCGTATTGCATCGGAATGGGCAGTGCAATCACGGCGGTATCGCCCAGCTGGCTGGTATCGATCATACCCATCAGGTACGCCATCACATAACCCACCAGCATTGCAATGACGATAGAAGCGACGCGCACATAGGGATTGTGTGAGCGGTTAAGAATCACGATGATGGCCAGCACTGTACCTGCCAGCGCCAGTTTATCCAGGCTTCCGAAGGTACCATCACCCAGCGCCGCGTAGCCGCCGCCCATGGATACCAGACCCACTTGTACCAGCGTCAGACCAATCAGCGTCACGACAATCCCGGAGACCAGAGGGGTGATGATGCGCTGGGCAAACTCCAGCACGCGCGACAGCAGAATTTCAGCAAAAGAGGCCAGCAGAATAGTACCGAAAATGGCCGCCATCATGGTTGAGATGTCAGCGCCACCCGCTTTGAGCGCCAGTCCTGCACCGATAATCGGACCAAGGAAGTTAAAACTGGTCCCCTGAATCGACAGCAGACCGGAACCAATCGGGCCGATGGTACGAATCTGGATAAACGATGACAAACCAGAAGCAAACAGCGACATGCTGATGATGGTGTTGGTCTGATCGGCGGGTACGCCCAGCGACTGACAAATGATCAAAGACGGGGTGATTACGGCAACAAACATCGCCAGCAGGTGCTGCAGAGCGGCAAAGAACGTTTGTGGCAGCGGCGGACGGTCATTGAGCTGGTAAACCAGATCGGACTTACGCGTGTTTTGGGTTGTCATGGCAGTTTCCTAATGTGTTATGTCACTTCGCCTGCGCTGAGTGGGCAGTGGAAGCGGAACGCGGACGTTATCTGTGATTGCTGTTAATCAGGTCCGGTTCAGGATGTGGGGATGCACCCCAAGGTAAACGTTTGCGTTTACTCGATTTTGGCGGCGATTATAGAGGTTTTACTCAGAAAGGCAAACGTTTGCCATGGCGTGGAGATAAGTGATTGATCGCGGTCAATCAGCGCGAGTTCGCGCCTGTTCTATTGTCGACAGTGAGAGTTAGGCTTTGGCGTAAACGTCGCGTTCACCCAGCCAGCGGTCGATAATGGCCAGCGCACTGTCCGGGTAATGGTCGTGAATGTGGCGCGCGATGCGTTTTACTTCAGGGATCAGGCGTTGATCGCGCACCAGATCGGCGATTTTGAAATCGGCCAGGCCAGTCTGTTTGGTACCGAGCAGTTCACCCGGGCCGCGGATTTCCAGATCGCGCTGCGCAATCACAAAGCCGTCGTTGCTCTCACGCAGCACGCCGAGACGCTTCTGC
The DNA here is from genome assembly GCF_016464285.1 of Vibrio sp. bablab_jr001. Taxonomy (NCBI): domain Bacteria; kingdom Pseudomonadati; phylum Pseudomonadota; class Gammaproteobacteria; order Vibrionales; family Vibrionaceae; genus Vibrio; species Vibrio sp. bablab_jr001. The sequence continues at coordinate 49,692 of NZ_JACDWZ010000072.1, forward strand.
GCTGTTTTTGACAGCGGTGCATGATAGAGCAGCACGCAGTGACTCGCCACGGAGCCACGGCCAACCCGGCCGCGTAACTGGTGCAACTGGGCCAGACCCAGACGCTCCGGGTTTTCGATGATCATCAGGCTGGAGTTGGGGACATCCACCCCGACTTCAATCACGGTAGTGGCGACCAATAAATGCAGCTGATTGTCTTTAAACGCCTGCATCACGGCCTGCTTTTCCGCCGGTTTCATCCGCCCGTGCACCAGACCAATTTTGACCTCCGGCAGTTTGCGCTGCAGCTCTTCGGCGGTCTCGGCCGCCGCTTGCGCTTCGAGCACTTCCGACTCATCAATCAGTGTACAGACCCAGTAGGCTTGTTTGCCTTCGGTCAGACATGCATGGCGTACGCGCTCAATGATGTCGTCACGCTTGGTATCCGGAATTGCCACGGTTTGAACCGGAGTACGCCCTGGCGGCAATTCATCAATCACGGAGGTCTCTAAATCAGCGTAGGCGGTCATCGCCAGCGTGCGCGGAATCGGCGTTGCGGTCATGATCAACTGATGCGGGTAAGCACCCTGTTTGGCGCCTTTTTCACGCAGTTCCAGACGCTGGTGGACACCAAAGCGGTGCTGCTCATCAATGATCACCAGCGCCAAATGGTCAAACACTACGTGCTCCTGAAACAGGGCGTGAGTGCCGACCACCATTTTGACTTCGCCGCTGGCAATGCGCGCCAGTTCGGCTTCTTTTGCTTTACCTTTCAGTTTGCCCGCCAGCCAGCCGACCTGAATACCCATGCTTTCAAACCAGTTGGCAAAGTTGATCGCATGTTGCTCAGCCAGGAGTTCGGTCGGCGCCATCAACGCGACCTGATAACCGTGTTCGATCGCCCGCACCGCAGACAGTGCGGCCACCAGCGTTTTGCCTGACCCCACATCGCCCTGTACCAAGCGCATCATCGGATGCGGTTTGGCGAGATCGGCTTCGATTTCACGCACCACGCGTGCTTGCGCATTGGTCGGAGAGAAGGGTAACTGTGCCAGCAACTGCTGTTTTAGCTGCTGAGTTTCTGGCAGCGGCAGCGCGATGTCCTGCTGACCTTTGCTGCGTACGGCGAGCATCGACAGATTCTGCGCCAGCAGCTCCTCCATGATCAGGCGAATCTGCGCCGGATGACGGCCTTCGTCAAACAGGCTCAGATCGATGTCCGCTGACGGGCGATGAATGGTGTGCAGCGCTTGGGCGAGGGTGATTTGGTGGTCATACAGGCCTGAGGGCAGTAGCTCCTGCACGGCGGCTTTGTCGAGCAAGGCCAGTGCTTGATCGGTGAGGTTACGCAGCGTGAGTTGGCGCAGGCCATCGGTGGTCGGATAGACCGGAGTCAGGTTGGGTTCTACATCGGGGCTTTGCGCCGGGGCGAAAAATTTGTAATCCGGGTGGATGATCTCCAGCCCGCCATTACCGCGCTTAATTTCACCGTAAGCGTGCACTAACTTACCGTCGGCGAAGTTGTTCTTCATACCGGCGGTAAAGTTGAAAAAACGCAGCGTCAGTGTCCCGTTGCCGTCACTGATTTTAACCGTCAGCATTTTGCGGCGGCCAAAGGTGGTGTCGACCGCCATCACTTTGCCCTGCACCGCAGCCCACAGGCCCGGGTGCAGTTTGATAATCGGGTAGATACGGGTGCGATCTTCATAACGCAGCGGCAGATGAAACAGCAAGTCCTGAACGCTGTTCAAACCAATTTTTTCCAGCTTCTCGGCCACCTTGGCACCGACGCCGGAGAGTGAACTTAACGGAATTGCTGAAAGAAGCTGCGACATAGATTCAACCACGTAACCAATTGACTGGGTAACTATTCAAACACTGAGCTGTCTATTTGTACAGGGGTAATTCGGCCCGGTGGGCCAATTACGCGCTCTGCATCGCTTTCCACCACGCCTCGTCGGCCACGATCTGGCCTTCGTCATCCAGCTGTGGATAGTCAAGCTTTTTACGCTTGGCGACTTTCGCCAGCACCGGATGGCCGCGTTCAAACAGAATACGGTTGATGGTTTCTGCGGGCAGCGGACTTTCGTCGCGCTCATACATGCCCGCTTGCTGACGTTGGCGCTGCGCTTCATACAGAATCAGCGCGCCAGCCACCGAGACATTGAGTGATTGCACCATGCCGACCATCGGGATCACGATGTCTTTATCTGCCAGGGCCAGCGCTTGTTTGGAAATGCCCACTTTTTCACTGCCGAGAATGATGGCTGTTGGTTTGGTGTAGTCGATGTCACGAAAATCAACCGCATCGTCCGACAGATTGGTCACCAGGACCTGCATACCCTGATCTTTGAGGTGTTGAATCGCTTCCAGTGTGCTGTCGTGCGTTTGCAGTTCAACCCAGTTACGGGCACCGGCGGAAGTGTGGGTCAGGGTGCGCATCTGCTCGTTCGGCCAGATGGCGTGAATTTTGTGCAGACCGACCGCATCGGCAGTACGAATGACCGCGGAGACGTTATTGGGTTTGTGCACCTCTTCCAGACAGACGGTTAAGTCGGTTTGGCGGGCTTTTAAGACTTCCTGAATTCGGGAATAACGGTCTAAGTTCATGGTTAGGACTCTGAAGTTTTTACCTTTATACCCAAACGACTTCAAAGGGGGTCACTAAGGTGACGACGGGTGAAGTCGTTTGAACATAATCGAAAATAAAAAAGCCCTTGATAGGTGGCTATCAAGGGCAGTTCAAGCGTACGTTTAGTACTTTCTGCGCCTCACTTTCAGCGCATTTGGCATGGTGCGGATCTTCCGCATGATGCCTGCTAAGTGGACGCGATCTTTCGTGGTCAGCAGCACGGTCACTGTATACAGACGGCCATCACGCTCTTCGGTCGACAGGCCGTGGATGTTGGAGCCGGTTTTGGAGATGACATTGGTCAGCTCAGCCAGCGCACCCTGACGGTTTTGCATATCGACTCGCAGCTCGGTAATGAATTCCTGATCGTAATCACGGGTCCATTCTACCGCCATGTACTTATCCGGTTCGCGCTGATAGCCGCGTACGTTCGGACAGGTTTCACGGTGCACCACCAGACCTCGGCCCGGAGAGACGTGCGCGATGATCGAGTCGTCCGGAATCGGGTGACAACAGTTCGCGAACGTCAGCAGAATGCCTTCCGCACCGCGGATTGGCAGTTTCTTCTTCGGTTTGCCATCTTTGCTTTCGGTTTCCGTCAACTCATCGGCATCGCCCAACAGACGGCGGGCAATCACGATACTCATCAGTTCGCCCAGACCAATTGCGGCCAACAGATCGTTTTCGCTGGCGATCTTAAGGTCGCTCAGAACATGTTTGATGTTGTCGGCACTGATGTCGCTCAGCGACAAATCACCCAAAGCGTGGTTGAGCAGACGACGTCCCAGCGTGATCGACTCTTCACGGCGCATGGTTTTTAGTACCTGACGAATCTTGGTACGTGCGCGTGAGGTTACCACGTAGTTGAGCCATGCTGCATTCGGGCGGGCACCCGGTGCGCTGATGATTTCCACGGTCTGGCCGTTTTTCAGTGGTTTGCTTAGTGGGTACGGTGTGCGATCGACACGAGCGCCGACACAGGTGTTACCCACGTCGGTATGCACCGCGTAAGCGAAATCAACCGCGGTGGCGCCGACAGGTAGTTCCACAATGCGGCCTTTTGGCGTGAAGACGTAAATCTCGTCCGGGAATAGGTCGGATTTGACGTTTTCGATAAATTCGAATGAGTTACCAGCGCTTTGTTGCAGCTCAAGCAGGCTTTGCATCCAGCGCTGCGCTTTAATTTGCGCGGTGGTGCCGGCACGATCGCCGTTGGCTTTGTAAGACCAGTGTGCAGCGACCCCTTTGTCCGCCATCTGATCCATATCTTCGGTACGGATCTGCACTTCCACTGGCACGCCGTGCGGGCCGACCATGGAGGTGTGCAGCGATTGGTAGCCGTTGGCTTTCGGGACCGCGATGTAATCTTTCATACGCCCCGGACGTGGTTTGTACAGGCTGTGTACCTGGCCAAGCACGCGATAACAGGTATCGGCGCTGTCGACCACCACGCGGAACGCGTAAATATCCATAATGGTGTGAAACCGCTGCTCTTTGGTTTTCATCTTGTTGTAGATGGAGAACAGGTTTTTCTCGCGGCCCACCACGCGAGCGGGCAAGCCCACGTCTTGCAGGCGACCTTCGATTTCACTGTGAATGCGCTGAATCATCTCTTTACGATTACCGCGCGCGGCTTTCACCACTTCTTTGAGAACGCGATAACGGTTGGGATACAGAGCTTCAAAGCCCAGCTCTTCGAGCTCGGTTTTGATGTTATGAATACCGAGGCGGTGTGCCAGCGGAGCGTAGATTTCCAGTGTTTCACGGGCGATGCGACGTTTTTTGTCCGGGCGAAGAGCGCCCAGCGTACGCATATTGTGGGTCCGGTCTGACAGTTTGATCAGGATAACGCGAATGTCCTGCACCATGGCCAGGACCATTTTTCGAAAGTTCTCAGCCTGTGCTTCTTTGCGATCGCGGAATTTGAGTTTGTCGAGCTTAGATACGCCGTCCACCAGTTCTGCCACGGCATGGCCAAACTGAGCTTCGAGGTCTTCTTTGGTGACGTCACAATCTTCGATAACATCATGCAGGAGCGCGGCTTGCAGCGTTTCTAAATCCAGACGCATTTCTGCCAGAATTCGAGCTACAGCAACAGGGTGGATAATGTAAGGTTCGCCGCTTGAGCGGGTTTGCCCTTCATGGGCATCTCTTGCCACTACATAAGATTGGCGCAGAGCCTCAATTTGAGGCTCTGTGAGATATTCCTGGGCAACATCTTTGAGGCTATCGAATAGATACAAATTTCAGGCCCGAGTGTTGATTAATTCCTGATGCAGAATTAACGGTTGTGCACGATGCTGCTTACCGCTGCCAATTCTGCTGCTTCTTGCTCTTGCTGCTCTTGGCGTTCACGTGCGTCTAGCACATCTTTCGTGATAAGACCTTCTTCGATTTCGCGTAGAGCGATAACCGTTGGCTTATCGTTCTCTTCCGGCACCAGTGAGTCTTTACCGCCAGTTTGCATTTGACGAGCGCGGCGAGCCGCAATCAGAACTAGGTCGAAACGGTTGCCAACTTTTTCAACAGCGTCTTGAACAGTTACGCGTGCCATGAGAACTCCAAATAGTTAACTAAAATGTTGAATGACGAGAAAGTATACAGCCTAACGCGTTGAGATACTAGCGAGAGGCTGGCCAATTTCATGGTGGCGGGCTTAGTCCGCCAGAAGTGCAGCCAGCATACTGCTATATTTAGCAGCTTGCTTATCCTGCTTCAATCTTTCTGCACGCATGATGGCTTTAAAATCCATCAGTGCGACATCGAAATCGTCGTTGACGATCACGTAATCGTATTCGCTGTAGTGCGAAATTTCCGACTGCGCTTCGTTCATACGTTTTGCAATCACTGCTTCGCTATCCTGGCCGCGCGTGTTTAAACGACGCTCCAGCTCTTCTTTGGATGGCGGCAGAATAAAGATGCTTTTCGCCGCTGGCATCTGTTCGCGAATCTGACGCGCGCCTTGCCAGTCAATGTCGAGAAAAACATCGATACCTTTGTTTAAAGTTTCCTCAATCCATACACGGGAAGTGCCGTAGTAGTTACCGAATACTTCGGCGTACTCCAGAAACTCGCCTTTACCAATCAGATCTTCGAAGTGCTCTTTCTGCACAAAATGGTAATGCACGCCATCTTGTTCGCCAGGACGCATGCCGCGCGTGGTGTGCGAAATAGACACTTTCATCGCGTAAGTCGGATTGCGTTCCAACAGCGCCGCGATCAAGCTTGATTTGCCTGCGCCGCTCGGTGCAGAGACGATATATAGAGTACCTTTGCCCATCTGTTCGGTTCCACGTTGGGTTGGGGATTGTGTGCTGAAGCTTGCGCGTTCAACACCCTAAAAGATAGCACTGACCCGCATTTGTTCATTCGGAGGATGAATTTTAGGCCAGAAAAATGGAGGCGAAGATTAGCACGATCCTTTGGATCTTCTCAAGCAAAAGGTCACAGGCTGAGATCGGCTTCGCTGAGTGAGCGAAAGGGGGACTCGCGCAATTATTTGATGGTAAAAACGTTTGCTATTTTTTGCTCACTTGCAGGGCCAATTGATTAAGGTATAATCGCCGCCCCTGACGCTGGCTGCGAGCCAGATGAGTGTCAGTGACTAACATTGTGAGTGAAGCTACGGCTTCAATTTGGGTTCCCTCGCCCCCAAAACAAACTAAAAAGGTACAATATGAGTAACTTTACCCCTGCGCAGCAGCGCAAAGCTTTATCCTATCTTGTTCTGTTCCACCTGGTGATCATTGCCTCGAGCAACTACCTGGTGCAGATTCCGTTTACCATCTTTGGTTTTCATACCACCTGGGGCGCCTTCACTTTCCCGTTTATTTTTCTGGCGACCGATCTGACTGTACGTATCTTTGGTGCGCCGATGGCACGCAAAATCATCTTTCTGGTGATGCTGCCAGCGCTGTTGGTGTCGTACCTGCTGTCTGTGGTGTTCTTTGAAGGCCAGTTTCAGGGTTTGGCGCCGCTGAGTGAGTTCAACCTGTTTGTGGCGCGTATTGCCGCCGCCAGTTTTATGGCTTACTTACTGGGTCAGATTCTGGATGTGCATGTGTTTAACCGCCTGCGTCAATTGAAGCAGTGGTGGGTGGCACCGACCGCATCCACCTTATTTGGTAATGCGCTGGATACCATCGCTTTCTTCGCCATCGCGTTCTACCAGAGCCCGGATCCGTTTATGGCGCAGCACTGGACGGAAATCGCGTTGGTGGATTACAGCTTCAAGCTGATCATCAGCCTTGGCCTGTTCGTGCCGATGTATGGTGTTCTGCTCAATTATCTGATTCGCAAACTGACGGCGGTGAACCCGAATTTCACTGTCGCGAAAGCGTAAACCAAGATAGAGAAAAGCCCGGGCAGTGCCCGGGCTTTTTTGTGGAGAGAATCCCTACAATTCACTCGCTCTGGAGAGGATTAATGGTCGTGAGCCGCGCCAGCGCCTTTTGGATAGCGGATAGACTCAACCATGTCTTGGACTTCAGTCGGTACTTCAGCCGTGAATTTGTTCACCACGATTGAGACCACGAAGTTCAGACACATACCCAGCGTACCGATGCCTTCTGGGCTGATACCAAAGAACCAGTTGTCAGGCGTACTTGCTGCCGGGTTGATGAACTTGAAGTAGATGATGTAAGCCGCAGTGAACGCGATACCCGCCACCATACCTGCAATCGCCCCTTCTTTGTTCATCTTCTTGTAGAAGATACCCAGAATGATGGCAGGGAAGAAGGAGGCTGCTGCCAAGCCGAAGGCGAAGGCGACCACCTGAGCCACGAAGCCCGGAGGGTTAATACCCAAGTAACCGGCGCCGACGATGGCGACAATTGCAGCGACACGCGCAGCCATCAGTTCCTGTCTGTCGGTCATATTTGGCTTGAAGCCTTTCTTCAACAAGTCATGAGAGATAGACGTTGAGATAACCAGCAGTAGACCTGCCGCTGTAGACAGTGCTGCTGCCAAACCACCTGCTGCCAGCAGACCTACAACCCAGTTAGGCAGTTTCGCCAACTCTGGAGAAGCCAGTACGATGATGTCACGGTTGATGTTCATTTCGTTGCGAGCATCACCCGAGTAGAACATGCGACCATCGCCGTTCTTATCTTCCCACTTAACCAGACCTGTGCTTTCCCAGTTTTTGTACCAGCTTGGTGCTTGCTCAGCCGTCACACCTTGCATGTCCGGACCGTTGATGGTTTCGATAAGGTTCACGCGAGCAAACGCAGCCACACCTGGTGCAGTGGTATACAGCAGAGAGATGAACAGCAGTGCCCAACCCGCAGAGATACGCGCATCACGCACTTTTGGTACCGTGAAGAAGCGAATGATGACGTGTGGCAGACCTGCCGTACCCACCATCAGAGCCGCCGTGATGAAGAACACATCCACCATGCTCTTGTTGCCTTCAGTGTACGCTGTGAAGCCAAGCTCCTGCGTCAGACCATCAAGCTTATCAAGCAGATAAACATCAGTGCCTGAGATGGTTGAACCCATACCAATTTGTGGCAGCGGGTTACCGGTCATCATGATTGAAGTGAAAATAGCTGGTACAAGGAAGGCGAAAATGAGCACACAGAATTGAGCTACCTGTGTATAAGTGATGCCTTTCATGCCACCCAGTACGGCGTAGAAGAACACGATCGCCATACCGATAACGATACCCACGTTGATGTCAACTTCGAGGAAGCGGGAGAATACCACGCCCACACCGCGCATTTGACCTGCTACGTAGGTGAAGGAAATGAAGATCGCACAGAATACCGCTACCATACGAGCCGTTTTCGAGTAGTAACGTTCGCCGATGAAATCCGGCACAGTGAACTGGCCAAATTTACGCAGGTAAGGCGCTAAACACAGAGCCAACAGAACGTAGCCACCTGTCCAACCCATCAGGTAAACCGTACCATCGTAACCGATGAACGAGATGATACCTGCCATTGAGATGAACGATGCGGCTGACATCCAGTCTGCTGCGGTCGCCATACCATTCGCGACAGGGTGTACACCACCGCCTGCGACATAGAACTCACTGGTTGATCCCGCGCGAGCCCAGATGGCGATGCCAATATACAGAGCGAAAGAGAGACCAACGAGAAGAAACGTCCAAGTTTGAATATCCATTGCTAAAACCTCTTAGTCTTCGTGCACGTTGTACTTTTTGTCGAGCGAGTTCATCCGCGCAACGTAAATAAAGATTAAAGCGACGAAGGTGTAAATTGAGCCCTGTTGTGCAAACCAGAATCCAAGCTTAAAGCCGCCTAAATGAATGCTGTTGAGCGCATCGACGAATAACACGCCCGCGCCATAAGATACTAAGAACCACACTGCGAGCAGTGACCCCATAATCCCCAAGTTTTCTTTCCAGTAGGCTTGAGCATGTTCTGTAGATTCGAACGCCATGGCCTTCTCCTTCCTGTTAGATGTTGTGTTAACGCAATGTTACGGTTTGTAATTTAGCAGTGTTTAATCAAGGGGTCTGTGCAACTTTAGTCGTGACGGTTTTTGTTTAAAACGATGGAAAATCAAGGCTTCATGGCGGGTTTGTGATGCAGGTTGTGTGTTAAAACTATGTTAAATTAGCCAAAGGTCTAAGACATCCGCACCAGAAAAGTCGTGTCGGCGGCACTTTTTTAGTGTCGGCAATGCGGAATTTGTGTTGCGCGCCGATCGGCAGCGCTTGCCACACTTAGGTTAGGTGGTATTTGTTTACATAAACTTTTCGTCAAACTGCTAGGTTTTCGTGCACAATAGGCAAGCAGTAGCGCGGTGGAATCCACCGTATATAACAACAATTTAATTAAGGGAGGGGGAGTGTGGACGCGATTACCATCAACAGCTTTTTTCTGGTTGGCGCATTACTCATTGCGCTCAGCGTACTCCTGAGCCCGGTATCCTCAAAACTGGGGATTCCTATTCTTTTGGTTTTTCTTGCCGTCGGTATGTTGGCTGGGGAAGACGGGGTCGGTGGCATTTTATTTGATAACTATCCGGTAGCGTATCTGGTGAGTAACCTAGCGCTGGCGATCATCCTGCTCGATGGCGGGATGCGCACCCGGGTAGCGAGTTTCCGGGTCGCATTCTGGCCGTCGGTGTCTTTGGCGACTGTCGGGGTAGCGATTACCACGATGCTGACCGGATTGATGGCAGCTTGGTTGTTTGATCTCGATCTGCTGCAGGGCATTCTGGTGGGTGCGATTGTCGGTTCAACCGATGCGGCGGCGGTGTTCTCGCTGCTCAAAGGTCGCAGTCTCAACGAGCGTGTCGGAGCCACGCTGGAAATTGAATCCGGTACCAACGACCCGATGGCCGTGTTTCTGACCGTCACCATGATTGCAGTACTGGGCAGCCAGAGCAGCGATCTGAGCGCAGGTTTCCTGGCGCTGAGCTTTGTGAAACAGTTTGGTCTCGGTGCGTTACTCGGCCTGTGTGGCGGCTGGTTATTGTGGAAACTGATCAATCGCAGCCAGTTACCCGAAGGGCTTTATTCCATTCTGACCGTGAGCGGCGGCCTGATTATTTTTGCGTTGTCGAACGCGCTCGGCGGCAGCGGCATTCTGTCGATTTATTTGGTTGGTCTGCTGATCGGTAACCGCCCAACCCGCAGCCGTCATTCGATTCTGAACGTGCTGGATGGCATGACCTGGTTGTCGCAAATCGGCATGTTCCTGGTGTTGGGTCTGCTGGTCACACCGTCAAATCTGGTGGCGATCATGGTACCGGGTCTGGCGCTGGCGTTTGGTATGATTCTGTTTGCCCGTCCGGTGTCGGTATGGATTGGCCTGTTGCCGTTCAAAAGCTTTACCGCCCGCGAGAAATGGTTCATTTCCTGGGTCGGATTGCGCGGCGCGGTTCCGATCATTCTGGCGGTGTTCCCAATGATGGCCGGATTGCCGGATGCACAGCTTTACTTCAATCTGGCGTTCTTCGTGGTCATGGTATCGCTGATTGTGCAGGGCGGAACGCTGACCAAGGCGATGTCGCTGGCCAAGGTGGAGCTGCCATCAAAGCCAGAACCCATTTCGCGCACGGGGGTCGAGATTTTCCCGACCAGCGAGTGGGAATTGTTTATCTACAATCTGAAGCAGGACAAATGGTGCATCGGTGAGCCGCTGCGTAACCTGTTCATGCCGGATGGTACGCGGATTGCGGCGGTATTCCGTCAGCAGCAACTGCTTCACCCGTCGGGCAGTACCAAGCTTGAAGAAGGGGATACGCTGTGTGTGCTGGCGCAGGAAAAAGATCTTGAAGCGCTCAGCCAACTGTTCAGTGAAGCACCGGAAAAAGCCTCACTGGCGCGCTTCTTTGGTGACTTCTTCCTCGATATTGAAGCCAAACTGGTGGATATCGCGATGGCTTATGGTCTCGATTTGGGCGAGTTGAGCGACGATAAAACGCTGAAAGATTTAGTGACCGAACACCTTGGCACCACCCCGGTACTGGGTGACCACTTCGAATGGCATGGCCTGCATTGGGTGGTGGCCGACGTGGTGGACTGGCAGGTGACCAAGATTGGTTTACGTCTGCCAGCGGAAGATGATGTGGTGGAGGCGGGCGAGTAGCGTTATTCGCTCATCTCTTTCAGCAGGATCACTGCCTGAGTGCGGTTTTTCACCCCAAGTTTACGGAAGATCGCTGTCATATGTGCTTTGATGGTGGCTTCCGAAACATTCAGTTCATAAGCAATCTGCTTATTCAGTAAGCCGTCCGACAACATGCCCAGTACTTTGTATTGCTGCGGAGTCAGGGCGGCGATTTTCTCCGCCAGATCGTTACAAGCTCCCGCATCGGCGATCAGCCCTTCCGGAAAATACGGTTCGCCGTTCAGCACCTGATTAATTGCGCTGATCAAACTGCGCATGTCGCTCGATTTAGGAATAAAGCCGAACGCGCCATGGCTTTTGACTTGTGACACCACTGACGGCTCTTCACTGGCAGACACCACCACAATCGGTAAATCCGGGTATTCGGCACGCAGGTGAATCAGCCCCGACATGCCGTTGGCGCCGGGCATTTTCAAATCCAGCAGCAGCAGATCCGGCTCAGAGCCTTTATTGAGCAGCGCGAGCAGCGCATCGAGAGAATCAGCTTCAAGAAGGTTCGCCCCACTGACTGCCATGTGCACAGATTGGAACAGGGCATTGCGAAATAGCGGATGATCATCGGCAATGATGATGGTGTAGGTCGAGTCCATGACGTTAAACACTTTTAACAAATTAGTTAAAGAAATTATTGTCCGCTTTGAAAATATGGACAATGTTCACACACTAAAAGTCTGAACTGTATCCACTTTTTATCTGCATGAAGATGAATAGCGCTCACCCTGTTTGACTGCGGGGTCTCGAACCGGGTGAGCGTAAAAGGAGGAATCAGAGCTGGTGGTTGCTCAGATGCTGCAAAAATTGCTCGGCAGGCTGAAAACCGGTGATGCGCGCGTTTGAAACGCGTTCGCCCTGCGCATTCCAGAACTCGATAGTCGGCAAACCGAGCACTTGCATTTGTTTCAGTAATTCAATGTCTTGCGGTTGATTTCGTGTTACGTCGGCTTGAAGTAAGACAAAGTTTTTCAATTTCTGCTCCACATCCGGATGGTGGAAGGTGTACTTATCAAACTCCTTACACGCCACACACCAGTCGGCGTAGAAATCGAGCATCACTGGTTTGCCCGCCGCTTTGGCGCTGGATAATTCACGGTTGAGGTCGTCAACATTGGCAATTCGAGTGAACGCAATCGCAGGTTGTGCTTGCGTGGCCGCTTGTTCTGGCATCATCCAGTGATTGAGTAACGGTTGTGCAGAGGCCAGCAGTCCGAGAATGGCAATAATGCCCAGCAGGCTCTGTTTCCAGCCGGCAAACGGCAGACTGTTTTTGACATGGTACAGCCAGCCAAACGCGGCTAGTCCAAGCAGTGACCACAGTGCGGTGGACCAGAACTCTGGCAGCAGACGCTCCAGAAGGAAAATCGGCGCCGCGAGCAGAATAAAGCCGAACAGCGTTTTCACGCGCTCCATCCACATACCCGCGCGTGGCAGCAGACGGTTACCAAATACCGCAACCAGAATCAGTGGAATGCCCATGCCGAGTGCCAGTGCGTAGAGCGCTACGCCGCCTGTCAGCAAATCCCCACTTTGCGCCACGTACAGCAGCGCACCGGACAGCGGCGCAGTGGTGCAGGGCGAACACACCAAACCGGAAATCGCACCCATAGCGAATACGCCCGCCAAGCTGCCTCCTTGTTGCTGATTGCTCAGATTGCTGAGCCAGGTCTGCATGCGGCTTGGCAGCTGCAAGGTGTAGAGACCAAACATCGAGGCGGCGAGCAGCACAAACAGCGCGCTGAGGCCGATCAGCACGTAAGGGTGTTGCAAGGCGGCCTGAAATTGTAGCCCGGCCGAAGCAACGACTAACCCGAGCAGGGTGTAGGTCAGCGCCATGCCTTGCACATACACAAAACTCAGCAGCAGCGCGCGGCGGTGCGACAACTGACCGCCGCCGAGCACGATGCTGGTCAGAATCGGGTACATGGGCAGTACGCACGGAGTAAACGCCAGCCCGATCCCCAGCAGTAAGAACAGCAGCGGTGTCCACCATGCATCGGCCAGTTGTGAAGCCAGTGAATCCTGTTGAGACGCTGGTGCGCTGTCTGTGGTGACGGCTGCATTGTTCGTCGAGGCCGATGATGGTGCCGGTGTGACTTCGGCGGGCTGATCAAAACTAAAACTGTCGAGCGTAATCACGCGGGTTTCCGGCGGATAACAGAAGCCAGCTTTGGCGCAGCCCTGATACTGCACAATCAGCCGCGCACCGTCCTGATAGTCGCTCAGTGGCAGCGTGACAGACAGTGGCGTGGTGTAGATGGTGACATCACCAAAGAACTCATCATGATACGGCTGGCCCTGCTGCAACTGATAGTCGCCGAGTGTGACTTTGTCTGCACTGATGCTGATGCGATCCTGATACAGGTAGTAGCCGTCTTTGACCTGCCAATCGAGATAGACCTGATTGCCTTGCTGGAAATAGCTGAACGGAAAGGCTTCATCCACGGTCACAAACTGGTTGTTACTGCCGAGCGAGAGAGGGTTATTGTTACCAAACGCCGCCAGTGCCGGTTGGCTCAGAGCGGAACACACCAGCAGTAAGAAAGAGAAAAATATACGCATCATCGAGACATTCTGAAAAAGTGGACAGTCATACTATACCCAAAATATTCGTGACTGCGCCTGTTGGTGTCAAATTCTGTGCAACATCAGGCGCGCCGGACGGCATTTGGGCGCTATGTTCGATGAGACCGGGGTGAAGGGGATTTGGTTTCATGTCGGGCATGAAACGGAGTCAATAAGCTGAAAAAGCGTGAGCAAGCACCCGCGCAGGGCGGGTGCCTGAATCAGGCAACACCAAGACGCGTTTTGACGACGCGTTCGCACGCTTCAACGTTATTGGCGTCACGCGGGATCACCAGTACAGTGTCGTTGCCGCCGACGGTGCCGAGAATTTCGCTGTGCGGATCGATGTCCACCAGGCGAGCCACCAGTTGGGCACTGCCGGGGTGGGTTTTGACCACCACAATCGCCTGATTGTGGGTGATGAACTCAATCTGTGAGGCGATGGACGACTCCACGCGCACCGGCGCAGTTTCGACCGTTATACAGTAGACTTTCTTACCGCAGGCGTTCTGCACTTTGACCACGCCGAGCTGTGACAGCAGGCGCGACACCGTCGACTGGCTGATACCGTCAAAGCCCAGCTCGATGAGTTTTTCGCGCAGTTCATTCTGATTGGCAAAACTCTGCTGTTGCAGCAGACGTTTGCAGGCCGCCGCCAGAGATTCATCCTCATGCGCAATGGCACTGTGAGGCATTTTTCTGTTCACGGGTAACTCCTTATCCAGTCACGCCGAGGCGTGAGACATTCTGGTGTTCCATACCCTGTCAGCACACTCCCAAAGCCTTAGAGTGTGACAACCCGCCAGTGACGAATGTATTCGCCATGGTGCGGGAAACCTGTGTTGAGCACTGGGATAGTCATTGTTGGTGAAAGAAGCATACCATTAATAAAAATGCGGCTTTTTGAATAGGATCACCAAATAATAATCTGGGTAAATGCTTGTTGTTTGGTGATTTATATTGAAGTGGTGCAAGTTTATGCATCGTTTTATGCGCGGCCATAACGGCCACTCAGCGCCAGAGCAGGCGGCTGAGTGGCTGACGCGGAATCAGTTCTCGGTCATGATTTCGCGCGAGAATACTTTTTCACAGTAGTGGCATTTGAGTTGAACATTTTCTTGTTTCAGAATCACGCGGAAGCGGCTGCTGACCGGCTCGCCGTGTGAGATACAGTTGCTGTTCGGGCAGGCAAACACACCATCGATGCGTTCTGGCAGTGTCAGCGTCAGCTTGTTCACTACCTGATACTCTTCAATCTGGTTCACGGTTGCGTTTGGTGCATACAGCGCCAGTTGGTTGGCCTGCTCTTTGCTCAGATAGATGTTCTCAATCTTGATCAGATCTTTATGACCCAGCGCTGACGACGGCAGGTTGAGGCCAATGGTGATGCGCTGATTGGTTTCGTGCAGTTTGAACAGCGACAAAATCTTGATGCCCAGATTGGCAGGAATGTGGTCAATCACTGAGCCGTTGCGGATCGCTTCTACCTGTAGTTGGTTCTCTTTTACCATGATGACATCTCCTGCTTATAGATTTGGGTTCAGAACGAGGGCGAGTAGGGCTTCACGGGCGTAGACGCCGTTTTCGGCCTGCTGGAAGTAGTACGCGTGCGGTGTTTTATCCACGTCGGTGGTGATTTCGTCCACGCGTGGCAGCGGGTGCAGCACTTTCAGGTTCGGGCGTGCGGTTTTCAATGTGTCGGCAGACAAAATGTAAGCCGACTTCATGTGCGCGTACTCGGACTCGTCAAAACGCTCTTTCTGCACGCGAGTCATGTAGAGAATATCCAGCTCGGGTACCACTTCTTCAATGCTGGCGTGAGTGCTGAACGCAATGCCCGCTTCTTCCAGCTCCTGGCACAGGTAATCCGGCATCGCCAGCACTTCCGGGGCGATGAAGAAGAAACGAATGTTGGTGAATTTCGCCAGTGCCTGAGTCAGCGAGTGCACGGTGCGGCCATATTTCAAATCGCCGACGAACGCGACGTTGAGGTTATCCAGCGTGCCTTGCGTTTCGTAAATCGAGAACAGATCGAGCAGAGTCTGGGTCGGGTGCTGGTTGGCGCCGTCACCACCGTTAACCACCGGCACGCCGTTGGAGAACTCGGAAGCGAGACGCGCGGCGCCTTCTTGCGGGTGGCGCATCACAAACGCGTCGACGTAAGAGGAAATCACCTGCACCGAGTCCGCCAGGCTTTCGCCCTTTTTCGCCAGCGAGGTGTTGCCGCCGTTGTCAAAACCGATCACGGTGCCGCCGAGGCGTTGCACTGCGGTTTCAAACGACAAGCGGGTACGGGTCGATGGCTCAAAGAAACAGCTCGCCACCACTTTGTTTTTCAGTAGCTCAGGATTTGGCTCCGCTTTGAGGCGGGCGGCCGTATCGACGATAAGTTCCAATTCACTGCGAGTGAATTCCGGAATCGAAATGATGTGTCGGTTAAACAGCGAGTGTGCCATAACGTCTCTTCCTTTTGTGTAGGTTCATGGCTCGGCCGATGGGCTGAGGACGAAAAAAACTCAAAAAAAAAGCCCCCTGAAATAGGAGGCTTTAACAACGATCACCACAGAAAAACAAAACGGCGTGACGCGCCCAATACGGACGGTTTTTCAAACGCGATGCTCGATTGAATACGCTCATTTTTTGTTCCCTGTAGACAAATTGCGGAGGATTATACGGACAAAAAACACCGGTGCAATAGCTTTTGAAAAATATTCAAGTTATGGATTTTTATGCGAATTTTGCTGAGATTTGCTGAATTTTAACCACCAGTTTATGCGTCTGGCTTGGTGGTGGTTTTTTAAGAAAAATGGCGAAAAAGCCGCTGAAAAAAAATGCGGGCTTTATTCAGCCCGCATTGGTAGGTATGTAAAGGAAGTCAATTGATTTTGGGTTAGTCGCCCAGTGTTGCCACCATGATGGCTTTGATGGTGTGCATGCGGTTTTCCGCTTCATCGAACACGATTGAGTAGTCGGATTCGATCACTTCGTTGGTCACTTCACAGCCGTCTTTCAGTACTGGGTAGTCGTGCGCCAGTTGTTTGCCCACTGTGGTGTCTTCGCCGTGGAATGCTGGCAGACAGTGCATGAATTTCACATTCGGGTTGCCGGTCGCTTTGATGACGTTCATGTTCACCTGGTAAGGCAGCATCAGGTTGATGCGCTCTGCCCATGCTTCTTTCGCTTCGCCCATAGAGACCCAAACGTCGGTGTACAGGAAGTCACAGCCAATCACGCCTTCTTGCACATCGTCAGTCAGAGTGATTTTACCGCCGGTTTCTTTGGCGATTTCGCGGCAAGTGGCCACTAATTCTTCGGTTGGCCAGAATTGTTTTGGCGCCACCAGGCGAATGTCCATGCCCATTTTCGCTGCGCCAACCATCAGAGAGTTACCCATGTTGTTGCGCGCATCACCGAGGTAAGCGAATTTGATTTCGTGTAGCTGTTTACCGCGGCTGTGTTCCATCATAGTCAGGAAGTCTGCCAGAATTTGGGTTGGGTGGAATTCGTCAGTCAGGCCGTTCCACACTGGCACACCAGCGTAAGCACCCAGCTCTTCGACGATCTCTTGGCCAAAACCACGGTATTCAATACCGTCGTACATGCGACCCAGCACACGGGCGGTATCTTTCATCGATTCTTTGTGACCAATCTGAGAACCTGATGGGCCAAGGTAAGACACTTGCGCGCCTTGGTCGAACGCCGCCACTTCAAACGCACAGCGAGTACGAGTGGAGGTTTTTTCAAAGATCAGTGCGATGTTTTTGCCTTTCAGGCGTGGTTGTTCATAGCCGTTGTATTTGGCTTTTTTCAGTTCCACCGCCAGGTCCAACATGTGTTGAATTTCGCGTGGAGTGAAGTCGAGTAGTTTCAGGAAGTTACGGTTACGTAGGTTAAAAGCCATGATCTTATCCTCATCTGGGAAGCGCTTACGCTATCTCGCCTAAGCGCTGAAAATTCAATGTTTGCTTACCAGTGACAACTGCACGGGTGATTACTGATCGCGAGTGATGTTGGTGCCTGCTTTACCTTCCAGGATGCGCAGACCATCTTGCAGCGCGCCGATACCGACTACGGTGCCACCTTTGCGAATGAATTCGCACGATGCTTCGATTTTTGGCCCCATGGAGCCGGCATCGAACTGGTATTTCGCCAGCTCATCTGGCGTGGTGTTGCGCAGTGCAGTCTGAGTTGGTTTACCCCAGTCAAGGTACACGGCATCGGCATCAGTCAGGATCAGCAGCGCATCGGCGCCGATTTGTTTGGCGAGGAAGGCCGCCGACATGTCTTTGTCGATCACCGCTTCTACGCCGACCAGTTTGCCGTTTTCACGTTTGACCGGAATGCCGCCACCGCCAGTACAGATCACCAGATGACCTTCATCAATGAGGGTGGTGATCGCTTCATGTTCGATGATGCCGGTCGGTTGAGGGCTGGGTACCACGCGGCGGAAGTATTTGCCGTCCGGTTTCACCGTCCAGTGGTATTTTTCTGCCATTTCACGCGCTTCGGCTTCTTCGTAGACCGGACCAATCGGTTTGGTCGGGTCGGCAAAGGCCGGGTCGTTCGGATCGACCGACATTTGAGTCAGCATGCAAGTCACGTTGCGTTCTGGCAGCAGATTTTTGAATTCCTGCATCAGCATGTAACCGATCATGCCCTGAGTTTCGCTACCCAACACGTCAAGTGGGTAAGGGTTTACTTTCTTGTATTCCAAACCTTGCAGCGCGAGCAATCCCACTTGCGGACCGTTTCCGTGTACCAGTACCACGTTGTACTCTTTGGCAATTTCAGAAATGGTTTTGGCTGCAATTTCAATGTTGTGGCGTTGTACATCCGCTTCTAACGGTTCACCGCGACGAAGCAATGCGTTACCACCTAATGCGACGACTACTGTTTGTTTAGTCATGGTTGTATCTCTTATTATGTGGGCCGAAGCTGGCAGAGGAAAATCAGCCCCGGCCCGAGTTAGTCACTAGATGTCATCACGTTCAATTGGGCAGCTCATGCAGCGTGCACCGCCACGGCCGCGGCCCAGTTCATCACCCGGAATTGGCAGAACGGTGATGCCGGCTTTGTCGTATTTCTCGTTGGTGTAGGTGTTACGTTCGTAACCAATCACCACGCCAGGACGAACGGTCAGCACGTTGTTGGCATCGTTCCACTGTTCACGTTCTGCTTCGAAACTGTCGCCGCCGGTAGTGATCATGTTCAGTTTGCCGACGCCCAACGCTTTTTCGATGGTGTGAATGTAAGACTCTTGTTGAGTGGCTTTCACGCGGCCAGATTCATCACCGGTCAGGCTCCAGCAGTTCACGTCATCCGGAATCACGTTTGGATACACGGAGAAGGTGTCTTCACGCATGTGCGTCATCACGGTATCCAAGTGCATGCAAGAACGGTCTTTTGGCAGTTCCAGCGCGATGACTTGTTTCGCCTGACCATGTTTGAACAGAGAAGAAGCCAACTGCTCAACACCTTGTGGCGTGGTACGTTCAGACATACCAATCAACACTGCGCCGCGGCCGATAACCAGCACGTCACCGCCTTCAATGGTGGATTTGTCGTAGTTACGCTCTTCGTCGCCGAAGTACTTGATGAAGTCCTGGCCAGCGAAGGTTGGGTGCCAACGGTAGATCGCACGCAGGTGGTTGGTTTCACGCTGACGGGCCACTTTCGCCATTGGGTTGATAGAGACACCACCGTAAACCCAGCAAGAAGTGTCGCGGGTAAACAGATGGTTTGGCAGCGGTTTGATGATGAAGTCATTCGCTTTGTTCATCGCCTGCAGAATAGACGAAGATTGAATGGGCAGTTCACCGTAAGACAGGCCACCAGTCAGAATTTTCGCCAGATCCATGTGTGGCTGGTCAGCCAGGTAGCAGCGCAGATCGTTAGCGAATGTTGGACCAAAACGGTTATCAGAAATTTGCGTATTCAGCAGCCATTCTTTGGCTTCAGGCACATCCAGTGTTTCAGCGAGCAAATTAGTGAGTAGCAATACTTCAACGCCTTGGTCGCGAAGTGTTTGGGCAAAAACGTCGTGTTCTTTACCTGCACGTTCGATATCCAATACGTCATCAAACAGCAGATCGTGACAGTTTGATGGGGTCAGATGGGTGAGCGCGCGGCGTGGACGGTGAATTAAAACGCGACGTAATTGACCTATTTCAGAACCTACGTATAACTTACTCATAATCGTATCTCTCTTATTTTCTGTGTATTTCTTTATTTGAAATACATATTTATTTGTAGGGATTTGGTAATGAATTTAATTGGGTTTTAATTAATTCATTGTTTCGTTCTGATATTCATATTACCCCGTCAGAGACGTCTTTCTTAGAGAGCGATCACAGTTCGATTTTTATTAAAAAATCATGAAATCTAGTGTTTTTTAACAATGTTTATTCATCTGTCAGAAGATTATCTTGTTGGGTGGTTGTGCGGATTTTATGGAAGTTTAATCGGGATAAATAAAGAATATTCATGAAATTAGGAGGATGAATTGATAGTTGAGGAAGTTTATGCAAATTCATTTCCCTTATTATTCACTCAATAGCACCGAAGTATGCATTTCTAAAGGGTAGATAGTGACTTTAGGGCGAATAAAAACGTCCGATGTAACAAAAATATCGGCCAAAATATTGATCTGAGACAAACTCAAACCGATGCAATAAAACCTGATTTGATCACGAAAAACCTTAAGTAGAGGCGAATAAACAGGGGAATTCTGACCGGCGTAAACAGGGATAAAAAATACCAGAGAATAAACTTTCTTATTCCGGTGGTAATTATCCATTACTGTTGAATGACTCACTGACGCAGGTGCTTAATAAACCCGCCAGTCGGACAGAATGATGGTGAATCCACTGCGGTCATCGCGTGCGGCGAGAAGAACTGGGAGTGGGCAACACAGGAAAACAATGGTCTGATGGGCAAAGCCGCACGCCTGACCTGAAGACGAACGAAGCTGGCAATGATGTACACGCAGAGCGAAAAAAAGCCGCGCAGAGCGCGGCTTGAGAGAGGAAAAGTAGAGCGGTTGTGCTTACATGAAGGCACCGACACTGAGCATGACCATGATGAACACACACAGAATACCCAGCAGTGGTGCGACCCATTTCAGCCAGCGAACGTAAGGGACGCGGGCAATGGCCAGGCCGCCCATCACCACCGCAGACGTTGGTGTGATTAGGTTGACGATACCTGAGGCTGATTGGTAAGCGGTCACGACCAGTTCACGTCCCACACCAGCAAAGTCAGCCAGCGGTGCCATGATTGGCATAGTCAATACTGCCAGGCCTGAAGATGAAGGCACCAGGAATGACAGCAGGATTTCCAGCCAGTACATCACGTTAATAAAGATTACTGACGACAGGCCTGTCACCATTTGCTCGGCGGAGTTCAGAATGGTGTCGGTGATCATACCGCGGTCCATCACCACCACGATACCGCGCGCAATACCGATGATCAGGGCGACACCAAGCAGGTCACGAGCGCCATCAATGAAGCTGGAGGTAAACTCTTCTTCACTCATGCGTGCCACCAGACCAATGATGATGGTTGCGCCAAGGAACATGGCGGAGATTTCAGCCATCCACCAGCCCGCAACAGATACACCATAAATCATCACCGCAAAGGCAGCAGCGAAGATAGTCAGAATCACTTTGCGTGTGCCGGTGAACTCGAGAGCTTCATCACTACGGCTGCCCAGGAAGTGGGTTTTGTTCTCTTCGTATTTATCAAACACGATGGATTTACTTTGGTCTGCACGCACCATTTTGGCGTAGCGCATCACGTACATGACACAGATGATCCAGCCGACCACCAGAATCGCAGCGCGCAGCCAGATACCGTCGGTAAACGGAATGCCTGCTGCGTTCGCGGCAATAACAGTAGCAAACGGGTTGATGGTGGAACCCAGCGTACCGATACCTGCGCCAAGTAAGACTGTTGCAGCGGCAACCACAGGGTCAAAGCGTGCAGCCATCATGACCGGAACCAGCAAGGTGTAGAATGGCAGCGATTCTTCCGCCATGCCATACACGGTGCCGCCGGTGGCAAACAGCGCCATCAGGATCGGAATCATCAACTCTTCGCGTCCCTCCAGACGGGCGGTAACACGTTCGATACCCGCGTCAATCGCGCCGGTTTTGGTCACCAACCCCAGGAAACCACCGATCACCAGGATGAACAGTGAGACGTCAATCGCCGCCGCTTCATAGCTGTTGTGATCGTAGAAGCCGTCAATTGGTGCCAGCAGCACATCAATCACGCCCTGAGGGTTACCCTCGGCTGGGTGGTAGGTGCCTGCCACCGGCACTTCACGGCCGAGGTCTTCGTTCATGGCACGGTCATACTGGCCAGCCGGAACAATCCAGGTGAGCATCGCTACCAGGGCGATCAGTATAAAGAGAATGGTGTAAGCGGAAGGGAACTTAAAGTTGGCCAGGAAGCCGCCTTTACGTTCTGTGGGTGCAGTTTGGGTTGTCATAGCTGTCTCCTTACATTCAGAAAATGAAGCGCTCTGAACGCGTTTGGTGGCTAATATTCTCTATTCACCTGATGGCTTTCTGCCTGAAGAGTTGAGGCGCGGTGATGCATAACAAATATCAGAGCGGAAACAGAGAAGATATGTTTGCATCATCAGGCCCACACCTCAATTCACTCATTTAGAAAACGTTTATTGCAATACTATTCAATATGGCAACGTATTTCGTGGAATAAAGCTTAGGACTTGTAATAAATATGGTGAAAACTTTTATTGTTATTCATGGTGATAAAGTGAATTTCACTTCATCGTTAAAGAAATTCTAAAGAGCCTTCGGCGGATTATCTTAGCGGTGGTTCACAAAATATTGGGGTAATAAATTGGCCGGAAATAACCAGAAAAATAAAGCGGGGTAATTGGCTATAAATAATGAAATTCTATTCTTTAAATATTCCCCTTGTGCACGGTTGCTCGTGACTTTTCTCCGGGTGAATAAAAAATAGGGAATTTTATTCAATTGCTATTTCAGTGACAGGAAAATAACTTTCGAACCAATGCTTGATTTAAATCAAGTCACTGTATCGGACACTAAACGGTATTCGGGCACAAAAGCAGCGCTAACGCGATCAGCTTGGCGCGGCAATAAAAAAAAGGGAGCCGAAGCTCCCCTTGCTTTGCACTTTATTCGTTTAGATGAACAGACCGCCAAACAGGAAGCCAAAGGCAACCGCTGAAGCGATGGTTACCACACCCGGGATAAAGAACGGGTGGTTAAAGACGTATTTGCCGATGCGGGTTGAACCGGTGTCGTCCATTTCAACCGCTGCCAACAGCGTTGGGTAGGTTGGCAGTACGAACAGCGCGCTCACCGCTGCGAATGATGCAACGGCCGTCAGCGGCGCAACACCAATCGCCAGTGCCGCAGGCATCAGAGCAACCGTGGTTGCACCTTGCGAGTAGAGCAGCATAGAAGCAAAGAACAGCACCAGCGCCAGCATCCATGGATAATCAGCCAGCAGTGCACCGGCCACTTCTTTAATACCTGCCACGTGCGCGTTGACGAACGTTGAACCCAGCCACGCGACGCCCAGTACACACACACACGCAGTCATACCGGAGCGGAATGTTGCCGCAGAAGAGATTTTCGATGCATCGATCTTGGTGAACAGCACAATCGCCGCCGCTGCTGCCAGCATGACGGTCATGATGGCTTCGTTGCGGCCCAGCGCCGGGTTCTCAATCAGACCCACCGATTTAGAAATGGCGGCGGCGTAGCACACCACAAACGCAATCGCGGCGAGGAAGATGTAGGTCGCTGTTTTCGCGGTTGGCAGAATTTCACGTTTCTCGTTGTTTTCCAGTTTCACCAGGCCTTTAGCCAGATTCTCCTGATAAGTCGGATCGTCTTTCAGCTCACAACCCATGAAGTTGGCGACAAATGCCCCCACCATACAAGCGGCGAACGTGGTAGGAATACAGATGGCCAGCAGAGTCAGGTAATCAACGCCAAACGGCACCAGCATCGCGGCAAACGCGACCACGGCCGCCGAGATTGGCGACGCCGTAATGGCGATTTGTGAAGCGACCACTGCGATAGACAGCGGACGAGAAGGACGTACGCCTTGACCTTTGGCCACTTCGGCAATTACGGGCAAGGTAGAAAATGCGGTGTGACCAGTACCCGCCATCAGTGTCATCAGGAAGGTGACAATCGGGGCGTAAAAGGTGATGCGTTCCGGATGTTTACGCAAAAAGTTTTCAGCCACCTGAACCAACCAATCCATACCCCCCGCTACCTGCATAGCAGCAATGGCGGTGATCACCGACATGATGATCAGAATAACATCGACCGGAATGAATGCCTGACTGGTCGGAACGCCCAGAACAAGAGACAGGACAATGACACCTGCGCCACCGGCAAAACCGATACCGATACCGCCGATACGTGCTCCCAAAAAGATAAAGAGCAGAACAACTAACAGTTCAACCCAAACCATAGTGATACCTCGTGTAATATTATGAATTTAATTATCTGAAAACTCAGTGAGGATAAATCCTCAGATAATTAAAGCGGGTTCGGTCAGAGCAGGTCCGTTGCGAGCCACCAAAAAATGGTGAGCAAAACAGGCCCCGGATGGGGCCTGATGAAAGAGTTTTATTCGTAGCGTTTCGCTTTGTATTGCGGGTGCATCAGGTTTTGTACTGAGAAGATGTCATCCAGTTCTTCTTCGGTCAGTAGGCCACGCTCCAGCACGACTTCGCGTACACTCTTACCGGTTTCCGCACAGATCTTACCGACGATGTCACCTTCATGGTGGCCGATGTATGGGTTCAGATAAGTCACGATACCGATAGAGTTAAACACGTAGCCTTCACAGATCTCTTTGTTGACTGTGATGCCGTCGATACATTTGTCACGCAGGTTCACACACGCGTTAGACAGCAGAGAGATGGATTCGAACATGGCTTGTGCAATCACAGGCTCCATCACGTTCAGCTGTAGCTGGCCGCCTTCGGCTGCGAAAGACACGGTGTTGTCGTTACCCAGAACTTTAAAGCACACTTGGTTGACCACTTCTGGCACAACTGGGTTTACTTTTGCAGGCATGATAGAAGAGCCAGCTTGTAGTTCAGGCAGGTTCAGTTCGTTCAGACCTGCACGTGGGCCGGAAGAGAGCAGACGCAGGTCGTTACAGATTTTAGACAGTTTCACCGCCAGGCGTTTCAGTGCGCCGTGAGTCATCACGTAAGCACCACAGTCTGACGTCGCTTCGATCAGGTCTTCAGCTGGAACTACTTCCAAACCGGTTACTTCAGCCAGGTGTTTCACCGCCGCCGCTTGGTAGCCCGGTGCTGTGTTCAGGCCAGTACCGATCGCAGTGGCGCCCAGGTTCACTTCCAGTAGTAGTTTAGAGGTGTATTGCAGGGCACGGATTTCTTCGTTCAGCGTGACCGCCCAAGCGTGGAATTCCTGACCCACAGTCATTGGTACTGCGTCTTGTAGCTGAGTACGGCCCATCTTCAGGATGGTTTTGAACTCGATACTTTTCAGTTCAAATGCGCCTTTCAGATACTCGATCGCATCAATCAGTTTTTGTACGCTGTTGTAAACCGCGATACGGAAACCGGTAGGGTACGCACAGTTAGTCGACTGGCTCTTGTTCACGTGGTCGTTCGGGTTAATGAACTCGTACTGACCTTTTTCTTTGCCCATCAGCTCAAGCGCAACGTTGGCAATCACTTCGTTGGTGTTCATGTTCACCGAAGTGCCCGCGCCGCCTTGGTAAACGTCTGAAGGGAACTGGTCCATGCATTTGCCGGTTTCCAGAATCAGATCACACGCTTGAATGATGTAATTCGCCACATCCTTAGGAATTACGCTCAGTTCTTTGTTTGCCAGCGTCGCTGCTTTCTTGGTCATGACCATACCGCGTACAAACTCAGGCACATCTGAAATAGTCATATTTGAGATGTTGAAGTTTTCCATTGCGCGCAAGGTATGAATGCCGTAGTAAGCGTCGGCGGGTACGTGACGTTGGCCTAGTAGATCTTCTTCGATACGTGTGGCTGGGGTGGATGTCATAGGGGCATCAGATAGGGTAGCCATAACAGGATCCTTAAGATAATTATTCTGATTAGATTTAAAATGCTTAGCCATTTCTGCCTTAAGAATCCATTCATCAGAATTTTTGGCTGGAAAATCCGTCCTGACTTCTGTGGCACATAATACTTGAGTAGTATTTTAAAAATAGGAACTGGATCACTTTTTACGTCAATTGGCGGAAAGATTTATACGTGGTGTGACTCAACCACCGTCAGGTTTTCAAAACCATGGGCAGAGACACAATTTTTGCCTTTGCGCTTGGAGCGATACATCGCTTGGTCGGCATGGGTCATGGTTTGTGACGCTTCTACCAAAACTTCCGCAACCCCAACGCTGATGGTGACTTTGTGCTGCGGCCAGGACGAAATGGCCACGCATACGCGCTGCATCAGCTTGATCGCCTGGTGAATATCGGTGTGCTGAATAATGACGGCAAACTCATCACCGCCAATGCGGGCGATAAAGTCGGTGTCACGCAGCAAGGCTTGTAACTGAGTGGCGACATAGCGAATCACTTCATCGCCCACGGCATGACCGAGCGAATCGTTCACTTCTTTGAAGGAGTCGATATCGATGATGGCGAGGCAGGTTGGCGGTTGGTTCTGGTAGCGCTGTTTAAGACGCGCGTAATATTGCAGTGTGTTTTCAAACTTCTTCTTGTTCCACAGTGAGGTGGCCGGGTCGCGTTCGCTGCGCTCTTTGAGTTCAACAATCGCATTGTAATGCTCGGAAATATCGGTAAACGAGTAGACGTAATAGTGTACTTTGGACAGCTTTCCGGCCAACGCACGCACTTCGGTTTTGCATACCACTTCATGACCTTCTGGATCCTGCAGGCTGTACTGGCCTTTCCATTCGCCTGTTTGCTGCAGATGGCCGAGCATCAGTTTCTGCTTGTGGCCCGAGGGCAACAGATCCAGAATCATCCGGCCTGGCAGCAGATGCATCTCAATCCCGACCATTTCACTAAAGCGGGTGTTGGCGCGCAATATGCGGTGCTCGCGGTTGGTAAACGCAATCGCGACGCCATTCTCCATCACAAACTGGGCGTAGGTCTGATCCATGCGCATGCGGCGATTCGCTTCGAGCATCATTCCCAGCACGCCGGAGATCAACCCGAGCCCGAGCCAGATGACGATACTGTCGGACAGGATCTGCTTATCGCGTACCTTAAAGGTTTGCTGCAGGACTTGTGGTGAGTAGTGGGTTAATAACGTCATGCCGCCGACTGAAGAGAACAGCTGATTATTGAATGGCTGGAAAATGAACAAGCCTTCGTCGGTCATCACGCTGCCGTTAGCTCGTCCGGTCGCCTGAATGGCTTGCCACACCAGCGGGTATTCATTGGGTAGATTGTGCGAGGCGCGCGCCTGAATCAAGTCGCCGAACAATTTGTTCTCATCGCTGCTGACAACAAAGAATCCGTGTTGATCAATAAAGTCGACGTTCAGATCCTGATTATTTTCCGTGATCTGATGGATCACGTTCATCACGTCCAAGTTGGCAATAAAATAGCCCTGACGGCCAGTCAGGGTGTCGATGGGGTAGAGAATGCGAAACCCCGGCTTGTATGGAATCACGGGCAGGCCGTGTTCGTACTCCAGATCGATACCAAAGTATCCTTGTTCACCCGGCGTGAGTTGCTGCGCGTAATTGAAGTAATCGCGCTGGCCCTTATCCTGCAACTGCCCGATAGGCACGATAAACGGATGTGTCATCTGCGGCGTGCTATCGACACGAATCACCTCTTTGCCTGTGTTGTCGAGGTAGCGAAGCTGATAAAACAGACCAGAGTTTAAGGAAGTCAGATACCATTGGCTTTCGAGAAAACCGCGGTACTTGGGATTGTTGGTCAGAGCAAAGTCCACCAACAAGGGAGAATGGCTGAGGCCATAAAAAGTCTTTTCGATTTGATGGTGAAGGCGAGTGGCTTTGGTTTCAACAAACGACAGAAACTGAGAACCCTGCGCTTCCATTCTGCTGAGCAGAAATTGATGCGCTTTGTCCGATAAATGATAATAGTAGGCGATGGGAATCAGTGATAATCCTACCCATAGCACTAAAGCCTGTTTAAGAGTTTTGGCAACTCGTTTCATTGCAACTCACGCTGTCTAAAATCTGGTTTAAAAATAGTTAAGCCTTTGCTTATTTTCCATTGCGAAATCCAGTAAAAACGGGCGTTTCACTCTATCCATTTGATTTCTATTCAGAGAAATTTTCCTCACAGGCAACAATTCGCTACATTTTTGCCTTGCGTCGAGCGCTTGAAGTGCTCAGGGCTTGGCGCTAAGGTTGTAGCCAACTAAGGAGGGACTGTGTTTCCGATACTACTGATTCTATTTATTGCGGTGCCAGTGATCGAAATCGGCTTGTTTATTCAGGTGGGTGGCGTGCTGGGGCTGTGGCCGACGATTGCGCTGGTTCTGATCACTGCGTTTGTTGGCGCGTCTCTGGTGCGCAGCCAGGGATTACACACGCTGATGACGGTGCAACAACGTATGCAGAACGGTGAAATACCGGCGCAACAAATTGTGGAAGGCGTGATGCTGGCCGTTTCGGGTGTGTTGCTGCTGACGCCGGGCTTTATGACCGACGCGATGGGGATGCTGATTCTGTTGCCTGCGCCACGTGCGATGCTGGCCAAATATCTGATGAGCAAAGTGGTGGTGACCAATATGTCATCCGGCTTTCAATCCAGCCAATTTGAGCGCGATTTTCACTCTCGTTCGTCCCAGCAACATGGCCAGACGTTTGACGGTGAGTTTGAACGCAAGCAGGATGACGATCAGGACAAGCTCAATCGCCCTTAAGCTCAGCAGACAAAAAAGCTCTCCAATGGAGAGCTTTTTTATTCGGTCTGTGTCTTGCACTGAGCGCTCACTGCGCGCCTTCAAATCCCATCTGACGCCAGGCTTCAAACGCGATGATCGCCACCGCATTTGACAGGTTCAGGCTGCGCGCCTCGGGCATCATCGGAATTCGGATGCGCTGCGCCATCGGCAGGCTTTCAATCAGGTCAGCGGGCAGCCCTCGGGTTTCCGGGCCAAACAGCAGCACGTCACCTTGCTGAAACTGCGCATCGACATGGTGACCGGTAGTCTTGGTGGTGCAGGCAAAAATGCGGTAATCGCCCCGCGCTTCGAGAAAATCGATGAACGCCTGATAATCTTTGTGGCGGGTTACGCGTGCCAGATCATGATAATCCAGCCCGGCACGGCGCACTTTCTTCTCTTCCAGATCAAAACCCAGCGGCTCAATCAGATGCAGGTTGGCACCACAGTTGGCACACAGACGAATGATGTTACCGGTGTTCGGTGCGATCTCCGGTTCATACAGGGCGATATCAAACATAGCGCGTCAGTTCCTCTCTTGCTGAGCGACGGAGTATATACCCAAGTCGCCGCAAGATGCGAGAGAGCCGCTTAGGCCGAGAGTGCTTTGGCGACCGCGTAGTTTTCGCTCACCGCTTCCCAGTCGACCACGTTCCACCACGCATCAATGTATTCCGGGCGACGGTTCTGATAACTGATGTAATAGGCGTGTTCCCACACATCCAGCGCCAGTATCGGCTCGCCCCGCACGCTGGCGACATCCATGAGCGGGTTATCCTGATTGCTGGTGGAACTGATGTGCAGCGCACCTTCTTTGACCACCAGCCACGCAAAGCCCGAGCCAAAGGTGTTGAGTGCCGCTTGAGCAAACTGCTCTTTGAACGCATCAAAGCTGCCAAAGGTGGCGCGAATCGCTTCACCCAGCTCGCCCTGCGGTTCGCCGCCACCATTGGGCGTCATGCAGTTCCAGTAGAGAATGTGGTTGTAGTAGCCGCCGCCATTGTTACGCAGCGCCGGGGGCAGAGTGGAGATTTGGGCAAACAGCTCCGTGAGCGGGGTGTGTTCGTGTTCAGTGCCTTTGAGGGCGGTGATGAATTTGTCGTAGTAAGTCCGGTGGTGCTTACTGTAATGGACTTCCATGGTTTTCGCGTCGATGTACGGTTCCAGTGCATCGTAGGCGTATGGCAACTCTGGGAAAATATGAGACATAGTTGATCCTCCGTTTGATTTACTTAACGTTACTGATAATCAATCTCATTATCAACTGTGTCTTTTGTAAGGTCTTTCGTTACGCATCCAAAGGCAGGGTGAACTGCACTTTTAAGCCGCCGAGGCGACTGCGGCTGGCGGCAATCTCGCCACTGTGCTGACGAATCGCGCTTTCAGTGATCGCCAGCCCCAAGCCTGTCCCGCCGCTGTGGCGATCACGAGCAGTCGACACGCGGTAGAAGGGGCGGAATATTTCATCCAGTTCACTTTCCGGCACGCCTTCACCGTTATCTTCTACGGTGACGGTGAGCTGCTGCGCGGTGGCGGAAAAATGCACCTCAATCTTATCCTGCCCATAGTGAATGGCGTTACGTACGATGTTTTCCAGCGCGCTCATCAACAGTTTCGGATTGCCGGAAATATTGCGTTCGGGAATCTCGTCCAGAGTCAGGGTTTTGTGCATCTGCTCAGCTTCAAACTGAGCATCACTGAGCAGTTCTTCCCACAGGCTGCTGAGTGGCTGGACTTCTCGACTGAGATGACTGTTGGTCTGCATGCGCGACAGTTCGAGCAATTCACCAATCATCTGCTCAAGACGCTGCGCTTCGGTGTCTATGCGCTCCAGCTCCGTACTGGTGCCTTGTTTACGGGTCGCCAGTGCATTGGCCATGCGCAGCCGGGTCAGCGGCGATCGCAGTTCATGCGAGATGTCGGACAACAGACGCTGCTGGCCGGAAATCATCAGATTGACCGCTTCGACCATCTGGTTGAAGCTGCGGCCAGCCTGACGAAACTCGGTGGTGCCTTTTTCCAGATTCGGGTCGACCACGAACTCACCGCGCGCCACACGTTGAGCGGCCAGCGCCAGCCTTTGCGCCGGTTTACTCAATGCCCAGGCCAGCCACAGCAGCAGCGGTGTGCTGACGACCATGACCGCCAGCAGCAGGTGCAATGGGCGATCAAACAGGCGCAGCAGGAACGGCGGTGGCTCATCCCAGCGCAGGCCGACATACAGCAGCAAATCGCGCTTGGCGAGCACAATCGGCAGTGGGCCGGCAATCATGTAGCGGCCATACAGACGCTGCTGCGGCTTATCCACCGATTCAATGCTGGTGGTAAAGTTTTGCAGCGCTTTGAGTTTGAAATCTGCGTGTTTCTTGGTGGTGAGGATGTTGCCTTCCTGATCGGTGAGGAAAAAGCGCGGGCGCCCTTCGCCCTGCGGGCCACCGTTGCCTTCCAGAATCATCAGAATGCGCGCCAGATTGGTTTCGCTGCCGAAGCGATCTTCAATCGAGTCTTTGTATTCCAGCAGGCGCTGATAACCCTCCGGCGGAATATCGCGTGATTTGCGCGGATCGAGATGGGGCAGTGACAGCACCGCCACAACCACCAACATCATGGTAAACCAGAAGATGGCAAAGATGCGGCCGTACAGGCTGTTGATCTTAGGCAGACGCATCAATCCTCCACAATCATCAGGTAGCCGCGACCGCGCAGGGTTTTGATGCGCGCTTTCCCGTCGCTGCGTTCCGGCAATTTTTTACGCAGGTTGGAAACGTGCATGTCGATGGCGCGGTCAAACGCTGCCAGTCGCTTGCCAAGCACATCCAGACTCAGCGCTTCTTTCGTCAGCGTTTCGCCCGGGTTCTGGACAAAATGGGTCAGCAGAGCAAATTCCGTGGTGGTGAGATCGAGCAGTTCCCCCTGACAATATGCTTCTTGCCTGCCGGGATAGAGTTGCAGGTCCTGGCATTCAATCACATCCGTCGGCTTGCTTTGGGTGTGATTGCCAGTGCGGCGTAAAATGGCGCGAATGCGTGCCAGCAACTCGCGGTCACTGAACGGCTTAGGCAGGTAGTCGTCAGCGCCGAGTTCCAGGCCAATCACGCGGTCGATCTCTTCGCCTTTCGCAGTCAACATCAGCACGGGTGTCTGCCATTTCTCACGCAACTTTTTCAGCGTTTCCATACCGTTGAGCTTGGGCATCATCACATCAAGCAGAATCAGATCGATGCGTTCACTCACCGCCAGCAAACCCGCTTCGCCGTCGTTGGCTTCGGAGACTTCAAAGCCTTCGTAGCTCAGCACCTCTTTGAGCAAACTGGTGAGTTCGGTGTCGTCATCAATAAGAAGAATGTGCGCCATAACTGCCTCTTAAAACATTGGGGTTAACTCTAGTTTACTGTGAAATTTTGTTCTGAATCAGAGCTAATTTCACTCTTTACGAATCTTTACGCTGCCTAAACGTCACTTTACTTAGCAGGACGTATTCTACACTCAAGCGCTGCGAGGGCAGCCCGTAAGTAAGAGTTCAACGATTGAGGATATGATTATGAAAACGGCTAAAAAATTGATGCTTGCAGCTGTCGTTCTACCGATTGTGCTGGGTTCAGCGAGTGCACTGGCTGCCGGTGGTAAAAATAAAGGTCCGGATGGCGAAATGTGCGGCCCGGATGGTGAACGCGGTATCTTCAAACAGCTTAACCTGACCGCAGAACAACATGCGAAACTGCGTCAGATGCGTGAAGAAGGGCGTGAGCAGATGCAGCAAAAACGTCAGGCTGGTCCTTCAGAACAGATGAAAGCGATGCGTGATAAAGAACGTGCGCTGATGCTGGCACCCAACTTCGACAAAGCTCAGGCCACCGAACTGGCCAAACAGATGGTAGATATGCAGGTGGAACGCCGTGTACAGATGATGGAAAAACGTCATCAGATGCTGAGCGTATTGACCCCTGAACAAAAAACACAGTTCCAGAATCTGCAACAGGAACGCATGGCGAAATGTTGGGAAAACGGCCCACGTGAAGGTCATCATGGTGGCAAAGGATCAAAAGGTCAGAACATGATGCCGCCAGCGCCACCAGCAGGTGAATAATTCCGACTCTCATTCAAGGCAGCTTAGGCTGCCTTTTTTGCGTTTTGTTACCGGATGTTCGATGAGATTTAACGCACATTAAACAGGCTTTTGCGTATAATTACGCCATTGATTTGCTTGGATATCATACTATGAAACAGGAATACGCCAGACTGGTCACCCTCGCGGCATGGACGGCAACCACGGTTGCGACGTTGCTGCTTATCATCAAAATTGCTGCCTGGTGGGTGACCGGCTCAGTCAGCTTGCTGGCGTCTCTTATCGACTCGCTGCTCGACATCGCCGCGTCGGTAGTCAACTTGATTGTGGTGCGCTATTCGCTCCAACCGGCAGACCGGGAGCACACCTTTGGCCATGGAAAGGCGGAGTCGCTGGCCGCTCTTGCGCAGGCGATGTTTATTTCGGGCTCGGCCTGTTTCTTGATTCTGAACGGTATTGACCGCTTCTTCCGCCCGCATGAACTGCAGTCGCCGGAATACGGCATTTACGTCAGCGGATTTGCCATGGTGGTGACGCTGGCGCTGGTGATGTTCCAGCGTCAGGTGGTGAAGAAAACCGGCAGTCAGGCGATTGCGGCAGACTCACTGCATTATCAGTCAGATCTGTTCATGAACGCGGCGATCATGGTGGCGTTAGGTCTGAGTTGGTTTGGTATAACACAGGCGGACGCGGTGTTTGCGGTCGGGATTGGCATCTATATTCTTTACAGCGCGTATCGCATGGCACACAGCGCAGTACAAACGCTACTGGATCGCAAACTGCCGGACGACGAACTGATGCAGATCCGTACCTTGTCACTGTCGGTGGAAGGGGTTATGGGCGTGCATCAACTGCGCACCCGGATGTCGGGGCCTGTAAGATTCATCCAGTTACATTTGGAACTCGATGACAAGATCCCGTTAATTGAAGCACATCGCATCTCAGACATGGTGGAAGCCAAACTGCGCAAAAATTTCCCGGGTGCCGATGTTTTAATCCATCAGGATCCGTATTCTGTGGTCTTCGGACCGGAGAGAAAGCAAAAATTCCAAGGGTGGTAAGGAAAAAGCCCGCAACGTTGGCTATCTTTTCTCCAATCGACTAAAAAACATGATCCTGATGTGAATCAACAACGATGATGGTTAAAACTGTAATACTCTTACATAAGTAGAAAACTTACAGAATTTCGTGCAAATAACAGTAGTATTCCTAATTAGGAAATGTAACATAACGCACAGATAATGAATGCTTTTGCCGTCTGAATGTCGTTAGCAGGCGGCCCAAAAAATTATATTAAGTTCCCAAAAATCGAGGGTGAGCATGATTAAGAAGATCGGTATTTTGACAAGTGGCGGTGACGCCCCAGGCATGAATGCTGCAATTCGCGGCGTGGTTCGTACAGCCTTGGGCGCAGGTCTTGAAGTATTCGGTATTTACGATGGCTATCAGGGCCTGTATGAAGGCCGCATCAAGCAGCTGGATCGTTCAAGCGTGTCTGACGTAATTAACCGTGGTGGTACCTTCCTGGGTTCTGCGCGTTTCCCGCAGTTCCGTGAAGAATCTGTTCGTGAAAAAGCGATCGAAAACCTGAAAACACACGGTATTGATGCACTGGTTGTGATCGGTGGTGACGGTTCGTACATGGGTGCGAAGAAGCTGACTGAAATGGGTTACCCATGTATCGGTCTGCCAGGCACGATCGACAACGACATCGCAGGTACGGATTACACCATCGGCTACCTGACTGCACTGAACACGGTTATCGAGTCTATCGACCGTCTGCGTGACACGTCTTCTTCTCACCAGCGTATTTCTATCGTAGAAATCATGGGCCGTCACTGTGGTGACCTGACTCTGATGTCTGCGATCGCAGGTGGTTGTGAATACATCATCACGCCAGAAACTGGCCTGGATATGGATCAACTGATCTCTAACATTCAGGACGGCATCAAGAAAGGCAAGAAACACGCGATTATCGCGCTGACAGAGCTGATGATGGACGCGAACCAGCTGGCAAAAGAGATTGAAA
This sequence comes from Vibrio sp. bablab_jr001, assembly GCF_016464285.1. Classification (NCBI taxonomy): domain Bacteria; kingdom Pseudomonadati; phylum Pseudomonadota; class Gammaproteobacteria; order Vibrionales; family Vibrionaceae; genus Vibrio; species Vibrio sp. bablab_jr001. Next base: position 84,486 of record NZ_JACDWZ010000072.1, read on the forward strand.
AGGCAACGGGTCGTGAGACTCGCGCAACGATTCTTGGCCACATTCAGCGTGGTGGTAAACCAACGGCGTTTGACCGCGTTCTGGCTTCTCGTATGGGTAACTACGCGGTTCACCTGTTACTGGAAGGTCACGGCGGCCGTTGTGTTGGTATTCAGAAAGAACAACTGGTTCACCACGACATCATCGATGCGATTGAAAACATGAAGCGTCCAGTACGCAAAGATCTGTTCCAGGTGGCTGAAGAGCTGTTCTAAGCACAGCTAACCTGAACTCAGTTCGTAAAAAAGACCGCCTTGGCGGTCTTTTTTGTTTTTGGTTGTTAGAGAATAATTTCGCGCACTTCCGGATCTTTACGCTCCAGGTAGTGAATCGATTTGATGCGGCGAATAGTGCGGCAGCGACCGCGGATCAGCAGGGTTTCGGTGGTGGCAATGTTGCCTTGGCGGGTAATGCCTTCCAGCAGATCGCCTTTGGTGATGCCAGTCGCGGCGAAGATGACATTATCGCTGCGCGCCATGTCTTCCAGTTTCAGAACGACTTCGGCTTTAACGCCCATCTGCTCACAACGCTCGAGCTCACGAGCCCCCCAGATGCGGTTATCTTCGGTTTCGCCTTTGACTTTATGGCGCGGCAGCAGACGACCATTCATGTCGCCGTCCAGCGCGCGAATCACGGCCGCAGAGACAACCCCTTCCGGCGCGCCGCCCACACAGTACATCACATCGACTTCGCTGTCTGGCATACAGGTCAGGATAGAAGCCGCCACGTCACCATCCGGCACCGCAAACACGCGTACGCCAAGTTTTTGCATCTGGGCAATCTCGTTATCATGTCGCGGTTTGGCCAGCGTAATCACAGTCAGGTTACTCAGTGGTTTACCCAGCGCCGCAGCGATGTTTTCCAGGTTTTCCTGCAAAGGTTTGTGCAGGTCGATGCAACCTTTCGCACCCGGACCCACGACCAGTTTTTCCATGTACATGTCCGGCGCTTTGAGGAAGCTGCCTTTTTCGCCCGCCGCCAGTACGGCCAGCGCGTTGGACTGGCCCATCGCCGTCATGCGTGTGCCTTCAATCGGGTCCACCGCGATATCGACTTCATCGCCACCGATGCCCACTTGTTCACCGATGTACAGCATTGGCGCTTCGTCAATTTCGCCTTCGCCGATGACGATCTCACCCTTGATTTCGGTTTTATTTAATAAGGTGCGCATCACTTCAACTGCAGCGCCGTCTGCGGCATTTTTATCGCCGCGGCCAAGCCATTTATATCCTGCCAATGCAGCGCCTTCCGTGACGCGTGAAAATGCCATTGCCAAATCGCGTTTCATGCTTACTCCAAACCAAGGATCAGTAATAGGGACAATTTGCGGCGGATCTTAGCATATTCGAAAGGAAACGTTTGCTTTTTGACACCCACGAGACTTGCACTCGATCAAAACTCGCTACGATAGCCTCTGTTTTCAGGCATAGTTTCCCCCTTCACGCATGCAAAGTAAGCGTCAGGTCAATTTGCGCCGTTTTTTTAACCGAATAGCGCAAAATATCGAATATAGTGAGTGTTTCTCTGCGCTTGGCTGAGTAGAATGGGGAAATTAAGTGAAGTGAGTTCACCGCAACCGAATCAAAAAAGGGTAAGTACCATGTCTTTTGAAGTACTAGAACAACTAGAAGCAAAAATCCAAACCGCGGTTGATACAATCGCGTTGCTGCAAATGGAAGTTGAAGAGCTAAAAGAAGAAAAAGTGAAGCTGACTGAAGAAGCAAACGAGCTGAAAGCCAGCCGTGAAGCTCTGGAGCAGCGCGCGCAGCAAATTCAACAAGAACACACGGCATGGCAAGAGCGTATTCGCAATCTGCTGGGTAAAATGGACGACGTGGAATAATCCACCGATTGCCACGATATCGAATCTATAAAAAAACGCCGACGGTTGTCGGCGTTTTTTTGTTTCTCACATTCGCTTACAGGCTTGGACGAACGCCCAGCGTGTGGCATAGCGCGTAAGTCATTTCGGCACGGTTAAGTGTGTAGAAGTGGAAATCTTTCACGCCTTCACGCGACAGGATGCGCACCATGTCAATTGCTTGGCTGGCGCCCACGAGCTGACGGGTCACAGGATCGTCGTCAAGCCCATCAAATTGTTTCGCCATCCAGCTCGGCACCTTAACGTTGTTCTGCGCAGCAAAACGCGATGCCTGCTTAAAGTTCGAGACGGGCAGAATGCCCGGTACGATTTCAACATCGATGCCGGCGGTCACACAGCGGTCACGAAAACGCAGGTAGCTTTCCACATCAAAGAAAAACTGCGTAATGGCGCGGTTTGCACCTGCCTCGACTTTACGTTTCAGATTGAGCAGATCGGCTTGCGCGCTTTTCGCTTCCGGATGAACTTCCGGGAAGGCTGCCACTGAGATATCGAAGTCATGACGTGATTTCAGCAAAGTCACCAAGTCCGATGCGTACATGTCAGGTTTGCCGCCACCCGGAGGAATGTCACCGCGCAGTGCGACGATGTTCTGAATACCGTTGTTCCAGTAATCGTCAGCAATCTGAATCAGTTCTTCGCGGCTGGCATCAATACAGGTCAGGTGCGGCGCTGCAATCAGGCCAGTCTGATCTTTAATGGCTTTGATGATCGAGTGGGTACGGTCACGTTCGCCGGAGTTGGCGCCGTAAGTCACAGAGACGAATTTTGGTTTCAGCGTTTTCAGGCGGTGTACAGAGTTCCACAAGGTCTCTTCCATTTGTGGCGTGCTCGGCGGGAAAAATTCAAACGATACATTGATGTCTGAAAGATCAGCAATATTCTGGTTTAAAGCGTCAATATGACTGGCGTGCGTGTAACCCATTTTTCCTCTCCCTGTGGCAACGTGCCACAACGCGAACACTTCTTAAAAATTGACGTTTAGACGTCTATATGGCTACAGAATGTCTTGAATGCATTTTAATGTCAACCTTGCCAATATGAATATTTTTCATGTTGATCGTGAGGTTAATTCAACAACGTTCTCAGCACGTTAGTCGCATTTTCTGCCTGTAACCTTCAAGTTCGACGAATGTGCTGATATAAAAATTAATAGTAGAACAAACAACAAAAAGCTCGCCAATTTGGCGAGCTTTATCATGCTTACAACAGGCCTGCGAGCAGGTTGAGATCCGACTGAATCGCGCCTGCCGTGACTTCACGTCCGGCTCCCGGGCCGCGAATCACCAGCGGATTATCGCGGTACCATTTGCTCTCGATGGCAAAGATGTTGTCACACGGCAGCAGATTCGCCAGCGCGTGTTCTTTATCGAGTGCTTCCACGCCAACGGTGGCTTTGCCATTTTTTTCGAGGCGCGCCACATAACGCAGCACTTTATCCTGACGCTGTGCTTTCGCCAGACGTTCGGCCAGGCGCTCATTGAGCAACTGGCTTTTATCGAGGAAATCATCCAGTGACAGATCGCGCAGTTCTTCCGGCACTAGGGATTCAACGCGTACGTTTTGAGGTTCGATTTCCAGCCCCGATTCACGCGCCAGAATCACCAGCTTACGCATTACGTCAGAGCCATCGAGATCGCAGCGTGGGTCCGGTTCGGTCAGGCCTTGTTGCCAGGCGAGATCGACCAGTTCACTGAACGGCACCTGGCCATCGTATTGCTGGAACAGCCACGACAGCGTGCCAGAGAATATACCCGACAACGCGGTAATTTCATCGCCGCTTTCACGCAGATCGCGCACGGTATGATTGATGGGTAAGCCGGCACCAACGGTCGCGTTGTACAACCAATGGCGACTGATTTTGGCAAATGCGTCTTTCACTTGCTGGTAGTAATCACCCGCGGCCGACCCCGCCACTTTGTTGGCCGAAATCAGATGCATGCCGTGTTCGGCGATATCGAGATAACGGCTCGCCAGTTCCTGACTCGCGGTGACATCCAGCACCACCACTTCGTCAAAGCCCTGAATATTCCCCAGTTGCGTCAACCAAGTTTGTCCATCGTTTGGTACGGCTTCGTCGTTATAGTGAGCAAACACTTTTGCTGCATCGATACCTTGTGGTTTGAAGCAGTAAGTCTGGCTGTCAATCACCGCCACCAGTTCGAAGTTCATGCCATGACGCTTTTCCAGCTCTTCTTTCTGCTCAGCAAACAGCTTCAGCCAGCTGGAGCCGATGTTGCCTTTCCCGCACAGAGCCAGCGCGACCCGTTTTTGTGCCTGGAACAGTTGCGTGTGCAGGCCGGTGACCAGTGGTTCGACAGCCGTCTGGCGCAGCACGGCGACCAGGCTCAGACCGGATTCCGCTTCGCACACAAATTCAACCGGCGCGGTTTTGAGCTGTTGGAAGAACCCATAGCTGTGCTGCGCGTTTTTGGTGACACCTGCACCGACCGCGCCCACCATGGAATAACCTTCTTTGAGTTTGATTTCCGCCTCAATACCTAAATCTTGCAGGAAGGCCAGCGAACCAGAGGCAATTTCTGCGGTATAGGCCAGACGCAGGTATTGTTGGTCGGCCTGAACTTCATATGCCAGCGGTTCCAACTGCGCCCGTTGGAGTTTTTCCAGCACGTCTTGCTGAGCGCGCTGGAAGTTGTGACCATGCACAAACGCCAGTTCAATCAGCAGAACTTCTTCCAGCGATGTGATGATTTTTGCGCCGCGGCCCGAAGCCAGCACGCGCTCGATGCGGGTGGATCCGGATTCTGGTTGATAACTGCAACGCAGGCTGAGATCCATCGCGCTTTGTGCCACTGGCTGTAAAGTACGGCTGTGCAGTACCGGTGCGGCCAAGCGAGCCAGTTCGTTGGCTTCATCCAAACGCAGCAGTGGCAGCAGGCAGGCATCGGTGACCAGACGTGGGTCGGCGCTGTACACGCCTGCGACATCACTCCAGATGGTGACGCGATCCACTTCGGCCAGCGCGCCAATTACGGTCGCGGAATAGTCAGAACCGTTACGGCCGAGCAACACGGTTTCGCCTGCTTCGTTCTGCGCCATAAAACCGGTGATGATGACGCGATGATGGGCATGTTGTGCCAGTACTTCCTTGATCAGCGGATAAGAGCGCGCGCGATCGACTTCCGGTTGCGTGCCGCTCTCGGCGCGCAGGAAAGCGCGAGCGTCCTGAGCGACCGCTGGCAGTTTGAGCTGGTTGAGCAGCGCTGCCAACAGGCGTGATGACCACACTTCGCCGTGACCGAGCACCGCCGCTTGTTGCGCTTTGTTCAGCGGAGCGGCAAGCTCGCCCAGGGCGACAAATTCGTTGTTGAGTTGGGTGAGCAGCTGATCGGCAGTGTCGCCGTCCAGCAAACCTTCAATCAGTTCGCTTTGATATAGACGCAGGGATTGCAGCGCTTCGTGCGCAATACGGCCGTCTTTATTCAGAGCATCGAGAAAGGCAATCAGGCGGTTGGTTGTTTTACCCGCCGCGGAGACCACCACGAGATCGTCGGCCTGTGAATATTCCTGCAGAATATGGGCGACGCGTTGATAACATTCCGGGTCTGCGAGACTGCTACCACCAAATTTATGCAGCTGACGCGAAATTGTCATTAAAAGGCCTCCTTGGCTTTATTAAACGCCTGATCCAGATCGGCAATCAGGTCGGAAGCATCTTCCAGACCGACTGACAAACGCAGCAGTTGCTGTGAGACGCCCGCTTCCGCCAGAGCTTCTTCGCCCATCGCGCGGTGAGTCATTGAGGCGGGGTGACATACCAGACTCTCTACACCACCGAGTGATTCTGCCAGCGAGAACAGTTCCAGTTCGCCGACGAAGTATTTCAGTTGCTCAAACGAACCGCCAAACTCAAAACTCAGCATTGAACCAAAACCGACCTGCTGTTTTTTCGCAATCTCGTGACCAGGATGGTTTGGCAGGCTAGGGTGATAAATCACTTTTACCAATGACTGGCTTTGCAGATAGTTAAGGATTTGCTGTGAGCTTTCTTCATGCACGCGCATACGTGCGCCGAGCGTGCGCAAGCCACGCAGCGTCATGTAGCTGTCAAACGGCGTACCCGTCGCGCCGATGCAGTTACCCCACCATTTCAGCTCTTCGGCATGCTGGGCATCTTTACTGATGATCACGCCGCCAATCACGTCCGAGTGACCGTTCAGGTATTTGGTGGTGGAGTGCACCACAAAGTCAGCGCCGAGCGTCAGAGGCTTTTGGTACACCGGTGTCAAAAAGGTATTGTCGACCGCTACCAAGGCGCCGACGGCTTTGGCTTGCTGGCAGATTTTTTCGATGTCGACCACACGCACCAATGGGTTGGACGGGGTTTCCAATAGCACCAGTTTCGGGTTTTGGGCCATCGCCGCCGCCAGAGCCTGCTCGTCGGACTGATCGACAAACAGCACTTTGAAGTCGCCTTTCTTCGCGCGGGTGTTAAACAAACGGTAAGTGCCGCCATAACAGTCGTGCGGCGCAATGATTAAATCTTGTGGAGAAAGAAACGCGCTGACCCAAAGATTGAGCGCCGAAGTGCCGCAGTTGGTGACCACCGCATCGGCACCGCATTCGAGTTCAGACAGTGCCTGTTCCAGCAAACCGCGGTTCGGGTTACCAGAGCGGGTGTAATCGTATTTTGGCACTTCACCAAACGCAGGAAAGCCATAGTTGGTCGAGAGATAAATGGGTGGAACAACAGCGTGGTATTGAGTGTCAGATTCAATACCCGTGCGGACCGCAACGGTCGCTGGCTTGCGATTGGTCATGAGCGTTTCCTTTCCTGATTGACGGTGTTTTGGCTTCCAAGTCGGCAGTGAACCTTAATATTTCTGTTCACCCCGCTGAATAACATCACACTTTACTGACCAAAAAAGAAGACGTCAACACTTCTAGACGTCTATATGTCTTTGCTTATGGCAGTAAATCCCGCTAAAATTGGGGACTTTGAAAATATTCAACTCGAATCCAACAACGAAGGTGCGCAATGGCAGACTGGAATGGCGAATATATTAGCCCATACGCGGAGCATGGGAAAAAGAGCGAGCAGGTGAAAAAAATCACCGTATCGATTCCGCTTAAGGTGCTGAAAGTGCTGACGGATGAACGTACTCGCCGCCAAATCAATAACCTGCGTCATGCAACGAACAGTGAACTGTTGTGTGAAGCGTTTCTGCATGCCTACACAGGCCAGCCGCTGCCAACGGATGAAGATCTGCGTAAAGACCGCCCGGATGACATTCCGGCGGAAGTGAAAGAACTGATGACCGCAATGGGCATTGAGTTCGAAGCGTACGACGACTGATCCCACGGACCGACACGCATTAAAAAACCCTGGCATTAGCCAGGGTTTTTTTGTCTTCACTTGAAGCAAAGTGTGCTTAGGCTTCCATGTAGCCTTGTGGCATTTCGATGCGAGCAACGCCCGAATCCACGGCAGCCTGAGCCACCGCTTTTGCTACGCGTGGTAGCAGGCGAGGGTCCATTGGTTTTGGAATGATGTAGTCGTTGCCGTAAGACAATTTGTCGACACCCGCGGCTTTCAGCACTTCTGCTGGCACTTCTTCTTTGGCTAGCTGACGAATCGCGTCGACCGCAGCCAGTTTCATCTCATCGTTGATTTCGCTGGCGCGGACATCCAGAGCACCACGGAAGATGAATGGGAAACACAGCACGTTGTTCACCTGATTCGGGTAGTCGCTGCGGCCGGTACCCATAATCAGATCGCTGCGCACTTGGTAAGCCAGTTCTGGTTTGATTTCTGGATCTGGGTTGGAACACGCAAACACCACCGGTTTGTCGGCCATCAGCTTCAGTGCGTCGGCTGGCAACAGGTTCGGACCCGAAACGCCCAGGAACAGGTCAGCGCCGGCGATCACATCTTCCAGCGTACGTTTGTCGGTGTTGTTCGCGAACAGTTGTTTGTATTCGTTCAGGTCGTCACGACGGGTGTGAATCACACCTTTGCGATCCAGCATGTAGATCTTTTCGCGCATTGCGCCACATTTGATCAGCAGTTCCATACAGGCGACGGCAGCGGCGCCGGCACCCAGACAGACGATGATGCACTCTTCCAGCTTTTTACCTTGCAGCTCAATCGCGTTCAGCATGCCGGCAGCGGTGACGATCGCGGTACCGTGCTGGTCATCATGGAACACGGGTACGTCACAACGTTCAATCAGGCGGCGTTCGATTTCAAAACAGTCCGGAGCTTTGATGTCTTCCAGGTTGATGCCACCAAAGGTGTCGGCAATGTTCGCGACGGTATCGACGAACTCGTCGATGGTGCGGTGTTTGACTTCAATGTCGATAGAATCTAGGCCCGCAAAACGTTTGAACAGCAGGGCTTTACCTTCCATGACCGGTTTGGATGCCATCGGGCCCAGGTTACCCAGACCGAGAATCGCCGTTCCGTTGGAGATAACTGCAACGGTATTTCCCTTTGCAGTGTACTTGTATACGTTGTCGACATTTTGTGCGATTTCACGCACCGGTTCCGCCACGCCCGGGCTGTAAGCCAGAGCAAGGTCAGCAGCAGAATCTGCTGGTTTCGTTAGAGAAACAGCGATTTTTCCTGGAATAGGTAGGGCATGGTAATCCAGTGCGCGTTGGCGGAAAGTTTCTTCCGGAGTCAGTTGTTGGCGATTGTCATCGGACATAGGGGGAGGTTCTCTTATTGTTTTGGAAAAGGAGAATTATTCTAATTGATGTCTGTCAAGCTGCCTAGGCAGGATTGCGAGTCAATCGTACAAAACTTGACTGATTTAATCTGATAAGACCAGCTGTTTTGTGATCGCAGTGAGGAGAAATTGCAGGCATGAAAAAAGGACGCCGGAGCGTCCTTTTCTGAATCTTCGCGTGAAGCAGTAATTACTTCTTGCTTGATAGTGCGCCGAAACGCTTGTTGAAGCGATCAACACGGCCGCCAGTGTCAACAACACGTTGTTTACCAGTGTAGAATGGGTGGCACTTGTCACATACGTCCAGGTGCAGAGAGTCTTTACCTAGAGTAGAGTTGAAAACGAAAGAGTTGCCGCAAGAGCAAGTCGCGTTTACTGCTTTGTATTCTGGGTGGATACCAGCTTTCATGGGATAACCTCAATTTAGGCCGTGTCGCTATCCGAATCAACGTCGGACACCACACGTAATGTTAATGATACTGTTCGATACTCAGCCTTGTTGACCAAGCATCTTCAAGGCGCGATATATTAATGAATCCCCCGCTTCGGATCAACCGCTTTCGGCGTTATTTTCGCCACTATTGTGGGTCGAATTTCCCATCCGCATCCAGTAGACTGTGATTTCTCACCATTTTTGACTGCTGACGGACTGTTATGCGCCCAACTATTGCCCGTGTTGCCTTGCCGGTGCCACTGGATAAGCAATTTGATTACCTGATTCCCAGCCATCTGTTTCCGATCATCGGCGGACGGGTGTCGGTGCCGTTTGGCCGCCAGACGCTGGTCGGCATCGTCACGGCACTGGTGCAGGAATCGGAATTTCCGCGTGAGCAGTTAAAAGCGATCAAAGCGGTGCTGGATTCGCAGCCCGTGTGGCCGGAGACCCTGTACCGCCTGCTGCACTGGTGTAGCCAGTTTTATCAGTATCCACTCGGCGACACGCTGGCCAATGCGATGCCGGGTGCGCTGCGCAAAGGCAAACCAGCCGATTTTGCCAGCAGTAAAGAGTGGCAGATTACCGAACGTGGCCGTGATCAACTGATGCAGGGTTTTGGCCGGGCGATTAAACAGGCTCAGGTGATGCATTTGGTGCAATCGGGTCCGGTGGCGCATCAGATCATGCTGGATGAAGAAGTGTCCAGTGCCACATTGAATACCTTGCAAGACAAAGGTTGGATTGAAGTCACTGAAAAGCAGCCGCAGTTTCGACCGTGGCCGAAGGCGATTGAAGCTCAGGTGGATAAACCTAGGCTCAATCAGGAGCAGGCGATTGCGATTGCATCGGTGAACAGTCAGCGTGGTTTTGGTTGTTATCTGCTGCAAGGCGTCACGGGGTCGGGTAAAACGGAGGTTTACCTCAATCTCATCAAGCCGGTACTGGAGGCTGGGCGGCAAGCGTTGGTGCTGGTGCCGGAAATCGGCCTCACGCCACAGACCATCAACCGTTTTCGCAAACGTTTTGATGTGCCGGTCGAAGTGATTCACTCGGGGCTGAATGAAACGGAACGCCTCAATGCCTGGCTGGCGGCGCGCGATAAAATTGCGGGCATTGTGATTGGCACGCGCTCGGCGCTGCTGACACCATTTGCCGATCTCGGCATCATTATTGTCGATGAAGAGCACGACGCCTCTTATAAACAACAAGACAGCCTGCGTTATCACGCGCGGGATGTCGCTGTCATGCGCGCTAATCTTGAGCAGGTGCCGATTGTGCTGGGTTCGGCCACGCCGGCTCTGGAAACGCTGCACAATGCGCTGACCGGGAAATATCATCATCTGCAACTGACGCAGCGCGCCGGAGCGGCACTGCCGACCACTAACCGGGTGTTAGACGTCAAAGGCTTATATCTTGAAAGTGGCTTGTCGGCACCGCTGATCGCCGAAATGCGCCGCCACTTGTCGCAAGGCAATCAGGTGTTGCTGTTCCTCAACCGTCGCGGTTTTTCGCCCGCGCTGATGTGCCACGAATGTGGCTGGATTGCCGACTGTCAGCGCTGCGATGCCTACTATACCTATCATCAGTACAGCAATGAAATCCGCTGCCACCATTGTGGTTCGCAGCGTCCGGTGATTCACCAATGTCAGGGCTGCGGCTCGACGCATCTGGTGACCGTCGGTGTCGGCACCGAGCAGCTGGAAGCGCAGCTCGGTGAGCTGTTTCCGGAATACAAAGCGATTCGTATCGATCGCGACAGCACGCGCCGCAAAGGCAGTCTCGAATCGGCACTCAACGCGATTCGCCGCGGCGAATATCAAATTCTGATCGGCACGCAGATGCTGGCCAAAGGTCACCACTTCCCCGATGTGACGCTGGTAGCGCTACTGGATGTCGATGGCTCGCTGTACAGCAGCGATTTTCGTGCCTCTGAGCGTCTGGCGCAGCTGTTTATTCAGGTCGCCGGCCGTGCGGGCCGAGCGAGTAAACCCGGCGAAGTGGTGTTGCAGACCCATCATCCCGAGCACAGTTTGCTGCAAGCTTTGCTGAATAACGACTACAACCATTTTGCCGAGCAGGCGTTGGCTGAGCGCAAACTGGCGCAATTGCCGCCGTACACTTATCTGACCTTGTTTCGCGCCGAAGGCAACCAGTCGCCAATGGTGGAAGATTTTCTGCGCCAGGTGAGACACACCTTAGAAGCGCATCCGCTGTGTGAACAGGGCTGCATGGTCCTCGGCCCAACTCCTGCGCCTCTGGCAAAACGCGCGGGCAAATTCCGCTGGCAATTATTGCTGCAGGCGCCGAGCCGTTCAGTGATGCAAAAGCTGCTCGCCAGTGCCAAACCTGCGATTCAGTTGCTGCCACTGGCGGGGAAAGTTCGCTGGTCATTGGACATCGAACCGCAGGATCTGAGCTGATTTTGCTTATTGTTGCTTTTGTCAGAAAAGTAAAATCCTTCTTATCGTGATTAAAATCACGCTTGTGATGCAAAATTTGTTAATCAGACCGTAACTTTCTATGCGGAAACGAATAGACTATTCGCAACATTTTGTCAGTGAAACGTTTTCGCTGCATAAAATCGAGCTTAAGTTCGTCCAAAGCGGTATCAGACGTTGGGTAAAAGGAGTGCCGAACTTCTGAATGTAATTGGACAACTCGCAATCCTATAATCATAAAAAAGTGCAATTGCACGATGAGAACCGAGAAAGAGGGTAATTACACATGGCGACAATGAAGGATGTTGCCCAGCTTGCAGGCGTTTCGACGGCGACGGTCTCGCGCGCTCTGATGAATCCCGAAAAAGTTTCAGCCTCAACCCGTAAGCGGGTCGAGGAGGCAGTTTTAGAAGCTGGCTATTCACCGAATTCTTTGGCCCGAAATCTGCGCCGCAATGAGTCAAAAACCATTGTCGCAATAGTGCCGGATATCTGTGACCCTTATTACACAGAGATCATTCGTGGTATCGAAGATGCTGCAATGGAACACGGTTATCTGGTGCTGCTGGGCGACAGCGGACAGCAGAAAAAACGTGAAAGCTCATTTGTGAACCTGGTGTTTACCAAACAAGCGGACGGCATGTTACTGCTGGGGACTGACTTGCCGTTTGATGTGAGCAAACCTGAGCAGAAAAACCTGCCACCGATGGTGATGGCGTGTGAGTTTGCGCCGGAGCTTGAGCTACCTACGGTACACATTGATAACCTGACATCGGCGTTTGAAGCCGTGAACTATCTGACTCAGATGGGGCACAAACGTGTGGCACAAATCGCAGGACCGGAAGCCGCGGTGCTGTGTCAGTTCCGTCAGCAAGGTTATCAGCAGGCGCTGCGTCGTGCGGGTATCACTCGCAATCCGACCTACAGTATGAGTGGTGACTTTACTTTTGAGTCCGGAGCCAAAGCGGTGCGTCAATTATTGGCCCTGCCTGAGCCACCAACGGCTATCTTCTGTCACAACGATACCATGGCGATTGGCGCGATTCAGGAAGCGAAACGTCTGGGACTGCGCGTACCGCAGGATCTCTCTGTGGTGGGCTTTGATGACATTCAATTCGCCCAGTACTGCGATCCACCGCTGACGACCATCTCTCAGCCTCGCTACGAGATTGGCCGTCAGGCGATGCTGATGATGCTGGAATTGCTGCGTGGTCATGACGTGCGTGCCGGCTCACGTTTGCTGGAAACTCAGCTGGTGGTGCGTGAGAGTGCAGCGCCGCCTCGTTCGATGTAAGCAGCTTCAAACCTGACATTTCCTTGAAATAAGCGGCGTATTTTGATGCGCCGCTTCCATTTCCGCTCTGTTATCTGCCGCGAAACTGCTTTAACATGTGGGCAAAATTGTCAACTTTTGAATTTGTCTGTGGCTAATAAAGATTATGTAAGGCGCGGTCGTAGTCCGAAAAAGCCGACCCCAAAAAAAACAGCTCCTCGACGTAGAAAACCTTGGCGTAGTGGCCTGTTGGCGACGCTATTGGTTGCCGGTTTTGGCTATGGGCTGTATCTGCTCAATCAGGATCCTGAGCCGCCGAAACCCACTCCGGTCGTGGTGGATACCAAGCCGAAGTCCGTCAGCAAACCTAAAGCGACCAATGAATTGCCACCGCCTCCGACGGAGAAGTGGGATTATGTTGAATCACTGCCGAGTCGTGAGATTGAGGTCAAAGCCAAAGAGCTGCAGGTCTCCGATATTCCTTACGTGATGCAGTGCGGCGCGTACAAAAATATGCAGCAGGCGGAAGCGCGTAAACTGGATATCGCCTTCCAAGGGTTGAGTAGCAAAATCCGCAAGAAAGAAGACAGCAGCTGGTATCGCGTGGTCCTCGGTCCGTACAAATTCAAACGCGATGCGGAGCGTGATAAGCACAAACTGCAACGCGCTAAAATTGAACCTTGTGCGATTTGGAAAGAGCAGCAGTAATCTCGTGAATAACAAAAACGCCCGTACTTTGTGCCGGGCGTTTTTACTTTGTGCTGACGATTCAATCCTTGAATTTTGATTTTCCAGCCTCATATATCCACTATCTTGATAGTGAAAACCACAAAGGGGTTCATCGTGACTACCATCGTATCTGTACGTCGTAATAACAAAGTTGTCATCGCAGGTGACGGACAAGTCTCGCTTGGCAATACCGTAATGAAAGGCAATGCGCGTAAAGTTCGTCGTCTGTACAACAACAAAGTATTGGCCGGATTCGCGGGTGGTACGGCGGACGCATTTACGCTGTTCGAACGCTTTGAAAGCAAACTGCAAATGCATCAGGGGCACCTGACAAAAGCCGCGGTAGAGCTGGCCAAAGATTGGCGCAGCGACCGCGCACTGCGTCGCCTTGAAGCCATTTTGGCGGTAGCCGATGAAACGGCATCGCTGATCATCACGGGTAATGGTGATGTGCTGCAGCCAGAACACGATCTGATTGCGATTGGTTCCGGCGGTAACTTTGCTCAAGCGGCAGCGATTGCCCTGTTGGAAAATACCGATTTAGACGCACGTGAAATCGCAGAAAAAGCGCTGACGATTGCCGGTGATATCTGCGTGTTCACTAACCATCATCACACCATCGAAGAACTGGAAATTCCTGAAGGCTTATTGCCTGCAGCGGCAGAATAATAATCGCGTGTGATTTGCCACCGAATTTGAAGGAAACCATTATGTCTGAAATGACTCCTCGTGAAATTGTCCATGAACTGAATCGTCACATCATCGGTCAGGACAAAGCAAAACGCGCGGTTGCAATTGCTCTGCGTAACCGCTGGCGCCGTATGCAGCTTGAAGAGAGCCTGCGTGTGGAAGTTACGCCAAAGAACATTCTGATGATCGGCCCAACGGGTGTGGGTAAAACCGAAATTGCCCGCCGTCTGGCGAAACTGGCCAATGCGCCGTTCATCAAAGTTGAAGCCACCAAGTTCACCGAAGTGGGCTATGTGGGCAAAGAGGTGGAAACCATCATTCGCGATTTGACCGACGTTGCGGTGAAGATGACCCACCAACAAGCAATGGAAAAAGTGAAATTCCGCGCTGAAGAGCAAGCGGAAGAACGCATTCTCGATGCTTTGCTGCCACCGGCACGTGATGCCTGGGGCCAAGCGGAACAGAACGATGAATCCTCCAACACGCGTCAGGTATTTCGTAAGAAACTGCGTGAAGGCAAGTTGGATGACAAAGAGATCGAAGTGAACGTGGCAGTGCCGCAGATGGGCGTGGAAATCATGGCGCCTCCTGGTATGGAAGAAATGACCAACCAGCTGCAGGGCTTGTTCCAGAATCTGGGTGGTGACACCAAGAAAAAACGTAAACTGAAAATCAAAGATGCGTTCAAAGCGCTGACGGAAGAAGAAGCGGCGAAGCTGGTTAATCAGGAAGAGCTGAAAGAGCAGGCGATTTACAACGTTGAAAACAACGGCATCGTGTTTATCGATGAGATTGACAAAATCTGTAAGCGCGGTGAAGTGTCTGGCCCTGATGTCTCTCGTGAAGGCGTACAACGCGACTTGCTGCCCCTGATTGAAGGCAGCACAGTATCCACCAAGCACGGCATGGTTCGTACCGACCATATTCTGTTTATTGCGTCGGGTGCATTCCAGGTGGCGCGACCTTCGGACCTGATCCCAGAACTGCAAGGTCGTCTGCCAATCCGCGTTGAACTGGAAGCGCTATCAAGCGATGACTTCAAACGTATTCTGACTGAACCAAAAGCTTCGCTGACCGAACAGTACATGGCACTGATGAAGACGGAAGACGTTGACATCTCTTTCACGGAAGATGGCATCAAACAGATTGCTGAAGCCGCATGGCAGGTGAATGAAACCACCGAAAATATCGGTGCCCGCCGCCTGCATACGGTAATGGAGCGTCTGATGGATGAAATCTCGTTTGACGCCACCGAGAAAGCCGGTGCAAGTCTGACGATTGATTCGGCTTATGTGCGCTCCAAACTCGGAGAGCTGGTCGAAGACGAAGATCTCAGCCGCTTTATTCTGTAATTTCTGAGCCCACCTTGATCTGGTGGGCTTTTTCATATTACGCACTTGGGCGTATACTGAAGCCAATGTTGATCAATTGTTCGTTCTCATGAATAACTCATTAAGTATCTGGTTTGATGCCGCACGTCCTAAGACGTTGCCTTTGGCACTGGTTTCCATTTTTACCGGCAGCGCACTGGCGTTTTCGTCCGGGCACTTTTCACTGCCGATTGCGTTGCTGGCCCTGCTGACCGCCACCTTATTACAAATTCTGTCCAATCTGGCTAATGATTACGGCGATGCAGTAAAAGGCACCGATAACGAAAAACGTCTCGGCCCCATGCGCGCCATTCAGTCGGGCGAAGTGTCGCTGGCCGACATGAAGCGGGCGATAGTCATCAATATCGCTCTGACGATTATCGCCGGGCTGGCGTTAGTGTTCTACGCGCTGGATAGTCTGGAAAGCATTCTGGCCTTCATTGGCTTAGGCGTGCTGGCGATGATGGCGGCGATTGCGTACACCGTAGGCAACAAACCCTACGGTTACGTGGGCCTTGGTGATTTGTCGGTGTTCCTGTTCTTTGGCCTGTTGGGCGTGTCTGGCACTTACTTCCTGCACACTGGCCACATCGAGTGGAGCCTGTTTCTGCCGTCGCTGGGTTGCGGTTTGATGGCGGTGGCGGTGCTCAACGTCAACAACATGCGCGATATCGAAAACGACGCCGAGTGCGGCAAGCGTACCGTGCCTGTGCGTTTGGGGCAGCAGCGTGCGAAAACCTACCACTTTCTGCTGCTGACAGGCGCTGTGCTGGCGTTTGCCAGTTACCTGCTGATGCAAGGCAAGCCGCTGTGGATCAGCCTACCGTTTCTGCTGAGCCTCATTATGGTGACCAAGCATGGCCGAGCAGTGTGGGTCTCTGAGAAACCAGCGCAGATTGCTCCGATGTTGCCAGTGATCGTCAAGTGTTCACTCGTCACTAACCTTTTGTTTGTTGGAGTGGTTATAGCTCAAACTCTGACGAGTTAATTTGCACTCTGTCATTGCATTGACTTACTGACCCGATATACTCGTTGAAAGACTGTTCGTAAAGAGACTAAGGCTATGGAATATAACACCTCTGCGTTATGTGATATCTATCTCGACCAAGTGGATGTGGTAGAACCCATGTTTAGCAATTTCGGTGGCTGCGCGTCATTTGCCGGCCAGGTCACGACTATCAAGTGTTTTGAAGATAACGGCCTCATTCGTGAGACGCTCGAACAAGATGGTCTTGGGCGTGTACTGCTGATCGACGGTGGCGGTTCACTACGCCGTGCTCTGCTTGATGCTGAACTGGCGGCCATAGCCGAAGAGAACGAATGGGAAGGGATTGTCGTGTACGGCTGCGTGCGTGAAGTTGATGAGCTGGAAGACATGAGCATCGGCATTCAGGCGTTGGCATCGATTCCGGTTGGCGCTCCATCACAAGGTATCGGTGAAGTGGATATACCGGTTAACTTTGGTGGCGTAACGTTCCTGCCGGAAGATTACCTCTACGCCGACAATACCGGTATCATCCTGTCGCAGGAGCCGCTCAATACGGCTGACCTCGACAGCGAAGAAGATGAAGTGGAAGACGAACTTCTCTGAATCAGATTGAAAAAAGCCAGCATTGAGCTGGCTTTTTTTGTTGCTATCACTTTGGTCTGAGTTAGTGTTGACCGGGCAGTGCCATGCCTTCGCGCAGATAGCGGCGGCGCAGTAATAACGCATACAGATAGCCCGACAACCCGCCAAGAACGTTGCCGAGCGCAATCCCGACGAACAGCCCTTCAATGCCGTACAGAGTCGACCCGAGCCATGCAGATGGCAGAGTGAACAGAAACAGGCGCATGAAGCTCCACTGGAAAGCTTTGAGCGGTAAATGAAGCGCGTTGAGCGCCGACACCAGCATCATCACCACACCCTGAAAACCATAACTGAACGGCACCACCAGCAGGTAATGCCACAGCAGATTGCGCACCGCTTGCTCCTGCGAAAACAGCGCGGCCAGCGGAATACTCAACGGTACCATCATGATGAAAACCAACAACTGAAAAATCAGCGAGAAGCGCAGGCTTAAAAACAGGCCGAAAAAGCTGCGGGTCGGATTTTGTGCGCCGAAGTTCTGCGCCATAAACGGCGTCAGGGCGGAAGTAAGCGACATCAGCACCAGTATCAGAATCGATTCAATGCGCTGCGCCGCACCGTATGCGGCCACTGCGGCGGTACCGTGGCTGGAAAGCATCATCATCAGTAGTGCTCCGGAAATCGGACTCATCGCCGTAGACAGCGCTGCTGGCGTACCAATCTTGAGGATCTGCTGCCAGTCGTGGCGCAGAGAGGCAAAATGTGGCGGTGCCAGTAGACGATCGCGTTTGACTAATACGTAGAGTGAGCCAATCAAGGCGCCCAGCCAGGAAAAGGCGCTGGCAATGGCAGCGCCCTGAATGCCGAGTTCCGGAAACGGGCCATAACCAAAAATCAGCAACGGATCGAGACAGCCGTTAATCGCTCCCGCCAGCATCATCATCTTAGCCGGAGTTTTGGTATCGCCAGTGGCACGAATCGCGCTGTTGCCCGCCATCGGAATGACCAGCAGCGGAATAGTGAGATACCAGACCTGCATGTACTGCTCAATCAGCGGAATCAGTTCGGCTTTGGCGCCGAGCAGCAAAAATAGCGGTTCGATGGTGAAAAAGCCCGCCGTACAGGCGATGGCGACCAAGGTGACCGCAAGCAGTAACCCGTGAGTAGAAAAGCGCGCGGCATTAGAGGTATCGCCCTGACCCAGCAGACGACCGATACTGGTCGACAGCCCCACGCCTATGCCCATGGTGATGCAGTTGACGCCGAAGGTCACCGGAAAGGTGTAACTGATGGCGGCCAGTGCATCGGTGCCCAATAGCGAGATGAAAAAGGTGTCGACCAAGTTAAACATCAAGATCGCGACCATGCCGAAAATCATCGGGATCGTCATCTGGCGCAGTACATTGGGAATAGGGGCGGAGAGCAGGCCGTGTTTGTCGTGCATATACCCTTCTTACATCACGCGGCAACGTGCGTCACTCAGGTAAGCAGGCAGCCAGTTACAGGGAAGAAGTCGCTAGGATACTCGATCTTGCCTGCAGGCACTAGCCGAGCCAAGTTCACGGAGCCTCAACAAAAAAGGCCGGCGATGCCGACCTTTTTTCTTCAATAAGCGATTACGCTTTTGCTTTTGCTGCTGCTTTCGCGATCGCTGCAAAGCTTTTTGCATCCAGAGACGCGCCGCCAACTAGGGCACCGTCGATGTCTGGTTGTGAGAAGTAAGCTTCTGCGTTTTCTGGTTTAACAGAACCGCCGTATTGGATGATAACTTGTGCTGCAACGGTTTCGTCTTTTGCTGCGATCAGAGCGCGAATAGAGGCGTGGATGCGTTGTGCATCTTCAGCTGTTGCTGCTTTACCAGTACCGATTGCCCAGATTGGTTCGTAAGCGATGATTGCACCGTTCAGAGCTTCAACGCCGTATGCGTCGATCACTGCGTTGATTTGACGTGCACATACTGCTTCCGTTTCGCCCGCTTCGTTTTGTGCTTCAGTTTCACCGATACAGAAAACTGGAGTCAGACCGTTTTCTTTCAGGAATGCGAATTTCTGCGCAACAAACTCGTCTGATTCGTTGTGGTAATCACGACGCTCAGAGTGACCGATGATGATGTGAGACGCACCGAAATCTTTCAGCATGGCTGGAGACATGTCGCCAGTGTACGCACCGCTGTTGTGCAGGTCAGTGTTCTGTGCACCCAGGATCATTTTGTTGCCGCCTTCTGCAATCAGACGCTCAGCCAGATCCAGGTACAGTGCTGGTGGAGCTACTGCCACGTCAACACCCGTTACACCTTCAAGTTCCGCATTCAGACCAGTCAGCAACTCAGTAACCATTGCTTTGCTGCCATTCAGTTTCCAGTTCCCCATCACTACAGGACGACGCATAGGAATATCTCCAATTTAAATGAATAAAAAAAACGTGATTGCGAAAGAATATAACAGATAAAACTACGCAGATCATGACTCCGGTCATGACTTTCTGGGATCTTGTTTGATGAGGCGCAAGGCCGGGAAGTGATCTGCTATACAGAATAGAGGCCATTCGCTCGGATTT
The DNA here is from genome assembly GCF_016464285.1 of Vibrio sp. bablab_jr001. NCBI lineage: Bacteria > Pseudomonadati > Pseudomonadota > Gammaproteobacteria > Vibrionales > Vibrionaceae > Vibrio > Vibrio sp. bablab_jr001. The sequence goes on from NZ_JACDWZ010000072.1 coordinate 104,161, forward strand.
TGTGCTGCGTCTTGTTATTACTGTCAGTTCAGTATGGGGAAAATAACAAACAAGGAAGTAGATATGCCTAATTTGGTGCTTGAGTATTCCAACTCTGTGGATGAGCGCGTCAATGTGCAGGGGCTGTTGGAAGATTTGCATCAGGTGGTGATGGAGTGCGGTTTGTTCGATATTCCATCCATCAAATCCCGTGCGTTGCGTTGCCACCACTGGTTGGTGGGGGATGAAGCGGACAGCGTGGATTTTATTCATATCAGTTTTGAGATGCTGGACGGGCGCACCTCCGAGCAAAAACGCGAGCTGTCACGCCAGTTGATGGACGTCTTGGTTGCACAAGCCAGTCATGTCCGCAGTCTGACGGTGAATATTCGTGACATGGACCGGGCATGTTTTCAGAAGGTCACGAATTGACAGCGAGTTGATTCCGTTTTAACAGGAAACACGTATGTCTTATCAAACACTGTTATTTTCATTTCAGGGACGCATCGGACGCCAGACTTACTGGATCTGGAATGTCTGCTATTACCTGGCCATTGTCAGCGTGATTGTACTGCTCAACCGCTGGTTGCCGGGACTCGCGCCGTATGTATTGCCGCTGTTTATGCTGCTGATTCTGGTACCGGATTTGGCGGTGACGGCCAAGCGCTGGCATGACCGGGATAAGTCGAGCTGGTGGCTGCTGCTCAATGTACCGTTGGTGATAGGCCGAATGACAGTGCCAATGGGAGAGGCCAGTATGACGACCACGCCCAATGTACTCGATACCGGTATCTCACTCGCGGCTCTGTTGTGTGGTAGTTGGATACTGATTGAATGTGGCTTTCTGGCCGGAAGCGACGGCGATAACCGTTTTGGTAAGGCGCCGGAATAAGGCGATTCAAATGATGAAAAAAGGAGGCATTCGCCTCCTTTTTATTTAGCGCCACGAATCCGATTTCGGGCGGAAGGGAATCACATCCGCGCTCGGTTTCTCCTCGATGATCTCACCATCAAGTGCGTCGCGAAATTTGGCCATTTGCAGACTGAGTTCTCGCATCAGGGTGACGTTCGCGTGGTCTGGATTCTTGCATTGGCTCAGAATCAGGTCGATATGACTTTGCTGCGCCCACAATCGATTCTGCATGCCATCGGATGCGGAAAGGATCATCTCCTGGCACATATCGCGTTTAAAACGGCTGAATGCTTCAGGATCCTGCTGCGCCAGCTCTACCAGTTCATCAAAGGATGGCAGGGTCTGGTTCGCTACGTTTGATTGAGGGGGGGACATAGTTCACTCCTCTGCAAGGTCGTACGTTGATTAAATTATCAACACTTCAAGCATAAGTGAGGAAATGTCCTAAAGGTGGAACGAATATCGTTGTTCTCACAAATGAGACAAGATCAAGCGGCAGCGATAAGGTAGGTGCAGCGGCGCTGGCCTTCGATGATGTGTTCGCTGCGCTCAATACGGTACTCTTCGCCCAACAGACGCTGGAAGATGTTGAGTTCCGACTGGCACAGATTCGGGCAGCGTTTAGCGGCTTTACAAATCGGGCAGTGGTTTTCGATCAGCAGATAACCGTGCTCGGTTTGCTCCAGCTCAGCCATGTAGCCTTCCTGTTCACGCAGTTCAACCAGCGTTGCCAGTTTACTGTGCAGATCGGTGCACTCCGCCAGCACGTTCTGGTATTGCGCCAGAGTTTGCGCTTCGCGTTCGGCCGCCACTTTGGCCAAGCCCTCTTTGCCAAAGATATGCTCCACCGCTTCAATCACCTGAATGGTGAGTTCGCCATGGCGGTCTGTAAACTGATCATGACCTTTACGTGTCAGAGACCAATGACGAGTCGGACGGCCAACTTTGACTTTCACATCGTGAAATGCCAGCACACCGTCGTCTTCCAAAGCCTGCAGGTGCTGACGCGCACCCATGGTCGTCATACCCAGGTCATCGGCGAGCTGTTTGGCGGTCACGGCACCTTCACGTTTGATGGTGTGTAAAATCCGGTCGATCGTCTTCATCATATCCCTCTTTATTCTCTGACTATTATGGATATTCAGGTTAATAAAGCAAATTATTTACTATACGCGCTGGCGTAAAGCGGCAGAAACCTCATCAATTGGAAGACTTCGCCACGGATTCGTTAATTTCATCACACTTTTTTCGTGCTTACCCCTTGGGATATGGCGTTTGATACCCCACATAACATTCACAAGCTGGTCAATCAGCGTTTTATTAACCAAACGGAAAATTTAATCAGGAGAGACGACCGATGAATATTCGTCCATTACATGACCGAGTTATCGTTGAACGCCAAGAAGTTGAATCAAAATCTGCTGGTGGAATTGTTCTCACTGGTTCTGCGGCAGAAAAATCAACACGCGGTAAAGTACTTGCAGTCGGCAAAGGCCGCATTCTGGAAAACGGTACAGTTCTGCCTCTGGACGTGAAAGTTGGCGATTCTGTGATTTTTGCTGAAAGCTACGGCACGAAATCAGAGAAAATCGACGGTAAAGAAGTACTGATTCTGTCTGAAAACGACATCCTGGCAATCGTTGAGTAATTGCTCCCAAGCAAACTAACTAAAACCGAATTCTAGAGAGGAAATACAAAATGGCTGCTAAAGACGTAAAATTTGGTAATGACGCTCGAGTAAAAATGCTGGAAGGTGTAAACGTTCTGGCTGATGCAGTAAAAGTTACCCTGGGCCCTAAAGGCCGTAACGTAGTACTGGATAAATCTTTTGGTGCACCAACCATCACCAAAGATGGTGTATCTGTTGCGCGTGAAATTGAACTGGAAGACAAATTCCAGAACATGGGCGCACAAATGGTGAAAGAAGTGGCTTCTCAAGCCAACGACGCAGCGGGTGACGGTACGACAACTGCAACCGTACTGGCTCAGGCTATCGTTAACGAAGGTCTGAAAGCTGTTGCTGCCGGCATGAACCCAATGGACCTGAAGCGCGGTATCGATAAAGCCGTGATTGCAGCGGTTGAAGAGCTGAAAGCGCTGTCTGTGCCATGTGAAGACACCAAAGCTATTGCACAGGTAGGTACTATCTCTGCAAACTCGGATTTAAGCGTTGGCAACATCATCGCAGAAGCGATGGAAAAAGTGGGCCGCGACGGCGTTATCACTGTTGAAGAAGGTCAGGCTCTGCAAGACGAGCTGGACGTGGTAGAAGGTATGCAGTTTGACCGCGGTTACCTGTCTCCTTACTTCATCAACAACCAGGAAGCAGGCAGCGTGGATCTGGAAAGCCCGTTCATCCTGCTGGTTGACAAAAAAGTATCGAACATTCGCGAACTGCTGCCAGTACTGGAAGGCGTCGCGAAAGCCTCTCGTCCACTGCTGATCGTCGCAGAAGACGTGGAAGGAGAAGCGCTGGCAACGCTGGTTGTGAACAACATGCGTGGCATCGTGAAAGTTGCGGCTGTGAAAGCGCCGGGCTTTGGCGATCGTCGCAAAGCGATGCTGCAAGATATCGCGATTCTTACTGGCGGTACGGTGATTTCTGAAGAAATCGGTCTGGAACTGGAAAAAGCAGTGCTGGAAGATCTGGGTCAAGCGAAACGCGTGACCATCACCAAAGAAAACACCACGATTATCGACGGTGCAGGTGATGAAGTAGCGATCCAGGGCCGTGTTGCTCAGATCCGTCAACAAATCGAAGATGCAACTTCAGACTACGACAAAGAGAAACTGCAAGAGCGTGTAGCGAAACTGGCTGGCGGCGTTGCGGTAATCAAAGTGGGCGCAGCGACTGAAGTTGAAATGAAAGAGAAGAAAGACCGCGTTGAAGACGCACTGCACGCAACTCGCGCAGCAGTGGAAGAAGGCGTGGTTGCGGGCGGTGGTGTTGCACTGATTCGCGCAGCCTCAAAACTGACTGAACTGACTGGCGACAACGAAGAGCAAAACGTGGGCATTCGCGTTGCTCTACGTGCGATGGAAGCACCAATTCGTCAAATCGCGAAAAACGCAGGTGACGAAGATTCAGTGGTTGCTAACAACGTGAAAGCGGGCGAAGGTAACTACGGTTACAACGCGGCAACTGGCGTGTACGGCGACATGATCGCAATGGGTATTCTGGATCCAACCAAAGTGACTCGTAGCGCACTGCAATTCGCAGCGTCTGTGGCTGGCCTGATGATCACTACCGAAGCGATGGTGACTGATCTGCCGAAGAAAGATGGCCCATCAATGCCTGATATGGGCGGTATGGGTGGCATGGGCGGCATGATGTAATTCGCGCCCAACCTGAAACGAAAAAGCTGGAGTGAATACTCCGGCTTTTTTTATGCCTGAAAATCCGCTAGAAATTTGTGCTGTGTTTCTGCACACTGAAAAATCAGTCTCCAAGGAAAGGTAAATATGAAAATTCAGCAGCTTAAGCATCACACCGAATCGGTTTCACTGTCTATCGATCACTGGGCGTTAGCCAAGGGTGAACACTGGGGCATGTTTTCTACCCACAGCCACGCCGCCTCGTTGTTGGTGCGTATTCTGAGTGGGGAGCTGACGCCGCAACAAGGTGAGGTGAGTGACATGCCGGGTGTGGTGGCGTGTGTCTCGCTGCATGAGCAGCAGCGGTTGCTGGATTTGGAACTGGAAAAAGACGACACCGATTTTATGGACCAGATTGATTATGGTTCGACGGTGCAGGAGCTGATTCTGGAAACCGGCTGTGGTGAAGAGGCACTGGAGGCCTTGTTGATGCAAACCGATCTGCTGGCATTGCGTCAGCGCGGTTTTCGTCAGCTTTCCACTGGCGAAACCCGCCGCGTGATGCTGGCGCGGGCGATGGCGCTCAAGCCACAACTGCTGATCCTCGATGAACCTTATTCCGGGTTAGATATTGCCCACCGCGCGCATCTCTCTCAACTACTTGAGGAACTGGCGCAGCAAATGCAACTGCTGATTGTGACTTCGCGCGAAGATGAATTGCCGCCGTTTGTTACTCATGTCGCTCTGTTTGACGAGCAAAGCTTGTCGCAGACACTGACTCGCGATGCCTGGCTCAATCATCCGCTGATGGCGCAAATGAAAGCGCTGTCGCACAGCCGCAGTGACGCTATGCTGGCACTGTTGGAGGCTCATCAGAGCGCGCACAGTTATCCGGATCCGTTGGTGGAAATGAACAATGTCACGGTTGAGTACGTCGATGCGCCCATTTTTCATGGCGTAAACTGGCAGATTCGGCAGGGTGAGCACTGGCAGGTTCGCGGGCCCAACGGGTGTGGTAAGAGTACGCTGCTCGGGTTGATTCTCGGTGACCATCCGCAGTGTTATAGCAATGATATTACTGTGCTTGGCATGAAGCGCGGTAGCGGCGAAACCATCTGGGATGTCAAAAAGCACATTGGCGTGGTGTCGTCGGCGCTGCATCTGCAATACCGCGTCAATTGCAGTGCGCTGGAAGTGTTGGTATCGGGCTTTTACGACTCGATTGGCCTCTATCAGCAGCCGAGCAAAAAAGAGATTCTGTTGGCTCGTGAGTGGCTGCAACTGTTGGAGATGAGTGAACTGGAGAAAGTCGGCTTCCGCAATCTTGATTACGGCCAGCAGCGCCTGCTGCTGATTGGCCGCGCGCTGATAAAACAGCCCGCACTGCTTATCCTCGACGAACCGTATCAAGGGCTGGATTACCTGAATCGTAAGCTGGTGTTTCACGCGCTCAATCGTATTGCCTCAGCGGGAATCAGCCAACTGTTGTATGTGACGCACCACGAGGAAGATGCACTGGATGCGATTCAGCACTTTGTCGACTTCGAGGCTCAGGAGCGTGGAGGCTACTGCGTGAAAATTCACTCAACAGCGTGAATTCAGTTGGTTAGCCATAAGCATGACCGAAAACTAACAATCGTTGGTCAATTTGTCGGCCATAATAGGCGGGTAGACAAGCAAAACTATCCCACGATGGAGGTTAGTATGAAAAAGATCGTTTCAGCGCTGGCAGTGGCTGCCGCTCTGGCTTCAACTTCTGCGATGGCATCAACACCGGTCATGTTCTCTTCAATCAACAACTTTAATGCCCCGGATGATAACGCGGTTGCGGGTGTGCGCGTGGCGGCACTGTACGGCAATGTGGATCAGGTCAAAGGCCTAGACTTAGCCATCATCGGTATGTCAGAAACGCAAACCACCACAGGTGTGAACCTGGGTATTTTCGGCGCGCACAAAATCAACCAAGAAATGACCGGTGCGTCACTGGGTCTGTTTAACTGGAACACCGGTAAAACGGTGGGTGCGAACGTCGGTGCGGTCAACATTACCAACGATGTGAAAGGGGCAAACGTCAGCTTTGTGAACTACTCAGAAGGCAACACCATGGTGGATGTGGGTGCAGCGAACTTCTCTGACACCTCAACCGTGCAGGTCGGTATCTTCAACAAAACGTCGAAGATTGAAGGGGTGCAGGTTGGCCTGATCAACTGCGCCGACAACGGTTTCTTCAAATGTTTCCCGATCATCAACTTCGCGAAATAAGCGTTGGTTGAATGAAAAAAGCGTTGCCTGTGAGCAACGCTTTTTTATTTCTAGGGAGTTTAATGGCGGCGGCGAAAACGCTGATGTACGCCGCGGCGCAGGCCCTGAAAGGTATTTTCGACCTTATCCACCCCGTACAACACGCACAGCACCAATAGGGTAATCACCACCGATTGCAACTGATACCCCAAACCAATCATCAGCCCGAGCGCGGCCAACACCCAGATCACTGCCGCGGACGTCACACCGTGAATCTTGCCATCCTGAGTCATCATCACGCCCGCACCAAGAAAGCCGACGCCGGTAATGATCTGGCCCAATACGCGCGCCTGATCGAGCGTGTTGGGGGAGAGCGATACCGCCATTGCCATAAACAGATAGGTTCCGGAAATAATCAGAATCGAGGTTCGAATGCCGACGGGCTTGCCGCGCGTTTGGCGCTCAATGCCAATCAGCAAACCGTTAATCGCGCAGCACATCAGCGCTGGCCAACTGAACGGGCCAAAATCAAAAACAGTATCCAACGAAAACATAATGGCCTTAAACGTACTGAGGAACAAAAACGCGCAGTATGCGCGCAATCAGAATCCGAAGCGAATAAAAGCTTTTAGTGGTGTGGATAACGGTTACTTGTTACTCAAGGTGAAGATCGAGAGGGGTTTTACTCTTACGACCGCCAATCTCACGCGTTAAGGTTGGTACTAGATAACCGGAGACGCGCTCCAGCAGCCCGCTCATGATGGCTTTGGCGTCTGCATCGCTGATGTAGAAATGGGCCGCGCCCTGCACTTTATCCAACACGTGCATGTAGTAAGGCAGAATGCCGGCATCAAACAGGGTTTCACTCAGCGCCACTTGCGCTGCAACGCTATCATTCACACCTTTGAGCATCACGCCTTGATTCAGCAGGGTAACATTGACCGCACGCAGGCGTGCCATCTGCTGTTTGAGTTCGAGATTGATTTCGTTGGCGTGGTTGATGTGCGTCACCAGTACCACCTGAAGGCGGGTATTCGCCAGCAGTTCCACCAGTTCATCGGTCACTCGGGCCGGAATCACCACGGGCAGGCGCGAGTGAATGCGCAGGCGTTTGATGTGGCTGATGGCGCCGATACGCTCAATCAGCCAGCTCAGTTCCTGATCTTTGGCCATCAGCGGATCGCCACCGGAAAGGATGACTTCATTGAGCTCTGGTTGCGAAGCAATGTAATCCAGGCTTTGCTGCCATACCGCTTTGCTGCCTTTGTTGTCGGCGTAGGGAAAGTGACGCCGAAAACAGTAACGACAGTTAATCGCACAACCACCTTTGACGATCATCAGCGCGCGGTTGCGATACTTATGCAACAAACCAGGCACGGTGTTGTTCTGCTCTTCGAGCGGGTCTTCGGAGTAGCCCGGATGGACCTCAAACTCTTCACTGAGCGGCAGTACCTGACGCAACAGCGGATCGTACGGATTGCCTTTTTCCATCCGATCGACAAAACTTTGCGGCACCCGCTGCGCAAACAATTTGCGCGCGTCAAAGCCGTTTTGCCATGGCTGAGGATCGATGCCGAGCTGCTGAAGTAATTGAGCAGGATCGGAGATCCCATTCGCGAGCTGTTGGATCCAGTTTTGCTCAACAGAATCGACTTTTCGGGTTATGATGTGCGGCATTAACTTTAACTCGAAGAATGTAAGAGGAAATAATGGCTACTGTTAGCACGAATGAATTTAAAGGCGGTCTTAAAATTATGCTTGATAATGAGCCGTGTGTCATTCTCGAAAACGAGTATGTAAAACCGGGCAAAGGTCAGGCGTTCAACCGCGTACGAATCCGTAAACTGCTTTCTGGTAAAGTTCTGGAAAAAACATTCAAGTCTGGTGACACTGTTGAAGTTGCCGACGTCATGGATATCGACCTGGACTACCTGTACAACGACGGTGAGTTCTACCACTTCATGAACAACGAAACGTTCGAGCAGATCCCAGCTGACATGAAAGCGGTTGGCGAAAACGCAAAATGGTTGGTAGAGAACAACACGTGTACGCTGACTCTGTGGAACGGTAACCCAATTTCAGTCACGCCACCAAACTTCGTGGAACTGGAAATCACGGAAACTGACCCTGGCCTGAAAGGCGATACTCAGGGTACAGGTGGTAAACCAGCAACACTATCAACTGGTGCAGTTGTGCGTGTTCCACTGTTCATCCAAATCGGTGAAGTGATCAAAGTTGACACTCGCAGCGGCGAATACGTAAGCCGCGTGAAGTAAGTTAACGCTTGATAAAAAAACCAGCGCTTAGCGCTGGTTTTTTGTTGCCTGAAAAGGAATTGAGCACAAAAAAAGGCAGGTGAGATACCTGCCTTTTGCGTTTTTACAGCGTGTTAGATCATGAAGATAAACACAACAGCCAGCGCTGAAATGATGCCCGCAAAGCCGTAACACGCGATTTTACCTGCCACTCCTGTATGGAATTTCAGGTCATGCATGCCGTGGTGCACGCGGTGCATCGCATGCCACATCGGCAGCGCTAATGTGCCGATCACAAACAGCGCACCGATGATACTGGTCACGAAACCAGACACACGTTCATAGCTCATCGCTTCAGCATCAATGATGCCGAGCGGCGCAAGGATACCCAACACCAGAATGGTCACTGGCGTGATCATGGCAAACCAAGTACCACCGGCACCAAACAGGCCCCACCATACGGGTTCGTCTGAACGTTTTGGATTGGTATTAATCACAATAGGCTCCTTACACCACGAAGAGAACAATCAGTGAGATGAAAGCTACCGCTGCCCACTGAGTCAGTACGATGATTTTCTTGTCCAGCAACTTGCCGTTGAGGCGAATTGGCACCACCTGCGGCATCATGCTGAAGAAGGTTTGCGCATGGAACAGGCTGCCTGCCAGCGCAACGATGTTGATCGCGATGACGATTGGGTTCGCCATGAAGGCCAGCCAGCTATCCCACGCTTCAGGCCCTTTCACCAATGCACCCAGACCGACGGTCAGGAACAAGGTAAACAGGATGAGCGGCAGTACGGTCGCTTCACGCACCATGTAGAAGCGGTAGAACGGATGATCTTTCCACCAGGTACGTTTCACTTCACGAACATAAGGTTTACGATTACTCATCCTCAGGCCTCCTGTGGTTTCAGCATTGCAATGACGAAGTCCATGGAAGACTCCACTTTGCCTTGGTTTACCGCAGCCGCTGGGTCAACGTGTTTTGGACACACTTCAGAGCAGTAACCGACAAACGTACAACCCCAGGCACCGTTTTCGCCGTTGATCAGCTTCATACGCTCGGCTTTACCGTTGTCACGGCTGTCGAGATTGTAACGGTGAGCCAGTGTCAGAGCCGCAGGGCCGATGAACTCTGGGTTCAGACCGAACTGAGGACAGGCTGCGTAGCACAGACCGCAGTTGATACAACCGGCGAACTGTTTGTATTTCGCCATCTGCTCCGGCGTTTGCAGGTTGGTGCCGTCTTCCGGTTTACGATCGTTACCGATGATGTAAGGTTTGATGGCTTCCAGACGCTCGATGAACGGGGTCATGTCAACAATCAGGTCTTTCTCGATAGGGAAATTCGCCAGTGGCTCGATTTTCACGCCGTCTGGGTAGTCACGCAAAAAGCTCTTACATGCCAGCTTCGGCACGCCGTTGACCATGATGCCGCATGAACCACAGATCGCCATACGACAAGACCAGCGGTAAGACAGATCTTTATCCAGATGGTCTTTCACATAACCGATCGCGTCCAGTACCGACATGGTTTCATCAAACGGAACTTCAAACCCTTGTAGATGTGGTTCTGCGTCTTTTGCCGGGTCGTAGCGCAGGATTTCCACTTTTTGAATGCGGTTCGCTGACATTATTTCTGCTCCTCTACGCTCTTCTCTGCTTCGGCCGCTGCGGCTTTCTCTGCCGCTTCACCGTATAGACGTGCTTTTGGCTGAGATTTTGTGATGGTGACCGCGCTGTAATCGATCTTCGGTGCATCACCGTTTTGGTAGAACGCCAGCGAGTGTTTCAGGAAGTTCACATCGTCACGCTCTGTGCAGCCATCGTCGAGACGTTGGTGCGCGCCACGGGATTCTTTACGCAGCAGCGCAGAGTGGACCATGGTTTCCGCGACTTCTAGCCCATAACCGACTTCGATGGCGTACAGCAGGTCAGTGTTGAACACTTTACCTTTGTCTTTGATGCTGATGTGCTTGTAGCGCTCTTTCAGTTCCGCCAGTTTCTTGATGGTCTCTTCCATCAGATCTTCCTGACGGTAGATACCACAACCCGCTTCCATGGTATGGCCCATTTCAGTACGGATGTCAGCCCAGTTTTCGTCGCCTTCTTGGTTCAGCAGTGCCTGGATGCGTGCTTCAACCGCTTTCACTTGCTCGTCGATGGCGCTGTCATTCCAGCCTTGGAAGGCTTCTGCGCGTTTCACGGCGTGTTCACCCGCGACGCGACCAAACACCACGAATTCAGCCAGCGAGTTAGAACCGAGACGGTTTGCACCGTGCAGACCGACCGATGCACATTCGCCCACCGCGAAGAGACCCTGAATACGCGTTTCACATTCGCCGTTGGTTTCGATACCACCCATGGTGTAGTGCACTGTCGGACGAATTGGAATCGGCTCTTTCGCCGGATCGACGTTGACGTACGCTTTCGCCAGTTCACAAATGAATGGCAGACGTTCTTGCAGGTATTCTTCGCCCAGATGACGCAGGTCGAGGTGCACCACATCACCCAGTGGGTGTTTGATGGTGTTGCCTTTTTGCTGCTCATGCCAGAACGCTTGAGAAACTTTGTCGCGTGGACCCAGTTCCATATATTTGTTCTTTGGCTGGCCAACCGGTGTTTCCGGTCCCATGCCGTAATCTTGCAGGTAACGGTAGCCGTTTTTGTTGACGATGATACCGCCCTCACCACGACAACCTTCGGTCATCAGGATACCGGTACCTGGCAGACCCGTTGGGTGGTACTGCACGAATTCCATGTCACGCAGTGGAACGCCGTGGCGGTAAGCCATCGCCATGCCGTCACCGGTTACGATGCCGCCGTTGGTGTTGCAGTGATAAACACGGCCTGCACCGCCAGTCGCCAGCACGACAGATTTCGCTTTGATGGTCACCAGTTCACCTTCTGACATGTGAATGGCGATAAGACCCTGCACTTCGCCGTCAACCACCAGTAGGTCAACCACAAAGTATTCGTCAAAGCGTTTGATTTGAGGGTACTTCATTGAAGTCTGGAACAGGGTGTGCAGCATGTGGAAGCCGGTTTTATCGGCCGCGAACCAAGTACGTTCGACTTTCATCCCACCAAAACGGCGCACGTTGACCTCGCCGTTTTCTTTACGGCTCCAAGGGCAACCCCATTGCTCCATTTGGATCATTTCGCGTGTCGAGTTCGCCACGAAATATTCAACAACATCCTGTTCACACAGCCAGTCGCCACCGCCAACGGTATCGTTGAAGTGGTTGTCCAGGCTGTCTTCTTCCTTGATAACTGCTGCGGAGCCACCTTCTGCAGCGACCGTATGAGAGCGCATTGGATAAACTTTGGAAATAAGCGCGACTTCCAAGTTCGGGTTTGCTTCAGCCGCTGCAATAGCAGTACGAAGACCAGCGCCGCCGGCGCCGATGACTGCGATATCTGTGGTGATAGTTTGCACAGTTATCCTCCAGTGTAGTGAGTTTTTTATTGGGACCAGACAACGGTCCCTGATTATTATTCGCAGCTTGTTCGATATGAAGGGAAGCTTCTTCTCGGTACTCGCTACTTTCCACTTGTACCAAAGTGGTAGGGCTAGTGTAGAAGAGGAGTAGGCTGAAAAAATTGATTCTGTTGGGCTTTTGCTTCGGTAATGCAAGTGCGAGCATACTTATTCCTCTTTGTGTGATTTCGATCACGCACGGGTTTGGATTTTTTCTACTTCAGAGTAAAATCGGCCTCCTCTGTGATTATGTGAAGACCGAATATGAGCAAGTCAGAATGGATGCCGACCGCATCAATTGAGCAACTCAAACAACGTGCCACGCTGCTGCGTAGCATTCGTCAGTTTTTTGCTGAGCGTGATGTGCTGGAAGTGGATACACCAGCGATGAGTCATGCCACCGTGACCGATGTGCATCTGCATACTTTTCAGACCGAATTTGTCGGCCCGGGTTACGCCGATGGACGTAAGCTGCACCTGATGACCAGCCCGGAATTTCACATGAAGCGCTTGCTGGCTGCCGGCAGTGGTTCAATTTATCAGATGGGCAAAGCGTTCCGTAATGAAGAAAACGGCCGCTACCACAACCCGGAATTCACCATGCTGGAGTGGTATCGAGTCGGGTTCGACCATCACGATCTGATGGATGAGATGGATGCGCTGTTGCAAATGACGTTGCAAACCGGCCCCGCCGAACGCATGACCTACCAGCAGGCCTTTCTTGATGTGCTGGGCGTGTGCCCGCTGGAAGGCTGCATGACCGAGCTCAAGCAGGCCGCGGCAACGCTGGGGCTGAGTGATATCGCCGAGCCGGAACAGGATCGCGATACATTGCTGCAATTGCTGTTTAGCATGGGTATTGAAGCGAAGATTGGTCAGCACGTGCCGGCATTTGTGTATGATTTCCCGGCCTCGCAAGCGGCGCTGGCGAAAATTAACCCGAACGATGCGCGTGTGGCGGATCGCTTCGAGGTCTACTTCAAAGGTATTGAACTGGCGAACGGTTTCCACGAACTGGATAACCCTCGCGAACAGCTGGCGCGCTTTGAAGCCGATAATGCCAAACGCATCGAAATGGGGCTTACGCCACAACCGATTGACTATCATCTGATTGCCGCGCTGGAAGCCGGGTTGCCGGAGTGTGCTGGTGTGGCGCTGGGTATCGACCGTTTAATCATGCTGGCGCTGGGTGAAGATCATATTGATACAGTTACCGCGTTTCCGTTTCCACGTGCGTAACACAGACAAACTGGCTGACCCCGAATGAAGACGGTGGCCAGTTGGCAGCCTGACGAGGATCATTTTCGTGGCCTAAGTCAGCGATTCTGCGCGGTAAGCGCTCGCGTCAGGCTGGCAACCTCGTTATACTCTTTGGCTGTTTTGATCCACCATTGCAAGAGCGCAGGATATGCAAGAATACATTCAGTTTTTCCAACAGAACATGATCCTATCACTGGCCTGGGTAGGTATTTTGGTGGCGTTGATCGTCAGCATCTATAAATCATCAACGGCTGCTTACAAAGAAGTGACCGCTTCTCAGGTGACGCACCTGATGAACCGTGAAAACGGTGTGGTGGTGGATATTCGCACCAAAGAAGATTACAAACGTGGTCACATTACCGACGCAGTTCACATTTTACCGTCGGACATCAAAGCCGGTAACCTGGCTGCCCTTGAAAGCCACAAATCTGACCCAATCATCGTAGTATGCAAAACTGGTCAGACAGCGCGTGAAAGTGCTGAGCTGCTGGCGAAAGCAGGCTTTGCAAACGTCAACCTGCTGAAAAATGGCCTGGTAGCTTGGAACGAAGCGAATCTACCTCTGGTTCGTGGCAAAAAATAATCGGTCACGAACGTTCTGTAACAGGCGCTGAATAAAATGTCGGCGCCTGAAACCAAGAGTTGTGATGCTTGGCACGGATTGGGTTTCCCCTCTAGTGATCCCGCCAGCTCTCGGTTAGTCTCAGGACAATGACTCGAAATTCTCTGTATTAAGGACAAAATCATGGCTGAAGCAGCACAACAACAAGCTCCACAACAAAACTTCGCAATTCAACGCATCTACCTGAAAGATGTATCTTTTGAAGCACCAAACTCGCCAACGATGTTCCAAAAAGAGTGGAACCCAGATGTGAAACTGGATCTGGACACGCAAAGCCGTGAACTGGGCGACGGTGTATACGAAGTGGTGCTACGTCTGACTGTGACCGTGAAAAACGCAGAAGAAAACGCATTCCTGTGTGAAGTACAACAAGCGGGTATCTTTACTGCAGACCAAATGGAAGCTGGCCAACTGGCACATTGCCTGGGTGCATTCTGCCCGAATATCCTGTTCCCATACGCGCGCGAAACTATTGCTAGCCTGGTTGTGAAAGGTACGTTCCCACAACTGAACCTCGCGCCAGTGAACTTTGACGCTCTGTTCATGAACTACCTGCAACAACAAGCTGCACAAGGTGAAGAAGCGCAAGCATAAGCTGCCGCTTCTCACTGCATGCCTCTCTTCACCATAGGCGTTGAGGGGCAACGCTAATGCACAGCGCATCTTCCTAGCATGGTGCGATGTGCATTTTTGTTTTTACCCCCGGAGAAATACCAAGCTGCGTCTGCATGCCAAGGTGTTTTGGGTATAGAATTAGAACAACTGTTATCCATCAGGCGGAACAATGACCGATTCACACACAAACAATGCCTACGGTAAAGCGATTTCAATGACCGTCATTGGCGCGGGTTCGTACGGTACGTCACTGGCCATCTCTCTGGCTCGTAATGGCGCGAATGTCGTGCTGTGGGGACACGATCCCGAGCATATGGCGCAGCTGCAAGCTGATCGGGCGAACCACGAGTTTCTGCCGGGTATCGATTTTCCACCGTCGCTGATCATTGAGTCTGATCTGCAAAAAGCGGTGCAAGCGAGCCGCGATCTGCTGGTGGTAGTACCAAGCCATGTGTTTGCGATTGTGCTTAAGAATCTGCAACCTTACCTGCGTGAAGACACTCGTATCTGCTGGGCAACCAAAGGTCTGGAACCGGAAACCGGACGCCTGCTGCAGGACGTGGCTCACGAAGTGTTGGGCGAATCGCACCCGCTGGCGGTGCTGTCGGGTCCGACGTTTGCTAAAGAGTTAGCCATGGGGATGCCAACCGCCATCTCGGTTGCATCACCGGATGCGCAGTTTGTCAAAGAGTTGCAGGAGAAAATTCACTGCAGCAAAACGTTCCGTGTCTATGCCAACAGCGATTTCATCGGTATGCAGCTTGGCGGCGCGGTGAAAAACGTGATTGCGATTGGCGCGGGGATGTCTGATGGTATTGGGTTTGGTGCCAATGCGCGTACCGCACTGATTACCCGTGGTCTGGCGGAAATGACTCGCCTGGGCGCAGCACTCGGCGCGCAGCCGGAAACCTTTATGGGCATGGCTGGACTCGGTGATTTGGTGCTGACCTGTACCGATAACCAATCGCGTAACCGCCGCTTTGGTCTGGCCTTAGGTCAAGGTAAAGATGTCGATACGGCACAGCAGGAAATCGGCCAGGTGGTGGAAGGTTATCGCAACACCAAAGAGGTGTGGCTGCTGGCTCAACGCATGGGTGTTGAGATGCCAATAGTTGAACAAATTTATCAAGTATTGTATCAAGGAAAAGACGCGCGCATGGCAGCACAAGATCTGCTGGCGCGCGATAAAAAAGCAGAACGATAACCACAGCTTCTAAGCTGCTTGGCATTTTTTGAAGGATTAAAAGAGCGACCCGGCGTGAGGCTATGCCGGGAAAAGCCCGAGGCAGAGTGATCAATGAAACAGTGCGCACAAAACAAAGTCTGGCAGACCATCATTAATGAGGCCCGCGAGCAGTCAGAGCAGGAGCCGATGCTGGCGAGCTTCTACCATGCGACCATTATTAAACATGAAAGCCTGTCGGCGGCGCTGAGTTATATTCTGGCGAATAAGCTCAATACCGCCTCGATGCCGGCGATGGCTGTGCGTGAAGTGGTGGAAGAGGCGTTTGCCGCCGATCCTAAAATTACTGAAGCGGCGGCGTGTGATATTTGTGCGACAGTGAACCGCGACCCGGCAGTGTCCATGTATTCGATGCCGCTGTTGTATCTTAAAGGTTATCACGCGCTGCAAGGCTACCGAGTGGCTAACTGGCTATGGCGCCAGGGTCGTCAGGCGTTGGCGACCTACCTGCAAAACCAGATTTCTGTCGCGTGTCAGGTGGATATTCACCCGGCAGCGCGTATTGGCCGCGGCATCATGCTCGACCACGCTACCGGCATTGTGATCGGTGAAACGGCGGTGGTGGAAGACGATGTGTCTATTCTGCAAGACGTGACGCTGGGCGGTACTGGTAAAGAGTGCGGCGACCGTCACCCGAAAATCCGCGAAGGGGTGATGATTGGTGCCGGGGCGAAAATTCTTGGCAACATCGAAGTTGGCGAAGGGGCGAAAATCGGCTCGTGCTCGGTGGTGTTGCAACCGGTTCCGCCGCACACCACTGTGGCCGGTGTACCTGCGCGTATCGTCGGTCGTCCGAAAACCGACAAACCTTCACTGGATATGGACCAGAACTTTAACGGTCGCTCACAAACCTTCATCGGTGGCGACGGTATTTGATCCGCCGGTTACAGACAACAAAAAAGGGATGGTGCTGAGCATCATCCCTTTTTTCTGTTTACGCCATGGCGTCCAGTTCAGCGACCACTTCTTCGGCCCACTGAATCCAGGCCTGACGCACCAGCAGATTGCGGCGCAGAGTCAGACGCTCAAGACGTTGCTGCTTGTCCATGACCGCTGGATTAGCATAGTACGCCGCTTCGATTTCTTTGTAATGTGCGACCAGTTTGCGTGACTCTTCCACCAGTTCAGCAAGCTGAACACGGTATGGGTCGGCTGGCTGAACGGCACAAGCCATCAATTTAGCACTGAATTCATCCCTTACTGTCGGATGCGCGGTTGGTTGATCGAACCATTCGCCCAGAGCACTGCGGCCAGAGTCCGTGATCGAATAAACTTTACGATCCGGTTTGCCTTCCTGAGGTTCCAGTACGCAAGTTACCAGGCCTTGCTGACCCATCTTGTTCAGTTCGCGGTAAACTTGTTGGTGGCTGGCTTTCCAGAAATAGCCAATGCTTGCAGAAAACTCTTTAGTGATGTCGTATCCGGTTGCATCGCGTGTGCTAAGAACAGTAAGGATAACGTGTGGTAATGACATGTCTTCAATCCAAATGGTTAATAAACTTCTAACAGTAGACTCAGCCATCGTGCGTACTTCTATTGGTACACTAAGATTCTGGGTTTGAGTCTTGCCAGCAACGGAGTGCTGTCCTTGTCACCTTTAAAGCCGTTTATCACCTAGGATTGATATGTCTTTGCATATCGGACTGCGACTTGTAGTGTTTGAATGGATGTCGCAGAGGAGCAGTAGTATATCTAAATAATAAGCATAAAGTAGAATACAATAACGTTTTTCATAAAAAAACTGATATTATTCTCAATAAAATCATCCGAAAAAATAAAAGACCGCCATTTGGCGATCTTTTGTTAACAATTGGATTTTTATGCTGGTAATCAGCCAGTATTGCGCATGCCTGCTGCGATACCCGCAATCGTCACCATCAAGGCTTCTTCCAGTTCCGGATCCGCATCCTGAGATTGACGCGTACGGTACAACAGTTCGGCCTGAAGCATGTTCAATGGCTCCACGTAGATGTTGCGCAGACGAATTGACTCATGGCCCCACGGATCGCTCTGCATCAGGTTCTCATTGTTCTCTACGTTGAGCACCGTCTTAATGTCTTTTTGCAGTTGATCGCGCAGACGCTGACCGAGTGGGCGCAGTGATTCATCCACCAGACGCTCATCGTAATAACGCGCAATGTCCATGTTACATTTGGTGTACACCATCTCCAGCATACCCAGACGGGTCGAGAAGAACGGCCACTCACGACACATCTCTTCCAGCAGTGCTTGATGACCCTTATCGATCGAATATTGAATCGCTTCACCGGCACCCAGCCAGGCTGGCAGCACCAGACGGTTCTGGCTCCAGGAGAAGATCCATGGAATCGCACGCAGGCTTTCTACGCCCCCGTTCGGGTTACGTTTTGCCGGGCGCGAACCGAGCGGCAATTTACCCAGTTCCAGTTCTGGCGTAGCCTGACGGAAGTACGGGACGAAATCCGGCTCGCCGCGCACCACGGCGCGATAAGCTTCGCATGAGACTTCCGACAGCACGTTCATCAGATCGCGCCATTCCTGTTTTGGTTCTGGTGGTGGCAGCAGGTTCGCTTCCAGCACTGCACTGGCGTACAGGCTGAAGCTGTTGACCGCCACTTCCGGCAGACCGAGTTTAAAGCGAATCATCTCGCCCTGTTCCGTCACGCGCAGACCGCCTTTAAGGCTTTTCGGTGGCTGAGACAGCAGTGCTGCGTGCGCAGGGGCGCCGCCACGACCAATGGTACCGCCACGGCCGTGGAACAGGGTCAGTTCAACACCCGCTTCTTCGGCCACTTTAACCAGTGATTCCATCGCGTGGTACTGAGCCCATCCCGCCGCCATGACGCCGGCATCTTTGGCTGAGTCAGAGTAGCCAATCATCACCATCTGATGGTTCTGAATGAAGCCACGGTACAGATCAATCCCCATCAGTTGGGTAATGACTTTTTCAGCGTTATTGAGGTCGTCCAGCGTTTCAAACAGTGGACATACGTCCATACGGTAAGGGCAGCCGGATTCTTGCAGCAGCAGGTGAACCGCCAACACGTCGGATGCGGTGCGAGCCATCGAAATGACGTAAGCGCCAAACGCCTCACGCGGCTGCGCGGCAACGATTTTACAGGTGTCGAACACTTCTTTGACCGGTGCTGACGGCTCCCAGTCACGCGGCAACAACGGACGTTTTGAGGCCAGTTCGTTGGTCAGGAAGGCAATCTTATCCTGTTCGCTCCACTGATTGTAATCACCGATACCAAGGTAACGAGTCAGTTCAGACAGCGCATCGGCGTGGCGAGTACTTTCCTGACGAATGTCGAGGCGCACCAGATGAACACCGAACGCTTTGACGCGGCGCAGGGTATCGAGTAGTGAGCCGTCGGCGATCACGCCCATGCCACATTCATGCAGGGATTGGTAACACGCGTACAGTGGGTCCCACAGCTGGCTGACATTCTGCAGCGGTGCTTTCACTGCCAGCTTCTGGCCGTGAATTTTCGCATCCAGAATTTCCAGTGTTTCCTGAAGCAGGGAACGAACGCGTTTCAGTACCGCGCGGTACGGTTCATGTTCTTCTTCACCAGCCAGCGCGCGCAGCGCATCATTGCACTTGGTCATCGACAGCTCGGCAACCAGCTCGTTAATGTCACCCAGATAAAGGTCCGCGGCTTTCCAGCGCGACAGGAGCATTACTTCACGTGTGATGGAGTGGGTGACAAACGGGTTGCCGTCGCGGTCACCGCCCATCCACGATGAGAAGTGCACTGGGCGGGCATCGATAGGCAGGCCTTCGTCCAGATACTCTTTCACGCTCTCATTCAGTTCACGCAAAAATTCTGGCACGGCTTGCCACAGTGAATTCTCAACCACAGCGAAGCCCCATTTGGCTTCATCCAGCGGGGTTGGACGCTGTTTACGGATGACATCAGAATGCCAGCCCTGGGCAATCAACTGTTCTAAACGACGCTCAGTTTTTAGGCGTTCTTTAGAAGAAAGATCGCTCAGTTCCAGTTTGGACAGACATTCGTTAATTTTGACCAGATTGTTGATCATGGTGCGACGGGTGATTTCCGTCGGGTGCGCAGTCAATACCAGTTCAATATTCAGATCGCGAACCGCCTGCGCGGTATCCAGCTTGCTGATGCCGTTCTGGCTCAGTTTGCTGAACAGCGAATGCACCGCATCCGGCTCACACACATGCTCTTCGCAATGACGCGAAATCGTGTGGTACTGATCGGCGATATTAGTCAGATTCAGGAATTGGTTAAAGGCGCGAGCGACCGGAGTCAGCTCATCGTTATTCAGGCTTTTAATCTCTTCAATGAGATTCTCGCGGTCAGCTTGATTGCCGGCGCGGGCAGATTTAGAAAGTTTTCGGATGGTCTCCACTTTCTCTAAAATAACGTCACCATCCGCATCCTGGATAGTCTGACCCAGTAGTCGACCGAGCATGCTCACGTTACTTTTGAGCGCGGCGTATTTTTCGTTCATTGTCATCCTGCCTTGTAAAAAAATTACATCCATTGTTCTTTTCTTTAAGTACACAATCTAACGAAATTTGTCTAGTGCCGTCAAACGCAGCAGACTAAGATTCCATTTATTTCTCGGTTGGATCTTTTGAACATCTGTTAGGATAAATATCCATTTTTGTTGAAATTTTCTTACAAAAAGCCCTGAAGGGTAAAACCGCCTCAGGGCCACGTAACAGCTTGTTCACACTTTAAAAGCAGTATTTGACCATGGCTTTGGACAGCACATTGATGGTCGGATCGATAAAGTCAAATGCCAGAAATTCGTCCGGCTGATGTGCCTGATCGATTGAGCCCGGGCCTAAGACTAAAGTCGGACACAGCTCCTGCAAGAACGGTGCTTCCGTACAGTAGTTAACGGTTTGTGGTTCATGACCACAAATTTCACTTACTCCGGTAATAAACGGATGATCGTGCGCGCATTCGTAACCTGGAATCGCTTCGTGCAGCGGCTCCAGTTCGATACGGCCCGGCCATTTCTCTTGCACCTCTTTCAGCGCGCCGCGCAGCATATTATCCAAGCCATCCAAACTGATGCCCGGCAGCGGACGTACATCGTAATGCAGTTCACAGCAGCCACAGATACGGTTGGGCGCATCGCCGCCGTGAATATGGCCAAGGTTCAGCGTAGGGGTAGGAATTTCAAATCCCGGATGATGGTACTCTTTCACCAGCTTATCGCGCAGTTGCATCATCGCAAACAGCACTTCGTACATGATCTCAATCGCGTTCACACCCAGTGCCGGGTTGGATGAGTGGCCCGATTTACCTGTCACCCGAATGGCGTTGGCCACATGACCTTTATGGCCGTGGATCGGTATTAAGCTGGTCGGCTCACCGATGATGCAGTAATCCGGTTTGAACGGCGCGTTTTGCGTGAAGTGGCGCGCGCCCAGCATGGTAGTTTCTTCATCACAGGTCGCCAGCACATACAACGGCTTGCTCTGCTTGCTCCAGTCCACCTTCTTCACGGCTTCATAAATAAAGGCAAAGAAGCCTTTCATGTCGGCGGTGCCGAGCCCGTAAAAACGGTTGTTATCCTGCGTGAGCGCATGAGGATTGTAGTTCCAGCGCCCTTCATCAAACGGAACGGTATCACTATGGCCAGCCAGTAACAGGCCGCCTTCACCTTCGCCCTTTTTGGCGATCAGGTTCTGTTTACCCGGCGCAACCTGATCAATCTCTACTTTAAAGCCGAGATCGGTCAGCCAGCCTGCCAGTTTGGCAATCACCTGCTCATTACCTTGGTCCCACTTGGGATCCGTGGCGCTAATCGACGGGGTCGAAATCAAGCCTTCATAGACTTCGAGGAAACTGGGTAATTGCATATTATCTTCGCTCCTACTATTGACAGAATAACGCTGAAAATGTAAAACACATATTAAATCACTTTTAATGAATAAAAAACCGATTAAAGTGGTCTTTTTTGAAATTAATAGTCAGTTTTAAATGTTGTTATTCACCTTCTTTTTGGATGTTTTGAGATGCTAAAAACCACCATCATCGGCGCAAGCGGTTATACCGGAGCAGAGCTCGCTCTTATGGTTCACAAACACCCAGAGCTCACGCTATCAGGTTTATACGTTTCCGCCAACAGCGCGGATGCCGGAAAGTCGATTGCTCAATTGCACGGCAAACTGGCTGGGCTGGTGGATATGCCCGTCCATGCGCTGCTGGATGTAGAGCAGGTGGCCAAAGCGTCGGACGTGGTGTTTCTTGCGACCGCGCATGAAGTCAGCCATGACCTAGCGCCAGTGTTTCTCGCCAACAACTGTCAGGTATTCGACCTGTCAGGTGCGTACCGCGTGCAAAGTGAAGGTTTCTATCAACAGTTTTATGGCTTCGAACACCAGCATGGTGACTGGTTGTCTGAAGCGGCTTACGGACTGGCCGAGTGGAATCAGGAAGCTATTCTTAATAGTCAGCTGATCGCAGTTGCGGGATGCTACCCAACCGCATCGCAACTGGCGATTAAGCCGCTGCTGGTGGCGGGCCTGGTGGATAAATCTCAGTGGCCAGTCATCAATGCGGTAAGCGGTGTTTCCGGTGCCGGGCGTAAAGCCAGCATGACCAACAGCTTTTGCGAAGTCAGCCTGCAGCCTTACGGTGTGTTTACCCATCGTCACCAGCCTGAAATCGCGACGCATCTCGATTGCGATGTGATTTTTACTCCGCATCTGGGCAACTTTAAGCGTGGCATTCTGGCCACCATCACGATGAAGCTCGCCGCGGGTGTGACGGCGGCTCAGGTTGCTAAAGCGTTTGAGCAGGCATACCACGGTAAACCAGCAGTGCGTCTGCATACCAGCACACTGCCAAGAATTCAGGATGTGGAATTCACGCCTTTCTGCGATATCGGTTGGAAAGTGCAGGGTGAGCACATCATCGTCGTTTCGGCGATAGACAATTTATTGAAAGGTGCATCGAGTCAAGCGATGCAGTGTTTAAACATTCACTACGGTTTCGATGAACTAACCGCTTTGGTGTAAGGGTTAAAAATGACGGATACAAAGCAAAATCCATTGGTGATTAAGTTAGGTGGTGCCGCTCTGTCGTGTGCAGAGACACTCAGCAAGCTTTTCGGCGCAATCGCCCAGTATCAAGCCCAAGCACAGCGACGAATTGTGATCGTACACGGCGGTGGTTACCTCGTGGACGAACTGATGGAAAAACTGCAGCTCAAAACCGTGAAAAAAGACGGTTTACGTGTGACGCCTTATGACCAGATCCCGGTGATTGCCGGAGCATTGGCGGGGACAGCGAACAAGATGCTGCAAGGCCAAGCGATCAAAGATGGTCTTAATGCGGTGGGCCTGTGTCTGGCTGACGGCGGCCTGTGTCAGGTGGTCGAGCTGGATCCGGAACTGGGCGCGGTGGGCCTGGCGAAAGCGGGCGATGCCAAGATTGTTGAAGCGCTGCTGACGGCGGGTGCACTGCCAATCATCAGCTCAATCGGCCTGACCGCTGAGGGGCAGATGATGAACGTCAATGCTGACCAGGCAGCGGTTGCCGTTGCTGGCGCGCTGGACGCAGAGCTGGTACTGCTGTCGGATGTGAGTGGTGTGTTGGATGGCAAAGGTCATCTGATCCCAAGCATGGATGAGAAGCAGGCGGATGCCCTGATTGCCGGCAAAGTGATTACTGACGGCATGATCGTTAAGGTCAAAGCAGCGCTGGAAGCGGCCAAAGATCTGGGCCGCCCGATTGAAGTGGCGACCTGGCGCTATCCGGAAAAGCTGGCCAAGCTGTTCGCCGGACAAAGCATCGGCACGCAGTTTCTGCCTGAATAAACGAATTGAAATAACAAACGAATTAATGGACATAAACCTGAGCACTGACCGCCAAGCGCAGAGCCAGGAAGTTGGAGAGAAGTAATGAGCAAAGTTCAAGTAAACAAAGTGGTTGTCGCATATTCTGGCGGTCTGGATACATCAGTCATCATTCCATGGCTGAAAGAAAACTATGACTGTGAAGTCGTGGCGTTCGTGGCCGATGTCGGCCAAGGCGCGGACGAGCTGGTCGGCATCGAAGAGAAAGCGATCGCATCAGGTGCCTCTGAGTGTTACGTCGTCGATCTGAAAGAAGAGTTGGTCAAAGACTACATCTACCCAACGTTGAAAACCGGTGCTTACTACGAAGGTAAATACCTATTGGGAACCTCAATGGCGCGTCCGGTGATCGCTAAAGCGCAAGTTGAAATCGCACGTAAAGTGGGTGCGGATGCACTGGCTCACGGTTGTACCGGTAAAGGTAACGATCAGGTTCGTTTCGAAGGTGCCTTTGCGGCTCTGGCTCCGGATCTGCACGTGATTGCGCCTTGGCGTGAATGGGATCTGGTCAGCCGTGAAGAGTGTCTGGATTACCTCGCAGAGCGTAACATTCCATGTGCGGCTTCACTGACTAAGATCTACTCGCGTGACGCGAACGCATGGCACATCTCCACAGAAGGTGGCGTGCTGGAAAGCACTTGGAACGCACCTAACGAGGATTGCTGGGCGTGGACAGTCGATCCAGAACAAGCACCAAACGAAGCGGAATACGTGACGCTGAAAGTTGAGAAAGGTGAAGTGGTTGCGGTTGATGGCCAAGCGCTGTCACCTTACGACGCACTGGTTGCTTTGAACGAGAAAGGTGTGAAACACGGTGTGGGTCGTATCGATATCGTGGAAAACCGTCTGGTGGGCATGAAGTCTCGCGGCTGTTACGAAACTCCGGGGGGCACCATCATGATGGAAGCGCTGCGTGCAGTAGAACAGCTGGTTCTGGACAAAACCGCGTTTGAGTTCCGTGAAGAGCTGGGCATCAAAGCGTCTCACCTGGTGTACGATGGCCGTTGGTTTACGCCACTGCGTAAGTCAGTGTTTGCCGCGGCAGAAGAGCTGGCGCAGGACGTGAATGGTGAAGTGGTGATCAAGCTTTACAAAGGCCAGGCAACGGCAACTCAGAAACGTTCTGAAAACAGCCTATACTCTGAAGAGTTTGCAACGTTCGGTGCGGACGACGTGTACGACCAAAGCCACGCTGGCGGCTTCATCCGTCTGTACTCACTGTCTAGCCGTATCCGTGCGTTAAGCGCTGCGGCGAAGAAATAATCAGTGAAATAAATAGTCAAAACCGACATAAATATAAAAGCCCGTTTGCGTAGCAAGCGGGCTTTGTTGTGTCTGAGATAATAAGCAGATTAATGCGGGAATAGTTACTGAATAACTATGTTTAAAAAATGAATTTTTACTTTATTTTTTGTTCAACTTCCCGTAACTTTGACAAACACAATAAATCGCCTGATTCAGGTCGGATATTATACTAGCACAGCAAGTGACGAGTGAGCATTAGGAGACACGCAATGGCATTATGGGGCGGAAGATTTACCCAAGCGGCAGATACAAGATTCAAAGACTTTAATGATTCATTGCGCTTCGATTACCGATTGGCTGAACAGGATATTGTCGGCTCAATTGCCTGGTCTAAAGCTTTGCTGTCAGTGAATGTCCTGAGCGAAGAAGAGCAGCAAAAGCTGGAACTGGCACTCAATGAGCTCAAGCTGGAAGTGATGGAAGATCCTGAACAGATTCTGCTGTCGGATGCGGAAGATATTCACTCTTGGGTTGAGCAGCAACTGATCAGCAAAGTCGGCGATTTAGGAAAAAAACTGCACACTGGCCGTTCGCGTAACGACCAGGTGGCCACCGACCTGAAACTGTGGTGTCGTCAACAGGGCCAGCAATTGCTGATCGCGCTGGACCGCCTGCAAAACAAAATGGTGGAAGTGGCCAAAGAACATCAGGGCACGGTTCTACCGGGCTACACTCACCTGCAACGCGCTCAGCCAGTGACATTTGCGCACTGGTGTCTGGCGTATGTCGAAATGTTTGAGCGTGACTACTCACGTCTGAGTGATGCCATCAAACGTCTGGATACTTGCCCATTGGGTTCTGGCGCGCTGGCGGGGACCGCTTATGCGATTGACCGTGAAAAACTGGCACACAATCTCGGCTTTCGTCGTGCGACCCGTAACTCGCTCGATTCCGTATCGGACCGTGACCACGTGATGGAACTGATGACCACCGCGTCAATTTCAATGCTGCATCTGTCACGTCTGGCTGAAGACATGATATTCTACAACTCAGGTGAATCGGGTTTTATTGAACTGGCGGATACCGTCACTTCTGGTTCATCACTGATGCCACAAAAGAAAAACCCGGATGCGCTGGAGCTGATTCGTGGCAAGACCGGCCGTGTGTATGGCTCACTGGCCGGTATGATGATGACCGTTAAAGCGCTGCCACTGGCGTACAACAAAGACATGCAGGAAGACAAAGAAGGTCTGTTCGATGCGCTCGACACCTGGAACGATTGTATGGAAATGGCGGCACTGTGTTTTGAAGGCATCAAAGTGAACGGTGCACGTACGCTGGA
Source organism: Vibrio sp. bablab_jr001 (assembly GCF_016464285.1). Taxonomy (NCBI): domain Bacteria; kingdom Pseudomonadati; phylum Pseudomonadota; class Gammaproteobacteria; order Vibrionales; family Vibrionaceae; genus Vibrio; species Vibrio sp. bablab_jr001. The sequence continues at coordinate 130,503 of NZ_JACDWZ010000072.1, forward strand.
AGCGGCGAAACAAGGTTATGCCAACGCAACTGAACTGGCAGACTATCTGGTCGCGAAAGGCATTCCGTTCCGTGAAGCGCACCATATTGTCGGGGTTGCGGTCGTGGGTGCCATTGCCAAAGGCTGCGCGCTGGAAGAGTTGTCGTTGGAAGAGCTGAAAGCCTTCTCACCAGTGATTGAAAATGATGTGTATGCGATTCTGACCATTGAGTCGTGTCTGGAAAAACGTAGCGCTCTCGGCGGCGTGGCTCCACATCAGGTCGCGTATGCGGTGGAACAGGCCGAGAAACGTCTGTCCAAACGTGATGCTTCATCGGTGAAAGTACGTCCTGCACGTCTGACCGACATTGAAACGTTGGAAGGCATGGTCACTTACTGGGCTAACATGGGGGAAAACCTGCCGCGCTCACGTAATGAAATCGTGCGCGATATCGGTTCGTTTGCCGTTGCGGAACATAATGGTGAAATCACCGGTTGCGCGTCACTCTATGTGTATGACTCCGGCTTAGCCGAGATTCGCTCACTGGGTGTGGAAGCTGGCTGGCAGGGGCAAGGTCAAGGCACTGCGATTGTCGATTATCTCGTCAAGAAAGCCCGTCAGATGGCGATCAAGAAAGTGTTTGTGCTGACGCGTACACCAGAGTTCTTTATGAAGCTGGACTTCATTCCGACGTCGAAAACATTGCTGCCTGAGAAAGTGCTGAAAGATTGCGAGCAGTGTCCGCGTCAGCATGCGTGTGATGAAGTGGCACTGGAAGTGAATCTGGATGATCAATTGATCATTAAGGCTAGTGTTGCATAAGCGATTGAATATAAAGAGTTAGATTTTATTGCTCAAAAAGATCAAAAAAAGATCGATTTTTTTGGGAACCATTGAGAGGAAGCTCGGTCTATAACTGTACCACTGCTTTTTCTTAGAAGAATCTAAGAGAGCCCTGAAACAAGATTCGTTTTAGGGCTTTTTTCTTTTCTGGCCCTGCCAAATCAAAGTTTCAGCCTGTTATTCACCCGGCTTATCATTACCTTGGCGTTTGCGCCATGGCAGAATGACATACTTCATCCACAGATGCAGAAACAGCAACGCGTTAAACGCAAAACCGGCAACGATCAAGGCGATCGACTGAATGCTGCGCGGATCGTCATTGAATGCAAAGTACCACACCACCCAACACAGGACCGACAGCGTCGTCAGTTGATCCATGCAGCGCTGACAGCGGCCAATTTTTTTCCAGAACCAGTTTTCGCGGCAATCATTACACGCCATCGAATCGCCTCACTTTGATATTTTCTGATACGACACCGCACTCAGTATACGTAAGCAGAGCGGCAAAGCGAAATCATCCCGATGCAGACGAAAAAAAGCCCCTGAACGAAGGGGCTATCGGCATGAAATTAGCGGTTGAGCAAGTGCGCTTCTAACTCTTCACTGCCACCAATGTGGCGTCCACCGATGAAAACTTGCGGCACTGTGGTACGGCCGGTAATAGCGCGCAGGCTCACGCTGGTGGCATCTTTGCCCAGAATCACTTCTTCGTATTGCAGACCGGCGTCAATCAGGTTTTGTTTGGCTTTGGCACAGAACGGGCAACCGGGTTTGGTGAAGACGGTAATCGACTCCTGCGTTTTGAAGTCCGGGGCCAGATAGCTGAGCATGGTATCGGCGTCCGATACTTTGAATGGGTCGCCTGGCTCATTCGGTTCGATGAACATTTTCTCAACGATGCCATCTTTTACCAGCATGCTGTAGCGCCATGAACGTTTGCCAAAGCCGAGTTCTTTTTTATCGACCAACATGCCCATGCCATCGGTGAACTCACCGTTACCATCGGGAATAAACTGAATGTGTTCTGCTTCCTGATCGTGTTTCCATGCATTCATTACAAAGGTGTCGTTGACTGACAAACACAGAATGCTGTCTACACCGTGATCTTTAAATACCGGAAACAGCTCGTTGTAGCGCGGCAGATGACTGGATGAACAGGTTGGAGTGAAAGCGCCCGGCAGGCTGAATACGATCACGGTTTTACCCTTGAACAGATCATCGCTGGTCACGTTGACCCAAGTATCACCCTGACGAACCGGAAAGGTCACTTGTGGGACAGCCTGGCCTTCTTTCGATGCAAACATGGTTTTTCCTTCTTAAGTTTTTAAATGAGGTTCAAGGGAGAGCGTGGTCTCCGTAAAGTTGTGGTTATTATTAAAGAAAAACTTTGATAGCTCTAATCGTTTGATGTTATGGTTTTGATAGGTGCATTCTATCGAGGTACAAGATGAACATTCGAGATTTTGAATACTTGGTGGCATTGGCTGAGCACAAGCATTTTCGTAAAGCCGCTGAGGCCTGCTTTGTCAGTCAGCCCACCTTAAGTGGTCAAATTCGTAAGCTGGAAGACGAACTGGGAACCGTGTTGCTTGAGCGTAGCAGTCGCCGCGTGCTGTTTACCGATGCGGGCTTGCAGCTGGTGGACCAGGCCAAGCGGATTCTGACGGAAGTTAAAACGTTTAAAGATATGGCGAGCGGCCAGAGCGGCGCGATGACTGGTCCGATGCATATTGGCTTTATTCCGACTCTGGGGCCTTATCTGCTGCCGCGGATTGTACCGACCCTGAAAGAGAGTTTTCCGGAACTGGAGCTGTATCTGCACGAAGCGCAGACTCACCAGTTAGTGCGTCAGCTGGAAGAGGGGAAGCTGGATTGCCTGGTATTGGCATCGGTGGAAGAGACCGCGCCGTTTAAAGAGATTGAGATTTTCAGCGAACCGATGAGCATCGCAGTGCCGTGCGGCCATGAGTGGGCCGGACGTGACGAAGTGGACATGCTGGAACTGAATGGTAAAACCGTGCTGGCGCTTGGCGACGGCCACTGCCTGCGCGATCAGGCGCTGGGTTTCTGCTTCGCCGCAGGCGCCAAAGATGACGAACGTTTCAAAGCCACCAGTTTAGAAACGCTGCGTAATATGGTCGCGGCGGGTGCTGGTATTACGCTGTTGCCGCAATTGTCTCTGCCGGGGGAAAAAGAAAAAGATGGCGTGTGTTACATCAAAGCCGTCAACCCTGTACCGTCGCGCCGTTTGGTGCTGGTGTACCGCCCGGGCTCTCCGCTGCGTCAACGATTTGAAAATCTGGCCAGTGCGATGCGTGACTGCTTGATGGCAACCGTGCACTGACTCGGATGCTACGCATAAAAAAAGAGGCTGAATATTCAGCCTCTTTTTTATTTTCTGCCATCAGAACAGCGATTCGTTGTCTTCACTGGTGTAGATGCTGTTGGTCGTCGATTCCGTCACGTAGTCCTTCGGTTCAGTACCGTCAATGAAGTACTCAAACATGGAGCTGGAATCGAGCTTGTTGGTCAGTAAGCCGCTATCACGGTCGATACGAACGCGGACGATATTATCTGGAATGCTTTGTTCCTGATAAGGCACGCCGTTCAGAGCTAAGCCCATGAACTCAATCCACGCGGGCTGTGCGGTTTTCGCACCCGCTTCGGCACCTGAGACATCATCTTCAATCGCCGGGTTAGGGACAGTGTGGCCGAGGTTGCGGCTGTGCTCGTCAAAACCAACCCAGGCGGTGGCGACAATACCCGGGCCATAACCGTTGTACCATGCGTCTTTCGAATCGTTTGTCGTACCGGTTTTACCACCGATATCACGGCGCTTGAGCGCCTGTGCCCGCCAGCCAGTACCGTTCCAGCCGGTGCCTTCACGCCAGTCACCGCCACCCCAGATATTGCTGTACATCATCTGACGAACCAGGAAAGCGTTCTGTTCAGAGATCACTTTTGGTGCGTACGGAGTATCCACATCCTGCTCGTCAACGCCGTTGCTCAGGCTTGACTCACAACCGCTATGACACACGATTTTCGGGCTGGCTTCGAATTCCAGATCGCCATAAGGACCTTCAACTCTGCTGATGTAGAACGGTTCCACATAGTAGCCGCCGTTAGCAAAGACTGAATAACCTTGCGCCATTTTGACCGGAGTCAGGCTGCCTGCGCCCAATGCAATAGTTTCAGAACGAGGCAGTTTGTCGAGTTCAAAGCCAAAACGAGTCAGGTATTGACGGGTATCGTCAAGGCCGACCTCACGCAGCACGCGTACCGCCATGACGTTTTTCGACTGAGCCAGACCGATGCGTACGCGAGTCGGGCCGCCGTAAGTTGGTGGCGAGTTCTTCGGACGCCATGCGGTGCCTTGACTTTCATCCCACTGGTTAATTGGTGCGTCGTTGATCAGCGTCGCCAGCGTCAGACCTTTCTCCAATGCCGCTGAGTAGATAAACGGTTTGATACTTGAACCCACCTGACGTACCGATTGGGTCGCGCGGTTAAATTTGTTGTGCACAAAGTTGAAACCGCCAACCAGCGCCAGTACGGCACCATTTTCCGGATTCATGGCGACAAAGGCCGTTTGCGCATTCGGAACCTGACTCAGTTTCCAGTGTTGTTGCTCGGCGCCGTCTTCGTGTAGCTGTCGAACCCAAATTTGTTCGCCAACAGCCAGAATGTCATCCGCTTTGCCTGGTAGTGGCCCCTGGCGTTCATCAGTAATGAAACGACGTGCCCAGTTCATATCATCCCAAGCGATGGTTTGCAGGCCAGAGCCCTTCACCCATATTTGCGCTGATTTGCTGTCGACTTTCAGAACCACCGCTGGGTAGAGATCGTTGTAAGTCGGCTCGTTTTTCAGGTGGTCAGCAATCTTGTCTTCATCCCAGGCGGCTTGCCCCGATTTCCACAGCTCTTTTTCCGCGCCGCGGAAACCGTGACGTTCATCGTACGCCAGCAGATTATCCAGCGCGGCTTTGTTTGCCGCTTTCTGCAGTTTTGAATCCACCGTGGTGTAGACATTCATGCCGGAGGTGTAGGCATCTTCGCCGTAGCGGTCGATCATCCACGCGCGGGCAATTTCCGCCACATATGGGGCGTTAAGCTCGATTTCCGCACCGTGATAACGTGACTCCATCGGCTCGTTACGTGCTACGTCGTACTGCTCTTGGGTGATGTATTTTTCGTTCAGCATGCGCAGCAGAACCACATTACGACGGTTGGTCGCACGCTCAACAGAATAGATCGGGTTCATGGTCGACGGCGCTTTTGGCAAGCCGGCAATCATCGCAATTTCACCCAGCGTCAGGTCTTTCACTTCTTTACCGAAGTAAGCCTGAGCCGCGGCGCCAACCCCGTATGAACGGTAGCCGAGGTAGATCTTGTTCAGGTAAAGCTCAAGAATTTCGTCTTTGGTCAGCAGTTGCTCGATGTGGACAGCGATGAAAATCTCTTTGATTTTACGCATGATCTTCTTCTCGTTAGAGAGGAAGAAGTTACGAGCGAGCTGCTGAGTAATAGTACTCGCGCCCTGAGATGCACTGCCGGACGCCAATACCGCAAACGCCGCACGGGTAATACCAATCGGGTCAAAACCATAGTGTTCGTAGAAACGGGAGTCTTCGGTTGCGATGACCGCTTCAATCAGCTCTTTCGGCATTTCATCCAGTTTGAGTGGAATACGACGCTTTTCCCCAAACTGAGCAATCAGTTTACCGTCCTGACTGAAAACCTGCATTGGCGTCTGCAACTGCACGTCGCGCAGCGTTGCCACATCTGGGAGATCAGACTTCACATAGAAGTAGAAGCCAAAGATTGTAGTGACTCCAAGAATAATGCAAATCAATGAAAATACTAATAAACGCTTTATGAACTTCACCGGAGAATCCCTGTTTAGTAGAGGCTGCCCTAATGCAAACCCTTGTACTCTAGACTAAAAACGCAGCACTTAAAAATGTAGCGTGACTATTTTTCAAATAAATAAATGCGCGCCACTGAGTGTAGTCACCGGAGTAAATGGCATGGGTAAATCATTAGTTACAGGTGTCGATATTGGCCACCACAGTATTAAAGCGGTGGTTTTAAAACCGAAAGGCGAATCGTATTCGCTGGTCGGTTACCAAGAGATAGTCGTATCCGAGGATATTTTCGCTGATAACCACACGCTGAATTATCAGAAAATTGTAAAGAAACTCAAAGAACTAAAAAAGGGATTACCGCTATTTAGTCGTAAAGTGGCGCTGGCTGTACCGGACAATGCAGTAATAAGTAAGGTATTACAGATAGATAGCGAACTGGATGCCAGCGAACAAGAGTTCGCGGTTTATCAGGCTTTTTCCCATCAATCGCCGCTACCCATCGAAGAGTTGAGCCTGGATTTCGTTGTCACCGGAGAAAAAACACTGGGGCGCAGCAGTTCGTTGACGTATCAGGTCTATGCAACCCGACGTGAAGTGATCGACAACCGTTTGTCTGCGATGAGCAAAGCGGGTTTTGAGCCGCTGCTGTTTGATATGCAGATTCACGGCCTGCTCAATATCTGGCAATGGGTCAGCCGTGCTCAGCAACGCACCGATTGGATGCTGGTCGATGTCGGGTTCAGCCAAACCTCATTGTGCATCGACTTTGCCGATAAAACGCCGTTTTACAAAGACATTCCGTTGGGAACCCGCCAACTGGTTGCGGCGACCTCCGGTGGTAACGCTGACCTTACCAGCCCGCAAGCACACTTCATTCAGGAGTTGGTTGAGCGTCTGGCGCGCCAGATCCAGCTGTTTCTTTCTCTGCAAGGCCATCAACCGCTGGCCGGTATCTGGCTATCCGGTGGCGGCGCGGCAACGGAAGGTTTGGCGCAGGCGATTAGCGAACGTCTGGCTCTGCCTTGCGAGCTGTTTAACCCTCTGGCGGAGTTTACTTGCCGCGCATCGCTACGCCGCCAGCCTCAGGTTGATTTGCAGCGTTTCAGTACTGCGGCAGGCTTGGCGCTGCGCGGGCTCAATTGGCTGGAGAACGGCCATGCTGCATAACATCAACCTTATTCCCTGGCGTGAAGCGCAGCGCGAGGCGCACAAACGCCGCTTCGTCGGACTGTGCATGCTCGCGTTGATGGTGGCATTGGGCGTGCAGTGGGGCGCTGGCTTTTATCTCGATCAGCAAACTCAGGCTCAGCAGCAGCGACTGGTATTTCTCAATCAGCACATTCGCCAACTGGATGCGCAGATTGCCGAGCTGAAAGTGACCGAGCAAGAGCATAAAGCGCTGCTGACCCGGCTCAATATCGTCGAATCGTTACAGCAAAAACGCAATAAGACCACAGAGTTCATGAACCTGATGCCGCAGTTGATTCCGGAAGGTGTCTACGTCGACAAGATCAAAATGAATGGCGAAGAAATTGAAATCAGCGGCATCAGTGACAGTACTGCCCGACTCGCCACCATGCTCGACAATCTGGAAAAATCGACCCAACTGTCTGAGGTCGGTATGCATTCGATCGTGTCAGGTAATCGACGTTTTGGTAAACAATTTCAGAGCTTTAAGGTGTCATTTCTGTTTCATGCGTCAGCTCATAAACCGCTCGCCACCGTGACAGGAGAGAAACATGGCTAACTTGCAGGAACTGGAACTGGATGAAATCGCTGAATGGCCTTTGTTGCCTCAGCTGGCCGTGTTGTTACTGCTGGTTCTGGCTCTGCAAGGTGCGGGCTATTGGTTATATATGTTGCCCAAGCAGGATGCGCTCGAAGGTTTAAAACAGCAGGAACAAACGCTCAAATCAACGATACGTATCAAAGCCAGCAAAGTGGCCACGTTACCCAAACTCAAAACCCAACTGGATGAACTGGCAGAACGGTATGACTTCCTGCTGCGTCAACTGCCGGTGCAAAAAGAGCTTGCCAGGATGCTGGCGTCGGTTAACGAGCTGGGGCTGGAAAATACGCTGACGTTCACGCGGATTGACTGGGGGGAGAAGCAGAATCAGGAGTTCCTCTATCGTCTGCCACTCAATATCGAACTGACCGGCAATTATCACAACATCGGCGACTTTTCCGAAGCGATTGCGCGCTTGCCACGCATCATCAACTTTGACGATGTCGATTGGCAGCGCGTCAGTCAGGAGAGCAGCACGCTGCACTTTCGCGTCCGCGCTTACACCTATCAGTTCAAACCGGAGGTGAGCGATGAAAAATAAGCGCTGCTGGCTGTTAGGAGCACTACTGCTCAGTGGTTGTAAAGCCAATCAGGAGTCGCTGTCCGATTACGTTAAACACGTCGAACAGCAGGCGCAGCGTGAAGTGGCGACACTGGCTCCGGTAGTTCAGTTCGACGTGTTTCATTATGCCCAACATCATCAGCGTGAGCCGTTTGTCTTGCCTCAGGAAGCGCTGGTGCAAAACCAGCCGCGAATGAAATCGGATTGCTGGCAACCTTCACCGCGCGCCAAAAGTGGTTCGCTGGAGCGTTACCCTCTCAGTCAACTGCGTTTACGAGGTGTCATGAGCAGTGGTGGCTCGGTCTCCGCGTTGATTCAAACGCCGCAAGGTTCGGTAATGAAAATTAAAGCAGGACAGTACCTGGGATTGAATAACGGTCGAGTGACCCGCGTGGCAGATGATTATCTGCTGATCAAAGAGACCCTGCCGGATGGATTGGGATGTTGGAATCAACGCAACGTTAAATTGGCTTTGAAATAAAATTTTGAGTTTAGAGACATAACTATGATTAAAGGACTAAATGCCTCCACGGCGTGGGGAATACGTTGTCTGTTTGTGGGCGTATGCATGCTGTTATCTGCCGCCACACTTGCTCAGGAGGCGGCGGCCAATCAGCTGAAGAATATCGATTTTCGCATCAACAAAGACAAAGCGGCGGTACTGATTGTCGGACTGGCTTCCGCCTCGGCCGTGGTGGATGTGCAGAAAACCGAGCAAGGCCTGAATATCGAACTGCTGAAAACCGATGTCAGCGACGACAAACTCTACCTGCTCGATGTGCGCGACTTTGCCACCGCCGTGGAAAACATCGAAGTGTTCCGCCAGCAGCCCAGCACCTTGTTGGTCGCAACGGTGCAGGGGGAGTTCAATTATGATTACAGTCTGAAGGGTAACTATCTGGAAGTAGTGATCCGCAAGCTAAAAGCCGAGGAGAAAGCCAAACCCAAAAGCGTACTAGAAAAAGAAGGCAAGCTGATTTCGATTAACTTTCAGGATATTCCGGTGCGCAATGTGCTGCAGTTGATCGCAGACTACAATGAGTTCAATCTGGTGGTTTCCGATTCAGTGCGCGGCAACCTGACGCTGCGCCTTGATGGCGTGCCCTGGCAGCAGGTGCTGGATATTATTCTGCAAGTCAAAGGTCTGGATAAGCGCGTCGACGGCAATGTGATTCTGGTGGCGCCCAAAGAAGAGCTGGATCTGCGTGAAAAGCAGCAGTTGGAAAAAGCCCGCATGGCGGAAGAACTCGGCGATCTGCAATCGGATATTCTCATCATCAACTTTGCCAAAGCGTCTGACATTGCGCAGATGATTGGCGGCGATGGGGCGGTCAATATGTTGTCGGAGCGTGGCTCGATCAGCATTGATGAACGCACCAATGCGCTGCTGATTCGTGAACTGCCGGAGAACATTGCTGTGATTCGCGATATCGTGGCGTCGCTCGATATTCCGGTCAAGCAAGTACAGATTGAAGCGCGTATTGTGACGGTCAATGAAGGTAACTTGGATGAACTGGGTGTGCGCTGGGGTTTCAGCTCCACCAATGGCAGCACGACCACGGGTGGCTCGATTGAAAGCAATCTGGGGGCAATTGGTTTGTACGATGGCGGTAATAATAGTGGCGGTTCTGGTGATGGCGTTGCGATTGATGATTTCCTCAATGTGAACCTCGCAGCCACCTCAGCCAATGCGTCCAGCATTGCGTTTCAGGTCGCCAAACTTGGCGCAGATACCTTGCTCGATCTTGAACTGTCAGCCATGCAACGCGAGTCAAAAGCGGAAATCATCTCCAGTCCGAGACTGATCACGACCAACAAGCAGCCGGCGTATATTGAACAGGGTACCGAGATTCCGTATCTGGAATCGTCATCCAGTGGCGCCACCAGTGTGGCCTTCAAGAAGGCAGTACTCAGCCTCAAAGTGACGCCACAAATCACCCCCGATAACCGTCTGGTGCTGGATTTGAGCGTCACTCAGGATCGGCCGGGTGAAGTGGTGAAAACCGGTACTGGCGAGGCGGTGGCGATCAACACGCAGCGTATTGGTACACAGGTGCTGGTCAACAACGGTGAAACCGTGGTTCTGGGCGGCATTTTCCAGCACAGTATTACGAATTCAGTCGACAAGGTGCCGCTGCTGGGTGACTTGCCCGTGTTAGGCGCGCTGTTCCGTCGCAGCTACGAACAAATGGGCAAAAGTGAGCTGCTGATCTTCGTAACACCGAAAGTTGTGATTCAGTAACTTATCGTCATTCTTGTCAGTCAAAGAAAATTAAAGTTGCATTAGTGGCACCAGATCTAGATAATTTCGGGTCTTATCACGAAATATCTGTGAGGAATAGGTGCCACAAGCATTCCTATCGCTGACTGCTGTCTGGCGCAACCTTGTGGCGATGTCATTGAATTAACGTTGTAAATTACTGCTAAACATGGCTGAAAAACGCAATATTTTCCTTGTTGGCCCAATGGGCGCCGGCAAAAGCACAATTGGTAGACACCTTGCTCAACAACTGCATATGGAGTTTGTCGACTCTGATACAGTGATTGAAGAACGCACAGGTGCCGATATCGCATGGGTATTCGATGTCGAAGGTGAGGAAGGCTTCCGCAAACGCGAAGAAGCTGTGATCAACGATCTCACTGAAGAACAAGGTATTGTTCTTGCCACTGGTGGTGGTTCCGTAAAGAGTAAAGAGAACCGCAACCGTCTTTCTGCACGTGGCATTGTTGTTTACCTTGAGACGACGATTGAAAAACAACTGGCGCGCACTAACCGCGACAAGAAACGCCCGTTGCTGCAAACTGATAATCCGCGCGAAGTTCTTGAAACCCTAGCGGGTGAGCGCAACCCTCTGTACGAAGAAATTGCAGATATTACGGTACGTACCGACGATCAAAGTGCAAAAGTGGTAGCCAACCAGATCGTAAAAATGCTAGAAGAACATTAAGTTGTTCTTTTACCTGGAGTACGAACCATGGAACGGATTACGGTCAGTTTAGATGAGCGTAGCTACCCAATCTCAATTGGTGCCGGATTATTCAATGATCCGGCTCTTCTTTCTTTATCCGCAAAACAAAAAGTTCTGATCATCACCAACCATACAGTGGCTCCGCTGTATGCTGGTAAAATCACGGCTCTGCTCGATCAAAAAGGCTGTCAGTCTGCAGTGTTAGAACTGCCGGATGGCGAGCAATACAAAAGCCTCGATACCTTCAATACCGTTATGAGCTATCTGCTTGAGCACAATTACAGCCGCGATGTGGTGATTGTGGCTCTCGGTGGTGGCGTGATTGGTGACCTGGTTGGCTTTGCGGCTGCCTGCTATCAACGCGGTGTCGATTTTATTCAGATTCCCACCACACTGCTTTCGCAAGTAGACTCTTCCGTTGGTGGTAAAACCGCGGTGAACCATCCACTGGGCAAAAACATGATTGGTGCGTTCTACCAACCTAAAGCGGTTATCATTGATACCAACTGTTTGTCGACACTGCCTGCGCGTGAATTTGCGGCGGGAATGGCGGAAGTGATCAAATACGGCATCATTTACGATTACGACTTCTTTGTCTGGCTGGAACAGAACATGGACTCACTCTATGCGCTGGATGAGCAGGCACTCTCCTATGCGATTGCCCGTTGCTGCCAGATCAAAGCGGAAGTGGTGGCGCAGGATGAAAAAGAGTCGGGTATTCGTGCGTTGTTGAACCTGGGTCATACATTTGGTCATGCGATCGAAGCGGAACTGGGGTATGGTAACTGGCTACACGGTGAAGCCGTGGCAGCAGGTACGGTGATGGCGGCAAAAACCGCTCAGCTTCAAGGGCTTATCTCTCAAGAGCAACTGGATCGCATTCAAGCGATTTTGCAAAAAGCCAACCTTCCGGTTCATACACCGGACAGCATGTCGTTCGACGATTTCATGAAACACATGATGCGCGACAAAAAAGTGTTGGCAGGTGAGCTACGCTTGGTATTACCGACCAGTATCGGTACATCCGATGTGGTCAAAGGGGTACCTGAAGCGGTGATTGAACAAGCCATCGACTACTGCCGTACGGTGTAATTCGAACTTTTTCAGTATGACTACTGACTGTCATTAGGAATCTTCATGAGTTTGGCACATGAGTTGACGTTGGATTCCCAGGTGGAGCTGCTTGAACGCTTGCAGCTGCTGACCCGTTTTGGTTCCAACTTCGTCAATGTGGTCGGTCCGCTGGGTGCGGGTAAATCCTGGCTGGCCCAACGTTATCTGGAACATTGGGCAGACGACAAAAATCAGTCGCTATTGATGTGCCATCCGAATCAGGATGACGAGCAGCGCCGCACCACGTTGCTGACCCAACTGGTGTCGGAACCGCTGTTCAATCCTAAAGACTCCCTGGTCGAAAGCTTTTCCCGCCTGTTTGAAGACAGCAGCTGCGATATCGTGGTGGTGGTCGACGACGCTCATCTGCTCACGGACACGATGATTTCAGAATTGTGGATGTGGGTGCTGGAAGCGCAGAGTAACCCGCGCTGGACAGTGAACGTTGTGCTGTTTGCGCAGTCCAACAGTCTGGACGCTCTGCTGACTCGTCTGAGCTATGGTCAGGAACTCAAACCGATTGACCTCGAAATTGAGGCGCTCTCACAAGATGAGTGTGACAGGCTGTTTGAGCAGCGCGTCATGCGTTATGTTGAAGACGATATGGAACGTCAGGTTCGTCAGGCCTACAAAAAAGTGCAGCCGTTACCGGGAGAGATTATGGCACTCGCAGATCAGAAAATGGAAAAACGTATTGTGATTCGTTCCATCATCGGTTCGCCGTTGAAGATTACGCTGCTGGTGCTGATTCTGTTACTGCTGATTGGCGGTGGTTACTGGTGGATGCTGTCGCAGCCATCACCGGACGACAAAGCGCAGCAACTGGCGCAAAATCAGGAACAAACGGCGATTCCGACGCTCAACACGGCTTCCGGTTCGTCAACCAAAATGGATTCAGTGCTGGCAGATAGCGATACTCAGCCCGCGCAGTTAGAAGACGATTCTTCTGCCTTGCCACCGGATGTGAAAGAGTTCACTGAAGGTGTGGGTCAGGCAGACAGCAATCAGCAGCGTGTCGTGATCACCTCTGATGTTGTTGATGCGTTACTGGAAGGCAAACCGCAGGCCGCCGATACCTCAGCGATCGATAAGGTCGTGGCAGCGGCGCCTCAAGTTGACGCACAACCCAAAGTGGCCGCAGAAACAGTACAAGCGGCGCAACCGGCATCACCGCCGGCGGTAGAACAACCAGCCGCAGCAGAGCAAACGCCACCGCAAACCAAGATTACTTTCTCTTTTGGCCGTGAAGAGCTGAAAGCGATGTCGCCACGCAGCTACACGTTGCAACTGGCGGCGGTCAACTCGCTGGCCGAAGTGCAGACGTTCATCGAACGTCATCAGTTGCAAGGCAAAGTGAATGTCTACCCGACACTGCGCAACGATGTCGAGTGGTACATCATTACCTACAGTAACTACCCAACCATTCAGATGGCGCGCGATGCGGTGGAAACGCTGCCGAAATCGTTGCAGGCGATGGGACCATGGGCCAAATCGCTCAGTCAGGTACACCGGGAAATTGAGCGTGGCCAGTAAGGCTGCGCCGTTAGGTGCCATTTACGTTGGGTCTGGCCTCAAAATGTGTTACATTCCGCAGCCTTATTTTTTCGGTGATTGATTAGAGCAGTAGATGAAAAAGCAGCGTGCCTTTCTGAAATGGGCGGGGGGAAAGTTTGGCCTCGTCGAAGACATTCAACGCCACCTGCCACCGGCTGATGAACTGGTTGAACCGTTTGTCGGCGCTGGGTCTATCTTCCTCAACACCGAGTTTAAGCATTACCTGCTGGCGGATATCAATCCTGATCTGATCAATCTCTACAATCTGCTTAAAGAGCGTCCAAGCGATTACATCGACGAAGCCAAGCGCTGGTTTACGCCGGAAAACAATCGCAAAGAAGCGTACCTGTCGATTCGTCAGCAGTTTAATCAGACGGACGATATCATGTACCGCTCACTGGCCTTTCTGTATATGAACCGTTTTGGCTTTAACGGCTTGTGCCGTTACAACAAAAAAGGCGGTTTCAATGTGCCGTTTGGTTCTTACAAAAAACCTTATTTTCCGCAAGCAGAACTGGAATTCTTTGCCGAAAAAGCGCAGCGCGCGACCTTTATCTGTGCTGGTTACGACGAGACGTTTCGCCGCGCGGCAGCCAGCAGCGTGGTGTATTGCGATCCCCCGTACGCGCCGCTGTCATCGACGGCCAATTTTACGTCTTACGCGGGCAATGGCTTTACACTTGATGACCAGGCAGCGTTGGCCGATATCGCCGAAAAAACCGCGACAGAACGCGGCATTCCGGTGCTGATTTCCAACCACGACACCATTCTGACCCGCCGTTTGTACCATGGCGCGCAGCTCAATGTGGTGAAAGTGAAGCGTACCATCAGTCGCAACGGCGCGGGTCGCAACAAGGTGGACGAACTGCTGGCGCTGTTCAGCCCGGCTCAACAGGATTTGTAATAACTGGCGCCGAATGTGCAGATTTGCCTGCTGGCCTGGCCCTTGGCGCTAGGATCTCTCCGCTCCCTTAGGTAGAATGTCGAACATAAACTGTTCACTGCATTCCATCGCCTAAGAGGTCAGGTATGAAAGATTTTCTCATTGCTCCATCCATTCTCTCTGCAGATTTTGCCCGTCTCGGGGAAGACGTCGAAAAAGTCCTGGCGGCGGGTGCCGACGTGGTCCACTTTGACGTGATGGACAACCACTACGTACCTAACCTGACGTTTGGCGCGCCCATTTGTAAAGCGCTGCGTGATTATGGCATTACCGCACCGATTGACGTTCACCTGATGGTTAAACCGGTCGATCGCATCATTCCTGATTTCGCTAAAGCCGGCGCTTCGATGATCACCTTCCATGTTGAAGCGTCTGAGCACGTTGACCGTACACTACAACTGATCAAAGAGCACGGCTGTAAAGCGGGCGTAGTGCTTAACCCGGCAACGTCACTCAGCCATCTGGATTACATCATGGACAAAGTGGATATGATTCTGCTGATGTCGGTCAACCCGGGTTTTGGCGGTCAGTCATTCATTCCGCATACGCTGGATAAACTGCGTGCGGTGCGCAAACTGATTGATGACAGCGGCCGTGATATTCGTCTGGAAATCGACGGCGGTGTGAAAGTGGACAACATTCGCGAAATCGCGGCTGCCGGTGCGGATATGTTCGTGGCTGGTTCAGCGATTTTCGGTCAGCCAGATTACAAAGCGGTCGTGGACGCGATGCGTGCAGAGCTGGCTCGCGTAGAATAACAACCGATTACAATTAGAAAGCCTTAGGAAGATTGTTTTGAACCAAATTAAGTTGATCGCTTTTGATCTCGACGGCACGTTACTCGACAGCGTGCCAGACTTGGCGGTTGCCGCCGATCAAGCGGTGCGCGCGATGGGATTCCCTGGCGTGACTGAACTGCAGGTGCGTGATTATGTCGGTAATGGTGCCGATGTGCTGATTGCCCGCTCTCTGAGCCAGAGCCTGACGATTGACCCGTCACTGAGCGACGAAGTGCGCAGCAAAGCGCGCGTGCTGTTTGATGATTTCTATGAACAGACTGGCCACAAGCTGAGCCACCTTTACGCCAATGTTAAAGAGACGCTGGCGCAGCTGCACCGCGCGGGTTTCACTCTGGCGCTGGTGACCAATAAACCGTCGAAGTTTGTGCCGCACGTGCTGGCTCAGCATGGTATTGATGGCTACTTCAGTGACGTGATTGGCGGCGATACCTTCCCGAACAAGAAGCCGGATCCGATGGCACTGAACTGGCTGCTGGACAAACACCAGCTGAGCGCCAGCGAAATGCTGATGGTCGGTGATTCCAAGAACGACATTCTGGCGGCGAAAAATGCCGGCTGTGCGTCGTTCGGTCTGACTTACGGTTACAACCACGGTGAGCCAATCGCTGTGTCTGAGCCGGATGTGGTGGCGGATAACATTGCGCAATTGCTCGATGTTGTGCTCGTTTCTGCGTAAAAGACCGCAATCTTCGCTGGCAAAATACTCGTTAATGAGTACACTGCTGGTTTGATGTTTTTCAAATAAAAGCGCGCTCAGAGTGGTCTGGGCGCGCCTTTTTCACAGATTTGTTCTGTCTTATCTCATATTAAGTAACAAGGAAATCATACTCATGAGCAAACCCATCGTATTGAGTGGTGTTCAACCGTCAGGTGAACTAAGTATCGGTAACTACTTGGGTGCTCTACGTCAATGGCAACAGATGCAAGACGACTATGATTGTCACTACTGTGTAGTGGATTTGCATGCGATCACGGTTCGTCAGGATCCGAAAGCGCTGCATGAAGCAACACTGGATGCATTGGCAATCTGTCTGGCCGTTGGTGTTGATCCGAAAAAGAGCACGCTATTTGTTCAGTCACATGTACCAGAGCATGCTCAATTGGGTTGGGTTCTTAACTGTTACACACAAATGGGCGAACTGAGCCGCATGACTCAGTTTAAGGACAAGTCTGCGCGTTACGCGAACGATGTAAACGCCGGTCTGTTTGACTACCCGGTTCTGATGGCTGCGGATATTCTGTTGTACGGCGCGCACCAAGTGCCTGTAGGCAGCGACCAGAAGCAGCACTTGGAGTTGGCGCGCGATATCGCCACCCGTTTCAACAACATCTACAGTCCTGAAACGCCAATCTTTGAAGTGCCGGAGCCGTACATTCCGACCGTGAATGCACGCGTGATGAGCCTGCAAGATGCGACCAAGAAAATGTCGAAGTCGGATGACAACCGCAAGAACGTGATCACGTTGCTGGAAGATCCGAAGTCGATCATTAAAAAGATCAACAAAGCCCAGACAGACACAGATACGCCGCCACGCATCGCACACGATGTAGAAGCGAAGGCAGGCATCTCGAACCTGATGGGGCTGTACGCAGCGGCTACCGGTAAAACGTTTGCCGAAATTGAAGCGCAATACGCGGGCGTGGAAATGTACGGTCCGTTTAAGAAAGACGTCGGTGAAGCGCTGGTGGCGATGTTAGAACCGGTTCAAGCTGAATACCACCGCGTGCGTGCAGATCGCGCGTACCTCGACAGTGTGATGCGTGATGGCGCAGAGAAAGCCTCAGCGCGTGCACTGCAAACCCTGAAGAAAGTGTTTGATGCCGTTGGTTTTGTGGCTCGCCCGTAAACGTTCTCTGAATGTAAAAAGCCCCGGCATTGTCCGGGGCTTTTTTATGCCTTGAAGAAATCTCTTTGTAATCAATGTTTAATCTAACATTCATTTAAGTTTTTACGTTAACTGTTGAAACTTTGCGTTCGGTTCAAACATTGGTCATAAGAATGCGAGATATGTCTCGATATGCATAGTGAATGGTTTGTGTTTGCAGTCAAAAGCACAACACTGGTTGATGTTTTTAACCGTGTTGCAGTGATGAATGTGACACATCGCACTTAACTTCATACCTAGATTACATCGTAGGGATGACGAGGCTAATCATGCATACCCAACCCACTTTTTCAGTTTCTTTTTCGGCACTGGCGCTGGCCATTGCTGCGGGACTCAGTGCGCCAGCGCGCGCGGAGATTGTGCTGTCGCAATACGTTGAGGGCAGCAGTTACAACAAAGCGATCGAGATCGCCAACACGGGCGACGCGTCGGTCAGTCTGGATGGCTACTCGCTGGCAATGTCGACCAACGGCAGTGGCAGCTGGGATAAAACCCTGCCGCTGAGCGGCCGAGTGATCGCCGCACACGATGTGTTGGTGCTGTCTAACTCCGGCGCCAACAGTGACATTCAGGCGGTCACCGATATCAGCAACAACAGCGTGATCAATTTTAACGGCAACGACCCGGTGGCGCTGCTTAACAGTGATGGTTCCGTGCATGATGTCATTGGCGACATGGGCGGCGCCGATTTCGCTAAAGACCGCACTCTGGTGCGCCAAGCTGATGCGCTGACGCCATCGGCGGTGTATCAGCCACAGCAGTGGATGGTGTGGGATGCCAATGTCATCGACGGTTTGGGTTCGCTTGATACAGAGCTGCCTGAGGCGTTCACCTGTAATCAGGATGGCAACGAGCCAACCTTTACCTCTATTCAGGATATTCAGGGCGAGGGCGATACGTCACCGTTTATCAACGGCTATCCGTACATCACCGACGACGAATACACGGTGAAAGGGGTGGTCAGTGCGGTGACGGGCGGCCTGACCAAAGGGTTCTATCTGCAAGCGTTGGACGATGACAACAATCCGTTGACTTCAGAAGGGCTGTTTGTGTTTACCGGTCAGTCGTCGAGCGATCTTCAGCCGGGGGATGTCGTGTGTACCCGCGGTAAAGTGCAGGAGTACTATAATCTGACCCAACTGAAAGTGGAGAACAATCAGTGGGAAAAATTGTCCCAACAAGCCGCACCAACCGCACACGAGGTCACCATTTTGGGCAGCGACGAGCACTTTGCCCAAACCATGGAACGCTACGAAGGCATGTTGGTGACGCTGCCTAAAGCGCTGGATATGCGTGTCACCCGCACCTTTGGTTACGATTACGATGCGCGCCGCAACAATATGGTGCTCGCCCAAGGGCGTGTGAACATGCAGCCGAACCAGTTGTTCCCGGCAGGTTCCGAACAGGCTCAGCAACAGAGCCTCGACAACGCTCAGCGCCGACTGTTTGTCGAATCGGATGCCAAAGCGGGTGATGGTCAGATCCCTTACTACCCGCAATTTGGCCGCAGCGATATCGATCAGGATGGCTCAACGGAAGACTACATTCGTGTGGATGATACGCTGTTCGATGTGGAAGGCGTGGTGACCTACAGCTACGGCGAATACCGTCTGGTGGTGACCAACACCATCAGCCAGGACAATCTGGTCCACAACGATCCGCGTACCGCAAAACCGAAGATGTACGAAGGGGATTTGCGCATCGCGTCGTTTAACGTCCTCAACTACTTCAATTCCCCTTATGGTGGTGACGCGAATCAGCACGGTGATAACCGCGGTGCCAGCAACTTTACTGAGTTCTCGATGCAGCAGGCGAAGATCGTCAATGCGATTTTGCGTCTGGATGCGGACATCGTCGGCTTGATGGAAATTGAGAACAACGGTTTTGGTGATGGTGCGGCGATTCGCCAACTGGTCGATCAGCTCAACGAACGTATCGATGACAAGAAAAAACGCTACCAGTTTGTAGCTGTGGATTCGAATCAGGATGGTCAGACCGATGAAAAAGATTCGGTTGGCAGCGACGCGATCACCACAGGCGTAATTTATCGCGACAAAGTGGTCAAGCTGCTGCAAAGCCGAGTGATCCCAATGCCGAGTCAGCAAGCACCTGAAGTGCTGAATGAGGAAGGCAAAGTGATTGAAGATGGTAAGAACTACCAGCGTGATACGCTGGCGCCGACCTTTAAAGTCAAAGGCGGGAACGAGACCATCACCGTTGCAGTCAACCACCTTAAATCCAAAGGTTCAGCTTGCTGGGAAGATGCGGCGCCAGTCAGTGAAGGCGGGCAGGGCGGCGCGGATGCCGATCTGCAGGGTTCGTGTGAGAACTTCCGTGTTGCCGGAGCGGTGGCACTGGGTGAAGCGTTGGCGAAAATCGACGGTCACAAAGTGATTCTTGGCGACATGAACTCGTACGGTAAGGAAGATCCGATGCTGGTTCTGACTGACTACACGCCAGAGAAATACGGCAAAGTCATTAAGGCAGCGCGCAATACCGTGATTGGTGAACAACCCCAGTTTGGCGATGACGGCGCGGTGATCACGCAAGGTTTCGGTTACCTGAGTGCGATGGAACTGGCGCACAAAGACAACAACTGGAGCTACTCGTACAACGACGAAGTGGGCGCGCTCGATCATCTGTTGGTCAGCGACAGTCTGAAGCTGCGTGTCGTCGATGCCATTGACTGGCACATCAACGGCGGTGAATCGACGCTGTTTGACTACAACGATGAATACAAAGGCGATCTGCCGAAATATGCGGACCATTTCCGCGCTTCTGACCATGATCCAGCCGTGGTTGAGCTCAATATCTACGGCGGCTCATTCAGCGTGGCAGGGTTGGGGTTGCTACTGGGTTTAGGTTGGTGGCGTCGTAAATCGGCTTAAGTCGAGTGACAAACTGAGGGGGAGCATCATGCTCCCCTTTTTTGTGTCTGCTGCCGGGGCAGGTAAGCACTAACGGCTATTTGGTGCGCTCAATGCCGGCTGCTTTCATTATGTATTTCTCATAAATCGGCTCGCTGGTGCCTTTCTTCACTTTGTAGAGAAAGTATTTCTCAAACGCAATTTTGGCCAAATGCACCCATTGCCCCATCCCCGTCCAGTTCGTGTTGCGCGGAGGATTTTGTGGCAATGCGACAAAAGCTGCCCCTTTATCGCCCATATCTGCCAGACACACCGCATTGAGTGTCGGCTTGGTGTGCATCGCTTCACCGCGCTCCAAGCTGAGAATATTCTCCACAATGGCCGTGGTCATCGATTCAATCATAAAACCCGTTTTGGGAGCACCCACCGGCACGGGAGTTTGCTCCAGAGGCGGAATAGCCACACACACGCCAGCGGCAAAAATATTGTCGTACACCGGGCTGCGCTGGTATTCATTAGTCATGACAAAACCTTTCGGGTTACACAGGTCAGGTACGGCCGCAATCGCCGCTGAGCCTTTAAACGGAGGCAGGAACATCGCCATGCTGAAGGGCAGTGCATGTTCGAAATCGACTTCGGCTTTGCGATTGAGCTCTTCAATGTGTGCCACGTCTGCTTCAAATTGAGTGACGCGAGCATTGCAAATCCATTTGATACCGCGTTCACGGAATTCATGTTCCATCAGCGCTTTGGAGTCGCCCACGCCACCCAGGCCCATGTGGCCGATATAGGGCTCGCTGGTGACAAACGTCATGGGCACTTTATCGCGGACTTTGAGTTTACGCAGATGGCTTTCGAGCGACAGAATATACTCGTAGGCGGGGCCAAAACAGCTTGCACCCTGCATGGCGCCAACGATGACCGGTCCCGGATTGTCGACCAGTTGCTGCAGAGCGTGGTAAGCTTTCACCGCGTGATCAACCGTGCAGATCGATTGAGTGTAGCCGTTCTCTGGCCCTGACCCCGGTACCGCTTCAAATGCCAGTTTCGGACCGCTGCAAATGACAAGGTAGTCGTAGCGATACTGCTGACCATCGCCAGTACTCAGTGAGTTCGCTTGGGCGTCGATGGCGGTGACCCCGGACGTGTTGAAGGGAATGCCGAATTTGTCTACGTAGGGGCTCAGTTCGAGAATCACCTGCTCTTTGGTCCGTTCGCCCAATGCGACCCAGGGATTGGACGGAATAAAGTGAAATTCAGAGCCTTCGTTGATCAACATGACTTCATGGTCAGCAGGCAGTTTTTGTCGTAGTTCGTAGCAGGCAGACATGCCGCCTAACCCGGCGCCGATAACGATGGTCCTCTTCATCTCGTTCTTCCTTACTATTAATTAGCAATAACTAAATTAATAGTAGCTAATGAAAATGGCCGTGCCATTATTCTTAAGTCGAAGATGAGAGAAACGTGATGAAATCTGCTTTATTGATTGAATCTGGCGCGCTGATTTGTAGAATGCGAGGGATTCTTGTCTCACGCTGGCGACGTTATGCTTCTGATTATCGATAATTACGACTCATTCACTTACAACCTCTACCAGTACTTTTGCGAGTTGGGTGCGACGGTGAAAGTGGTGCGTAACGATGAAATCACGCTGGAGCAAATTGAAGCGCTGGCGCCAAGCCATCTGGTGATTTCACCGGGGCCGTGTACGCCGAATGAAGCCGGTATTTCACTGGCGGCGATTGAGCATTTTGCCGGCCGGCTGCCGATTCTGGGGGTGTGCCTCGGCCATCAGGCGATTGCGCAGGTGTTCGGTGGTGAAGTGGTGCGTGCCCGTCAGGTGATGCACGGAAAGACTTCTCCGGTGCGTCATACCGGGCGCAGTGTGTTCGCCGGACTCAATAATCCGCTCACCGTCACGCGCTACCATTCGCTGGTGGTGAAAAACGGCACCTTACCGGACTGTTTTGAGTTGACGGCTTGGACGGAGCTGCCGGATGGCACTCCGGACGAGATCATGGGCTACCAGCATAAAACTCTGCCTATTGATGCAGTGCAGTTCCATCCGGAATCGATCAAAACCGAGCAAGGCCATGAACTGCTGGCCAATTTCCTGCGCCGATAATCCCTCATCCCAGTAAAACCGTACTCTGCCGCCGAATCGTGGTCGTGGGCGCCTGCGCGATTTTTCCTGATCACGATCACTATTCTTAACATTTTCGTCATCTAAATTTCTTTTTTTCTACATTGAAAATTTATTCGCCGCAGATCCTGCCGATCCCTTGCTACGCCTGATCTGACCGTGGTGTGGCACGGCTTTTTTTACCCATAATGAAAAAGTACTTCATAAAAGCGTTTACTTGGTGCATAAATAATCACGAGTGGTGAAGATTGTGAGCTGAATCGGCTGGCTGAAAGAATAAATCACTATTGAATTGGTTAATAATTTGTAAATACAATGCTGCATCGGCTTATATGCAAAACAAAATCTCAACGTCGGGATTTTGTGAAAGGACTGCCTTTCTGCCAGGCATGCGGTATCGAGAAGGAATGTGCAATGACAGTGGAAATTAAAGTAGAACGCGGTTTGTTTGATGAGGTAATGGTGCCTTGTTACAACCCGATGGAATTCATCCCGGTTAAGGGACAGGGCTCACGTGTGTGGGATCAGCAGGGCAACGAGTACATCGATTTTGCCGGCGGTATCGCGGTGAGCTGTTTAGGTCATTGTCATCCAGCAATGGTGAACGCGTTGACAGAGCAGGGCAACAAGCTTTGGCATCTGAGCAACGTTATGACAAACGAACCAGCACTGCGTCTGGCGAAGAAGCTGACTGAAATCAGCTTTGCGGAAAAAGTGTTCTTTGCTAACTCGGGCGCCGAAGCAAACGAAGCGGCACTGAAACTGGCACGTCGTTACGCTGCGGACGTTTATGGCCCTGAAAAGTCTGAAATCATTGCATTTAAACAAGGTTTCCACGGCCGTACATTCTTCACCGTGACTGTGGGTGGTCAAGCGGCTTACTCGGACGGTTTTGGTCCAAAACCAGGTGATGTGACGCATCTGCCATACAACGATGTGGAAGCGCTGCAGGCACACATCTCTGACCGCACTTGTGCTGTCATGATGGAACCTCTGCAAGGCGAAGGCGGTATTGTGTCGCCAACACCAGAATTTGTTCAGGCTGTGCGTGAGCTGTGTGACAAACACAATGCGCTGCTGATTTTCGATGAAGTGCAAACGGGTAACGGTCGTACCGGTCACTTCTACGCTTACCAAGGTATCGGTGTGACACCGGACATTCTGAGTACTGCCAAATCACTGGGCGGCGGTTTCCCAATCGGCGCGATGCTGACCACATCGAAACTGGCAGAGCACATGAAAGTGGGCGTGCACGGTTCGACCTACGGCGGTAACCCGCTGGCATGTGCGGTTGCAGAAGCCGTCGTGGATGTGGTGAGCAAGCCAGAAACGTTGGCTGGCGTCAAAGAGCGTGAAGCGCTGTTCCGTGAAGGTCTGCAAAAGATCAACGCGAAGTACAACCTGTTCAAAGAAGTTCGCGGTCAGGGCCTGCTGTTAGGTGCGGCGCTGAACGACGAGTGGCAAGGCCGTGCGCGTGACGTGTTGGTCGCATCAGGTAAACAAGGTCTGATGCTGTTGGTGGCCGGTGCGAACGTTGTTCGTATGACCCCATCATTGATTATTACTAAAGAAGAAATCGAAGAAGGCTTAGCACGACTAGACAAAGCAATTGCTACCCTAGTTTAAGCGAGCCCGTACGCCATACCAAACCCATGGGATGGGGGCGGTATGGCGACGTTATCAGGTCGAGGCATTCAGACCTGTTTGCATCTGGAGGGAGTATTGATGCTAGTTGTTCGCCCTATTGCAATTTCAGACTACGAGGCGCTGCACACCTGCGCAGTGGAATCGGGTCATGGATTCACCTCATTGCCGGTTAACGAAGAACTGTTAACCAATCGCATTAAACATTCCGAATACAGCTTTACCAAACCCGACGTGAACCAGCCGGGCGATGAAGGCTACCTGATGGTTGGCTTTGATTCCGAAACGGGGGAAGTCGCGGGGACCACAGGCGTTGAAGCTTCCGTGGGCTGGGATATTCCGTTTTACTCTTACCACATCAGCACCATCGTGCACGCGTCGCCAAAACTGGGCGTCAACAATGTGGTTAAGCTGCTGACGTTTGGTAACAACTACACCGGTTGTTCGGAAATCTGCACGCTGTTTCTGCGCGCTCCGTTCCGTGAAGGCCTGAACGGGCGTCTGATGTCGAAATGTCGTTTCCTGATGATGGCGGAACATCCGCATCGTTTCTCTAAAACCATCTTCGCTGAAATGCGCGGTGTCTCTGATGAACAGGGTAACTCACCGTTCTGGAAATGGTTGCAGGAACACTTTTTCTCAATCGACTTCACCATGGCGGATTACCTGACAGGTATTGGCAAGAAAGGCTTCATTGCCGATCTGATGCCGAAACTGCCGATTTACATCAACCTGCTGAGCAAAGAAGCGCAGGCAGTGATTGGTCAGGTGCATGAGAAAACCCGTCCGGCGCTGGCGCTGCTGGAAAAAGAAGGCTTCACCTGCCGCAACTATGTGGACATTTTTGATGCGGGCCCGTCAGTAGAATGTGACCTGCGCAATATCGAATCGGTACGTGATTCCGTGCGTGCCAAAGTGGAAATCGCCGAGCACTCCAGCTCGCAGGATTTCCTGATGTGTAATACCTCTTTTGAACATTTCCGCGCGACGGCGGCGAAAGCAGCCTATAACCGTGAGCGTGGAACCGTGATTATTGCGCCTAAAGTGGCTGAAGCGCTGCAAGTCGACAATGGTGACTTCCTGCGCATCCTTGCTCAATAGTCAGAGCACAGTAACGAATTGAAGGATAAGACAATGACTCAGTGGATTGCCGGTCAATGGGTGGCTGGTCAGGGTGAACACTTCACCTCTTTGAGCCCATACAACAACGAAATCGTCTGGCAGGGCGACAGTGCCACGCCAGCTCAGGTTGAAGATGCCGTAAAAGCTGCGCGCTCTGCGTTTGTTGAGTGGAAGAAACTGCCATTCGCGGAACGCGAAAAAGTAGTGCTGGCGTTTGCTGAAAAGGTCAAAGCCAACGCTGAAGCGATCGCTGAAGTGATTGCTAAAGAAACCGGTAAACCGATTTGGGAAACCCGCACGGAAGCCGCTGCGATGGCTGGCAAGATTGCGATCTCGATTCGTGCTTACCACGACCGTACCGGTGAAACCGTGCGTGAAGCGGCGGGCAACCAAATCGTGCTGCGTCATCGTCCGCTGGGCGTGATGGCGGTCTTTGGGCCGTACAACTTCCCGGGCCACCTGCCAAACGGCCACATCGTGCCAGCGCTGCTGGCGGGTAACACCGTGGTATTCAAACCGTCTGAACAAACACCTTGGACGGGTGAAGTCGCGATGAAACTGTGGGAAGAAGCGGGTCTGCCTAAGGGCGTGCTGAACCTGGTACAAGGCGGTAAAGAGACCGGGATTGCGCTGGCGCAGTCGAAAGGTATCGATGGTTTGCTGTTTACCGGCAGTGCCAACACGGGGCACCTGCTGCACCGTCAGTTTGCGGGTCAGCCAGGTAAAATGCTGGCGCTGGAAATGGGCGGCAACAACCCGATGGTGATCTCTGATCACTACGGCGACCTGGATTCCACCGTTTATACCATCATTCAATCGGCCTTCATCAGTGCCGGTCAGCGTTGCACCTGTGCACGTCGTTTGTACGTACCACACGGCGATAAGGGCGATGCGCTGATCACGCGTCTGGTTGAAGCGACTCAGAAACTGCGCATCGACCAGCCATTTGCTGAACCCGCACCGTTTATGGGGCCACAAATATCCAAAGCGGCCGCGGACTTTATTCTCAAAGCGCAGGCAAACCTGCAATCTTTAGGCGGCGAAATTCTGGTTGAAGCGCGCGGTCTGGAAGCGGCGTTTGTGACTCCGGGTATTATCGATGTGACCCCGATTGCCGAGCTGCCGGACGAAGAGTACTTCGGCCCGCTGCTGCAAGTGGTGCGTTACGAAACGTTGGCTCAGGCGGTTGAACTGGCCAATGACACCCAGTTTGGCCTGTCGGCTGGCCTGGTCACCACCGATGACAGCGAATGGGAATACTTTGTTGACCACATTCGCGCCGGCATTGTGAACCGCAACCGTCAGCTGACGGGCGCGAGTGGCGATGCGCCATTCGGTGGTCCGGGTGCGTCGGGTAACCTGCGTCCAAGCGCGTTCTACGCGGCGGACTACTGTGCCTACCCGATGGCGTCGATGGAAGGTTCGGCAACCGAACTGCCAGCCACGCTGAGTCCGGGTATCGAACTGTAATTGATGATTTAGCTAACGTCACAGGCTGAAGGCTACCCGGTCCTTCTCGGGCTTCGGACCGGGTAGCCACTTTTTACTATTACAACAATAAATATTCATATTAGCCCCAAGTAGTGAGTGGTCACTTGGGCAACAGAATCCAATAACCCAGGTTGCTTGCAGAGCAGCGCAGACAAGGAGGCGTTATGACGCCAGCAGTTCTCTTTGAATCCCTATGGAATGACTATATTCGACGTCTTTGCCCGTCGGCCGACAAAGTACACCAGTTGCTTCAGGAAGACGAAGCGCTGATCAACGATCACATCGCCCTGCGTACGTTTAACGTGGCACCGCTGGGGATTGATACGTTGGCGAAACCGTTTCTGGCGCTGGGCTACAAGCCGTGCGGTGATTACGTGTTTGAAAGCAAAAAACTGGTAGCGAAACATTTCGAGCATCCGGATCCGCTGCAACCCAAAGTGTTCATCAGTGAATTGAAAGTGGAAGAGTGTTCACCAGAGCTACAAGCGATTGTTGCTAAGCTGGTGGCGCAAGTTGATGCCACGAAGCTGGAAGGCGATGCTTTCCTCTACGGTGGCCGTCTGTGGGATCTGAGCTATGCCGATTATCTGCAACTGGCGAAAGAGAGCGAATACGCCTCTTGGCTGGCAGCACACGGTTATGGTGCCAACCATTTTACGGTGAGCGTTAACCAGCTGAATGCGTTGGATGAAGTGAAACAGGTGAACGATCATCTGCGCAGCGCAGGCTTTACCATCAACGAATCTGGCGGCGAAGTGAAAGGCTCACCAGAGGTGCTGCTGGAGCAGTCATCAACGATGGCAGACAAAGTGCCGGTGACCTTCATTGAAGGCACAGAAATCATTCCGGGCGGCTTTTATGAGTTTGCCAAGCGCTACCCAATGGCTAACGGTGAACTCTACACCGGCTTTGTGGCCGCTTCTGCAGACAAGATTTTCGAAAGTACCGACAGCAAGTAATTTCGCGAGTGGCTTTGGGTTGTCTGTAGTCCAGTGGCGGACAATCTTCCTCTCTCCTGGCCACAAGCAAATAAAAAAGCCACCGCAAGGTGGCTTTTCTTATTCTGTCTCGGTGACGATTAACGAGTACCGTATACCACGATAGTCTTACCGTGTGCAGAAATCAGGTTCTGCTCTTCCAGCATCTTCAGGATGCGGCCAACGGTTTCACGAGAACAACCAACGATTTGACCGATTTCCTGACGAGTGATCTTGATTTGCATACCGTCTGGGTGGGTCATGGCGTCTGGTTGTTTCGCCAGGTTCAGTAGGGTCTGCGCGATGCGACCAGTTACGTCTAGGAACGCCAGGTCACCCACTTTTTGGCTAGTCACTTGCAGACGGCGAGCCATCTGGCCAGACAGGCGCATTAGGATGTCCGGGTTAACCTGAATCAGCTGACGGAATTTCTTGAATGAAATTTCCGCGACTTCACAAGGAGATTTTGCACGAACCCAGGCAGTACGCTCCTGACCTTCTTCAAACAAGCCAAGCTCACCGATGAAGTCACCTTGGTTCAGGTAAGACAGAATCATCTCCTTACCTTCTTCATCTTTGATCAGTACCGCAACAGAACCTTTAACGATGTAGTACAAAGTCTCTGCTTTTTCGCCCGCGTGAATTAGCGTGCTTTTTGAAGGGTACTTATGAATGTGACAATGTGAAAGAAACCACTCTAGTGTCGGGTCGGTTTGAGGTTTACCTAGAACCATAATATCTCACTTCCTCTGCAGGGTACGCTTGCTGCTATCCATATTTTAGCGAAGCCTTATTTGGATTCACTAGAATAAGAGGACTTTCTTATTGCTGCAAGTTATCTTGTGTTTCGGTATGGAATAGTATCCTTTTTCCAAAACGATTTCTTGATTTTAATCGTGTAGGACAGGGGATAATCTACGCAAAACTGTGCACATGATCACGGTATGAAAAGTAATCGACACAGTAGGGCGTTGACTAGCCAATTTTCCCTGATTCTATCAATTGTTGCAGGAGCGGCCTGACGATCAGCTCCATCGCAAATCCCATTTTCCCGCCCGGCACCACGATGGTGTTGTGACGCGACATGAACGAACCATCAATCATCGCCAGCAGGTAAGGGTAGTCGACGTTTTTAATCCCACGCAGGCGAATGACGACAAAACTTTCATCCAGACTGGGGATGCCTTTCGCGTTGAGCGGGTTGGAGGTATCGACGGTCGGCACACGCTGAAAGTTAATGTGGGTGCGCGAGAACTGCGGCGTAATGTAGTTGAGGTAATCGTCCATCGAACGCACGATGGAGTCCATCACCGCTTCCCGGGAATGGCCGCGATCGCGCGTGTCACGTACGTATTTTTGAATCCATTCCAAGTTCACAATCGGCACCATGCCAATCAGAAAATCGACGTGCTGCGCGACGTTCACTTCGCCATCCACCACGCCGCCGTGCAGTCCTTCGTAGAACAGTACATCGGAGTTTTCCGGCAGTTGTTGCCATGGGGTAAAGGTGCCCGGCATCTGATTGTAGGGCACAGCTTCGTCAAACGAATGCAGATAGCGTCTGACCTGGCCGGTGCCGGATTTCCCAAACTGGCGGAAAAAGTCTTCCAGCGCGGTAAAGTCGTTGGCTTGCGGACCAAAATAGCTGATGTGGCGGCCTTGCTCGCGCGCCTTGCGAATCTCGACGTCCATTTCCGGACGGGTAAAGCGGTGGAAGCTGTCGCCTTCCACCCAAGCGGGCTTGATGTCCATCATATTGAACATCTTACGGAACGCTTCTGAGGTCGTGGTTGTGCCGGCGCCCGACGAACCGGTGACGGCAATAATTGGGTGTTTCGCTGACATGACAAACCTTGTCTCTGAGTCCTTAAAACAGGGCTGTATCAGTACAGCCCAAGCCGAATCACTATAGCACGTAAAACTTTGCTGTTGTCACTCGTTAGCGATGATTGACTTTTATATCAACGGTTTCATGCAATTCTGAATAGACGATCACGGCTTCTCCGGATTGCAACAGAGCCTTAACCTGATCGACTTTATCTTGCAGAGAAATCTCGACTTCACCGTAATCGGTGCCTTCGCGCAGCACGAATTCACGAATCAGACTGTCGAGCGTATCGGGCGCAATTTGCTGCCACGGAACGATCATAAATACCTCTTGCTTTTATGTTCGTGGTTGAATGCTGCCAAGTATAACGCCTCAGCGGTCCAGCGTCAGGTCGCAGCAACTTGGCAACGCACTAGGTTTTATCGCGCAGACTGGCGTAGTAAGCCGGCAGGGATTGTTCGAGCCAGAATTGCGGCTTGAGCAGCGACCCGCTGAGAAAGCCGACATGGCCGCCCTGATCAAACAGACGGTAATCGATGTTTTCCGGCAGGACAAATTTCGGGATCACCGCATCGGTCATGAACGGATCGTCTTTGGCATGGATGATTTGCGTGGGCACGCGAATGTCTTTCAGCTTGTTGATCCCCGAGCAGCGCTGGTAGTAATCCTGCGCGTCCTTGAAACCGTGCAGCGGCGCGGTGATCAGATCATCAAACTCCTGCAAACGGGTTACGCGTTTGATGCTGTGATAGGACAAGCCCAGTTCGCCCTTGAGCAGGTGATGCTTTTGCAGCGCATTGTGTTTGAGCGACGACAACAGGTAAGTGCGGTAGAGCTTGGAAAAGCCGCGTTCGATGCGCTCGGAACAGGCAGCGAGATCGAGCGGCGCCGAGACCACGGTCGCTGCGCTGACGATGGGATCGGCATTGAACTCGGCCAGATAGTTGACCAGCATATTGCCGCCGAGCGAAATGCCGACCGCAATCATGGTCTGCTCAGGAAATTGTTCGCGCAGGGTTTCCAGCACAAAGCGCGCATCCTGCACTTCTCCGGAGTGGTAAGCACGAGCCAGATGATTCGGTTTGCCGCTGCAGCCGCGAAAATGCATCATCACGGACAGCCAGCCGTCGCGGGCAAACGCGTGCATCAGGCCATTAGCATAAGGGCTGTAGAAGCAGCCTTCTAAACCGTGAAACAGCACAAACAGCGGTTTGTTTTGCGCGTTAGCGTGGTGTGGGTCTTCGCTCCAAGCGAGATCGAGAAAGTCGCCGTCCGGAGTGTCCAGCGTCTGCCACACCGGTTCAAACAGTGCTTTCTTTCGAATAAAACGCGGAAACAGCGTTTGCAGATGCGGGTTTTTCAGGCCGGTTGCGGCAACAAACTGGGTCATAATTCAAACCAATACAAAGTGATTTAATGAGTATATACCCAAGTTACCCCAGATTGGCGTATTCGGCGAGTCGTGGTGGTTTTTTATGAAGCGCTGCCCAAAACAGGCGGGATCAGAAGGATGGTGGTACTGGCTTCATAAACACGGTGCCCAGATGCTCTGCGCCGAGTTGGCGGCAGTAACGCAGTGTCAGGGCTTCACCGTGGCTGTTTTCCAGCGCCAGTCGGTTAATGCAGTCGACCAAATCCGATTGCTGCTGTTTTTCGAGTTGCAGTTCAAATTGCAGCGCTTCTCGGTAGAGCGTATCCGGCAGATGCGCTTTCATCTTGCGGCGCATGTCGCGATAGCTGTGGATCAGTGTTTCGGAGCGGCTGAGACAGTCAACCACCTGTTGCCAGTCGTGTTCCTGCGGCGTCACCTGCTGCTCGTCGAGGTACTTGAGCAGCAGCAGCAGATTGACGTTGCCGTTGAAGTTGTTCTGCAGGCTTAAGCACGCCTCTTTCACCTCGCGCACGCTGTAATACTGCAAACTAAATTGCCATAATCTTTCCAGCGTTAGAGGGATTCTGACGTGCTCTTGGCTCATTGACTGTTGAACTCCTGTTCCATCTCTTCCAAGACTTCCTGCTCTGCCATCCAGTCCATTTCGATTTCTTCGAGTTCGGACTTGGCACTGGCTTGAGTAGCGAGTACTTGAGTAAGTTTAGCTTTATTTTCCGCATCATACAGTGAGGAATCGGACAATTGTTCCTCAGCCTCGGCGACGATGGCATTCAACTTATCCATTTTCGTTTCCAGCTGTGTCAGCTTTTTGCGAATTGGTGCGGTTTGTTTGCGAAAATCGGCTTCACGGCGTTTCTGCTCTTTCTTCGCCGCGGCGCTGTTGGTGTTGTCTTTCGCCGGAGCTTGCGACTGTGTCTCTTTGCGTTCGGCTTTTTGTTGATCGGTCAGCCACTTGTAGTAGTCCGTCAGGTCACCATCAAACGGCGCAACCTGGTGGTCATGCACTAAGTACAGGTCGTCGGTCGTGGCGCGCAGCAGGTAGCGGTCGTGGCTGACGATCACCATTGCACCTTCAAAGCTTTGCAGTGCAAACGTCAGCGCCTGTCGCATGTCGAGATCCAGGTGGTTGGTCGGTTCGTCGAGCAATAACAGGTTGGGTTTTTGCCACACGATCAGCGCTAAGACTAAACGCGCTTTTTCACCGCCGGAAAACGGGCCGACTTTATCCAGTGCTTTGTCGCCGTGGAAACCGAAGCTGCCCAGATAGTTACGCAGTTCCAGCTCGTTCTTGTCCGGGGCAATCTGCATCATGTGTTGCAGCGGCGTTTCTTCCGGATGCAGTGTTTCCAGTTGATGCTGGGCAAAGTAACCGATCTTCACGCCCTGCGAATAGGTCAGGTCACCGCCTTGCTGTTTCAGTTCACCCGACAGCAGTTTGATCAGCGTGGATTTACCGGCGCCGTTGCGACCCAGCAGACCGATGCGGCTGCCCGGGACCAGATTGAGGCGAATTTTTTCCAGAATCAGATGATCGCCGTAGCCTGCGCTGACTTCATCCATCATCAGAATGGGGTTTGGCAGCGCCGATGGCTCGCGAAACTCAAAGCTGAACGGGTTATCAAATTGCGCCGGCAGCACTTTCTCCATCCGCTCCAGAGCCTTAATACGGCTCTGCGCCTGGCGGGCTTTAGATGCTTTGTAACGGAAGCGGTCGATGTAACTTTGCATGTGTGCCATCTGCTTTTGTTGCTTCTGGAACATGGCTTGTTGTTGCAGCATCTTCTGCGCGCGCTGAGTTTCAAACGATGAGTAGTTACCGGTGTACTCGTTGAGCTTTTCGTTTTCGATATGAATGATGCGGCCGACGATCGGATCAAGAAAATCGCGGTCGTGCGAGATCAGGATCAGCGTGCCCGGATAGCTTTGTAACCAGCGTTCCAACCACATGACGGCATCCAA
This sequence comes from Vibrio sp. bablab_jr001, assembly GCF_016464285.1. NCBI lineage: Bacteria > Pseudomonadati > Pseudomonadota > Gammaproteobacteria > Vibrionales > Vibrionaceae > Vibrio > Vibrio sp. bablab_jr001. Next base: position 163,231 of record NZ_JACDWZ010000072.1, read on the forward strand.
ATCCAAGTGGTTGGTCGGTTCGTCGAGCAGAAGCAGGTCTGAGCGGCAAATCAGCGCCTGAGCCAGGTTGAGGCGCATACGCCAACCACCGGAGAACTGAGTCAGGCTCCAGCTCATCTGTTCCTGAGAAAAGCCCAGACCATCAAGCAGCTCGGAAGCGCGGGCGCGAATGCTGTAACCACCGATGGTTTCAATGTGGCCGTGCAGTTCGGCCACTTTGTTGCCGTTATCCGCCAGCTCGGCTTGGGCCAACTGGCGTTCTAAATCACGGTATTCACGATCGCCGTCAATGACGTATTCCAGTGCGCTGCGATCCAGTGCCGGAGTTTCCTGTGCCACCCAGGCCAGTTCCCATTGCGCCGGTTTACTGAACGAACCGGCATCAATGCTCAGTTCATCTTTCAGCAGTGCGAACAGCGTGGATTTACCGCAGCCGTTCTTCCCGACCAGGCCGACTTTGTCGCCGGGCTGAATGGTGGCCGAAGCCTGATCGAGCAGTGGTTTTCCACCGCGCAGTAACTGAATGTCAGAGAAGGTAATCATAAAAATATCGTCTGTCTTGGCCTTAAACTTTTTCGCCCGGAATAGTAGGGGGAATAAGGATAAATGTCGATCATTATGCAAATTGGGTTATGATGCTAAGTCACTTATTGTTAACAAAACGGAGTGTGGTCAAGGAATGACAAACGCTGAAACGTTCACATCCAATAAGCCCAGAGTTCTGGTGGTGTACGCACACCCTGAGCCGGATCATTCGGTTGCCAATCAGGTGATGATCAAAAAGATCGCCACACTGGAACACGTCACTATCCTCGATCTTTATGCCACTTATCCTGACTTCTTCATTGATGTGAATACCGAGCACCAGCGTGTGCTGCAGTATGACGTCATTGTGTTCCAGCATCCGCTGTACATGTATTCCTGCCCGGCACTGTTGAAAGAATGGATTGACCGCGTGCTCGGCAAAGGCTTTGCGTTCGGCAATGAAAGCGCGATGAAAGACAAAGTGTGGCGCAGCGTGGTGACCACCGGTGGTCATCGGGATGCATTCACCAAAGAGGGCTACAACCGCTATACCATCGGCGAAATTCTCCAGCCGTTTGAACTGACCGCAGCACTGTGCTGCATGCAGTGGGTGGAACCGTTGGTGTTGTACTGGGCGCGCAACGTCAGCGAAGTAGAACGTTATCAGCACGCGGAAGAATATTATCAGTGGCTGCAAGACCCATTCAACGGAGGAGGACAGTAACATGGCCTCGTTAACCGGAGATTTCCTGCAGAGCGGTGTGGTGTTCCTGACGGCTGCGGTGGTGGCAGTGCCGCTGGCGCAGCGCGCGGGCTTGGGGTCGGTACTCGGCTATTTGCTGGCTGGGGTCGCGATTGGTCCGTGGGGGCTGGGACTCATCAGCGATGTGAACGCGATTCTGCATTTCGCCGAATTTGGCGTGGTGCTGCTGCTGTTTCTGATTGGTCTTGAGTTGAACCCGAAAAAACTGTGGCAGATGCGCGGTCCGATTCTGGGCCTGGGCGGCGCGCAGGTGTTGGTCACGGGGGCAGTGCTGGCCAGTGTTGCTCATTTATTGGGGCTTGCCTGGCAGAGCAGCCTAGTGGTCGGAATGGGGCTGGCGCTTTCTTCGACTGCGATTGCGCTGCGTGTGATTGAAGAGCAGGGGCTGTCGCGCAGTGAAACCGGGCAGTCGGGATTTGCGGTGCTCTTGTTTCAGGATATCGCGGTGATCCCGATGCTCGCATTGATGCCAGTGTTGGCGGGGAATACTGCGGGAAACTGGCTGGATGGCGTGTGGATGCTGTGTGGCATAGTTGGTCTGCTGGTTGGCGGTCATTATCTGCTCAGCCCGCTGTTTCGGTATATTGTGCTGAGTGGCGTGCGTGAGTTGTTCACCGTCGCGGCGCTGTTGCTGGTGATCGGCATTGCGCTGCTGATGCAAAATCTCGGTTTATCGATGGCGCTGGGTACCTTCCTTGCGGGTGTACTGCTGGCGGAGAGTGAATTTCGCCATGAACTGGAAATTGCGATTGAGCCGTTTAAAGGTCTGTTGCTCGGTCTGTTTTTCATCGCGGTCGGTATGGCGGTTGACCTCGGCCTGCTGGCTTTACTGCCCGTGCAGGTGCTGCTGGCGGTCGTTGGCTTGGTGGTAGTCAAAGGGCTGATTTTGTATCTGCTGGCCCGTTTATCCGGCACGCGGGCAAAAGCGCGCAGTAACATGGCGGCGATTCTCAGTCAGGGCGGTGAATTTGCGTTTGTGATCTTCACTGCGGCCAGGGGTGAAGGTTTACTGCACAGTGAGCAGGTGTCATTCCTGCTGGTGGTCGTGAGCTTGTCGATGGTGACGACACCGCTGATCCTCGCTGCGCAACGCAAATGGTTTGCGCGCAACCTCAATGTGTCGGCAGATGAAGCGCTCGACAGTGATATCGTCAACAAAGAACCCCGTGTGATCATTGCCGGATTTGGCCGCTTTGGCCAAATTGTCGGTCGTCTGATGTACGCGAATAAGATTAAAATCACCGTGCTGGAGAGTGACCCGAGTCAGATTAAACTGCTGCGCAAATATGGTTACAAGGTGTTTTACGGCGATGCCACGCATCTCGAACTGCTGCGCGCGGCGGGAGCCGATGAAGCGGAAGCCATCGTGATTTGTACCGACGCACCGGATGAAGTGATGAAAATTGTCGAGCTGTGTCAGCATCACTTCCCGCGCATGAAGATCCTCGCCCGTGCCCGCAGCCGGGTGGAAGCGTATCAACTGCTCAACCACGGCGTGGAGCGTTATTCGCGAGAAATGTTCCTCGGCGCGCTGGATCTCGGCCGACAGGCTCTGGTTACGCTGGGCATGCATCCGTATGAGGCGAAGCGGGCCGAAGCGCATTTCCGCAGGCTCGACAGTGCAATGCTTAAAGAGCTGCTGCCGCAACACAGTGAAGATAAAAAACTGACATTACGCGCCAAAGAAGCACGTAAAGAGCTGGAAGAAATTTTTGGCCGTGAGATGGACAACGATCGTCAATCGCGCGGCTATTGGGAAAAGTAACAGGACCAAGAACGTGAACAGCAATAACGTAAAATCAAAGAAACGCTTTATCGCCGGCGCGAGTTGCCCGAGCTGCAAAGCGCAGGATACGCTGCGCTGGTGGATAGAAAACAACATTGAGCTGGTCGAGTGTGTCGAGTGTGACTATCACGAGCAGCGCAAACCGAAATCGGTGGAAAGCAGTGAGCATGGCAGCGATCAGATGATCGGTATTTTTAAACCGGAATAAATCGCTGCAAGCGTCGCCAACATGGAGATTCAGCCTGTCTTCAACGGAGCGGCGATCACAGATGGCTTGAGGTGACTGGGGGATTACTCCATAATATCGGCCATCTCAGTCGTCAGCATGCTGGCGCGAATTGAGTATTGAATACACAACTCCTTGGAGCCGTTATGAAAATTGAAAAGAACGTGGTTGTAAGCCTTGCCTACCAAGTCAAACTGGAAGATGGCATCGTGGTTGACCAATCAACAGTGGAAGCACCACTGGATTACCTGCATGGTCACAACAACCTGATCATTGGTCTTGAGCGTGAACTGGAAGGCAAAGTTGCTGGTGACAAATTCACTGCGACTATCGCACCTGAAGACGCATACGGCGAACACAGCGATGCGCTGGTTCAGCGCGTACCAGCTGATGTTTTCCAAGGCGTAGATCAAATCGAAGTGGGCATGCGTTTCCTGGCAGACACTGACCAAGGTCCAATCCCAGTTGAAATCACAGAAGTCGACGGCGACGAAGTGGTGGTTGATGGTAACCACATGCTGGCTGGCCACACTCTGACATTCGAATGCGAAGTGGTTGCACTGCGCGAAGCGACTGAAGATGAGATCGCACACGGTCACATCCACCAGGCACACGATCACGACCACGAAGGCGGTTGTTGCGGTGGCCATGATCACGACCACGATCACGGTCATGATCACGAAGGCGGCTGCTGTGGCGGCGGTCACTGCCACTAAGTCTCAGTGACAAGCGACTGCGGCCGGGGTAAACGCCTTGGCCGGAGCAAGACACAGAAAGCGCGAATCGAGTGATCGGTTGGCGCTTTTTTATGCGCTGTAATCCAGCGTGCTCTGCGGCAGGATGTGCCGTTTGACGGTTAAGGAATCGAACATGTCTCAACCTTTTGCTATCGCCATTCACGGTGGTGCCGGCACCATTTTGCGCTCACAGATGAGCGAGGAGTTGAAAAGCGACATTCTGATGGTACTGGAACAGTCAGTGCGCGCCGGACATCAATTGCTGAGCGAGGGCGGTGATGCGCTGGATGCTGTGGTCGCGGCGGTCAAAGTGTTGGAAGACTCACCGCTGTTCAATGCAGGCAAAGGCTCAGTGCTGACCAACAAAGAAATGGTCGAAATGGATGCCTCGGTGATGCACGGCCGCCACATGGATGCGGGTGCAGTCGCGGGTGTGCGTCATATTCGTAACCCGATTGAGCTGGCGCGTGATGTGATGCGCCACAGCGACCATGTTCTGCTAATGGGCGAAGGGGCGGAAGAGTTTGCGTTTGGGCTCGGCTACGACTATACCGAACAAGATTACTTTTTCACTGAGCGCCGTTATGAACAGCTGCAATCGATGAAATCAAAAGGGCTGTTTGCGCTTTCAGAGTCCAAATATCCAGATGACAAGAAGTTTGGCACCGTTGGTGCGGTGGCGCTCGACCAGTTGGGTAATTTGGCGGCCGCGACCAGTACAGGCGGTATCACCAACAAGAAGTTTGGAAGGGTTGGCGATTCACCGCTGATTGGTGCTGGCACCGTGGCAGAAAACGGTAATGTGGCGGTATCGACGACGGGCATGGGTGAGTTCTTTATTCGCAAAATGGTGGCGGGCGATGTGGCGGCGCGTATGCGTTATCTGGGTGAAGATGTGCATACCGCGTGTGAGCAGGTGATTCAGGGCGAACTGAAAACGATGGGTGGCGAGGGCGGCTTGATCGCGATTGACGCATCGGGTGAGATTCACTTCGCCATGAACAGCAGTGGCATGTACCGCGCAGGCATCGATCGCCAAGGGGATTTACTCGTCAAAATTTATGCAGATGAGTGAATGTTTTTGTCATAACTGAATGGATTTTATCCGTCATTTTTTAAGACATTTTCATGCTTAAAAAATGACTGCATCGAATCAGATTCGGTGCTAGAATCCATTTTTAACTAGCAACAGACTTGGAAAGATGGGAAATAACGTAGTCGTTCTTGGCACCCAATGGGGTGACGAAGGTAAAGGTAAAATCGTAGACCTTTTAACTGAAGATGCAAAATACGTGGTTCGCTACCAAGGCGGTCACAACGCAGGTCACACTCTAGTAATCGACGGTGAGAAAACCGTTCTTCACTTGATTCCATCAGGTATCCTTCGCAACAACGTGAAATGCATTATCGGTAACGGTGTTGTACTTTCACCAGATGCACTTATCAAAGAAATGACTGGTCTAGAAGACCGCGGTGTTCCTGTTAAAGAGCGTCTTTTCATTTCTGAAGCTTGTCCTCTGATTCTTCCTTACCACATTGCTCTGGACCAAGCGCGTGAAGCTGCTCGTGGTAATAAAGCAATTGGTACGACTGGTCGTGGTATCGGTCCAGCTTACGAAGACAAAGTAGCACGTCGTGGTCTGCGCGTTGGCGACCTGTTTGACCGTGCCGCATTCGCTGAGAAATTAAAAGAAGTTATGACTTTCCATAACTTCCAGCTAGAACACTTCTACAAAGTTGAACCTGTCAGCTACGAAGACGTGCTTGAACAAGCCATGGGTTATGCCGATCTGCTGACTTCCATGGTGATTGACGTGACTGACGAGCTGGATGCAGCACGTAAGCGCGGCGACAAGATCATGTTCGAAGGTGCACAAGGCACACTGCTGGACATCGACCACGGTACTTACCCATACGTAACTTCTTCTAACACCACGGCAGGTGGCGTTGCGGCAGGTTCTGGTTTTGGCCCTCGTCACTTGGGTTACATTCTGGGTATTGCGAAAGCGTACTGTACTCGTGTGGGTGCAGGTCCGTTCCCGACAGAACTGTACGATGGTAAAGAGAAGCAAGATCCAGTTGGTAAGCATTTGGGTACTGTTGGCGCTGAATTTGGTGCAACAACGGGTCGTCTGCGTCGTACTGGTTGGTTCGATGCGGTTGCCATGCGTCGTGCTATTCAAATCAACTCAATTACAGGTTTCTGTATGACCAAACTGGACGTCTTAGACGGTCTAGAAGAAATCAAGATCTGTACTGGTTACCAAATGGCTGACGGTTCTGTGCTTGAAGTCTCGCCAATGGCTGCAGATGCGTACGAAAACGTAACGCCTATCTACGAAACCATGCCTGGTTGGTCTGAAAAAACGTTCGGTGCTAAATCTATCGATGCGCTGCCTCAAACTGCGCTTGATTACATCAAACGTATCGAAGAGCTGACAGGCGTTCCGGTTGACATCATCTCTACGGGTCCAGACCGTAACGAAACCATCATCAAAGTACACCCATTCAACGTGTAATTCGAACTGTTGATATTGAAAAGCCGGCCAAACAGGTCGGCTTTTTTATACCTGTTGCTTTCTCTGAGGTGATGCTATTTTGTGCGCTGGTGGCAAAAAATTGCCGCCGATTGGTAAGTTTTCACTAAAGCGTGCCGCCAAATGGCCGATACAGGAATCAGACCGAGCCAGCGCCGATGAAGCGCTATACTGTTATGGCTATCGGAGTGAACGAAGAGTGCAGGTATGAAGCTACGAACGGTAGCCGCTTCTCTAGTGTTAGCATTTTATTCGACTGTCAGTCACGCCAGTGTGGCGGAAGTCGGAGAACCCGTGCCGATCTATTCAGAAGCAGAGCTGATCAAATTAATCTCAGAAAATAAGCACCTTGAGCGTGTGAAGGCTGATAACTGTCAGTTGGTGGAAGACATCGTTGCCCGTGCAACCCGCATCAATCTACCGTCGTACGAGTTTTTGTATGGCGACATGCTGGCGTGGGGCGTGTGTGTGAACCAGGATGTGGAGCTGGGGCTTTACTACATGGAAAACGCTGCGCATCAGGGCCTGCCGGAAGCACTGGAGCAGTTAGGGCGTTACTATTCGCGTGGCACACTGGTGCAGCAGGACAAAGAGCGCGCGATCCCATACCTGCGTGAAGCGGCGGCTATGGGTAACCTGAATGCGCGTATTCAGCTGGCGGAACTGTTGCTGCGTGATTATGGCAGTCCGCTCGACTACGAAGATGCATACCGCTGGCTGTACAACTCAGTCACGGCGGACAAACGTACCCATAACCGCATTGCGATTCTGCGCCAGGGGCTGGAACAACGCATGCCGGAAAACATCATCGCTCGCGCCAAACGCCGCGGAACCTTTTGGTAACGGGAACTCATACCTGCCCGTTACCAAAGGTTGTCATAACCTGATCAATTCCATCAATTCAAAAATCGATTCATCTGTTTCAGCGCCTGCATCAAATCGCCACTGCTGAGTGAACGTTGTCGCTTCGGCTCGAGTTGCGGCGTCATAGTCTGTACCGCGCCGCTGGGATAAGTCACCATGATTTCATCGTCGGCTACGAGTGCGTAGTTGAAATAGCTGCCGATGATCAGCCACCCTCTGTCACGTTCCGTATCAAGCAGGTCATAGCCGACGGAATAATCATCGGTCGAATTTTGCACGCCAAGCACCCGATGCATAAAGGTTGGGGCAATATCCAGATGCGTTGTCTTCCCGTCGATTTTCTCCGGTCGTTCACCCGGCACATAGATATACAGCGGAACATGGATTTGCGCCATGCTGTAGTTACTGCCGTGGCCCCAATAGTTCTTGTGGTTGTCGTTAAACTCCTGACCGTGATCTGAGGTAATAACGATGATGGTGTTCTCCAGCCCGCCTTGCGCTTCAACGGCGTTCAGTACTCGCTCAATTTGTCCATCAATGTAATACAGGGCATTGCGATAGCGGTTACGGTACGGCTCTGGGTTGAAATCGTTATCCAGCTTGATGTGATCAACCCGATTCCACGACGGCGTAAAGTGCGGCTCCATGTCAGCCGGAAATTCTGTCGCGTGGGCCGAGTCATAAAACAAAAAGCCGAAGTAGGGCTGATTCGAGTTCCGTGTTTTGAGGAAATCGACAAAGTCATCAGTGATGCGTTGGTCGCGCAGCGGTGACGTCTCGGCAGGGGTATCAACACGCAGATTATCGATGCCACGAAACACCGTGCGATCAAATGGCGGGCTATTGAGCGGCGCAGAGGCGTAAATGGCAAACTGATAATCAAGCGCTTCCAGAGCTTTCATCATTGCCGGGCGCTTCTGGGTGGCGTGAAACGAGTCCCAATACGTCGCGGGTAAACCGTAAAACAAGCTGAAAATGCCTGCCTGAGTGGAGTTACCACCACTGAGATGCTGCTCAAAACGCAGCGAACGCTGAGCAAATTGGGCAATGTTCGGCGTGACATCCTGATTAGCATCGTCATAACGCCAGGTATCAATGGCAATAAACAGGATATTAGGCGTCTGCTCTGGCTGACGAATGTCCAGCGGATGCAGCGGGTAGTTGAGATGTGAATGACTTGGACGTGGCAACGTCAAGCTCTGTTCGCGCACGGTTTGCGTATCGACTAGCCCGAGTTTGTCCAACAGGCGCTTGCCGGTCAGCGGATAATACAGTGGCCAGTGCACGCTGTAGCTGGGTACGGTCGTGTCATAGTGGGCATCACGCCACATGTGAATCGACTGACTAATCAGCAGTGAAGCAAGCCAAATCACACTCGCGCCGACCATCCAACTTAGGCTCCGTTTGGCAAGGTAGTTACTCATCAGTGCAATGACCAAACAAGCCACAGCCACACCGAGGACCTGCAGAGCTGCGATGGCGATAGTATACCAAGAGAGGCTGATGACCTCGTCTCCGCCTTGCAGCAAAAGCTCCCAAATAAAACCGCTGAGATGAAAACGGTATTGCTGATAAACCGCGACATCAATCAGCAGCAGGACCGAGCTCAGCCAGGTAACCAAGGTGGCCAACGGCCGGACGACACGCAGGGGTAGCCAGCACAGTGGCAACATGATGGTAGCAATCAACCCGGCAAACAGACCAAACAAACCTGCCTGGGTGGTGAATAAATACAGTTGAGCGATGACATCATTGTCGGGTGGGGTCATCCATGTCAGATAAGGCAAGCCTAATGTTGCCAATAAAACAATGTTCAAAATAAAGTGACTAAAAAGCCAGCGAACGTTTTGTCGAATCGTTAACAGCATGAGAATTGGGTTCCCTGACGGGATTGAATGTGAAAATAAAGGGCGCTCAATGTACCGAATTATTTGAGCTATGTCACATCTTGTGGTTTGGTGATCTTGTTTAGGATATTGGTATTAGTCCTTAAGCTTAGGAACTCAGTAGGATATACTGTAATCCCCTACCTAAATAAGCAGGTCTGCCTATGTCTGACACCACCCATGTTGATCCTTTTGCGGATCGCGAAGCTGATAACTATGACAACCCAATTCCAAGTCGCGAATACATCATTGAATTTCTGACTAAGGCCAATGTGCCGATGAACCGTAATGATTTGTTCGAAGCGCTGGAGCTGTCCGGTGAAGATCAGTATGAAGGTCTGCGCCGTCGTCTGCGTGCGATGGAGCGTGATGGCCAACTGGTGTTTACCCGCCGTCAGTGTTACGCGCTGCCAGAGAAACTGGAAATGGTGAAAGGCTATGTGATTGGTCATAAGGACGGTCACGGCTGGGTGCGCCCGGAAGGCAGCACCAACAAAGATAACGATATTCTTCTTCCTCATCATCAGATGCGGACTATTATCCACGGCGACCTGGTGCTGGTTCAGCCAACGGGTACCGATAAGCGCGGCAGAAAAGAGGGGCGTCTGGTCCGCGTGCTGGAAGAGCGTCAGACGCAAATTGTCGGCCGTTTCTTCTTTGAACACGGTTACTCTTACGTCGTGCCGGATGATTCGCGTATTCATCAGGATATTCTGATCCCGAATGAACTGCGTGGCGGTGCGCGCATGGGGAACGTGGTGGTGATTGAGATTACCGATCGTGGCGGTCGTAACCGCGGCATGATGGGTAAAGTGGTGGAAGTGCTGGGCGAAAACATGGCGCCGGGAATGGAAACCCAGATTGCGATTCGTACTCACCAGATCCCGCATGTTTGGCCACAAGAAGTGGAACAGCAGATTGCTGGGCTGGGTGAAGAAGTACCGGAAGAAGCCAAACAGGGTCGCGTTGATTTGCGAGCTCTGCCTTTGGTGACCATTGATGGCGAAGACGCGCGCGACTTCGATGATGCGGTGTACTGTGAAGCGAAGAAAGGTGGCGGCTGGCGTTTGTGGGTTGCGATTGCCGACGTGAGTTACTACGTGCGTCCGAACACCGCTCTTGATAAAGAAGCCACACATCGTGGTAACTCGGTGTACTTCCCATCACAAGTGGTGCCAATGTTGCCGGAAGTCTTGTCGAATGGTTTATGTTCACTCAACCCGCAGGTAGATCGCCTGTGTATGGTGTGTGAGATGACCATCTCCGAGAAAGGTAAGCTCTCTGGTTACAAACATTACGAAGCGGTGATGAACTCTCATGCGCGTCTGACCTACACCAAAGTGCACGACATTCTGGAAGGTGACGAAGAGCTGCGTGTGCGTTATGCCGAACTGGTTCCGCACCTGGAAGAGCTGCATCGCATGTACAAGGTGCTGAAAGATGCCCGTGAACAACGCGGTGCGATTGAGTTCGAAACCGTAGAAACCAAATTCATTTTCAATGCGCAACGTAAGATTGAAAGCATTGAACCACTGGAACGTAACGACGCACACAAGCTGATCGAAGAGTGCATGATCATGGCTAACATTGCGTCAGCGTCTCTGGTTGAGAAGGCGAAAGAGCCTTCGCTATACCGTATTCACGAGCCGCCGGGTGAAGAGCGCCTGATGGGTTTCCGTGATTTCCTCGGTGAACTCGGCCTGGATCTGGGCGGCGGTCTGGAACCGTCACCGACCGATTACGCGCATCTGATGAGTCAGGTTGGCGAGCGCCCGGATAAAGAACTGATTCAGACTATGTTGCTGCGCTCAATGAAGCAAGCAGTATATAACGCGGACAACGCAGGTCACTTTGGTCTCGCGCTGCAACGTTATGCGCACTTCACTTCACCAATCCGCCGCTACCCGGATTTGCTGCTGCACCGTGCAATCAAGTATCTGATTGCCAAAGAGGAAGGCCGCAATCAGGATCGCTGGACACCAACGGGTGGTTATCATTACTCGTTTGATGATATGGATTACTACGGTGAGCAGTGTTCGATGACCGAGCGCCGCGCTGATGATGCAACTCGCGAAGTGTCTGACTGGCTGAAATGTGAGTACATGCAGGATCACGTTGGTGAAGAGCTCGACGGTGTGATTGCTAATGTTACGGGGTTTGGCTTCTTCGTTCGTCTGACAGAGCTGCACATCGATGGTCTGGTGCACATTTCTACTCTGGCCAACGACTACTATCAGTTTGACCCGATTGGTCAGCGCCTGATAGGCGAATCGTTTGGTGCGATTTACCGTCTGGGCGACGCTGTCAAAGTCAAAGTGCTGGCAGTTAACCTTGATGATCGCCAAATAGACTTTGAATTAGTCGAAACAAGTCGTAAGCTACGCGGCGAAGGTAAAACGGCGAAGAAACGCGCGGCTGAGGCGAAGGCTAAAGCCAAAGGCAAGAAAGAAGCGGCGACCCGTGGCGGCAAAGCCGTACCTTTGGTTGAAGCCACTAAGCGCCCGGATAATTCCGGTGAAGCGAAAGGGCCAAAACACAAAAAAACCAAAGCAGAAAAAGCGCGTAAGCAAAAAGCTCGCAGTAAAGCCGACAAAGCGCGAGCGAAAAAGTAATAGGTAAACAATGAGTAACGAATTTATTTATGGCATCCATGCGGTGAACGCTGTTCTTGAGCGCGATCCGGCTCGTTTTGTGGAAGCCTATGTGTTGAAAGGTCGTCAGGATGACCGTTTGCTCCCCGTGCTGAATGAACTGATGCGTTTGGGTATCTCGATTCAGGAGATGAACCGCAAAGCTCTGGATGATAAAGCGCAGGGTGCCAATCACCAGGGCGTGATTGCCAAAGTCAAACCGGCGAAACAACTGAACGAAAACGATCTGGATGACATCCTGGCTCAGCATTCACAGCCGCTGTTGTTGGTGCTGGACGGCGTGACCGATCCGCACAACCTGGGCGCGTGTCTGCGTAACGCGGATGCTGCTGGTGTTGCTGCGGTAATCGTGCCCAAAGATAAGTCGGCTCCGATGACGGCGACCGTCAGTAAAGTGGCCTGTGGCGCAGCGGAAACCGTACCACTGGTACGTGTGACCAACTTAGCGCGTACCATGCGTGCGCTGCAGGAAAAAGGCATCTGGTTTGTCGGCACGGCGGGTGAAGCTACCCATGACATTTATCAGAGCAAGCTGACCGGGCCTCTGGCTATCGTGATGGGCGCGGAAGGGGATGGCATGCGCCGTCTGACTCGCGAAACCTGCGATGACCTGATCAAAATCCCAATGGCAGGCAGCGTGTCCAGCCTGAACGTTTCTGTAGCGACCGGCATCTGTCTGTTTGAAGCGGTACGTCAGCGTTCTCTGGCTTAAGTCGCCAGTCAGTGCAACAGTAAAACGCAGGCTGAAACGCCTGCGTTTTTTATTGGAGCCAGTGGGGCGCTGAAAGAATCAGTGGCTTAGAATAAATAGCGATTATTTTTCAAACACTGCTTGCATGGAAGCAGGTGATCTGTATAATGCAGCCCCACTGGTTAAGCCAGTTGTGAACCAATGAGCAGCGAGGAGCTGGCGAATCTCAGGATTCGTTAGGTAATGTAAACTCAGCTTATGTTCGCAGTTAATAAAAATTTAGCTTTCACTATCTTCGCGATAGTTCAGGTTAATCACCTATTAGCTGACAATGCGTCCTAATCTTGGATGCTACGGTTTCACATAAATCAATCGGCATTCTCTCGTCTTGACGAGTTTGAGTGGCGATATTGTTTGTGTAATTTTTTAATATTGGAGCTCTGTCTCATGCAGAACCAACGTATCCGTATCCGCCTAAAAGCATTCGATTACAAACTGATCGACGCTTCTACCGCGGAAATCGTTGAAACAGCTAAGCGCACTGGCGCACAGGTTCGTGGTCCAATCCCACTGCCAACTCGTAAAGAGCGTTTCACAGTTCTTATCTCTCCACACGTTAACAAAGATGCTCGTGATCAGTACGAAATCCGTACTCACAAACGTCTAATCGACATCGTTGAGCCAACAGACAAAACTGTTGATGCTCTGATGCGTCTAGACCTTGCTGCGGGCGTTGACGTACAAATTAGCCTAGGTTAAGGGAGATTAGAAGAATGATTGGTCTAATCGGTCGTAAAGTGGGCATGACCCGCGTATTTACTGAAGACGGCGTTTCTATTCCAGTAACTGTTGTTGAAGTTGAAGCAAACCGCGTTTCTCAAGTGAAAACTCTTGAAACTGACGGTTACGCTGCAATCCAGGTAACTGCTGGTTCTAAGAAAGCTAACCGCGTAAACAAAGCTGAAGCAGGTCACTTTGCTAAAGCTGGCGTTGAAGCTGGTCGCGGTCTTTGGGAATTCCGTTTGGAAAACGGTGAAGAGTTTGAAGTTGGTGCTGAACTGACTGTTGAACTGTTCAACGAAACTAAGAAAGTAGACGTTACTGGTACATCTAAGGGTAAAGGTTTCCAAGGCGCTGTTAAGCGTTGGAACTTCCGTACTCAAGATATGACTCACGGTAACTCATTGTCTCACCGTGCTCCTGGTTCTATCGGTCAATGTCAGACTCCAGGCCGCGTGTTCAAAGGCAAGAAGATGGCAGGTCACATGGGTGCTGAGCGTGTAACGACTCAAAACCTAGAGATCGTACGTGTTGACGCTGAGCGCAATCTGCTTCTTATTAAAGGTGCAGTCCCTGGCGCAACTGGCGGTAACGTGATCGTTAAACCAGCTGTTAAAGCATAACGTCTAGGAGTAAGTAATGGAATTGATGGTTAAAGGTGCTAACGCACTAACTGTTTCCGAAACTACTTTCGGACGTGAGTTCAACGAAGCTCTTGTACACCAAGTAGTTGTTGCGTACGCAGCAGGTGCTCGTCAAGGTACTCGTGCTCAAAAGACACGTTCAGAAGTTTCTGGCGGTGGCGCTAAGCCATGGCGTCAAAAAGGTACTGGCCGTGCACGTGCTGGTACAATTCGTAGCCCAATCTGGCGTACAGGTGGTGTTACTTTTGCTGCGAAACCACAAGATCACAGCCAAAAAGTAAACAAGAAAATGTACCGCGGTGCTATGAAGAGCATTCTGTCTGAGCTAGTTCGTCAAGAGCGTCTGATCGTTGTTGAAGAATTCTCAGTTGAAGCACCAAAAACTAAAGAGCTAGTAGCTAAGCTTAAAGAACTTGAGCTTAACGATGTACTAATCGTTACTGGCGAAGTAGACGAGAATCTGTTCTTAGCTGCTCGTAACCTGTACAAAGTTGACGTGCGTGACGCTTCTGGTATCGATCCAGTAAGCCTGATTGCATTTAACAAGGTTCTTATGACTGCTGCTGCAGTTAAGCAAGTTGAGGAGATGCTGGCATGATCCGTGAAGAGCGTCTACTAAAAGTTCTACGTGCACCGCACATCTCTGAAAAAGCAACTATGGCTGCTGAGAAAGCGAACACTATCGTTTTCAAAGTAGCAAAAGATGCAACTAAGAAAGAGATCAAAGCAGCTGTAGAAAAGCTATTTGAAGTTGAAGTTAAGTCTGTAAACACTCTTATCATTAAGGGTAAGACCAAGCGTCAAGGTCTACGCCAAGGCCGTCGTTCAGACGTGAAGAAAGCGTACGTAACTTTGAAAGAAGGTCAAGATCTTGACTTTGTTGGCGGCGCGGAATAACAGGAGTAGTTGAAAAATGGCTATTGTTAAATGTAAGCCGACTTCGGCTGGTCGTCGTCACGTAGTTAAAGTTGTTAACGCTGACCTGCACAAAGGTAAGCCTTACGCACCACTTCTAGAGAAAAACTCTAAGAACGGTGGTCGTAACAACAACGGTCGTATCACTGTTCGTCACATCGGTGGCGGTCACAAACAACACTACCGTGTAATCGACTTTAAACGTACTAAAGATGGCATCCCAGCGAAAGTTGAGCGCCTAGAATACGATCCAAACCGTAGCGCTAACATCGCTCTAGTTCTGTACGCAGACGGTGAGCGTCGTTACATCATTGCACCAAAAGGTATGCAAGCTGGTGACGTTATCCAATCTGGTGTTGATGCACCGATCAAAGCGGGTAACACTCTGCCAATGCGCAATATCCCAGTAGGTTCTACAGTTCACTGTGTTGAACTGACTCCTGGTAAAGGTGCACAGCTAGCTCGTTCTGCGGGTGCATATGCTCAAATCGTTGCTCGCGACGGTTCATATGTAACTATCCGTCTACGTTCTGGCGAAATGCGTAAAGTATTGTCTGAAGGCCGTGCAACAATCGGCGAAGTAGGCAACTCTGAGCACATGCTACGTGAACTGGGTAAAGCTGGTGCTAGCCGCTGGCGCGGTGTTCGTCCAACCGTTCGCGGTGTGGTAATGAACCCGGTTGACCACCCACACGGTGGTGGTGAAGGCCGTACTTCTGGTGGTCGTCACCCTGTTTCTCCTTGGGGTATGCCAACTAAAGGCTTCAAGACCCGTAAGAACAAACGCACTGACAAGTACATCGTACGTCGTCGTAACAAGTAATCTATTTAAAGAGGAATCGCCATGCCACGTTCTCTCAAGAAGGGTCCATTTATTGACCTACACTTGCTGAAGAAGGTAGAGAAAGCGGTGGAAAGCGGAGACAAAAAGCCTATTAAGACTTGGTCCCGTCGTTCAATGATCATTCCAACAATGATCGGTTTGACCATCGCTGTCCATAATGGTCGTCAACACGTTCCAGTTTTTGTAACTGACGAGATGATCGGTCACAAACTGGGTGAATTTGCACCAACTCGCACTTACCGCGGTCACGCTGCGGATAAGAAAGCTAAGAAGCGTTAAGGAGTAAATAATGGAAGCATTAGCTAAACATAACTTTGCTCGCATTTCGCCTCAGAAAGCTCGCTTAGTTGCAGATCAAATCCGTGGTAAATCAGTTGACCAGGCTCTACAAGTTCTGACTTTCAGCAACAAAAAAGCTGCTGAACTGATCAAGAAAGTTCTAGAGTCAGCTATCGCGAACGCGGAGCACAACGAAGGTGCTGATATCGACGACCTACGTGTCGCTAAAATCTTCGTAGATGAGGGCCCAGTCATGAAGCGTATTATGCCTCGTGCTAAAGGCCGTGCGGATCGTATCTTGAAGCGTTCAAGCCACATCACTGTGGTTGTCGCAGATCGCTAAGAGACTAGGAGAGTAAGCAATGGGTCAAAAAGTACATCCAAATGGTATTCGTCTAGGCATCGTTAAGCCTTGGAATGCTACATGGTTTGCTAACACCAAAGATTTCGCTGACAACCTAGACGGCGACTTCAAGGTACGTCAGTTCCTAACTAAAGAACTGTCAAAAGCGTCTCTTTCACGCATCGTTATCGAGCGTCCTGCTAAGAGTATCCGTGTGACTATTCACACTGCTCGTCCAGGCGTTGTAATCGGTAAGAAAGGTGAAGACGTTGAGAAGCTACGCGCAGCAGTAGCGAAAATCGCAGGTGTACCAGCGCAAATCAACATCGCTGAAGTACGCAAGCCTGAGCTAGACGGCCAACTAGTGGCTGATAGCATCGCGTCTCAACTAGAGCGTCGCGTTATGTTCCGTCGTGCTATGAAGCGCGCAGTACAAAACGCTATGCGTCTAGGCGCTAAAGGTATCAAAGTGGAAGTAAGCGGCCGTCTAGGCGGTGCTGAAATTGCACGTTCTGAGTGGTACCGTGAAGGCCGTGTGCCTCTACACACTCTACGTGCTGACATTGATTACGCAACTTCTTCGGCTCACACCACATACGGTGTAATCGGCGTTAAAGTTTGGATCTTCAAAGGTGAGATTCTAGGCGGTATGCCAGCTGCTAACGCAGTAGAGCCAAAGGCTGACAAGCCTAACAAGAAGCCGCGTAAAGGCCGTAAGTAAGGAGTCGACAGATGCTACAACCTAAACGTACTAAGTTCCGTAAGGTTCATACAGGTCGTAACCGTGGTCTGGCAAAAGGTACAGAAGTAAGCTTCGGTTCTTTTGGTTTGAAAGCTGTAGGCCGTGGTCGTCTAACTGCTCGTCAAATCGAAGCGGCACGTCGTGCGATGACGCGTCACATTAAGCGTCAAGGTAAAATCTGGATCCGTGTGTTCCCAGACAAGCCAATCACAGAAAAACCACTAGAAGTTCGTCAAGGTAAGGGTAAAGGTAACGTTGAGTACTGGGTAGCCCAAATCCAACCTGGTAAGGTTATGTACGAAGTTGATGGTGTACCTGAAGAACTGGCTCGTGAAGCGTTCCGTCTAGCGGCGCGTAAACTGCCATTCAAGACTACATTTGTAACTAAACAGGTGATGTGATGAAAGCACAAGATCTACGCGAGAAAAGCGTTGAAGAGCTTAATGCAGAGCTACTGAATCTGCTTAAAGAGCAGTTCAACTTGCGCATGCAAGCTGCAACTGGTCAACTACAGCAAACTCATACTCTGAAAGCTGTCCGCCGTGATATCGCACGTGTGAAAACTGTTTTGACTGAGAAGGCAGGCGCATAATGAGCGACAAAATTCGTACCCAACAAGGTCGTGTTACTAGCGACAAGATGGACAAGTCTATCACTGTTGCTATCGAGCGTTTCGTAAAGCACCCAATCTACGGTAAATTCGTTAAGCGCACGACTAAAGTACACGCACATGATGAGAACAACGAATGTGGCCTAGGCGACTTAGTTGAAATCAAAGAGTGTCGTCCACTGTCTAAGACTAAGTCTTGGACTTTGGTGAAAGTAGTAGAAAAAGCAAAAATCTAATTTAGCTTGAACTACTAAAAAAAGCGGCCCCAATTATTTTTGGGGCCGCTTGTTTTTTGACTACCCAATCACAAAAAAGGGTGGTACAATTCGCGTCCCTTTAAAGAGGCAGCCCGACCCGAGATGGGTCTAGTTAATTTAAATATTTAGCGGAGCACTAACATGATCCAAATGCAAAGTATGCTGGACGCAGCTGATAACTCAGGCGCTCGCAGCGTAATGTGTATTAAGGTTCTGGGTGGCTCTCACCGTCGTTACGCCCACGTTGGCGACATCATTAAAGTTACTGTTAAGGAAGCAATTCCACGCGGTAAAGTTAAGAAAGGTGATGTACTGAAGGCGGTGGTAGTTCGCACCCGTAAAGGCGTTCGTCGTCCAGACGGTTCTGTCATTCGCTTCGACCGTAATGCTTGCGTATTGTTGAACAACAACACCGAGCAACCAATCGGTACACGTATCTTTGGTCCAGTGACTCGTGAACTTCGTAACGCGAAATTCATGAAGATTGTTTCACTGGCTCCAGAAGTTCTGTAAGGAGCACGTAAAAGATGGCAGCTAAAATCCGTCGTAATGACGAAGTAGTCGTTCTTGCCGGTAAAGATAAAGGCAAGAAAGGTAAAGTAACTAAGGTTCTAGCAACTGGTAAAGTTATCGTTGAAGGTATCAACCTTGTTAAGAAACACCAGAAACCTGTTCCTGCACTAGGTATCCAAGGCGGTATCGTAGAGCAAGAAGCAGCTATCGATGTTTCTAACGTTGCAATTTTCAACGCAGCAACTGGTAAAGCGGACCGTATCGGTTTCCGTATCGAAGACGGCAAGAAAGTTCGTTTCTTCAAGTCTAACGGCGAAACCGTTTCTAACTAATTAGAAGTAATTTGGAGTTCTACTATGGCGAAACTGCATGATTACTACAAGTCGTCTGTAGTCGCTGAACTGACCAAACAGTTCGGTTACACAAGCGTCATGCAAGTCCCTAGAATTGAGAAAATCACCCTCAACATGGGCGTTGGTGAAGCAATCAACGATAAGAAACTACTAGAAAACGCAGCAGCTGATATGGCTATCATCTCTGGTCAAAAGCCACTGGTGACTAAAGCACGTAAATCTGTTGCAGGTTTCAAAATTCGTGAAGGCTACCCAATTGGTTGTAAAGTAACCTTGCGTGGCGAACGCATGTGGGATTTTCTGGAGCGTCTGATTTCGATCGCTCTACCACGTGTACGTGACTTCCGTGGTGTTAGCGCTAAGTCTTTTGACGGTCGCGGTAACTACAGCATGGGCGTTCGCGAGCAAATCATCTTCCCGGAAATCGACTACGATAAAGTCGATCGTGTGCGCGGTCTTGATATTACTATCACGACAACTGCTGCAAACGATGAGGAAGGCCGTGCTCTGCTGGCTGCCTTTAACTTCCCATTCCGTAAGTAAGGTGAAGGGTTACTGTTATGGCTAAACAATCAATGAAAGCACGTGAAGAAAAACGTGCAAAGCTAGTAGCTAAGTTCGCTGAAAAGCGTGCAGCGCTTAAAGCTATCATCAGCGATGTAAACGCATCTGAAGAAGATCGTTGGAACGCAGTTCTGACACTGCAATCTCTTCCACGTGATTCAAGTGCATCACGTCAGCGCAACCGTTGTAACCAAACTGGTCGTCCACACGGTTACCTACGTAAGTTCGGTCTAAGCCGTATCAAAGTTCGTGAAGCTTGCATGAAAGGCGAGATTCCTGGACTTCGTAAGGCTAGCTGGTAATTGCCACTTAATCATTTGGAGTAAAGTTTATGAGCATGCAAGATCCGATTTCGGATATGCTGACCCGTATTCGTAACGGTCAGGCAGCAAACAAAGTTGCTGTTAAAATGCCTTCTTCAAAGCTTAAAGTTGCAATTGCTGCACTACTTAAAGCTGAAGGTTACATCGTTGACTTCGCTGTTGAAAGCGAAGCAAAACCTGAGCTGGAAATTACTCTTAAGTATTTCCAAGCAAAACCAGTAATCGAGCAAATCAAACGCGTTTCTCGTCCAGGTCTTCGTGTTTACAAGAAGAAAGACGAGCTGCCATCTGTGATGGGCGGTCTTGGTGTTGCTGTTGTTTCCACTTCCAAAGGTCTGATGTCAGACCGCGCTGCTCGCAAAGCAGGTCTTGGTGGTGAAATCATCGCTTACGTAGCGTAATAGGAGTAGAAAATGTCTCGTGTTGCTAAAGCACCTGTCGCTATTCCAGCTGGCGTAGAGGTGAAACTGAACGGCCAAGAGATCACTGTTAAAGGCGCTAAAGGTGAACTAACTCGCGTTGTTCACAATGGCGTAGTGATCGCACAGGAAGAAAACAACCTGACTTTCGGCCCTCGTGAAGGTGTTGAAAATGCATGGGCTCAAGCAGGTACTGCTCGTGCTCTTGTAAACAACATGGTTGTTGGTGTTACTGAAGGCTTTACGAAGAAGCTAGTTCTTAAAGGTGTTGGTTACCGTGCTGCTATCAAAGGCAACGCTGTAGGTCTGACCCTGGGCTTCTCTCACCCTGTTGAGCATGAACTGCCAGAGGGCGTTAAAGCCGAATGTCCAAGCCAAACTGAGATCATCCTGACTGGTTGTGATAAACAAGTCATCGGTCAAGTTGCGGCTGACATTCGTTCTTACCGCGCGCCTGAGCCATACAAAGGCAAAGGTATTCGTTACGCAGATGAAAATGTGCGTAGTAAAGAAGCTAAGAAGAAGTAAGGTAACACTATGGATAAGAAAGCATCTCGCATCCGTCGTGCTACACGTGCACGTCGTAAGATTGCAGAACTGGGTGCAACTCGCCTAGTAGTACACCGTACTCCTCGTCACGTGTACGCTCAAGTGATTGCAGCTAATGGCTCTGAGGTTATCGCAGCCGCTTCTACTGTAGAAAAAGCGATCCGTGAGCAAGTGAAATACTCTGGTAACATCGAAGCAGCAAAAGCAGTTGGTAAAGCAGTTGCTGAGCGTGCGCTTGAAAAAGGCGTAACGGTAGTTGCATTCGATCGTTCTGGTTTCCAATACCACGGTCGAGTGGCGGCGCTAGCAGACTCTGCTCGCGAAGCTGGTCTGAAATTCTAAGGTAGGGTTGGAAAGATGGCTAAAGAACAACAAGTTCAAGCGAATGATTTGCAAGAAAAGCTAATCGCCGTTAACCGCGTTTCTAAGACGGTTAAAGGTGGTCGAATCATGAGCTTTACTGCACTGACTGTAGTTGGTGACGGTAACGGTCGTGTAGGTTTCGGTTACGGCAAAGCTCGTGAAGTACCTGCAGCGATCCAAAAAGCAATGGAAAAAGCGCGTCGTAACATGACTACGATCGCTCTGAACGAAGGTACTCTTCACCACCCGGTGAAAGGTCGCCATTCGGGCTCTAAAGTTTACATGCAGCCTGCTGCAGAAGGTACTGGTGTAATCGCAGGTGGTGCGATGCGTGCAGTACTTGAAGTTGCTGGTGTACACAACGTTCTGTCTAAAGCATACGGTTCTACGAACCCTATCAACATCGTTCGTGCAACGATCGATGCACTAGCAAGCGTTAAGTCACCTGAAATGGTTGCTGCTAAACGTGGTCTGACTGTTGAATCTATTTCGGAGTAAGAACACCATGGCAACTATTAAAGTAACTCAAACTAAAAGCTCAATTGGTCGCCTGCCTAAGCACAAAGCTACTTTGCGCGGTCTAGGCCTTCGTAAAATCAACCACACAGTAGAACTTGAAGATACTCCGTGCGTGCGCGGTATGATCAACAAGGTTTACTACATGGTTAAAGTTGAGGAGTAATCATAATGCTTTTGAATACTCTATCACCGGCTGCGGGTTCTAAGCCTTCTAAGAAGCGCCTAGGCCGTGGTATCGGTTCTGGCCTTGGTAAAACTGGTGGCCGTGGCCACAAAGGTCAAAAGTCACGTTCTGGCGGTACTGTTCGTCCAGGTTTTGAAGGCGGTCAAATGCCTCTGAAACAACGTCTACCAAAATTCGGTTTCACTTCTCGCAAGAGCCTAGTGTCTGCTGAAGTTCGTCTGGCTGAGCTAGCGAAAGTAACTGGTGACGTAGTTGATCTGAACAGCCTGAAAGCGGCTAACATCGTTACTAAGAACATCGAGTTTGTTAAAGTTGTTCTTTCTGGCGAGATCAACAAAGCAGTGACTGTTAAAGGTCTGCGCGTGACTAAAGGCGCTAAAGCTGCAATCGAAGCTGCAGGCGGTAAAATCGAGGAATAATCTCGAGGATTGAGGTACAGATGGCTAAGAAACCAGGACAAGATTTTCGTAGTGCTCAGAGCGGCTTAAGTGAACTGAAGTCGCGCTTGTTATTCGTAGTGGGTGCGCTTCTAGTATTCCGAGCAGGCTCTTTTGTGCCGATTCCTGGTATTGACGCTGCTGTACTTGCCGATTTGTTCGAACAGCAAAAAGGCACCATCATTGAAATGTTTAACATGTTCTCTGGTGGTGCACTTTCGCGTGCATCTATATTCGCACTGGGCATCATGCCGTATATCTCGGCATCTATTGTTGTTCAGTTGTTGACTGTAGTTCATCCAGCGTTAGCGGAACTCAAAAAAGAGGGTGAAGCAGGCCGTCGTAAGATCAGCCAATATACGCGCTACGGCACGCTTGTACTTGCAACTTTCCAAGCTATTGGTATTGCAACTGGCTTACCAAACATGGTCGACAATCTGGTTGTTATCAACCAAACCATGTTTACGCTAATTGCTACCGTGAGTTTAGTAACCGGCACCATGTTCCTGATGTGGTTAGGTGAACAAATTACAGAGCGTGGAATTGGTAATGGTATTTCATTGCTAATTTTTGCAGGTATTGTTGCTGGATTGCCAAAAGCAATCGGACAAACAATCGAGCAAGCGCGTCAAGGTGAACTGCATGTACTTCTTCTACTGTTAATCGCAGTAGTAGCTTTTGCTGTTATTTACTTCGTTGTTTTCATGGAACGTGGTCAGCGTCGAATCGTCGTGAACTACGCGAAGCGTCAACAAGGTCGTAAAGTATTTGCAGCGCAGAGCACGCATCTGCCGTTGAAAATCAACATGGCGGGTGTTATCCCTGCGATTTTTGCGTCAAGCATTATCCTGTTCCCTGGAACACTGGCTCAGTGGTTCGGTCAGAACGGTGAGAGCAGCACATTCGGTTGGCTAACTGATGTGTCTTTGGCTCTTAGCCCAGGCCAGCCTCTGTATGTAATGCTTTATGCAGCAGCGATTATTTTCTTCTGTTTCTTCTATACAGCGTTGGTATTTAACCCACGTGAAACAGCAGATAACCTGAAGAAGTCTGGTGCATTCGTACCCGGTATCCGCCCAGGTGAACAGACAGCTAAATACATTGATAAAGTAATGACTCGCTTAACCCTTGCTGGTGCGCTATACATTACTTTCATCTGTCTGATCCCTGAGTTCATGATGGTCGCTTGGAACGTACGTTTCTACTTCGGCGGCACATCACTACTGATTGTAGTTGTCGTAATCATGGACTTTATGGCACAGGTACAGACACATATGATGTCAAATCAATATGAGTCTGTGTTGAAAAAGGCAAATCTGAAGGGTTACGGCCGTTAATCGGTCGCCATTCAGAGTAGATTTACGGAGTTTAGCAATGAAAGTTCGTGCTTCCGTTAAAAAAATCTGCCGTAACTGTAAAGTTATCAAGCGTAACGGTGTCGTTCGCGTGATTTGCAGTGAGCCAAAGCACAAGCAGCGCCAAGGCTAATAAGCAGAAATTTTTACTTGAAAAGTAAAGGTCGGTCGAGTATATTCCTCGGCCTACCTTTTGCGTGCAAAAGAAGTAGTATCCCGCAGCGTATCCTCTACGGGCTTTGCTGCGGATAATTCTTTTATAGAAAGTACTAGGAGTGAATAGTGGCCCGTATAGCAGGCATTAACATTCCTGATCAAAAACATGCTGTAATCGCACTAACAGCGATCTACGGTATCGGCAAAACTCGTTCTAAAGCTATCCTAGCTGAAGTGGGTATTGCTGAAAGTGTTAAGATCAGTGAACTAACTGAAGAGCAGATCGATCAACTGCGTGATGGTGTAGCTAAATACACTGTAGAGGGTGATCTACGTCGTGAAGTTTCCATGAACATCAAGCGTCTAATGGACCTTGGTTGTTACCGTGGTCTTCGTCATCGTCGCAGTCTACCACTACGTGGACAGCGTACTAAAACCAATGCTCGCACCCGTAAGGGTCCGCGTAAGCCGATCAAGAAATAATCGGGAAGGGTAGAGTACAATGGCTAAACAACCAACTCGCGCACGTAAGCGTGTACGCAAGCAAGTTGCTGATGGCGTAGCGCACATTCATGCATCTTTCAACAACACAATCGTTACCATTACTGACCGTCAAGGTAATGCACTAGCTTGGGCTACTGCAGGTGGTTCTGGTTTCCGTGGTTCTCGTAAATCAACTCCGTTCGCTGCACAGGTTGCTGCTGAGCGTTGTGCTGAAATGGCTAAAGAATATGGCCTGAAGAACCTGGAAGTTATGGTTAAGGGTCCTGGTCCAGGTCGTGAATCTACTGTTCGCGCACTGAACGCCGCTGGTTTCCGTATCACTAACATCGTTGATGCGACACCAATCCCTCATAACGGTTGTCGTCCACCTAAGAAACGTCGCGTTTAACGTTTCTGGGAACATTGGAGAAAGATCATGGCAAGATATTTGGGTCCTAAGCTGAAGCTTAGCCGCCGCGAAGGTACTGACTTGTTCCTTAAGTCAGGCGTTCGTGCGATTGATACCAAGTGTAAAATCGATAACGCACCAGGTGTACACGGCGCTCGTCGCGGTCGTCTATCTGAGTATGGCGTTCAGCTTCGTGAGAAGCAAAAAGTTCGTCGTATCTATGGCGTTCTAGAAAAACAATTCCGTAACTACTACAAAGAAGCAGCTCGCCTTAAAGGTAACACTGGTGAGAACCTACTTCAGCTTCTTGAAGGTCGTCTAGACAACGTAGTTTACCGCATGGGCTTTGGCGCAACTCGCGCAGAAGCACGCCAACTAGTTAGCCACAAAGCTATCCTAGTTAACGGTAAAGTTGTAAACGTTCCTTCTTTCAATGTTGCGGCTAACGACGTTGTTGCAATCCGTGAGAAAGCGAAAAAGCAATCTCGCATTAAAGCAGCTCTAGAAGTTGCAGAACAACGCGAAAAACCAACTTGGATTGAAGTAGATGCTAGCACGATGGAAGGTACTTTCAAGCGTTTGCCTGAACGTTCAGATCTATCAGCTGACATCAACGAACAATTGATCGTCGAGCTTTACTCTAAGTAAGGTTTAAACTAAAGAGAGGACACAATGCAGGGTTCTGTAACAGAATTTCTTAAGCCACGTCTTGTTGATATCGAACAAATCAGCACGACACACGCAAAAGTAACTCTTGAGCCATTAGAGCGTGGTTTCGGCCATACTCTGGGTAATGCACTTCGCCGTATTCTTCTATCTTCTATGCCGGGTTGTGCCGTAACAGAAGTAGAGATTGAAGGCGTACTTCACGAGTACAGCACCAAAGAAGGTGTTCAGGAAGATATCCTTGAGATTCTACTGAACCTGAAAGGTTTGGCTGTTCGCGTTGCCGAAGGCAAAGATGAAGTGTTCATTACACTAAACAAATCAGGCTCGGGCCCTGTGGTTGCAGGTGACATCACCCATGATGGTGATGTAGAGATCGTAAACCCTGAACACGTTATTTGTCACCTAACTGATGACAACGCTGAGATCGCTATGCGTATCAAAGTTGAACGTGGTCGTGGTTATGTTCCAGCTTCTGCGCGTATCCATACCGAAGAAGACGAGCGTCCAATTGGTCGTCTGCTTGTCGACGCGACTTTCAGCCCAGTAGACAAAATTGCCTACTCTGTTGATGCAGCGCGTGTTGAACAACGTACTGACCTGGACAAGCTAGTTATCGATATGGAAACTAACGGTACTCTTGAACCTGAGGAAGCAATCCGTCGTGCAGCAACTATTCTTGCTGAACAACTGGATGCATTCGTAGATCTACGTGATGTACGAGTTCCTGAGGAGAAAGAAGAGAAGCCTGAATTCGATCCGATCCTACTGCGTCCTGTAGACGATCTTGAACTAACAGTTCGCTCTGCTAACTGTCTGAAAGCAGAAGCGATTCACTACATCGGTGATCTAGTACAGCGCACTGAGGTTGAGCTACTTAAAACGCCTAACCTTGGTAAGAAATCTCTTACAGAGATTAAAGACGTGCTTGCATCACGTGGTCTGTCTCTGGGCATGCGCCTAGAAAACTGGCCGCCAGCGTCAATCGCTGAAGATTAATCGATACTAGTTAGAAGGATTTGGTCATGCGCCATCGTAAGAGTGGTCGTCAACTCAACCGCAACAGCAGTCATCGCAAAGCGATGTTCAGCAACATGGCTAGCTCTCTAGTACGTCATGAAGTTATCAAGACTACTTTGCCAAAAGCTAAAGAGCTACGTCGCGTAGTTGAGCCTTTGATTACACTAGCTAAGACTGACAGTGTTGCTAACCGTCGTCTAGCATTTGCACGCACTCGTGACAACGAAGTCGTTGCTAAACTGTTTAACGAACTAGGTCCACGTTTCGCTGCACGTCAAGGCGGCTACACTCGCATTCTGAAGTGTGGTTTCCGTGCAGGCGATAAAGCTCCAATGGCTTACATTGAGCTTGTTGATCGCCCAGAAGCTGCTGTTGAAGCTGCTGCTGAGTAATCAGTTCGTGATTAAAAAAGCCGAGCATCTGCTCGGCTTTTTTGTATCTGCAGTTTCTGAAAAGCTTTATGCTCCCCACAAACTGCTCAGCGAGCTGAGCAAACCTTCACTGGCACCCTGACCCGTCAGATATTGCAGTAGAAGTGGTGCAAACTGCGACACCATACTCGAATCCAGACCCAGTTGCTCAAACACTTTATTCACCGACTCTAAGCTTTGAATGCCCGACAACATGTCTTTGCTGCCTGACAGATTAAGATTGGTCAGTTGATCCATACCCGGAATGAGTTTGCTGAGCTCAGCGCTGTTGCTATCGGATAATTGGTTTTGTGCCAAAGATAATAGTGCTCCAACCCCACCAGTGGCTTGTTGATCGGAGATCGGGAGTTGGCTGGTTACTTGAGAGATGAGTGCTGAATTACTTTCTGCCTGACTGAGCGTACTGCTGACCATGCTGGCGAGATCATCGTTACTGCTGCCTAGGTTGAGGAAGGCATAACTTGGGGCACTGAATACGGTTCCTAGCATCAGTGTCCAGACGAGAGAGTGTTTCATGATGACGGTCATTCCTAAATGTTGGCTGAAGTTTAAGTTTAGATAAAAAAAGCGGCGCTGAGCGCCGCTTGATGTTAATTCTTTGCTAATTCGTTCTGCTTACAGAATGTCCAGCAGTTCCACTTCAAATACTAGGGCAGCAAATGGAGGGATAGCGGCACCTGCGCCACGCTCACCGTATGCCAGGTCGTGTGGAATGTACAGTTTCCATTTAGAACCCACAGGCATCAGTTGCAGTGCTTCAACCCAACCTTTGATTACGCCAGTCACTGGGAACTCAGCTGGTTGACCGCGCGATACTGAGCTGTCGAATACCGTACCGTCTACCAGTTCACCGTGGTAGTGAACACGTACTGCTTTATCTGCAGTTGGGATTTCACCAGTACCTTCAGTGATCACTTCGTACTGCAGGCCAGATTCCAGAACGGTTACTTCTGAACGCAGAGCGTTGTCTTTCAGGAATGCATCACCTTCAGAGGCTGCTGCTTTTGCTGCTTCTTGGCGTGCTTCTTCAGCGCGCATGTGCAGAGCTTGCAGAGCTTGGTTGATTTCATCGATTTCAATTGCTGGCATGTCGCCAACCAGTGCAGTGGCAATACCCGCTGCAATTGCATCAACACTCAAGCCTTCCAGACCGCTACCTGCCAGTTGCTGGCCCATTTGCAGACCGATACCGTAGCTTGCTTTCTGTTCTACGGTTTCAAATTTTACGTCAGACATAAAAGTCACTCTTTGTCGTATCAATAAAGGCCACAGGATAACAGGTTCAGCATAGGGATGAAACGCCCGGCGGGAAATCGTTACAATAAGGGCGCAAGGTGTGACTTTGCGCAGAATACCAGAGGAAAATCTTCAGGATTATGTCAACCTTTAGCAGATTAGGGGCCTGCCTCTATACTCTCGGCACATGAGTTTTTATACTGTGGCAAGGATTTTAGGGACGGATTAACATGAATCGTCGACATAAGAAAAAGCAACAGACAGATTATCTCGCACTGATTCAAAGCAAGTGGGCAGCTATCGACTTCCAATTTGACTGGCGCCAATATCAGCAAAAAGTGGTGCAGTTCTGGCAACGACTGCCAAAGTTGCATCAACGTGCTCTGATGGTGTTGGTGCCGGTGGTTTTAATATTGATGGTGATTCCGTTGCCTCAGCATTCGGCTGAAGCACCACAAACGCCAGCGTCAGGCCAGCGTGTGGAAGTGAACATTAATACCCGTGGTTTGAGTGAGCAGCAGTCAGCAGAGCAAAGCAAACTCAAATCGACTGCCTGGCATGAATACATCGTGCAGCAAGGTGATACGCTTTCGCAGGTGTTTCGTAACAACGAACTGCCAATGGCCGATTTGAACGATCTGGTGAAAATCGAAGGCAGTGACAAACCACTGAGCCAAATTCAACAGGGCCAACTGATTCGGTTTAAACTCTCCAGTGAGGGTAAGTTGGACATTCTGCAACTCGAGAAAAATAATCAATCGGTGATGTTTTTCCGTTTGTCCGACGGCGGCTTTGGCCGCAGCAAATGACGCCCTGCCAAGCTTGCCCGTTTGAGAATTCTGACGGGCAGCAGCGGTAACACAATCAGTGCGATGCCAAGCCAGGTCAGGCTATCAGGCATCTCGTTGAACCACCATATTCCCATCAGTGCGACGAAAATCAACCCCGAATATTCCGCCAGTGCAATCTGGCTGGCTGGCGCACGTCGGTAGGCGGCGACAGCGAGGCCGTTGTAGGTCAGAACTAGCAGCGCACTGCTGGCAACCCAGCCGATCTGTTCCAGAGTCATCGGGTGCCATTGCCACAAGGCGAGAGCCGCCGACAGCGGCAACGAAAACAGCGAAGTCCACATCAGGGTCGTGACGACTGTCTGCCTCGCGGGAATCTTCCGCGCCAAAATGTTAAACAGGGCTAACGTCATCGCTGTCCCGAGTGCAAACAAGGCTGCCCAGTGAAACTGCGAGGGACGCAGTACCACCAACACGCCAATAAACCCCAACACCGTCGCCACGACTTTGCCCAGTCCGGGTGTTTCCTTAAGCAATACGATTGACAGCGGCAGCATCAGCAATGGCGCGGCGTAAAACACCGCATTCGCGGTCGCCAGCGGCAAATAGGTAATCGCAACCAACATGCAGCCACTGCCGATTAATACCAGGTGGGCGCGTAATGTGGTCACGCCTGGATTCAGCAATGCGCGCTGCGCGCGAGGTTGTCGCCACCACAAGGGCAGAATGACAACCAACGAAATCAACTGGCGCAAAAACATATACTGAAAGGGCGACACTTCTCCATCAAGCAGCTTGACCGCAACATCCGAGAGTGACGCGGCCAGATTGCCCAGAACCAGTAACCACAGTGCCAGGGTATGAGGAGTCATGCGCCGCGCTTCATGTCCACATGCGCAATGCCATCTTCGAGATAGGTGGATGAGGTTCGTACAAAACCGTGACGGGCATAAAACTCCGACAGATGCTCCTGCGCGCCGATCTCAATTGCCTGATTGGGCCACAAGCTTTGGCACTGCTCGAGTGCTTCGCGAATCAGTTGATGGCCAAGACCATCTCCGCGGGCGGTCTGCAATGTCGCGACACGGCCGATACTGACGCTGGGGTAGCTGACTCCGGGTGGCAGAAGACGAGAACAGGCGATCAACTGCCCATTTCGGTAGCCAAGCAGATGCTTGACGCCTTCGGCAATATCTTTGTTGTCGAGTTCCGGATAGGGACAGGTTTGTTCAACGACGAACACGTCGACCCGCAGTTTAAGCAGTTCGTACAGTTGTTGGTTGGTGAGTTCAGAAAAAGAAAGGCATTGCCAGGTTACCATGCGTCACTCCTTAGGATGGTTAGCGCTTTACTCTAGCAGCGCACTCCGGCTTCAGCATTAACAAAAGTTAAGCGTCGGCAGCAAAAAAATTAAATCAATATTCACTGGTGCTGACGATTAAAATAACGATAATAGCCGCTCGTTTTTTCGTCTGACCTAAGGACACTCCCTTGAACCCAACATCTTTTGCTGCTTTGAACCTCAAGCCAGAACTGCTCTCAAACCTCGATACCATGGGGTTTACTCATATGACGCCGATTCAGGCGCAATCTCTGCCAGCAATCCTCAACGGTCAGGATGTGATTGGTCAGGGGAAAACCGGCTCAGGTAAAACCGCAGCGTTTGGTCTGGGCGTGTTGCAAAACCTCAACGTGAAGCGTTTTCGTGTGCAGTCACTGGTGCTGTGTCCGACTCGTGAGCTGGCCGATCAGGTCGCCACCGATATTCGCACGCTCGGACGCGCGATTCACAACATCAAAGTGCTGACTCTGTGTGGCGGTATGCCGATGGGGCCTCAGATTGGTTCGCTGGAACACGGCGCGCACATTCTGGTGGGGACACCGGGGCGTATTCTGGATCACCTGTCCAAAGGACGTATCGATCTGTCAGAGCTCAACACTCTGGTGCTCGATGAAGCGGACCGTATGCTGGAGATGGGGTTTCAGGAAGCGCTGGATGCGATCATCGCCGAAGCGCCAAAACAGCGTCAGACACTGCTGTTCAGTGCTACCTATCCGCAGGCGATTCAAGAGATCGCTCAATCGGTGACCCACGATTCGCTGATGATCAAAGTGGCCTCGACACATGAAGCATCGAGTATTCGCCAACAGTTCTACAAAGTAGAAGGCACGGAAGCGCGTGATGAAGCGCTGGCGACACTGCTGCTGAATCACCAACCGGAATCGGCTGTGGTGTTCTGTAACACTAAACGTGAAGTGCAGAGCGTGGCCGATGAGTTGCACCACAAAGGCTTCAGTGTGATTGAACTGCATGGTGATATGGAACAGCGCGAGCGCGATCAGGCACTGGTGCAGTTCGCCAACAAGAGTATCTCAATTCTGGTCGCCACGGATGTCGCGGCGCGTGGTCTGGATGTCGACAACCTGGATGCGGTATTTAACTTCGAACTGTCTCGCGATCCGGAAGTGCACGTACACCGCATCGGCCGTACCGGTCGCGCGGGCAGTAAAGGTCTGGCGATCAGTTTCTTCAGCGATAAAGAGATGTATCGCATCGCGCAGATCGAAGAGTACATGGACATCGTGGTGTCACCAGCTGAACTGCCTGCACCGATGAAAGGTGTCGCACCATACCGTTCGAACATGGTGACGATTCAGATCGACGGCGGTAAGAAACAGAAAGTGCGCCCGGGTGATATTCTTGGCGCGCTGACCAGCGATGGCAGCCTGACGGCGGATCAGATCGGTAAGATCAACTTGTTCCAGATGCGCGCCTATGTCGCGGTGCAAAAGAGCGTGGCTAAAGTGGCGCTGGAAAAACTCAGCAACGGCAAAATGAAAGGCCGTCAGTTCCGCGCCCGTTACATCAAATAAGCATCACTCGTTTCTCAGCCGGGCTTTGATTCGGCTGAGACTGATGGGCGTGATCCCCAGATAGGCGGCGATGTGGGTGTCGCTGACGCGCGGAATTAATTCCGGAAACTGCTGACACATCACCTGATAACGCTGTTCTGGGCGATAGAGCAACATAAACCGTTCTTTGTTTTCCTTGTGCATCAGCTGCGCTTCCAGCAGCTTGATATACAACGGATGAAAGCGTTGACGCCATTGGTGCAGATACTCAATCGGTAAGCACAGCAGCGTGACCGGAGTGAGGCTCTCGAGCAGATACGGCGACGGAGCACGGTGAATCAGGCTTTCAAAACCAATGATCCAATCCTGTTCCCAGTAAAACTCCTTACTGAACTCCTTGCCTTCTGGCGTCAGGTAGCTGGCGTGGCAAATTCCCTTACAGATGAAGTAAAAATGCGTCGGGTTTTCCCCCTGATTGACCAGAATATGGCGTGTCGGCAGCTCCAGCGGTGTCGCGGCTGCCAGCAGTTCGGCTGTCTCGTCGCTGCTAAAACCGTGTTCGCTCATCAACTGATGAAACTGCTGCTGAATGTCTGTCTCGGCGAATGACATGCCAGTTTGCTCCCATAAAAAAGCCGCAGCACATGCTGCGGCTGATACTGTACTCAATATCGGGTTACTTTTGTAGATCGATACGGTACACCGCAAAGCCCACCTCATCGGTGGCCACTTTACTCATCGGATACTGGCCTTTATTGGCAATAAACTGCGCCGCTTTGTCACTCGGTGAGGTCTCAAAACGAATGTCGAGTTTATGCGTGCTGTGGATGGGCGCAAATGACCAGTTGTTGTCCGCACTTGGCGTCACTTGTCCTTGCTCTTTGCTGACACGCGAAATGTAATCGGCGACCACAGTACGGTTCTCGTCCGGAGAATCAAACGCGATGAACTCACTACCCGTACCCGGGAACTTGTTGCTGTAGGCTCGGTAGTTATTGGTCGCGATCAGGAAGGTTTGATCATCACGAATCGCTTGGCCCTGATAGGTCAGATTGACGATACGCTGCGCATTCGGATGGGTTACCTTGCATTCGCCATCGTATTTGGCGGGCTGAGTTACATCAATCTGATAGTTCACGCCATCGAGCACATCAAAGTTGTAGGTACGGAAACCATCCCAGTTGATCAGCGATTGCGGTTGCTCAGAATTCACGTCGATCTGATTGAATTGTCCCGCAGAACATTCCAGCCACTCTTTGACCTCTTTACCGGACACTTTCATGGTCACCAGCGTATTCGGATAAAGGTAAAGGTCGGCGGCGTTGCGGAATGTCAGCTCGCCTGATTCCACTTCGGTAAAGTTAGAAGGATCGTTTTTGCGTCCACCGACTTTAAATGGCGCGGCGGCAGACAGCACCGGCAGACCATCCAGATTCGGGTCGCCCTGAATGAAGCGTTCAACGTAATCTTTCTGCGCCAGGTTGACGATTTGAATCGTCGGATCGTCCTGCACCAGTGCCAGATAGCTGTACATCACATCGTTGGCTTGTCCGATCGGCTGGTTGACGAAGTCACGCGTGCCTTTGTGATCGGCTTCCAGCGCTTTAACGATGCCTTTGTCGGCATCAACCAGTGGTTTGTTGTGAGCTTTGTCGAAGATAGGGCGCGCTTCTGACTGACCATGCGTCACTACCCACTGGCCGCCTTTTTGTTCCAGCGTCAAATCCATAACCCCGACATGGCTGCCCCAGCGGCCTGGCATCACGGCGG
Source organism: Vibrio sp. bablab_jr001 (assembly GCF_016464285.1). Lineage (NCBI taxonomy): Bacteria > Pseudomonadati > Pseudomonadota > Gammaproteobacteria > Vibrionales > Vibrionaceae > Vibrio > Vibrio sp. bablab_jr001. Next base: position 196,702 of record NZ_JACDWZ010000072.1, read on the forward strand.
TCACGCCGTTAATCGTGCCTTGCGTGATGTCAGCCCCTGGAAGAGAGGCGAAGTCTTTACCCGGGAACACCGCGTGTGAGTGACCAAAGGCAATGGCATCAATACCCGGTACCTGCGTGAGGTAGTAAACCGAGTTTTCCGCGCCCAGTTTATAAGGGTCTGAAGAGACGCCAGAGTGAGGAATGGCCACAATCACGTCCGCGCCCTGAGCGCGCATTTCCGGCACCAGCTTTTCGGCGGTGGCTTTGATGTCTTTGGCAATCACTTTGCCGTCAAGGTTCTTCTTATCCCACACCAGAATTTGCGGTGGCACAAAACCGATGTAACCGACTTTAACTTGATGCGCCTTGCCATCGGTGTCTTTAAAGGTGTGCGTTTTGATCAGATACGGCTTAAAGAAGTGCTCGCCTGATTTTGCGTCGTAGACGTTGGCGTTGATGTAGGGGAAGTTCGCATCGTTGATCGTTTCGAGCAGAAATTTCAGCCCGTAGTTGAATTCGTGGTTACCGATGTTGCCCACATCGTAGCTGAGCTGATTCATCGCTTTGTAGGCTGGATGGACTTCGCCCGGCTTAATGCCTTTGGCCGCCATGTAATCGCCCATCGGGCTGCCCTGAATCAAATCGCCGTTATCCACCAGAATGCTGTTGGCGGCTTCGCTGCGCGCCTCTTTGACCAGACTGGCCGCTCGTGCCAGACCAATCTGTTGTGATGGTTTGTCTTTGTAGTAATCGTAATCCATCAGGTTAGTGTGGATGTCGGTGGTTTCGATAATGCGAAGTTTGATCGTTTCTGCCATCGCCGGGCCAGCTAACGTCAGCAGGCCGCCGAGAATGGCAACAGATAATGGTTTGATTGCCGCTGTCATGGTGCGCTCCAATCGGGTTGAGGGAAGTCAATAACTCGATAAATGTAACAAATAGTGATGAAACAATGACTTCAATGGGTAGTGAAATGTGATTTTAAGCACCTTATTGCGTACAGAAAGCGAGATTTTCCGGACCGTTCGCGCACTTCTTATTCACACCTTACCCGCTATTTTTGCCCCCTCAATGCTTCAACTGTGCCAATCCTATATCAGTTTTTCGAATAAAAAATGAAATTTTAGAATTTCAGGTAATAAAAGGAACTGCCCATAATGCAATCATCAATCGGGTAAGGGATGACAAAACATGGCGGGTTCACAAACAGTGTCAACGCTGACAACAGCAGCTCCACGCTTAGTGGCGGTCGATGGCGGCGCACACAACCAGACATGGTCCAAGATTGCCCGCAGCCAACTGCAGCCGGGAGAAGTGGCATTGGTGGGTGCCGGGCCGGGTGATCCGGAGCTGCTGACGGTGAAAGCGCTCAGCTATCTGCAACAGGCGGATGTGGTGCTGTATGACTACCTGGTGTCTGACGACATTATGGCCCTGATCCCGAGCGACACCATTCTGGTGTGTGTGGGTAAGCGCGCGGGTCATCACAGCGTGCCGCAGGAAAAAACCAACCAGTTGCTGGTCGATTTTGCCAAGCAAGGCCACCGTGTGGTGCGCATCAAAGGCGGCGATCCTTTTATGTTTGGTCGTGGCGGTGAGGAGCTGGAAGTGCTGTTTGATGCTGGCGTTCAGTTTCAGGTTATTCCGGGCATTACTGCCGCTGCTGGTGCAACGGCCTATGCAGGTATTCCGCTGACCCACCGTGATTACGCGCAGTCCGCGCTGTTTGTCACTGGTCATTTGAAAGCCGAAGCCGCCGATATGGACTGGTCAACGCTCGCTCGCAGTCAACAGACGCTGGTGATTTATATGGGGCTGATGAAATCGAGCACCATCGCCACGCAGCTAATTGAACATGGCCGCAACGCTAGTACGCCGATTGCGATCATCGAACGTGGCACGCAGTCAACGCAGAAAGTTTTTCGCGGCGCACTCAGTGAGTTACCTCAGTTAGCGGCACATGCTCAGTCGCCGTCACTGATTGTCATTGGTGAAGTCGTGACGCTGGCCGACAAACTGGCCTGGTTCGGTGACAACACCAACCCGTCAGCTCAATACCAATACGCATAACCCAATTATTCAAATTGCGAGACCCGGTCGCGGGTCTTTCAAGCCAACAGGCAGCTAAAAGGAAGCACGCAAAATGGATCAACAACGCTTAACCCATTTAAAACAGCTTGAGGCAGAAAGTATCCACATCATTCGTGAAGTGGCTGCGGAATTTGCCAATCCAGTCATGATGTATTCGATCGGTAAAGACTCTTCGGTCATGTTGCATCTGGCGCGTAAAGCGTTTTATCCGGGCAAGATCCCATTCCCCTTGTTACACGTCGATACCGACTGGAAATTCCGCGACATGATCGCGTTCCGTGACGCGACAGCGAAGAAATACGGTTTCGAGCTGCTGGTGCACAAAAACCCGGAAGGGATGGCGATGGGTATCAACCCGTTTGATCACGGCTCTTCGAAGCACACCGACATCATGAAAACTCAGGGTCTGAAACAGGCGTTGAACAAGTACGGTTTTGATGCGGCCTTCGGTGGCGCGCGCCGCGACGAAGAAAAATCTCGTGCGAAAGAGCGTGTCTACTCATTCCGCGATAAGAATCACACCTGGGACCCGAAAAACCAGCGTCCTGAGCTGTGGAAAACCTACAACGGCCAGATCAACAAAGGCGAAAGCATTCGTGTGTTCCCACTGTCGAACTGGACCGAACTGGATATCTGGCAATACATCTACTTAGAAGGCATCGAAATTGTACCGCTGTATCTGTCGGACGTGCGTCCGGTGGTCGAGCGTGACGGCATGCTGATCATGGTGGATGACGACCGCATGAAGCTGCAACCAGGCGAAAAGATTGAACACAAGAGCGTACGCTTCCGTACTCTCGGTTGCTACCCACTGACTGGCGCAATTGAATCGAACGCCAAAACACTACCGGAAATCATCGAAGAGATGCTGGTGGCGACGTCGAGTGAGCGTCAAGGCCGAGCGATCGACCACGATCAGTCTGGATCGATGGAACTGAAAAAACGTCAAGGTTACTTCTAAGGGTCTAAGGAAAGAAAATGAATAGTGCAGTTCAAGCTCAACTTGCTGAGCTAGGTATTGAAGGTTACCTCAATCAACACCAACACAAATCGCTACTTCGCTTCCTAACCTGTGGCTCGGTAGACGATGGTAAAAGTACGCTGATTGGTCGTCTGCTTCACGACTCAAAACAGATTTATGAAGATCAACTGGCCGCGGTGCATTCCGACAGCCAACGTGTCGGTACCACGGGTGAGCGCCCGGACTTAGCGCTGCTGGTCGATGGCCTGCAAGCTGAACGCGAACAGGGCATCACCATTGATGTTGCGTACCGTTACTTCTCGACGCAGAAGCGCAAATTCATCATTGCCGATACGCCGGGACACGAACAGTACACCCGTAACATGGCGACGGGTGCCTCGACTTGTGATCTGGCGGTGATCCTGATTGATGCGCGCAAAGGCGTGCTGGATCAAACGCGTCGTCACTCGTTCATCTCGAACTTGCTGGGGCTGAAACACTTCGTGGTAGCGGTCAACAAGATGGACCTGGTTGAATACTCGCAAGCGCGTTTTGAAGAGATTCGTGCCGAGTACCTTGAGTTTTCTAAACACCTGCACGGTGATATCGACATTCAGATCATTCCGCTGTCGGCGCTGGAAGGCGACAACGTGGTAGATAAAAGCGCGCACATGGACTGGTATCAAGGTCCGTCACTGCTCGAATTGCTGGAAACCGTCGATGTTGATCAGGAAAAAGGCAGCGGCGAGTTCCGTTTCCCGGTGCAGTACGTTAACCGTCCAAACCTCGATTTCCGCGGCTTTGCTGGCACGATCTCGTCGGGTTCAGTCAAAGTGGGCGACAAGATCAAAGCACTGCCGTCAGGCAAAACCTCCACAGTCGCTCGCATCGTGACGTTTGATGGCGATCTGCAACAAGCGCGCGCTGGTCTGGCGGTGACGCTGACGCTGGCGGATGAAATTGACATCAGCCGAGGCGATCTGATTGTGCAGGAGCAGGATCAGGTTGAAAGTACCAATCATCTGCTGGCCGATGTGGTGTGGATGACGGAGCAACCGCTTCAACCGGGCCGTGATTACGATGTGAAGATCGCCGGTAAGAAGACGGTCGGTCAGGTTTCAGCGATTCGTCACCAATACGACATCAACAATCTGTCGACTTATCAGGCAGCAGAACTGCCACTGAACGGCATTGGTCTGTGTGAGTGGACGTTCAATCAGTCTGTCGCACTGGACAAATATCTCGACTGCGCAGACACCGGTGGTTTCATCATCATCGACCGTCTGACCAACGTCACCGTTGGCGCAGGCCTGGTGCGTGACAGTCTGCAAAGCGTGGCACAAGCCGAAGGTCAATTCTCTGCGTTTGAAGTTGAACTCAACGCGCTGATCCGTAAGCACTTCCCACACTGGGATGCCAAGGATCTGAGTCAATTGCTTAAGTAATAAGTGATGGAGGGTGGGTAACCACCCTCGTGTTGAGGGATGTGTTATGTGGGAACAAGGGCTGGTACTGGCGATTCTGCTGGGCATCGTGACCTGTCTGCTGGTCACGCGAATTAAGCCGAGTTTCATTTTTGCCGGCGCGGCGTTTGTGGCGTTTATGTCCGGCATGATGGATGTGAACGCGCTGGCGTCGAACTTCACCAACACGTCTCTGCTGACTCTGGTTTTGTTGATCTTAGCCTCCAGCGCGTTGGAAAAAACACGTTTGGTCAGCTGGGTGAGCCGCAATATTTCAGAAGGCAACTTGGGCACCGTGGTGGCCAAACTGGGCTTGTCGACCGCGTTTCTCTCGTCATTCACGAATAACACCGCGGTGGTGGTGTCGCTGATTGGCGCGATCAAACGCAATCAACAGCATGCGCCGTCGAAGTTATTGATCCCGCTGTCGTACACCGCGATCTTTGGAGGCACGCTGACGTTGATCGGCACCTCAACCAATCTGATCATCAACAGCTTTGTCGAAGATGCCGGCCTGCCAAGCCTCAACTTTTTCGCGCCCTCGATGATCGGTCTGGCGGTGCTGGTGGGCGGGGTGATCATTTTGATCCCGCTGAGCTATCTGCTGCCCAGTTACGATGAACAGAATCAGGACGATCTGCCGTATTTCCTTGAAGCGATTGTCGAGCCGGGCTCGCCGTTGGTCGGACACAGTATCGCCGAAAACAACCTGCGCGCATTGCGTAAGCTGTTTCTCGCCGAAGTGATTCGCGATGGTGAAAGCGTACCGTCGGTCGGTCCGGATTTCGTATTGCAGGCGCGCGATCGTCTGCTGTTCTGTGGCGATGTGGAAAGTGTCTCGACGCTGCAGGAAATTCAGGGTCTGACGCTGTTTGGTCAGCATCACCTTAACGGCCAGAACTTCGTTGAAGTGGTTGTTAGCTCCTCGGCAAGCTTCTGCAACAAAACCCTCAAATCGAGCCGTTTTCGCGACCGTTTTGATGCGGTGGTGGTGGCGATACGTCGTGGGCATGAACGGCTGGAAGGCGGGCTGGGCAATATTACGCTGACCGCAGGTGACACATTGGTGTTGGTGCCGGGCAAACGCTTTGATGCGCAGCGCCGTGCCAACAGCCGCGAGTTCGTGCTGATCAACGATCTGGATTCCAGCGCCAAACTTGATACCAGTAAATCCACTCTGGTGCTGGTGGGGTTTGCCGCTGTGATTGGCGCGTCGCTACTGGGGTTTGTGCCGATCATCAAAGGGCTATTGGCGTATCTGCTGCTGCTGTTTGTGTTTGGCATTGTGCAAATCAGTGAGCTACGTCGCCGTTTCCCGGTCGACATCGTGGTGATCGTCGGCTCGGCGTTGTCGATTGCGCAGTTGATGATTTCGTCCGGCTTATCCGAGCGCATGGGCCAAATGTTTATTCAGGCCTTTAATGGCTGGGGTGTCTTCGGCGCGCTGGTGGCGACCTATCTGGTCACTCTGGTACTGACGGAACTCATTACCAACAACGCGGCGGCGGCGCTGGCATTTCCGATTGGCTACAGCATGGCTGTGGGCTATGGCGTGGATCCGATGCCGTTCATCATGGCGGTGCTGTTTGGCGCCAGCGCGAGTTTTATCTCGCCCTACGGTTATCAGACCAATCTGTTGGTGTACAGCGTGGGCAATTACAAACTGAGTGATTATGTGCGAGTCGGCATTCCGATTTCGCTGGTTTACTCAACGTTGGTGTTGACGCTGATCCCGGTATTTTTTCCGTTTTAATTTTTAAAATCTGTGCAAAAGGATGACATATGAGCACCGCATCGAATGTGAAAGACGACAACATCGTGTGGCATCAACACTCGGTTGATAAACACTTTCGCGCTGAGCTGAAAAAGCAGAAACCAGCGGTACTCTGGTTTACTGGCCTGTCTGGTGCGGGCAAGTCAACTGTGGCTGGCGCGCTGGAAAGCCGTCTGGCGACGCTGGGTTATCACACCTATCTGCTGGATGGCGACAATGTGCGTCACGGCCTGTGTAGTGATTTGGGTTTTTCTGAGCAGGATCGCCGTGAAAATATTCGCCGTATTGGTGAACTGGCCAAACTGATGGCCGATGCAGGCCTGATTGTGCTGACGGCATTTATCTCGCCGCACCGCGCAGAGCGTCAGTTGGTGCGTGACTTGTTGCCGCAGGGAGAGTTCATCGAAGTGTTCGTCAATACGTCACTGGAAGTGTGCGAGCAGCGTGACCCGAAAGGGCTGTACAAGAAAGCTCGTGCCGGTGAGATCGCCAATTTTACCGGGATTGATTCTGCGTATGAAGCGCCGCTCAATCCGGAAATCGACCTGCCTGCCGGCGATGCCAGCATTGATGAGCTGGTGGCGCAGTGTGTGGCTGAGCTGAACGCGCGCGGCATCATTGCTCAGTAAATCCATGGACTGAAAGCGATAAACAAAAAGTCAGGCTAAGCCTGACTTTTTTGTCTCTGCGGTTTGCCATTACACCGTGTGGTGAATCGTCGACGCACTGGCTTCGGTGTGCACGGTAAATTTCTGGCTCAGCAGTGCCACCAGTTGATCGTAGTAGCCCATATTGGGCTTGTTGCCGAGCAGGCGACACAGTTCATTGCCGGTAGGGGAGAAGCGGTAGTAGAGCAGACGCACGCCGCGCGAGTTGGCGTTGAGCGATAAATGCTTGCCCTGATAGCTCAGCGTCAGTGGCGGGTCGAGTTCAATTTCGCCGGATTCCAGTTCGGTGGCATGCAGCAGACCAAGCTCAATCAACACCAGTAAGTTGGAGTAGGGCATCTGGTGGCTGCCGATATTCAGGGTGTTGGTCACCGCCCGCTTGCCAAAACTGAACAAGCTGTTTTGAATCTTCAGTCCGAACAGCAGTTTCAGGCTCTGGTCACTGCCAAAACTGCAAGCCAGCCCCGCTGCGCGTTGCAGAATCTGTGCTTCTTTGGGCGTCATGTCCTGCAGTACTTTTAGCGCTTTCATCGAGGTAAAGCCCGGGTTGGTCACTTCACGTTTGAGTACCTGAGCCCACAAGCGCTGCATGGACGAGTTGTGAATGTCCTGTGCCATGTCGAAAAAGCGGTACAGCCAGTCCTGATCTGGATCACCGGCCGTCTCATTGCGACATGAGACATGGGCAAGACGCACAATCTGCTCCAGATTCTTCTGACGCTGCTCTTTACGATCACGCTCGCGCTTCAACGCGCGGTCGAGCGGGGTTTTCTTCGGAGCTTCACTCAGCAGCAGAGCATCAACACCATGCTGCTGCGCGATACTAAAAATGCGGTTGGCGCTGTCTTTGACGTAATTGGATTTTCTTTCCTGCGATGAACCGGAAGTCGGCTCGTGATCAATCACTACAGGTTGTTTCGATTCGGCCATGTTTTACCAGCAGTTATGCTTTTCTGACATGGTTTAAAATGTACCCTGTCTGCCGTGTTGCCTCCAGCGAAACTCTTGGTTGCAGCGCACAAATTTGCGCTATGCCAAATGATAATAATTTGTTAAAATTGTTACCGCTGTTTGTGGGGGTGCCAATGAAATACGGGAAGGATATAAAGCTGCGCAAGCACCTATCGATTGCTCTACTATTCGTTGTTTATCTGGGAGTACTGACGTATCTCTCCAAGTACATCGTTTAGACAGCACAATCAATAGGTTACTTGATTGTTAACACGATTTACATATCGTCGTATTCGGCGATCTCACTGCCTTCAATCACATAACCTGTTTCCGCCAGATCCAAACTGACCGATTCCGTCTTGAGCGTCCCAATCACGTACACCACATCCCATAGCTCCTGCACTGGCGCACCTTTCGGGAATTTCACGTAAATAATCTGATTCGGTGGCGGTGGTGGCACATGAATGCAGGCACCAAAATACGGCACCAATAAAAATTCCGTGACGGTATTTTCATCCCCTTCCAATGGGATCACAAAGCCGGGAATTTTTACCGTGCTGCCATTAAGTTCAGAACGCACATGGCCGATTTTGGATTGCTTGGCTGGTGCGCTGCCGTTGTGATCCGGCATCGGCATGCCCTGCTGATCAAACAGATTGCGTTCGTTTTCCGGAATCAAATCGATCCAGTCCAGTTTCAAGACTTCATCACTGCTAAATGCCGGTGCCGCGACGACAGTCATTAGCATCAGGGCGGCGCTCGCCAGCCATTTTTTCATCTCTTTCCCCAGTTATTCAGGTTGTTTACAGTCGAATCGTCATGCCGTCGCTGAGCGACTGGCGATAGGCGCGCAGCGCGGGAATAAAGCCAATCACGATGCCAGCCGCTTGCACATAGCCGAGTAGCTGCCACTCATAACCGGACAGCGATTCCAGCTGCAGACGGATGCCATACTGACTTTCAATCAATGGTGCGGCGATCGCCAGCAGGGCATAGAGTCCTGCCAGCCCGAGCACGATGCCTGAGAATGTCAGTACACTGGCTTCACTCACCAACAGCGCGAATACATGCTGTGGCCGGGCACCCATGGCACGCAGAATCGACATTTCCCGTCGGCGCTCCTGCAAGCTGGTAAGCAGGCTGCTGAGCATGCCGAGCAGCCCGGCGACCACCACAAATACTGAGACCGCCATCAGCGCCTGTTCTGCCACCGACATCATGCCCCATAATTCATGCAGCGCGACCCCCGGCATAATGGCACTGAGCGGCTCTTTGCGATACTCATTGATCTGGCGTTGCAGTGCAAATGTCTGAATTTTGGATTTGAGACCAATCATCATCGCGGTGATCTGCTTGGGTTCGAACTGACGCTGCTCTAGCTGAGTGGCATCCGGAGTATTTCCCAGATGCGCTCCGGACTCCCAGCCAACGTGAATCGCTTCAATGGCACCAAGCGAAACATGAACGGTTTTGTCAACCGGGGTACCCGTTGGCGCCAGAATACCCACCACGGTAAAGGGCAGATTGTCATGACGGGCAAAACCGACGTCACTGATACCATGAGCAATAATGATTTGGCTGCCAATGTGGTAACCCAATTGACGGGCAACATCGGCGCCCAGCACGGTCTCAAACAAACCGTTGAACTCGCGACCTTGAGAGAAAGTAAGTGGTTGCTTACTCCCATAGCGATAGTGTTCAAAGTAACTATGGTTGGTCCCCATCACACGGAAGCCTTTGTGCGAGTCGCCCAGTGATATCGGAATCGCCCATTTCACGGCCGGATGAGTACTGAACTCCTGATAGCTTTTCCAGTCGATATTGTTGGTGGCATTACCAATGCGAAAGACCGAGTAGAGCAGCAGATTGACTTGTCCGCTGCGGCCACCCACGATCAGGTCGGTACCCGATATGGTGTTGGCAAAACTGCTTTTGGCCTGAGTACGAATGCGTTCTACACCCAGCAGCAGAATAACGGAAATGGCGACGGTCAGAACCGTCAGCAGCGCGGTCGTCTTGCGGTTGAGCAGGCTTTTCCAGGCCAGTTTGACGGTGACGCTCATAACATCCCTCGCGCACGGTTGAGAGTAGGTAAGTGAACACTGCGGCTGAACAAGCTTTCCAGTGTCGGGTCATGGCTGACAAACACCAAGGTAGAGCCGACACGGTTTGCCTCTTCCAGCAGCAATTCAATGAAAGCGCTGCGATTGTCGTAATCGAGTGACGAAGTCGGTTCATCGGCGATGATGAGATGGGGCTCGCCAATCAAGGCGCGCGCGGCGGCCACGCGCTGCTGTTGGCCGATACTCAGTTCTACAACTGGTTTTTCCAGCAGAGCTTGCGGCAAGTGTAGACGCGTCAGCAGTGCTTTGGCCCGCTCAGTTAAAGGCTCGTTGACTTTGCTGCGGCGCAGGGCCGAGAACTGGCACGGCAGAATAACGTTGTCGATCACTGACAGATAAGGCAACAGATTAAATTGCTGAAAGATATAGCCAATATGATCGGCGCGAAAGCGATCGCGGGCGCTGGCTTTTAGCTGACTCAAATCCTGTCCGAGCAGGCGCACTTCGCCGCTGCTGGCGGTATTGATGCCGGTCAGCAAGCTGAGCAGGGTGGATTTACCGCACCCGCTTGGGCCTTTGATAAACAGATGCTCTTTGGCTGCGACACTCAGCTGTTCGATATCTAATGTCGGGCTGTCGCTGTCTGGCCAGCGAAAAGTGACCTGATTGAGTTCGATCACCTGCTTGGCCGAATAGAGATGGAGTTCACTCATCACAGTTCCTTGCAAAATAGTCTCGGGTAAGTAAGTACTTACCCGAGAGGTCCATTACAGTGAAATTCGAGCCTGACCCGGACGCAGTTCCGTCGCCGTCTGTACGCTGTCGGTCAGCAGATTCACGTCCATTTCCTGGGTGTTCGGGAACAAATCAAACCAGTGACTATCGATTTGCTTCAGCTCAGTAATCTGATCGCAATGGTACTGATATTGTACTGTGAACGAACCGTGCTGGTGCTCATCGTGATGCTCATGACCTTCATGCGCCTGTTCATGATCATCGTGGTGTTCATGGTCATCATGGCCTTGATGTTGCTCGTGGTCATGATCATCATGCTGGTCGTGGTCGTGGTCGTGGTCGTGGTCGTGGTCGTGGTCGTCCGCCCCACCCAATGTATGCTTGACGTTGGCCGTTTCCAGATGGCAACGCGCACCGTCACTCAGGGTGAAAATCGCCTCGGCGTTGTTGAGGTTTTCCAGCGCCTGATTGAGGCGTTGTGTCTGCTCATCTGTTTGCGGTGCGTGTTCAAAACCCACCACGTCAGCGCCAGGCGCGGTGATTTCAATCAAAAGATCCTGACCATCCTGAGCGATATTGAGTTCGACATGGCCATGGACATGGGCTTCGTGTTGGCGAAATTCTTCTTGAGCGAAAGCGCTGCCACACAGAGCGGCAGAAATGCTGAGTGCCAGCACAGGTTTAGTAAACATTGTTTGACTCCATAAATACTGAAATAGGTAATAGGCGCGCACAGCACGCGGGAATAGCAGTGATTTACAGAGTAGGCGGTGAGCGGGCCAGATAGGCCAGATAGAGCCGAGTAATGTTCAGCGTGGCCGCGACGGGCTGCAGATAATCGTGTTCGATCCACACCGGCAGTTCTGGCAGTGTAGCGGCAAGGCCGTGATGGGCACCGGAAAATAGCTGACAATGATGCTGCGTGTGATGCGATGGCGTGATATCCAGTTGATGTTCGACGTAAGCAAAATTGAGCCATAGCGTCAGCAGGATAGCCATTAAGGTGACTACCCGAGCATGCAGTCGCAGACTGTGCAGGCTATGGTTCATGGTGAATCCACTGGATGAAAAAAGAATTGTTATAGTATAACAATTAGACGTAGAGGCAAGTACGGATTGTGCCGTGAGCAGAGATTTCTCCTCACGGCATGAGAATTACAGGCTCTGTTTCACCAAGCCAAGTACTTGTTCGATTTCCGGTTCGCTGAGTGAACCTTCTTTAACAAACAGCACTTTCCCCGCTTTATCCTGAACGATAATTGCCGAGGATTCTTCCTGAAGATCCCAGCTTTTCGCAACTTTTCCGGCTTTATCCAGCACGATAGAGGACCATGGGAACTCTTTCTTGCTGTCCTGCGCGGACGATTTCACGAATGAACCGGTTCCCCAAATTGCATCATCCTGGTTGATGATCGAGGTGGTTTGGTACTGCTCTTCTGGAAAGTGCGCGGCAGTGATGGCGGCCATCAGCGCGGCGTTCATCTCTTTCGCACTGCTCCGCCCGGCAATCGCCTGAATGATGCGAACTTTGCCCGGCATCTGAGCACTGTTCCAGGGTTGGAAGGTGGTATCTTTGTTTTGCAGAACAACTTCCCCGTAACTGTCGACTTCGACATTCGGCACCGATTGGCCGAGCTGAATGTTGTGAGCGAGAGCGAGGGTTGGAGAGCACGCCAGCATTAAGGCGATAAGTGTTTTATTTTTCATTGTTTTTGTTCCTTTGGTTGAGCACCCAAAGGTATAGCACAGAAAATGAGGTTGCGAAAAATTCAGGTTACAGGAATGTGGGTTCCGGCAACCTGAAGCATCAGAGCGGTTTACGCCAGGCTCGGCGGGAAGCACACACCAGTGCCGCCTAAGCCGCAATAGCCTTGTGGATTTTTCGCCAGATATTGCTGGTGGTAGGTTTCCGCGAAGTAGTAAGGACCCGCTGGCAGAATCTCAGTGGTGATCAGGTCGCGTTGGTGCTCTTCCAGCAGCGCCTGATAATCGGCTTTGCTCTGCTCGGCAATGGCCTGCTGCTCGTCGCTGTAGGTGTAAATCGCGGAGCGATACTGAGTACCCAAATCGTTCCCCTGACGCATGCCTTGCGTCGGGTCATGGCGTTCCCAGAATGCGTGCAGCAGGGCGTTCAGTGACAGTACACTTGGGTTGTAGATGACGCGTACCACTTCGGTATGGCCAGTGCGTCCGGTACACACTTCTTCGTAAGTCGGGTTTGGCGTGTAGCCGCCTGCGTAACCAACCGACGTTGAGACTACGCCATCCAGCTGCCAGAACAGGCGTTCTGCGCCCCAGAAACAGCCCATGCCGATCAGAATTTCTTCCTGACCCGCCGCGGGTGCTGCCGAAAGACTGGTTTGATTGACGAAGTGAGTGTCTTCTACACTCATAGGAGTCGAGCGTCCTGGTAATGCCGTTTCAGCGGTGACCATCACTTGTTTGTCTAACATGATATTTCCTTTTTAATTCGCTGACTGTGTGACCATGAACAGAGAGACCGGATAATTGACTGTTTTCATACAGACTAAATTGCATATTGACGGTATGATTCTCAACTAGCTAAATCTTAACTGCTGTATAACGCCAATAATTAAGCATGAGACGAACCCCATTACCAGTGCTAATCTCGGCTTTATGCTTTTCTGCTGCTTCTTTCGCCGACGTGGATTTAACCATTAAAGGGCTGGAAGGCGGGCTGAAAGACAATGTCGATGCTTATCTCTCTTCTATACCCAAGAGCGACTACTCCACTCAGTTGCGCTTTCAGTCGCGTCTGGAGAAAACCATCACCGAGGCGCTCAATGCACTGGGCTACTACCACCCGCAATTTGACTTTGATGTCACCAAACCTAATCAGGCGATGACCCTGACGGTGGAGCCGGGGGAAGTGGTGCGTCTTAAGCTGGTGGACATCGTGATCACAGGCGAAGCGGAGAGCGACAAAGACTTTCAGCGCCTGATTCGCCGCAGCGGTCTGACGGTTGGTGAGCCGCTCAATCATGGTCAGTACGACAGCTTGAAATCGGGTCTGCGCAACTTGGCGCTGCAAAAAGGCTATTTTGATGGCGAGTATATCGTCAGCAAACTTGAAGTCGCGCCAGAGCTCAATGAAGCGTTTGTGCGTCTGCATTATGCCAGTGGCATTCGCTATCACTTTGGTGCCAGCACGATTACCGGCAGCCAGATCTACGAAAACCGTGTGCGCTCGCTACAACCGTTCAAACAGGGTGACCCGTATCTGGTGTCACAGGTGGGGCTGTATAACCAGAACCTCTCTAATACCGATTGGTTCTCGTCGGTGTTGGTTGAACCCGATCTCAGCCAGTTGACCAATGGCCGCGAGCTGCCGATGAATGTTTCATTGGCACCGCAATCGCGTAACCAGCTCGAAACGGGTATCGGTTATTCGACCGACGTCGGGGTGCGTGGCTCACTCAAGTGGAAAAAACCGTGGGTAAATGAACGCGGCCACAGTTTTGACAGCAGCTTTTCGATTTCCGCACCAGAGCAGAGCATTACCGCTGGCTACAAGATTCCGCTCGAAGACGTATTGCATGAGTACTATCGCATTCAGTACGGGATGAAGCACGTCGATAATCGTGATACGAAAAGTATCGAATCCAACTTGGCACTGGAACGTCACTGGTTGCTGGATAACGGCTGGCACCGTACCGTATTTGTTCGCTATCTGATTGAAGACTATGAGCAGGGTATACAGGACGATGCGGCTCAATTCGTCTTACCCGGTGTGACCTATACCCGCACCCGTTCGCGCATGAACGGTTCGCTGCTCACTTGGGGCGACAAACAAACCATGACGCTGGAATATGGCGACCCGGCTTTTATCTCGGATACTCGAGTGACACGGGTACAGGCGGGCACTTCCTGGTTGCGCAGCCTCGGAAATAACCACCGCGGTCTGATTCGTCTGGATGGCGGTGCGAACTTTGCCGAAGATTTCGATAAGTTGCCGCCATCGTTGCGTTTCTTTGCTGGTGGCGACAATAACCTGCGTGGTTACGGCTATGAATCGATTTCACCACGCGATGAAAGTGGTTCGTTGACCGGTGCGAAATACATCGCCACCAGCTCGCTGGAGTATCAGTACCGTCTGACGGGGAACTGGTGGGGAGCGCTGTTTGTCGATTACGGTGATGCATTTAACGATACACCGGATTGGAAAACCGGTACCGGTTTTGGTATTCGCTGGATCTCGCCAGTCGGCCCGATCCGACTCGACTTTGCCTGGGGGTTAGACTCAGATCCGGGTAGCCGCTTCAAGATCCACTTCACGCTGGGGCCGGAATTATGATCAGGCGCGCGATCAAATGGACCAAATGGTTCACCGCAGCTCTGGTTGCTCTGACCATCATTCTGACGCTGGCGATTGCCGGATTGCTGTTTACCAACCAAGGCTTGAATCTGGTGGTGTGGGGGGCGCAAAAAGCGCTGCCTCAACTGTCCGTTGGCGCCACGCAGGGCGCGCTGTTTCCTCGTTTTACTCTGCAGCAGGTTCGCTTCAACGATGCTGAGCTCAACATCGACACCGAGGTCGACAGTCTGACGCTGGCAGTAAAAGCCAGCTGCCTGCTGGATCCGGTGTTGTGTGTCAATGAAGTCGCCATTCGCGGCCTGCATCTCAATCTGCCTTCGCTGCCCGCTTCCAGTGACGAGGCGCCAAGCGCACCGTCTGAGCCGCTGACCAATCTATCGACGCCGGTGCCGATCAAACTGGGTCGTTTGGTGCTGGATGATATTCATCTCAATGTACTGGGTCACCAGCTTGACTGGCAACATTTCGCGACCAGCGCGACCTTTCAGAGCAATCGTCTGAGAATCGGCCAGACCGACTGGCAGGGCGTGCGCGTGGCACTGGCCCCGGCCGCTGAGACACCAACCTCCGCTGCGCCGCCAGCCGCCAATGAACCGACTCAGGATATCGTGTTGCCAGAGGTGATCATTCCGCTGCGCGTCGAACTGAACCGCTTTGATCTGCGTGACTTCACGCTGGTGCAAGAGACGCCGGTTCAGATTCATCATTTGGGGCTCAAAGCTAGCGCCTATCAGTCACAAGTGAGTGTTGATACGCTGGAACTCGACATGCCGCAAGTGAACGCCAAGCTCAATACGCAAATCACGCTGAGCGGCGATTATCCGTTGTCGCTCGCTCTCGATGCCACCGCGAAACTGGCAGAAGCCAAAGGGCAGACGCTGACGCTCAACGCCAGTGGCAGCGTCGCCAATCTGGCCTTGAAAGCTCAGCTGGCAGGCCGCGCTGAAGCTCAA
This sequence comes from Vibrio sp. bablab_jr001, assembly GCF_016464285.1. Classification (NCBI taxonomy): domain Bacteria; kingdom Pseudomonadati; phylum Pseudomonadota; class Gammaproteobacteria; order Vibrionales; family Vibrionaceae; genus Vibrio; species Vibrio sp. bablab_jr001. The sequence goes on from NZ_JACDWZ010000072.1 coordinate 212,678, forward strand.
TTGAATGCCAAACTGCAGCCGCTGAACAGAGAGTTTCCGTTTGATGTCACCATCGACTCACTCAAAGCGCAGTGGCCGCTGGTGGAAAAGGGCGAGTATTTTGTTGAAGCGCCGCGTATCGCCGCCAAAGGATCGCTGCAAGGCTATCAGCTTGAGCTGCAAAGCCATCTGAAGGGCAATGCGGTGCCAGAAGTGGATGTCGCTCTGCAAGGTGAAGGGAATCTGCAACGCATTTCGCTCAATGAACTGAAGGTTCATACTCTGGGCGGGGATATTCAAGGGCAGGCCAGTGCCGACTGGAGTGCATTGGTCAAATGGCAGGCTTCACTGAACCTCAAGCAAATTCAGCCCGGACTGCAATGGCCGCAAGCCGAAGGCGTCGTCAGCGGCGATGTGGCGACCTCAGGCCAACTGACCAAGCAAGGGGGCTGGCAAGTTGAACTGCCGACTCTGGCGATTCATGGCATGGTGCGTGACTACCCGCTGGACATTAACGGCACGCTCAGTGCGTCGGATGTCAGCGGAACAAGTGATTTCAAATTTTCTACTCCCGGACTGACACTGGCGCACGGGCCGAACAAAGTCACGGCGCAGGGCCAGTTGGACAAAACATGGCGTTTAGGATTGTCTCTCGATCTGCCGGATTTAGCCAAAAGTGTGCCGGATTTAACAGGCAAGGTGATTGGCGATGTGACGTTGCTGGGGCCGCTTAAAGAGCCGAAAGTGAAGCTGGCGCTTGATGCTGACCGCCTCGCCTGGCAGCAAGAAGCAAAGGTAAAACACGTGACTCTGAGTGGCAGTGTGGTGCCGATGCCAACGCCGCAGGCGGATATCAGTCTGCGTGTACAAGGAATGGAGTATCAGGATCAGGTGGTGCGCACGGTGAATCTGGTTGCGCGTGGCACGCAGGCGCAGCATGAGCTGACGCTCGACGTAGACTCCGATTTAGTCTCGACTCAGCTTGCGGTGACGGGGAGCTTGTTGGAGAAACCCGCGATGATCTGGGACGGGCGTTTAGAGCGTGCGCGGATTGAGTCTCAACAGGGCGTGTGGGAGCTCAATCACGCAACCGAGATCAAAGCCGATATTGACCAGCAGAATGCAACGATCGCCGCTCACTGCTGGCGCCAGGCGGGTTCGTCCCTGTGTCTGGATAAGCCGGCTACCGTCGGTGCAAGTGGCGAAGCGCAGCTGTCGGTCAATCAGTTTGACTTTGCTCAGGTGAAAGCTTTCTTACCACCTGAAACATTGCTGCGGGGTTCTGTGGATGCTGACGTGTGGGCCAAGTGGTCACCGGATCAACCGCCGCAGGTGAAGGCAAAAATTCGCATGCCTGAAGGCAATGTGGAACAGAAACTGGAACAGACACTCAAACTCGGCTGGGACAAGATTGAGCTCAACGCGATGCTGGTGAAAAACCGCCTGCAGGTCGACTGGCAGGTGGATGTGACGGACAACGGCGATGTCAGCGGCAAGCTGACGATTCCGAATGTCATCGCTGAAGACAAGCAGATGCAGGGCGCGCTTAAGCTCACTACGTTCAACATTGATTTTCTCGCACCGCTGATTGGCGAATACAGCGAAGTGAAATCCAACATTGAAACCGATGTGACTTTCAGCGGCGCGATGTTGCATCCACAGGTCAATGGCCGTTTTAGTGTCAGCGATATGCAGGTGCGCGGTGACATTGCGCCGGTGGAAATCAACGCTGGCACGCTGGCCGTCAACTTCAACGGCTATCAGGCGACGTTGGACGCGGGCATTGAAACCACCGATGGCAAACTCAACGTGACTGGTGATGCCAACTGGCAGCAACTCGATGACTGGCGGGTCAATGCCCATGTCGGAGCGGAGTCTTTGCTGGTGGATCTGCCGCCGATGGTGAAAATGAAAGTGGTGCCCGATCTGACGCTGGCCATGCAGCCGAAACTGGCGAAAATCGACGGTTCGATAGCGCTGCCGTGGGGACGGGTTGTGGTCGAAGAACTGCCGCCGAGCGCGATCAGTGTCTCGAAAGATCAGGTGCTGGTGAATGCGGATCTGCAGCCGATTTCAGAGCAGAGTAGCATACCGTTTAACGTCGAAACCAACGTCAGCATCGTGATTGGGAATGACTTCAAACTGAGTGCGTTTGGTTTGGAAGGTGGTCTGGTGGGACGTTTGCAGGTCAGCCAGAAAGACCAGGGGCCATTTGTGACCGGTGAGGTGAATATTCAAGATGGTCAGTACCGCTCGTTTGGTCAGGACTTGATCATTCAGGAGGGTAAGATTCTGATGAATGGCCCGGTGGATCAGCCATACGTGTCGATCAAAGCGATTCGTAACCCGGACAACACTCAGGACGATGTGGTTGCCGGGGTGCAGGTGACGGGACCGGCCGATGAACCGACGGTGTCGATTTTCTCCGACCCGAGCATGCCGCAGGCCAACGCGCTGTCTTACTTGCTGCGCGGTCAGGACATTGATGGTGAAACGGGTGGCAACGCGATGACCACGACCCTGATTGGTCTGAGTCTGGCGAAAAGCGGTAAAGTGGTTGGCCAGATTGGCGAAGAGCTGGGCGTGCAGGATTTGCAGCTTGATACCGCCGGCTCGGGCGATGACTCACAGGTCACCGTAAGTGGTTACATTCTGCCAGGCTTGCAAGTGAAGTACGGTGTGGGTATTTTTAACTCGGTTGGCGAGTTTACGGTTCGCTACCGATTGATGAAAGATCTGTATCTTGAGGCGGTTTCAGGTCTCGACAGTGCTGTCGATCTGCTGTACCGGTTTGAGTTTGACTAACGCGTTGGCGGCCGAAAATGAGCCGAATGCAAACAGGGAGAAGAGTGTGCAGCATCTGGTATTTGTTTATGGCACGTTGCGTCAGGGCGAAAGCAATCACAACTATCTGACCGACAGTGAACAACTCGGACGGTTTGATACGCAGCCAGAATATGCGCTGCACGACTTGGGGCCGTATCCGGGCTTAGTCGCCGGTCATCAGTCGATTCATGGTGAAGTGTATCGGGTTGATGAGGAGACGCTGGCGAAGCTGGACATTCTGGAAGATGTACCAGTGGAGTACCGACGTGAAACGATTGAAACCCCCTATGGCACCGCCTGGATATACATCTATCAGGATGCCAGCCGACTCGATTCCATCATTGATTCCGGTGACTGGTGTCAACGGATTTAAGCCACAAAAAAAGCCAGCATCGTGCTGGCTTTTTTCACGTTGCTTAGCGCTTATTTTTGCTGAGCACGCTCGTAAGAAGTCAGGATTTCAGCGCGAGCTGAAGCTGCGTCTTCCCAACCATCTACTTTAACCCACTTGCCTGATTCAAGCTCTTTGTAGCGCTCGAAGAAGTGAGTGATTTGTGCTTTCAGAAGCTCTGGCAGGTCGTTTACGTCCTGAATGTGGTCGTACTCTTTAGACAGTTTAGAGTGCGGTACCGCAACAACTTTCGCGTCTTCACCAGACTCATCAGTCATTTTCAGAACGCCAACCGGACGGCAGCGAATAACTGAACCCGGGATAAGCGGGTATGGAGTTGGGACAAGTACGTCTACCGGGTCACCGTCCAGAGACAGAGTGTGGTTCACGTAACCGTAGTTACATGGGTAGAACATCGGAGCAGACATGAAACGGTCTACGAACACAGCGCCAGACTCTTTGTCTACTTCGTATTTGATCGGATCAGCGTTCGCTGGAATTTCGATTACAACGTAGATGTCATCAGGAAGCGATTTGCCCGCTGGCACATTGTTTAAGCTCATTAAGGTTTCCTTTTTCGTTAGCCGGACTTCAAAAAATCGAGACTTATTATTATTCAAGATTAGCTGAGGTGCAAAAATCAACGCACAGCAAAGCAGAGAGTTTACTCTCAAATTGCCTGATTCCCAAGTAAACCTAAGTCTAAGCACGACAATTGGCCACGGCTTGCCGCTAACTGCCTGAATTTTATCAGCCCTAAAAAACAGCGCCGCAAGTGCGGCGCTATCTGACTTAATCTGGGTTGGCTTCGAGGAACTCTTCCACTTTCGCCACCATGTTCTTCGAACCAACGAAGAACGGTACGCGCTGGTGCAGTTCGGTCGGTTTGATGTCCATGATGCGGTTGACGCCGTCAGAAGCGGTGCCGCCAGCCTGCTCAATCAGGAATGCCATCGGGTTGCATTCGTACAGCAGACGCAGTTTGCCGTTCGGATGGCTCTGCGTGCTCGGATAGAGGTAGATACCGCCTTTGAGCAGGTTGCGATGGAAATCCGCCACCAAGGAACCGATGTAACGTGAAGTGTAAGGACGGCCATCTTCCGGCACATTTTCCTGACAGTACTTAATGTACTTTTTCACGCCGGTCGGGAAACGAATGTAGTTGCCTTCGTTTATCGAGTAAATCTTACCGTTTTCCGGGATGCACATGTTTTCATGCGACAGACAGAACGAACCGATCGATGGATCGTAAGTAAAGCCGTTCACGCCGTTGCCGGTGGTGTACACCAGCATGGTTGAAGAGCCGTAAATGACGTAGCCCGCCGCTACTTGTTTGTGGCCAGGTTGCAGGAAGTCCTCGGCAGTCGGTGGACCGCCTACCGGCGAGATGCGACGGTAGATAGAGAAAATGGTGCCCACTGAAACGTTCACATCAATGTTGGATGAGCCGTCAAGCGGATCCATCAGCACGACGTATTTGGCGTTTTTGTTCAGTTCTTTGTTGAACGCGACGGCTTCATCTTCTTCTTCACTCGCCACGCCACACACTTGATCGCGCGCTTCGAGAGCGGATTTGAATTTTTCGTTCGCGTAAACATCAAGCTTCTGTTGTTCTTCGCCTTGAATATTGTCGTTACCAGACGCGCCAGTGATGTCGGCCAGGCCCGCTTTGTTGATTTCGCGGTTAACAATTTTCGCAGCAAGACGAATCGATGCCAGAAGGGAGGATAGTTCACCACTTGCATGGGGGAAGTCATGTTGTTTCTCAACAATGAACTCACCAAGGGTGCGCATCTCAGACATGTTGTTTCCTTAACACTAATTTTTTGGGGGAGTATGTCGGCGCGGTGGCGGGTTCTTTGGGGGGAACTTATTTGCACTCGCGCCTAGCGAGGATTTTAGGGGTTAGATCTTTTTATGGGTAATGAAGTAACAGACGGAGATCTCAATTTGTTTGTCGACTTTTTGGAAATTACATTGCTCTGATTTGCGACGCTCGCTTTTGCGATGCGAATCAGGATAATGGAGCGCAATACAAAACAGTCGTAATGAGGCTAGGTTTATGCACATTCATATTCTGGGAATTTGTGGCACGTTCATGGGTGGTGTCGCCATGTTGGCTCGCCAATTGGGCCATAAAGTGACCGGTAGTGACGCCAATGTTTACCCGCCAATGAGCACTATGTTGGAGGCTCAGGGCATCGAAATTATCGAAGGTTTTGACCCGGCACAATTGGAGCCGAGGCCAGACCTGGTGGTGGTTGGCAACGCAATGAGTCGTGGAAACCCTTGCGTGGAATATGTGCTGAATCATAACCTGCGTTACACCTCAGGGCCGCAGTGGCTGCAAGATTTTCTTTTGCATGATCGTTGGGTGCTGGCAGTTTCGGGAACGCACGGAAAAACTACCACTTCGAGCATGCTGGCATGGGTGTTAGAGCATTGTGGCTACCAACCCGGCTTTCTGGTCGGCGGGGTGCTGGGCAATTTCGGCATTTCGGCGCGCTTGGGCGATAGCATGTTTTTCGTTGTCGAAGCGGACGAATACGACAGTGCTTTTTTCGATAAGCGTTCGAAGTTCGTTCACTACCATCCTCGCACCTTGGTGATGAATAACCTTGAGTTCGATCATGCAGATATCTTCGATGATCTGGAAGCGATTAAGCGCCAATTTCACCATCTCGTGCGTACCGTGCCGGGCAATGGCCGTATTTTGGCACCGCAACAAGACGCCGCTTTAGCCGATGTATTGCACCGCGGATGTTGGAGTGAAACCGAATTCACTGGCGAGCAGGGCGACTGGCAGGCGGAAAAAGTCCGTAAAGATGGCTCTGAGTTCCATGTGCTGCTCAAGGGTGAACGTGTCGGCAGCGTAAAATGGGATTTGGTCGGCGACCACAACGTCAATAACGCCTTGATGAGCATCGCAGCGGCACGCCATGTCGGCGTCACGCCGGATCTGGCGTGTGAGGCGCTCGGACTGTTTGTGAATACCAAACGCCGCCTGGAACTGAAAGGTGAAGAAAATGGTGTCACGTTGTATGACGATTTTGCCCATCATCCTACGGCGATTGAACTGACATTAGGCGGACTGCGTAATAAGGTCGGCGACAGCAAAATCATTGCGGTGCTGGAGCCTCGTTCGGCGACGATGAAACTGGGTGTGCACAAAGAAACCTTGGCAGCATCATTGGCGGCAGCGGATTCGGTCTATCTGTTCCAGCCTGCTAATATTCCATGGTCAGTGCAAGATGTGGCACAGCAATGTTCGCAGCCCGCTCATGTGGGCGACAATATGGCTGACTTTGTGGCGCAAATCTGCCAGGAAGCCAAGCCGGGCGATCAGATTCTGGTGATGAGCAACGGCGGGTTTGACGGTATTCATGGCAAACTGCTGGCGGCGCTCAAAGCCAAAGCGCAGCAGCCTGCGTGAAGATTAAACAGTGAACGTGCGATAACGCTATGACAAAACAACAAAAAGCCATCACGTTGGCCTGGACGGGTGCCTCTGGCGCGCCTTATGGCCTGCGCCTGCTGCAATGTCTGCTGGCGGCGGACTACACCGTCTACCTGCTGATCTCATCAGCTGCGAGAGTGGTACTCGCTACGGAACACGGCCTCAAACTCCCTGCCGGACCGGAAGCGGCCAAAGAAGCACTGGTCGCCCATTTGGGGTGTGACGCCGACAAGCTGGTGGTGTGCGGTAAAGAAGACTGGTTTTCTCCGGTGGCGTCGGGTTCTGCGGCGCCGAAGCAGATGGTGGTCTGTCCGTGCTCAGCCGGCAGTGTGGCGGCGATTGCCCACGGTATGTCGGACAATCTGATCGAACGTGCAGCCGATGTGGTGATGAAAGAGCGTGGCCAGTTGTTGCTGGTGGTGCGCGAAACGCCGTTCTCGACGTTGCACCTCGAAAACATGCACAAGCTGTCGCAAATGGGCGTGACGATCATGCCGGCGGCACCGGGTTTTTATCATCAACCCCAGTCGATTGACGATCTGGTCGATTTTATGGTGGCGCGCATTCTCGATCATCTCGGCATTGAACAGAAACTGGTGGCGCGCTGGGGTTACGACCAACGCGTGTGAGTCGCTTTTTTACGCGAATAGAATTACAATCCGTACCACTCATCGGGGAGCCCACCATTCACCATGTGAATGGCGCTGAGATCAAGCCTAGCTTGGGACCCGCATTAGTCACAAAGGTTGTGCCCTGCACAATACTTTGCGGTTATACACCTGAACCAGATAATGCTGGCGTAGGAATTGAGCTGGGTTTGCGAAACCGATTAACGGACTGATCACATCCTCCCTCAAGCCTGTGCCGCTCAATGAGGAGAGCGAGCCTTGAATACCAAACTGACGGCCATTGCGATGGCAACCCTGTTTTCTTCTGCAACCTTTGCGGCGCCGACGTTAACCGTCTACACCTACGACTCTTTTGCTGCGGATTGGGGCCCTGGCCCGGCTGTAGAAAAAGCCTTTGAAGCTCAATGCGGCTGCGATCTCAACTTCGTTGCGCTCGATGACGGCGTGTCGATTCTTAACCGCTTGCGCCTGGAAGGTAACAAGACCAAAGCCGACGTGGTGCTGGGATTGGACAACAACCTGATGGTGGAAGCCAAACAAACAGGCTTGTTGGCCAAACACACCACCGATACGCACGCGGTGCACCTGCCAAACGGCTGGAGTGATGACACCTTTGTACCGTACGATTACGGCTACTTTGCCTTTGTATACAACAAGCAAAAACTGACCAACCCGCCGACCAGCCTGAAAGAGCTGGTGGAAAAGCGCGACGATTTGCGCGTGATTTATCAGGATCCGCGTACCTCCACGCCAGGCCAAGGTTTGTTGCTGTGGATGAAGTCGGTGTATGGCGATGACGCCGCGCAGGCGTGGCAGAAACTGGCCAACAAAACCGTGACCGTGACCAAAGGCTGGTCGGAAGCGTACTCGATGTTCCTTGATGGCGAATCCGACATGGTGCTGTCTTACACCACATCGCCGGCTTATCACCTGATTGCTGAAAACGATGACAAGTACGCAACGGCGAACTTTGCCGAAGGTCATTACATGCAGGTCGAAGTGGCGGCCAAAGTGAAGGGGTCGCCAAACGACAAGTTGGCGGATGAGTTTCTGCAATTTATGCTCAGCAACGAGTTCCAGTCATTGATGCCAACGGGCAACTGGATGTATCCGGTGACCGACGTGGCGCTGCCAAAAGGTTTCGAGACCTTGAGTGTGCCAGCCAAATCGCTGTCGTTCAGCGCAGAAGAGGTGGCAGCGAAGCGCAAAGGCTGGATTCGTGAATGGCAAAACGCCCTGACGTTCTGAGTCATTAATGCAAAGTCATACACCTAAACTTGGCATCGGGGTCGCGGCAGTTGTCGCGGCCTTTGTCCTTTCTGCGCTGAGCGCGTTATTGTGGCAAGCGCCGAATCTCAATCTGGGGCAGATCTGGGGCGATGCCTATTATCGCCACGTCACCTGGTTCAGTTTTTATCAAGCCCTGTTGTCGACGCTGCTCAGCGTTGGTCTGGCGGTGCCTGTGGCGCACGCGTTAAGCCGCCGCCGTTTCCCCGGGCGTGGACTGCTGCTCAAACTGTTTGCCATGACGCTGGTGCTGCCGGTGCTGGTCGGGGTTTTTGGCCTGCTGGCGATCTATGGTAACAGTGGTTTACTGGCAAGCGGGCTGCAACACTGGCAGCTCAAACTGCCGTTTTCACTCTATGGTCTCAACGGCATTTTGCTCGCTCATGTGTTTTTTAATCTGCCGTACGCCGCGCGTTTGCTGCTGCAAAGTCTGGAAACCATTCCGGCTGAACAGCATAAGCTGTGCGCTCATCTCGGTATGACGGGATGGCACAAATTTGTCGCAGTGGAGTGGCCGCGTCTGCGTCAGCAACTGCCGCATGTGTTTGGCTTGGTGTTTATGCTGTGTTTTACCAGTTTTGCCACCGTGATGGCACTGGGGGGCGGGCCGAAATCGACCACGATTGAGCTGGCGATTTACCAGGCGATCAAGTTCGATTTCGATCTGCAAACCGGCGCGCTCTTGGCACTGTGGCAGATGTTGCTGTGTGGTTTGCTGACCCTGTCGATTCAACGCATTTCGCGTCCGTTGCCGGTCAATAGTGGCAGTTTATCCGAGCAGCGCTGGCTGCGTGATTCGCGCTGGAGCCGCTTGTGGGATGGGGCATGGATCAGCCTTGCTCTGCTGCTGGTCATTCCACCGCTGCTGATGGTGGTACTGAGTGGTCTCAACGGTAAGTTCGTCAGTGTGCTGAGCAGCGGCGATTTCTGGAGTGCGATGGGCGCATCGTTGCAGGTCGCTGTGCTGGCGAGTTCGCTGGCGCTACTGGCGGGGGCGGCGATCATCATCACCAGTCGTCACTGGCGTTTGCAGTCACACCCGCGCCGGGCAAACGGACTCGAGCTGATTGGCACCATCATTCTGGTGACGCCGGGGCTGGTGATCAGTACCGGATTGTTCTTACTGCTGCGTAATCTGACTGATGTGTTCAGCCTCGCATATTGGGTTGTGGTCGCGGTCAATGGCCTGATGGCGTTGCCGTATGTGGTCAAGACGCTCAGCCAACCGATGCTGCATCTGGCGCAGCAATATCAGTTTTTGTGTGCCAGTTTAGGCATGCGCGGCTGGCAGCGCCTGCGCTTGATTGAACTGCGGGCACTGCGCAAACCGCTGGCGCATGCGTTTACCATCAGTTTTCTATTGTCGATGGGCGATTTGAGTGCGATTGCGCTGTTTGGCAGCCAAGATTTTCGCACGCTGCCGCTCTATCTCTATCAACTGCTGGGCAGCTATCAAATGCAGGCTGCGGCGGTGGTATCACTGGTGTTGCTGGTGCTGAGTGTTGGCCTGTTTTATCTGATTGAACGCCTGTTTCGAGTGCGTTCGTCTTCTACATCATCGCGGAGAAGTTCATGTTAGTGCTGGATAATGTGCGTTATGAATATCAGGATGAGTGGTTCGTGTTTGACCTCAGTGTCGCGCAAGGCAGCATTGTCGCACTGATGGGACCAAGCGGAGCGGGCAAGTCGACGTTGCTCAGCTTGGTGGCCGGTTTTATTGAACCGCACAGCGGGGATATTCACGTGCAAAGCAATGGTGAAGCTGTGTCGGTGGTAGGGAAAGCGCCTTACCTGCGTCCGTTTTCGATGCTGTTTCAAGAGCACAATCTGTTTGCGCACCTGAGCGTGCGTGACAACATTAGTTTGGGATTGCATCCGGGGCTCAAACTGAGTGCCGCGCAGCGTGAACAGGTGGTGCGTGCTGCTAACATGGTTGGGGTGGGGGATTTTCTCGATCGTCTGCCGGAGCAACTGTCTGGTGGTCAACGCCAGCGCGTCGCACTGGCCCGCTGTTTTGTTCAGCCGCATCCGGTGTGGTTACTGGATGAGCCGTTTTCCGCACTGGATCCGCTGCTGCGTGAGGAAATGTTAACGCTGGTAAAAACCTTGGCAGCGGAGCGCAATATCACCGTGTTGATGGTGACGCACCACATCAGTGATGCCCGTGCTATCGCCACGCATTTTGCGTTTATGGCCCAAGGCCAAGTGCAGCGTATGGAGCCGATTGCCGCATTGACGGCGCAGCACAGCTACGCGCCACTGGTGGAATTTGTTCGCGCAGGTGAATAAGCGTTTTTCGAAGATTTGCTCAATGACAAGCAAGAAAAAAAGGTTGGCATAGACCAACCTTTTCGTTATTACCCCAGGCAGAAACACTCAGAACTCTTGGTCGTTGAGGGTTTTCAGCATCTGGAAAATTTCGCGAGAAGCTTTTGGCGGTTTCTCGCCTTGTTTCTCTTTTTTCGCCTGACGTGCCAGCAGACGCAGACGTTGACGATCGGCATCCGGATACAGTGTCATCACATCTTCGATTGCGTCATCACCTTGCTCAACGATGCGATCGCGCATCTGTTCCAGCTTGTGCAGCACCGCAGTATTTTGCGAGTGCTTGTTGCGCAGTTTGTCCAGCGCCGCCTGTAGCGGTTCTGGGTCAATATTACGCATCAGACGGCCAATGTATTGCAGTTGACGACGACGTGCTTCGTTTTTAAAACGCTGCGCATCTTTGATCGCGGCTGCCAAGTCATCGGGTAGCGGGAATTTCGCCAGCACAGACGGCTTGAGTTCAACCAGTTCTTCGCCCAGTTTTTGCAGCACAATCATATCGTTCTTCATCTCGGTCTTACTTACCCAGATGATTTCGTCTTCGTCTTCCCAAGGGGCTTTTTGATTCTTACGAGCCATTTTCTTCACTAATGAGTTATTTATGTCTGCTATTTTAGCAAGAATCGTGGGGAGAAAGCGAAATTCTTGTTATCCTAACCACATTAAAGCGCAATAGTTGGATGAGATATGGATGTAAGACAGCAAGTCGCTGTGCAGCGTACCGAGCTTGAAGCGGCCGTTGCAAAAGCGCTCGACATGGCCTCAGCCGGTGCTGACGCCGCTGAAGTTGCCATTACCAAAAGCACAGGTTTAAGTGTTTCGACTCGCATGTGCGAAGTGGAAAACGTGGAATTTAACAGTGACGGTGCGCTGGGTATCACGGTGTACCGTGGTCAGCGTAAAGGCAGTGCATCTACCTCTGATTTAAGTGAAAAGGCGATTCAGCAAACCGTGTTGGCGGCGCTGGACATTGCTCAATACACCTCGGAAGACCCGTATGCCGGTCCGGCACCGAAAGAGCTGATGGTGACCGATATTCCGGATCTGGATCTGTTCCACCCGGATGAACCGAATCCAGACAAAGCGGCACAAATTGCCATTGAAGCGGAGCGTGCTGCGCTGCAATACAGTGACAAAATCAAACAGAGCGATGGCGGCAGTTACGACAGCCATTACGGCGTTAAAGTGTATGGTAACAGCCATGGTTTGCTGGCCAGCTACGCCTCGAGCCGTCAGAGCATCAGCTGCTGCGTGATTGGTCAGGGCCAGAATGGCGAGATGGAACGCGACTACAGCTACACCGTAGCGCGCCATATCGATGATCTGTGGTCTCCTGAACGTGTTGGTCTTGATGCTGCGGAGAAAACGGTGAGCCGTCTCGATGCGAAAAAGCTCAAAACCGGCAAATATCCAGTGATGTTCGCATCGGATGTCGCGACCGGCCTGATGGGCCATCTGGTCATGGCGATCAGTGGTGGCAACTTGTACCGCAAATCGTCATTCTTACTCGATCATCTTGGTCAGCAGATCTTGCCTTCCTGGTTCAACATCTCAGAGCGTCCTCACGTATTGCGCGGCCTGGCATCCAGCCCGTTTGACAGTGAAGGTGTGCGCACGGAAGATCGCGAAATCATCACCGACGGCGTGCTGGCGACTTATCTGCTGACCAGCTATGCAGCGCGTAAGATGAAAATGACTCCAACCGGCCATGCGGGCGGTATTCACAACTGGTTTGTTAAACATACCGGACAGAGCTTTGAGCAGATGCTTAAAGAGCTGGGTACTGGTCTGTTGGTGACCGAAGTGATGGGCCAAGGGGTAAATGTGGTGACCGGTGATTACTCACGCGGCGCCGCCGGCTTCTGGGTTGAGAATGGCGAAATCCAATACCCGGTATCGGAAATTACCATTGCGGGTAACCTCAAAACCATGTTCAACCAGATTGTGGCGGTGGGCAGCGATACGGAAACCCGTTCGCAAATCCAGACCGGTTCGATTCTGTTGGAAACCATGAAAGTGGCGGGTGAATAAGCCCGGCAGGATAAAAAAAAGCGCAGACCAAGGTCTGCGCTTTTTTTACGTTGGATTTCACTTCAGCGGATAAACAGTGTCGCCAGCCCCAAAAATACCGAAAGGCCGACCACGTCGGTGACGGTGGTCAGCGCCATACCGCCAGCGAGAGCCGGGTCGATTTTCATCTTCTTGAGCAGCACTGGGATGGTTACGCCTGCCACACCAGCAACAAACAGATTGGTCATCATCGCCGCAGATATAATGCCGCCCAGCAACCATTCGCCTTTCCACACCACGACAATCGCGCCGATGATCAGCGCCCATAGGATACCGTTGAGAAAGCCGATCGCCGCTTCTTTGAGCAGCAGTTCACGCCGGTTACTGTCACCGATATGACCGAGAGCCAGGCCTCGAATTACCAGGGCCACGGTTTGGTTACCCGCGACACCGCCCATCGACGGTACGATGGTCATCAGGACCGCAATCGCCGCCATCTGTTCCAGAGTGGCTTCGAACATGTTGGATACCGATGCCGCTGCCAGAGCAGCCAGTACATTGGCACCCAGCCAGACGCTGCGTTTGCGCGCGGATTTGACCACGGGTGCGAAGGTATCTTCGTCATCGTCCATACCCGCCATACTCATCATCGAGTGTTCGGCGTCTTCACGGATCACGTCGACCACGTCATCGATGGTAATACGGCCGACCAGATGCTGGTTCTCGTCCACCACTGGCGCCGAAATCCAGTTACGGCGTTCAAACAGGCTGGCGATGTCAGAGTCTTTGGTATCGACTTTGATCGCTTCGTCAGCGTCGTCCATCACTTCACTGACCTGAACATCCGGCTGAGTGGTCAGCAGAGTGGCCAGCGATAAGTGGCCAATCAGTTTACTCTCATCGTCAATGACATACAGGGCATCGGTGGCTTCGGGCAGTTCGCCTTTCATGCGCAGGTAACGCAGGACTACGTCGACGTCGACGTCACCACGAATGGTGATCACGTCGGTATTCATCAGGCCGCCAGCGGTATCTTCCGGATACGCCAACGCGGTTTCAACGCGCAGTCGATCAGCTGCGTCCATTTGCGCCAGAACTTCACGGGACAGGTCGTCGGGTAAGCTACGCAGAACGTAAGCGACGTCATCCGTGTCCATACCCTCGGTGGCTTCCGCGAGCTTTTCCGGAGCCATTTTGGACACCAGCGCGTCTTTGACGTCTTCGCTTAGCTCGTCAAGGATTTCACCGTAATCTTCAGGGTCGGTCAGTTGCCACAACACATCACGTGCTTTGCGGGGAGAGGCTTCTAAAAGGCTGGCAATATCTTCCGGTTCCATGTCCTGCAATTGTCGGCGGACATGGACGAAGCGGCCGTTTTCCAGCGCTTCTGTGATTTCTTGGAGGGTTTGGTGAGCTTGGTCAAATTCGATTTGCTCGGCCATCGCTTCCCCCTAATGCTTGAATTGTGACAATGCGTTGAATAGTAACTTAATTTTAGGTCTTATTTAATACGTTATTATTAATCATGAGCATTTAATTTCGTTTTCGAAAGTGCGTCATTCTTCTTCTTCGAACTTATCTTCAATCAGGTGACATACGGCATCGAGCGCTTGCTCTGCCTGAGAACCTTCGGCGGAGATGGTCACGTTTTGCCCTTGCGCAGACTCAAGCATCAGCAACCCCATGACACTGTCAGCCGTCGCTTCTTTGCCTTCCTGACTCTGAATGGTCAGCACAGCATCAAACGATTGGGCCAGTTCAACCAGCTTAACGGCAGCGCGGGCATGCAAGCCCAGGCGGTTCTGGATCAGGACGGTACGGCTGGCTTGTGGCATATCATTTCCTTATGACAGATTTTTTTCCAACGAGGTGTGACGAATTTGTACCTGATGACCCATTTCAGCAAAGTATTCGCCAAGCTGTTGAGTCAGGTAGACTGAGCGGTGTTTCCCGCCGGTACAACCGATCGCGATGGTCAGGTAACTGCGGTTATTCTTTTCCAGCAATGGCAGCCAGTGTTCAAAGAATTTCTGAATCTGCAGCTTAAGTTCCATCACTTCAGCATGGCTTTCAAGAAACGATTTGATCGGTGCGTCCAGCCCCGTCAGCGGTCTGAGATCCGGTTCCCAGTGTGGATTGGGCAAAAAGCGCACGTCGAACACATAGTCGGCGTCGCTGGGCAGGCCGTATTTGAAACCGAAGGATTCAAATACCATCACCAGATCTTTGCGTTCTCGGCCTTCAACCCGCATGCGCACGGTTTCACTCAATTCATGCAGCGATTTGTTGCTGCTGTCGAGCAACAAATCCGCCTGCTCTTTGAGCGGCTCCAGTAAACGGGTTTCCAGTTCAATGGCCTGAGCCAGTGTCGGCTTGCCTTCACTGAGCGAGAGCGGATGAATACGACGGGTTTCGCTATAGCGTTTCATCAGCGTCTCTTTGTTGGCATCCAGAAAGAGCACGCTGACATCGTTGTTTTGTTTGAGTTGGTCAAGAACATTCTCCACCAAGCCGGGTTCTTTCGGCAGGTTGCGGATATCGATACTCACGGCGACATTTTGTTTGCTGCCCTGAACCGATTGCATAAAGGCATGCAGCAAACCGACGGGCAGGTTGTCCACGCAGTAGTAGCCCAGATCTTCTAGGACACGCAACGCGACGCTTTTGCCTGCGCCAGATTGACCACTCACAACAATTAAACGCATGGGGGACCTATTGAGGTTGGTTAACCATGATGTCGTACAGCTCCTGGTCACTGGTAGCACCGCGCAGCTGTTTCAGAGTCTGTTTGTCGTTCAGGCGTTCAGCCATGCAAGACAAGGTTTTGAGGTGTTCTTTACATTGAGCTTCCGGGACCAACAGGGCAAACAGCAGGTCAACCGGACGATTGTCGATGGAGTCGAACTCAATCGGTTCCTCACACTGCACCAACACGGCCACAGCCTGGTCACTGGAGGTCATTCGAGCGTGCGGAATGGCGATACCGTTGCCAATCCCCGTACTGCCCATTTTCTCGCGGCTGAGCATACACTCAAACAGCTCAGTGGCGTTTTGACCGGTATGCAGCGCGGCGATCTCGCTGATGATTTCCAGGGCTCTTTTTTTGCTAGAACACTGGACTGCACTCTTGGTGCAGTCCAGTGAAAGTACTTCGCGTAATTGCATGTTAGTGGCTACTTAGCTTTTCTTTATGCTTGTTGAGTTGACGAGAGAGCTTGTCCACGAGGCCATCTATCGCTGCGTACATGATTTCATCTTCCGCAGTGGCGTGAACTTCTCCTTGATTAATGTGAAGCGTAGCTTCAGCGATTTGGCGCGTTTTTTCAACACGTAAAATCACCTGAACAGTATTGATATGGTCGAAAAAACGTTCAAGTTTTTGAAATTTAGAGTGAACATAGTCTTGCATTGAATCGGTAAGATCAATGTGATGGCCTTGAATATTGATTTGCATAGACTTTCCTTCTCAGTTAGGCCTTATAGCAGGCGTTTGCGCTGACTCGAAGGGGCGATGCCCAAGGATTCGCGGTATTTGGCGATGGTACGTCTTGCCACCTGAATCCCTTGATCAGCGAGTAGAGCCGCAATCTTGCTGTCACTTAATGGTTTGGCTGGGGTTTCCGCAGCGACCAATTTTTTGATCAGTGCTCGAATCGCGGTAGATGAACATTCTCCGCCGTTGTCAGTACTAACATGACTGGAGAAAAAGTACTTCAATTCGAATATGCCACGCGGGGTATGCATGTACTTCTGTGTCGTAACACGAGAAATGGTCGATTCATGCATATCCACGGCAAGCGCGACGTCGTTGAGAACCATCGGCTTCATGGCTTCTTCACCATACTCGAAGAAATCACGCTGATGTTCAACTATGCACTTGGCAACTTTGAGCAAGGTCTCGTTTCGGCTTTCAAGGCTCTTAATTAACCATTTAGCTTCTTGCAGGTTGGTACGGATGTAGTTGCTGTCAGCACTATTTCCGCGCACCAGATCGGCGTATTGTTGGTTAATTTTGAGTTTTGGCACGCTATCCGGATTGATGGTCACAATCCACTTGCCATGCTCTTTAAACACCGACACATCAGGGATGACGTATTCTGCATGCTCTGATGCGATACGGCTGCCTGGTCTTGGGTCCAACTGCTGAATCAGCTGTAGCACTTCGCGCAACTCTTCTTCTTTGAGTTTAGTCTCTTTCAGAATGACTTTGTAATCGCGGTTGCCAAGATAGTCGATGTACTGAGATAGGAGCGTCTTGGCTTCTTCCAGCCAAGGGGTGTCGGATGGGTACGTGGCCAGTTGCAGCAGCAGGCAGTCCTGCAGATTCAGTGAGGCAACGCCCAGCGGGTCGAACTGTTGAATGCGTTTGCGCACCGCTTCGATTTCATCCAGCTCAATCTCTTCACTGTTGAAGTTTTCCAGAATCTCTTCCAGAGATTGAGTGAGGTAACCGTAATCGTCGATGGCGTCGATTAATGCAAGCGCGATGGTGCGGTCAGTATCGCTGAACGGCGTCAAATCCAGTTGCCACAACAGGTAATCCTGCAGGGTCTGGGTCGTCTCGCCCTGATACACAGGTGCATCGTCATCGAGGGCAATGCCAGTGCTGCCTGTGTTGGCACTGTATACGTCATCCCAAGTGGTATCAATTTCCAGTTCGGCGCTGATTTCCGATTTTTCGATCAGTTCTGAGCTGTCTTGCGGTTCAGGTTCGGCGATGTCAGCACTGGCGTCTTTCTCCTCACTGGCGGTCGAATGTTCAGCGGCCGAAAACTCTTCCATTGATTCTTCAACATCCAGCAGCGGATTTGATTCCAACGCTTCCTGGATTTCCTGTTGCAGATCCAATGTCGACAGCTGCAATAAGCGAATCGCTTGCTGCAACTGAGGTGTCATGGCTAACTGTTGACCTAGCTTGAGCTGTAATGAGGGTTTCATTCAGTATTAACTGCCTTGTTTTTGTTAGAATTGATCTCAATCTACTCTAATCATAGACGGAATTGTTCACCGAGATAAACCTGTTTCACCTGCTCGTTGTTGAGCACTTCCTGCGGTGTTCCTTCTGCGATTAAGCGTCCCTGACTTACGATATAAGCTTTTTCACACACATCCAAGGTTTCACGAACGTTGTGGTCGGTGATCAAAACCCCTAAGCCACGATCACGCAGATGTTCGATGATTTTCTTGATGTCGATAACCGAAATCGGGTCAACCCCGGCAAACGGTTCGTCCAGCAGGATAAACTGTGGGTTGGCGGCCAGTGCTCGCGCGATTTCCACCCGGCGGCGCTCACCACCAGACAGCGCCATACCGGCACTGCTGCGAATGTGCTGAATGTGGAACTCTTCCAGCAAATCTTCCAGCTTGTCCTGGCGCTCTTCACGCGTCATCTCTTCGCGTGTTTCCAGCACGGCCATGATGTTATCTTCCACTGACAGCTTACGGAAAATAGAAGCTTCCTGTGGAAGATAACCAATCCCCATGCGTGAACGGCTGTGCATTGGCAGGACACTGATGTCCTTGTCGTCAATGCAGATTTTGCCTTCATCACGGGCGACGAGACCGACAATCATATAGAACGAGGTGGTTTTCCCTGCTCCGTTCGGGCCAAGCAGGCCCACAATCTGGCCGGATTCAACCTGCAGGCTGACGTCCGACACCACTTTACGTTTTTTATAGCTCTTGGCTAAATGTTCTGCTTTGAGTATTGCCATAGGTTACTACTGCTGCGTCGCTTGAGGTTGAAGGACGGTAGACACACGGCCGCTGCCATTGCTGTCGGCAATCAACTTCTGCGAAGAAATTTTGTAGCGGATTTTACTGCCGCGGATTTCACTGTCGTCCTGGGACAACATGGCTTGATCGATCATGGTCAGTTCGTCATCTGCCATTTTGTAATACAGCTCTTTGGCTTCGCCGTACAGCGTTTTACCATCATCGGTCAGCTGCGAGAAGGTCGCCAGATTGCCGTAGCCTTCAATGTCCTGCACTTTGCCGGTTTTCGCGTCACGAATGACGATCAGTTTGTCAGCATTGATGTTGATGCTGCCTTGTTTGAGCTTCACGTCGCCCAGAAAGGTCACGCGGCTGCTTTTCATGTCCAGCTGCTGGCTGTCTGAGTCAATGTACACCGGCTGCTGAGAATCCGACGATAATGCCAGAGCGTGGCCAGAAGCCAGCAACAGTGCCAGAAAACTAAGGTGTGAGAGTTTCATATCTACCTTGTACATGGTTATACAGTACAGCCGAATGATCGCCAAAGTTGCCTTTCATCGCCTGTCCTTGAGTTTCAAACTGAGGACCGAGTAACTCAACGGGGTTGTCTGCCCAAAAATCGCGGTTATCGAGCTGAATGCTCATGCGCGATGTGGTGAGCGTGTCAAAACCGGAGTCTTCAAATAAATTCTTGACCAGTACGTCATCGTACAGCGTCAGCACATGTTCTTTGGTCAGAATGCCACGTTTTGCGGTGATCTCCCACTCTTGCGTGACGCCCTGTTGATACACTTTCAGTACAGGGTATTCAAAAATGGTGTTGCCGCCTTTGGCATAGTGATCCAAATGCTTGGAGGTGATCACATAGCTTTTGATACCTTGCTGATCATACGTGATGTTGTCCAGATTTTTTCCGCTAAACATCGGCAGCTCAAGATTCGGAGCCACCTGAATTGCCGTGCTTTGTTCTTTGTCCAACAGGTAATAGGCAGACCATGATGCAACAAAGAAAAGTATCGCGTAAAGGATACGAGAAAAACTCATATACTCAGGCCTTTGTGTACGTCGAGCTCATTCCGTGCTTGTAAAATTAAATCGCACACTTCGCGTACTGCGCCGTGTCCGCCTTTGATGTGAGTGACGTAATTTGCGCGTTTGGCTAACAGCGGATGACCGTCGGCCACACAAACTTTTAGGGCCACTTTTTCCATTACGGGCCAGTCAATCAGATCATCGCCAATGTAGCCAGTGTGTTGTGGCTCAATGGCAAGACGCTGACAAATATCGTGATACGCTTTCACTTTGTCATCCTGATCCTGATAGATCAGTTTAATGCCCAGTGCTTGCATACGATTTTCAACGATTTGAGATTTTCGGCCAGTAATAATAGCGATCTCAATGCCAGCGTTCATTAACGATTTTACGCCATATCCGTCACGGGTATGAAACGTTTTCAACTCTTCACCCTGATTGCCCATGTAAATCAGGCCGTCAGAAAACACGCCATCCACGTCGCAGATCAGCAGTTTAATCTCTTTGGCAATCGCCAGCAGAGCGGCATCCACGTCGCCATACAAGGTTTCGATAGTTTGGCTCATTACATGACTCCGGCTTTGAGTAAATCGTGCATATTCAGCGCGCCGACCAGCTTACCGTCTTCTACCAGCATCAAACCGTTGATGCGTTTGTCCTGCATCAGATTAAGGCCTTCGACGGCAAGCAGGTTCGGAGAGGCCACGGTCGGGTTACGGGTCATCACTTCGCTGATGGTCGCCGTGTGAATATCGATGCGTTTGTCAAGAATCCGGCGCAGGTCACCGTCGGTAAAAATACCAATCATATGGTCATCACCTTCCACTACAGCGGTCATCCCGAGCCCTTTCTGGCTAATTTCCAACAGTGCGTCACGCACCAGTGCGGTGGGCTGGACTTTCGGCAGTGCATCACCTGAGTGCATAATGTCTTGCAGTTTCATCAGCAGCTTACGCCCTAAAGCGCCCCCCGGATGAGACAAGGCAAAATCTTCGGCGGTGAAACCGCGCGCCTGAAGCAGCGCTACAGCCAGCGCATCGCCCATCACCAGTGTTGCGGTCGTGCTGGATGTCGGCGCCAGACCCAGTGGACAGGCTTCTTTAGGGACGGTTATTTGCAAGTGAATGTCAGCCAGCTTGGCCATATTCGATTGCGGGTTGCCCGTCATACTGATGATGCGATTGTTCAGACGCTTGAGGACCGGGAACAGCGCCAGAATTTCGGATGATTCTCCGGAGTTGGAGATGGCCAGCACAATATCGCCGCTCTCAATCATGCCGAGATCGCCGTGTGACGCTTCTCCCGGATGAACAAAGAATGCCGATGTGCCAGTGCTGGCCAGCGTGGCAGCAATTTTTTTACCGATATGGCCAGACTTACCAATCCCCATCACAACTACTTTGCCGCTGTTATTGGCCAGGATCATTTCGCAGGCACGGCAGAAGTCGTCATTAAAGTATTGGTCGAGTTGTTGCAGACCTTCGATCTCCGTTGCCAGCACCTGCTGAGCAACACTGCGGTAGTCAAAGTGATCAGACATCCTAAACTCCAATTAAGCAGCCATATTCATAAACAGGTACACCTGATACGCAAGAAACGCCGCAAACAGGATTGCTCCTTCGATGCGGTTAATACTGCGAGATTTACCCAGTGCCATCAGAACCAGCAGTAGTGAGACTGCCAGCATCACCCAGAAATCACGTCCCATAGCATGTGAGCTGAGAACCGACGGATTCAGGATCCCTGGCAGTCCCATGACTGCCAGAATGTTAAATACGTTGGAGCCGATGATGTTACCTACGGCCATGTCATCTTCGCCTTTGAGAACGCCTGCCAATGAGGCGGCCAGTTCTGGCAAGCTGGTACCGATCGCGATGATCGTCAGGCCAATCACCAGATCGCTCATACCGAAATATTTAGCGATAATGACGGAGTTGTCGACCAGTAAACTGGCTGCAAGTGGCAGCAGGATCAGACCGATCGCGACCCACATGACGGCTTTCCAGTTGCTGACACCTTCCGGGATCTCCGATTCGTGTTCTTCCAGCAGCGTATCGCCATTTTTCTGTTCACTGCGGCTGATTTTCAGCATCGCCAGAATAAAAGCGGCAAACAGGACGAACAGCAGAATGCCTTCGTAAAAACCAAGATGGTTATCCCACAACAGTGCGCCCGCCAGTAATGTGACGGCAATCATCAGTGGAAGTTCACGGCGAATAACAGTGGAACTAATAGAAAGTGGCTTAATCAAAGCGGTTATGCCAAGAATTAATGCGATGTTGGCAATGTTAGAACCGAGTACGTTACCCACGGCGGTATCGGTTTTACCATCGAGAGCGGCGGTTGCCGACACCATCATTTCAGGTGCGGATGAGCCCATGGCCAGAATCGTCATGCCGATGACTAAAGGAGAAATGCCGATGTTGCGCGCTAAGGCTGCGGATCCAAAGACCAGTTTATCGGCACTCCAGACCAGAAGAACGAGACCTACAATAAGAAACGCAACGGCTTCAAGCATGACAATTCCTAACTTTATGAAAAATTAAATGAGTAACCGCCAATTTTGACTTGTTGGTCATTAAAAGGGAAGCCGAAGATACAATTTATTGTCTCGTTTTTACTGTTCATCACCGCTGCCACAGAGCGGATTTGTCCGGTTGCTTGGTGTGCTTTAATTCAAGCGCTTGATGAGTTTATCAACAAAAGATTCGCATCAACTAAAAATCGTTCTTAAATTCAGTTTGAACACGAAATGTAATTGAACAGTGCTTTTAATTTACGGGCAATGTGCTTATGATTGCCCATTCCTTGGATGGAAATCCCACAATAGCGAATCGTGAGTATGTCCGAAACCGATCTAGTGACCATAAACAATCTGACGTTTTCCCGTGCTGAGCGAGTGATTTTTGATGATATCAGCCTGCATGTTCCCAAAGGGAAAGTGACCGCCATTATGGGGCCTTCCGGGATTGGTAAAACCACGCTGTTGCGCTTAATCGGCGGACAGTTACTGCCGGAACATGGCGATATCTGGTTCGATGGCCAGAACATTCCCACTCTGACTCGCAGTAAACTCTATAAAGCCCGCAAAAAAATGAGCATGTTGTTCCAGTCCGGCGCACTGTTCACCGATCTTAATGTCTTTGATAATGTCGCGTTTCCGTTGCGTGAGCACACGGAACTCGATGAATCCCTGATTCGAACTCTGGTGCTGTTAAAACTCGAAGCGGTTGGTCTGCGTGGTGCGGCGCAACTGATGCCAAGTGAACTTTCCGGCGGCATGGCACGCCGAGCGGCGCTGGCGCGAGCGATCGCGCTTGACCCGGAGCTGATCATGTTTGATGAGCCCTTTGTCGGCCAAGACCCGATCACCATGGGCGTGCTGGTTGAGCTGATTCGTAACCTCAATCAGGCGCTTGGCGTAACTTCTGTGGTGGTATCGCATGATGTACCGGAAGTGATGAGCATTGCCGACTGGGTTTATCTGCTGGCCGACGGTAAGGTGATTGCCTTTGGTACTCCAAAAGATCTGGTCAATAACAGCGATCCGCGTGTGCAGCAGTTTTTACAAGGCGAAGCCGACGGCCCGGTGCCTTTCCGGTTTCCGGCTCAGCCGATAGAAAAGGATCTTTTCCATGTTGGATAATCTGCAGCGCTGGATCGGCGGAGTCGGACGACGCTTCTTTGCCATGTGCGAATCGTTTGGCCGTGCCAGCCTGATGTTGTTTGGTGCGCTGGCCGGGCGTCCGCGTCCGATTCAGAATTTACCTCTATTAGTCAAACAACTTTACAGCGTCGGCGTTCAGTCGCTGGCGATTATTGTTGTTTCCGGTCTGTTTATCGGCATGGTGCTCAGCCTGCAAGGCTACGTGATTCTGGTCGATTACGGCGCGGAAACCAGTTTGGGTCAGATGGTCGCTCTCTCCTTATTGCGTGAACTCGGCCCGGTGGTGACCGCACTGCTGTTTGCCGGACGTGCAGGCTCTGCTCTGACGGCGGAAATCGGCCTGATGAAAGCGACCGAGCAGTTGTCCAGCCTGGAAATGATGGCGGTTGACCCGCTTAAGCGTGTGATTGCACCGCGTTTGTGGGCTGGCTTGATTTCGATGCCGCTCTTGGCGATGATTTTTATGGCGGTCGGTATCTGGGGCGGTCAGTTGGTCGGCGTTGACTGGAAAGGGATTGATCACGGCAGCTTCTGGTCTGCGATGCAGGCATCGGTCGAGCTGGGTGAAGATATTGGCAACAGTGTGATTAAGTGTGTGGCGTTTGCCATCACCGTCACCTGGATTGCTCTGTTTAATGGCTATGATGCGATTCCGACTTCTGAAGGCATCAGCCGTGCGACAACACGAACCGTTGTGCATTCGTCCCTAGCCGTGTTGGGGCTGGACTTTGTACTTACCGCATTGATGTTTGGGAACTAATCATGCAACAAACACGAAAACTAGAATTTTGGGTAGGCAGTTTTGTGCTGGCAGGAATTTGCGCAATTCTGGTGATGATTTTTCAAGTCGCTGACGTGAAAGGGCTGGGCTCCAACGATACTTATTCGGTAAAAGCGGAGTTTGATAACATCGGTAGTCTGAAAGTACGTTCACCAGTCAAAGTCGGTGGCGTAGTGGTGGGACGGGTCGAATCGATTTCGCTGGACAAAGAGCGTCTGATCCCGTCCGTAACTTTGGCGATTGACAGTCGTTACAACCAGTTTCCGGAAAACTCCAGTGTGCAGATCCTGACGTCTGGCCTGATCGGTGAACAGTACATCAGCTTGATCCCGGGCTTTGTGTTTGAGGATGAAGGCATGCTGAAAGACGGTGACCGTATTGAGGACACCAAATCGGCGCTGGTACTGGAAGATTTGATTGGTCAGGTGCTGTACAGCGTCGGCGGATCAGACAAAGACAACAAGAAGAGTGAGTAATCATGCTGAGTAAAACTAAGTGGCTGAAACAATACGTTATTCTTCTGGTGAGTGCGTTGCTGACCTGGACGGCAAATGCCGCGCAGGAGATTGATCAGACCGAACCGTATCTGATGATGAAGCAGGTGGCGCAAAAGTCGTTTGATCGTCTCAAAGCTGAGCAGGATCTGGTGCATAAAGATCCGGAACATCTGAAGGTGATCGTTGAACAAGAGCTGATGCCTTACGTCAACGATCAGTATGCGGCGCTGAAATTGCTGGGTCCAAACCTGAAAGGAGCGAAGCGTGAAGATGTGGCGAGGTTCATCACCGCATTTCGTGCTTATCTGGTGACCAGTTACGCTCAGGTACTGACTCAGTACAGTGATCAGACGATTGAATTCGGTCCGGAACAGGCGGTGGGCGATGATCGCCGTATCACTAGTGTGAAAGTCGACATCGTCGATACTCCGCGTCCGAATATCAAACTGGAATTCAAACTGCGTAAAGAGAAATCCGGCGAATGGCGTGCGTTCGACATGATTGCTGAAGGTATCAGCCTGTTGTCGAGCAAACAGTCGGAGTGGAATGGCAAGATTCGTCAGGAGGGTATTCTGGCGGTGGCCAAAGAGCTTGACGATTTGGCAGCACAACCGATTCGCTTTGAGAGTAAAACCCAATGAGCCATCCACAATGGCAACAGCGAAACCCTGAACAGGCGGAGCTGAGCGGAGCGTTAGACCGCGACACCGTGCCTGGGTTGTGGACAGTTTTGCAACAATGGCAGCCGCAAGGTGCGCATTGTGAGCTTTCCCTGAAATCGGTGACACGTATCGATTCTGCGGGGATGGTGATGTTAATTCACTTATTAGAGCATGCAAAAAAGCAAAACTGTCATATAATGCTGAGTTTTGTGCCAGAGCAACTGCGCACACTGTTTCAGTTGAGTAACATTGACGCAATGATGTCTCGACACATTAAACAACCAGCAGGGGTGAATTGTGGATAGCGCACAAGTACAACAGATATTAGAACAAGCACTCAATCTTCAAGAGATTCACGTCAAAGGTGAAGGCAGTCACTACGAAGTGATTGCTGTTGATGCCGTTTTTGAAGGCATGAGCCGTGTGAAGAAACAGCAGCTGATCTACGCTCCTCTGATGGAGTACATTCAGCGCAATGATATTCATGCTGTGTCAATCAAAGCGTTCACGCCTAGCGAGTGGGCTCGCGATAAGAAGTTGATGTCGCTATAAGGTTTGTGAATGGATAAGTTTCGAGTTATTGGGTCCAATAAACCGCTGCAAGGCGAAGTGACCATCTCTGGTGCAAAAAATGCTGCACTGCCAATTTTATTTGCTTCTATCCTGGCGTCTGAGCCGGTAGAAGTTGCTAACGTTCCTCACTTACGTGACATTGACACCACCATGGAGCTGCTTAAGCGTCTGGGTGCCAAAGTTGAACGTAACGGTTCTGTCCACGTCGATCCAAGTCAAATTGATCAATACTGCGCACCGTACGATTTGGTGAAAACCATGCGCGCATCAATTTGGGCTCTGGGTCCGCTGGTGGCTCGTTTTGGTCACGGTCAGGTGTCACTGCCCGGTGGCTGTGCGATCGGTGCTCGTCCGGTGGATTTGCATATTCACGGTCTGGAGCAACTGGGTGCTACCATCGCTCTGGAAGACGGTTACGTGAAAGCGACCGTTGATGGCCGCCTGAAAGGCGCGCACATCGTCATGGACAAAGTCAGTGTCGGCGCCACCATTACCATCATGTGTGCTGCAACACTGGCAGATGGTAAAACCGTATTGGATAACGCAGCGCGTGAACCAGAAATCGTTGATACGGCGATGTTCCTGAACAAGCTGGGCGCGAAGATTAGCGGTGCCGGTACTGATACTATCACCATCGAAGGCGTTGAGCGTCTGGGTGGCGGTAAACATTCAGTGGTGGCAGACCGTATCGAAACGGGTACGTTTCTGGTGGCGGCCGCGGTGTCACACGGCAAAGTGGTGTGTCGCAACACCAACGCCAAACTGCTGGAAGCCGTTCTGGCTAAGCTGGAAGACGCAGGCGCACTGATTGAAACGGGTGAAGACTGGATCAGCCTTGATATGACGGGGCGCGATCTCAAAGCCGTCTCTATTCGTACCGCGCCACACCCAGGTTTCCCAACCGACATGCAGGCTCAGTTTACACTGCTGAACATGATGGCCAAAGGTGGTGGTGTGATTACTGAAACCATCTTTGAAAACCGTTTCATGCATGTGCCAGAGCTGATGCGTATGGGCGCAAAAGCAGAAATTGAAGGCAACACGGTGATCTGTGGTGATGTGGATTCTCTGAGCGGTGCTCAGGTGATGGCCACTGACCTGCGTGCATCGGCGAGTCTGGTGATCGCGGGTTGTATTGCCAAAGGCGAAACCATCGTTGATCGTATCTACCACATCGACCGTGGTTACGAGAAGATCGAAGACAAGCTGTCGGCTCTGGGCGCAAATATTGAGCGTTTCCGCGAGTCGAGTTAAACTGCCGACTTATCAATGGGCCGAAATCCAAGGGTTTCGGCTTTTTTATTCTAGCTCCTTTGGAGAATCTGGATGATTGCTTTACTCCGTATTCTTGCGGTGGCGTTGTTTGCTGTCGTGATGTTTGTGTTCGGTTGTGGTTACTGCCTGCTTAGCCCGCGTAACCCGAAGCACGTATTTACCTTTGGTCGCATGTTTGGTGCGATGTCCAAAGTGTTTGGCATTAAGCTGGAATTGCGTATTCCGGATGATGCTTACAATCGTGGCCAGGCGATTTACATTGCCAACCACCAGAATAACTGGGATTTGTTTACCGTCTCTTCCGCGGTGACCCCAAAAGTGGTGACCGTCGGCAAAAAGAGCCTGGCTTGGATGCCGCTGTTTGGCCAGCTTTACTGGCTGACCGGTAATATTCTGATTGACCGCGCGAACAAAACCAAAGCCAAAGGCACCATCGACCAAGTGGTCGATAGCATGAAAAACAGCGACGTGTCGGTGTGGATGTTCCCGGAAGGTACCCGCTCACGCGGCCGTGGTCTGCTGCCGTTTAAAGCTGGTGCGTTTCACGCTGCGCTAGGGGCAGGCGTGCCTATCATTCCGATTGTATGCAGTTCGACGGATAAACTGCGCCTCAACCGCTGGAACAACGGCCACATCATTGTTGAAATGCTACCGCCGGTGAGCACAGAAGGCATGGGTAAAGAGCACGTGCGTGAGCTGTCGCAGCGTTGTTATCACGACATGAAAGCTAAACTGCAAGAACTGGATGACGAAGTGGCGATGCGCAATGCTAAGAAAGCGACGTCTAACTGATTTCAGTCCAATAAAAAAAGGTTGCTCAATGAGCAACCTTTTTTGTTTTCATTACCTTACTTGCGTACGGCAATGGCTTCAATTTCGATACCCACATCTTTTGGCAGACGAGCCACTTCCACGCAAGAGCGTGCAGGGTAGTGAGCGACTTGGTGCTCATCAAAGAATTTGCCGTACACTTCGTTTACGGTGCCGAAGTCGTTCAGATCTTTAACGAACACGGTCATTTTCACGATATCGCCGACAGTCAGACCAGAGGCCTCAACCACGGCTTTGACGTTGTCCAGAGACTGGCGTGCTTGCGCCGCGATGTCTGCTGGTACTTCACCCGTCGCTGGGTTTACTGGGATCTGGCCTGAAGTCAGAACCATGTTGCCAAGATCAACGCCTTGAATGTAAGGGCCAATAGCTGCAGGTGCAGAGTCTGTATGCAGAACTTTTGTCATGCTTGTTATTCCATTGGTTAAGCAAAAAAACGAGCGGTCAGTGTGCCTGTTCTTGGCGGCGAGGTAAAGAGCCGACCATGGATTTCACCCGGTCGGCCTCATGGCTTACGCTTCGCGTTCGGTCACGATTTCGCGTGAGAACACTTTCTCGCAGTACTTACATTTCAGGCGAATATCGTTGGCCTTTTCAAAAATGCGGAAGCTGCTTTCCACCGGCTCGTTGTGCGAAATACAGTTGCTGTTCGGGCAGGCAAACACATTGTTGATGCGCTCAGGCAGTTCCAGTGCCAGCTTCTTCACCACCTCGTAGTTTTCAATCTGGTTCACGGTGGCGTGCGGTGCATACAGCGCCAGCTTATTGGCTTGCTCTTCACTGATGAACACGTTCTCGATTTTCAGCAAATCTTTATGACCCAGCGCCGATGAAGGCAGGTTGAGGCCAATCGTCACACGCTGGTTGGAATTGTGCATATCAAACAGCTTCAGCACTTTTACGCCCACTTTCGCTGGAATGTGGTCAATCACTGTGCCGTTTTTAATCGCTTCAACTTGCAGTTTGGTTTCTTTACTCATGACAGACTCCGGTTACAGTGATTCGTTCAGAACAAGGGCAAGCAAGGCTTCACGCGCGTACACGCCGTTTTCTGCCTGTTGGAAGAAGTAGGCGTGCGGTGTTTTGTCGACATCGGTCGTGATCTCATCGACACGTGGCAGCGGGTGCAGCACTTTCATGTTCGGACGGGCATTGTCCAGCATTGCCGCGGTCAGTACGTACGCCGACTTGATGTGGGCGTATTCGGATTCGTCGAAACGCTCCTTCTGCACGCGAGTCATGTACAGAATGTCCAGTTCCGGAATCACGCTTTCCATGTCGGCGTGCAGGCTGTATTCGACGCCCGCTTCGTCCAGCTCTTCACAGATGTAGTCTGGCATCGCCAGTGCTTCCGGTGCGACGAAGAAAAAGCGGTTATTGTTGAATTTCGCCAGAGCCTGAGCCAGAGAATGCACTGTGCGGCCATATTTCAGGTCACCGACGAACGCAACATTCAGGTTGTCGAGACGGCCCTGAGTTTCAAACAGCGTGAAAAGATCCAGCAGCGTTTGGCTTGGGTGTTGGTTGGAACCGTCACCGGCGTTGATGACTGGCACACCATTGGAGAATTCAGACGCCAGACGCGCCGCACCTTCCTGCGGGTGACGCATCACGAAGGCATCCACGTAAGAGGAAATCACCTGCACTGAATCAGCCAGTGTTTCGCCTTTTTTGGCCAGAGAAGTGTTTCCGCCGTTATCAAAACCAATCACACTGCCACCGATACGCTGAATCGCCGTCTCGAACGACAAACGAGTACGGGTCGATGGTTCAAAGAAACAGCTCGCGACGACTTTGTGTTTGATCAGTTCCGGATTAGGCTGAGCTTTAAGCTGGCCCGCGGTGTTTACAATCAGTTCCAGTTCTTCACGTGAAAGCTCAGAAATGGAGATGATGTGCTTTTGATAAAGCGAATTCGCCATGATCTTCTTCCCTATAAATGTGTAGCAATACCCGGCTTTTAGCCATAAAAAAGCCCCCCGATCTGGGAGGCTTTAAAAATCAATAGAGGGGGCAAATACGACGCCCTGTAAGCATGCTCGCTTACCGAATGTGTAATGTGTTACCTGGACTTGTTTCACCGGCTACCCCTCAGACAAATTGCTCGGCATTATACGCCTAAGTGGTGTGAGCGCAAGCGATTAACTCACAATCTTCGGCATCCTGGCCACCGTCGCGTTGTTCGCTGCTTTCGCTCGCCCGAATCACATACGGATGTATGCTCATCGGGTCTCGTTCAATGGCGGCCTAACGACAGCACCCATGATTTTGAAGCGATTTCGGCATCTTAGTCACTGGCGCGTTGTTCTCTGCTTTCACTCGCCGGAATCACATATTGAGCCTTCGGGGTGAATCAGGAACCCAGCGTCGCGACCATGACAGCTTTGATGGTGTGCATGCGGTTTTCGGCTTCGTCAAACACGATGGAGTAGTCGGATTCAAACACCTCTTCCGTCACTTCCAGCCCTTTCATGCCGTATTTTTCGGCGACTTGTTTACCGATGGTGGTTTCATCGTTGTGGAACGCAGGCAGACAGTGCATGAATTTGACGTGCGGATTGCCGGTCGCTTCGATGGTGTGCATGTTGACCTGATACGGTTTCATCATTGCAACGCGTTCATCCCATGCATCGGCAGCTTCACCCATTGAAACCCACACATCAGTGTAGAGGAAATCACACCCTTTGACGCCTTCGGCGACATGTTCAGTCAGAGTAATGCGGGCTCCGGTTTGCTCGGCAATCTGCTGACAGGTTTGCACCAACTCGGCGTCTGGCCAGAACGCTTTTGGTGCAACCAGACGGATATCCATACCCATTTTCGCGGCGCCCACCATCAGCGAGTTGCCCATGTTATTACGTGCATCGCCGAGGTAAGCAAAGCTGATTTCGTGCAGCGCTTTACCGCGACCGTGTTCTTGCATGGTCAGAAAGTCGGCCAGAATTTGCGTCGGGTGGAATTCATCGGTCAAACCGTTCCAGACGGGAACGCCGGCGAACTGGCCGAGTTCTTCGACGATTTCCTGACCAAAGCCACGATACTGAATACCATCGTACATGCGGCCGAGCACGCGCGCGGTGTCTTTCATCGACTCTTTGTGGCCGATTTGCGAGCCCGACGGGCCGAGGTAACTCACCTGAGCGCCTTGATCAAATGCCGCCACTTCAAAAGCACAGCGGGTTCGAGTAGAGGACTTTTCAAAGATGAGCGCGATGTTTTTACCCGTCAGGGTTTTCTGCTCGGTACCCGCGTATTTTGCGCGTTTCAGGTCGGCAGATAGGTCCAGCAGAAACTGAATTTCTTTCGGCGTGAAATCGAGCAGTTTGAGAAAATTGCGGTGACGTAAATTGAAAGCCATATCTCAGTCCTTAGCTGTAACAATTGAGTACGGCTAGTAAAACATACAAATGCTATAAAAGTGAATAATTATTTTAAATAAAGTGGCGAGATATAGATAATATCTCGCCAAATGTGATTATAAATTCTCTTCGGCGAATTCAGCCAGACGGCTGCGGACGACACCGTTGAGGTGGATGTTGGCGCTGCCTTCGAAGTTTTTGAAGCGCTCAACCATGTAGGTCAAACCGGAGGTCACCGGGGTCAGGTAAGGGGAGTCAATTTGCGCCAGGTTGCCCGAGCAGACGATCTTGGTGCCTTCGCCGCAACGGGTAATGATGGTTTTGATTTGCGAAGCGGTGAGGTTCTGACACTCATCCAGCAGCACAAATGCATCCTGAATGGACCGGCCGCGCATAAAGTTGATGGATTTGAACTGAATGTTGGCTTTGTCGACGATGTATTTCAGCGACCCTTCAGTGCAGTGATCGTTCTTATGCAGTGCTTCCAGCGTATCGGTAACGGCCGCCAGCCAAGGCATCATTTTCTCTTCCTCGGTGCCGGGCAGGAAACCAATCGATTCGCCGATATCCGGCGTGTTACGCGTGACGATGATCTTGTCGAACATCTTTTTCTCAACGGTCTGCTCAAGTGCAGCCGCCATGGCCAGCAGCGTTTTACCACTACCGGCAGCGCCAGTCAGAATCACCAGATCGATGTCTGGGTCGAGCAGGGCGTCGAGCGCCATGCCCTGATAGATATTTTTCGGTGTAATGTCCCATGCTTTGCGGTGCAGCATGCGTTCACGACTTAAGTCGAGCAGAGTGATTTTGTCTTCGGTGATGGTTTCAACCCGTGCAGCGAAGTCACTCTCTTCGTCCAGTACGTATTGGTTGATGTAGGTGGGTTCAAACGGCTCGCGATCCAGTTTGTGGAAGGTTTTGCCGCCGAGTGAGTAGCTGTCGACGCTGTCCACTTTGTCCCAGAAATTCCCCGGGCGGGTCTGAAAACCTTTGGTCAGATACTGCACGTCGTCGATCAGTTGGTCGGTACGATAATCTTCAACAAAACGCACGCCAGCGCCTTTGGCGCGCAAACGCATGTTGATGTCTTTCGTGATCAGCACCACCGAGCGTGGCGCACGTTTGTTCTGTAGATGCAGAACCGCGTTGAGGATACGGTTGTCACCCTCTTTGTCGGTAAAGGCTTTCACGCTTTCGTGGACATCGTAATCGGCGAGAATGGAGATGGTGCCGGTCGCACTGCCGTGTTTGGTAAACGGAATCCCTTCTGAAATCTCATCTGGAGTAGCGTCGTGGAACATATTCTCTAAGGCACGAATCGCCACACGGGCATCGCGCGCAACATCGCGCTTGCTGTCTTTGATTCGGTCGAGTTCTTCGAGGACGGTCATGGGAATGACCACGTCATGTTCTTGGAAGGAGTAGATGGCTAGAGGTTCATGAAGCAGGATATTGGTATCCAGTACAAACAGTTTCCGATCGGTATCGCCCATAAGCGTCTCCTTGCTACGTAGTAGCTTGCTTTGCAAAGGATGTTTGCCACAGTACTTACAAGGATCGTACGCTTGGGTCAGGCATTCGATCACTTGTCGATTGGTGCAAACCCGTGTTGATACTCTCTGTTTGAACTTGCAGACTTTGTGCCAAGGTTTTCACCTCAGCTCGTCGCGCCTTCACCTTGAGTATAGCAACGCTGTTCTTTACAAATGCCACTGGTTTCTTACAGTTTGATGTCAGTTAGATCTTGACGAAAAAAAGCAGGGAATGGGCGTGACCTGCATCACGCCATCAAGTAAGATTAGCGACCTTTTTCTGCACCACTCTTTCAGAACTATCATAATTAGACTCTCCCTTCTTGTGGTCGCAGGTCACTATAAATTCCAATCCAAATTGATGAGGTAGTCGATTCATGACTTTTGCTTTGGGGCAACGCTGGATAAGCGATACGGAAAGCGATTTAGGTTTAGGTACTGTGGTAGCCATGGATACCCGTACTGTGACACTGATGTTTGCTGCATCCGAAGAAAACCGCGTGTACGCACGTAACGATGCCCCGGTAACCCGTGTGACGTTTAATGTCGGCGACGTGATTGACTGCCAGGAAGGCTGGTCGCTGCAAGTGGAACAGGTGGTGGAAGAGAACGGCCTGTTCACCTATCTGGGTACGCGTGAGGACACCGAGGAATCGGGTGTCGCGCTGCGCGAGATTTTCCTCAGCAACCAAATTCGCTTTAACAAACCGCAGGACAAACTGTTTGCCGGTCAGATTGATCGTATGGACAACTTTGTGCTGCGCTACCGTGCGCTGTCTAACCAGTACCAGCAACACAAGAGCCCGATGCGTGGTCTGTGTGGCATGCGTGCCGGCCTGATCCCGCATCAGCTGTTTATTGCCCATGAAGTGGGCCGTCGTCATGCACCGCGTGTGCTTCTTGCCGATGAAGTAGGTCTGGGTAAAACCATCGAAGCGGGCATGATCATTCACCAGCAGGTGCTGTCTGGCCGCGCGGAACGTATTCTGATCGTGGTACCAGAAACGCTGCAACATCAGTGGCTGGTGGAAATGCTGCGCCGTTTCAACCTGCATTTCTCCGTGTTTGACGAAGAGCGCTGCGTGGAAGCGTTCGCTGAAGCGGACAACCCATTTGAAACTCAGCAGTTTGTCCTGTGTTCGCTCGACTTCCTGCGTAAGAGCCGTCAGCGTTTTGAACAGGCACTGGAGGCGGAATGGGATCTTCTGGTGGTCGACGAAGCGCACCACTTGGAGTGGAGTCAGGATAAACCGAGCCGTGAATATCAGGTGATTGAAGCGCTGGCTGAGCGCACGCCGGGCGTTCTGCTGCTGACCGCAACGCCAGAGCAATTGGGCCGCGAAAGCCACTTTGCTCGTCTGCGTCTGCTCGATGCAGACCGTTTCTACGACTACGAAGCGTTCGTGCAGGAAGAAGCGCAATACGAGCCGGTGGCGGATGCGGTGAGTGCGCTGTTCTCCGGTCAGGCGCTGCCAAATGACGCCAAAAACCAAATTACCGAGCTGCTGTCGGAGCAGGATGTGGAACCGCTGTTTCGCGTGCTGGAAAGCCAGGCAGATGACGAAGAGAAAGCATCGGCACGTCAGGAGCTGATTGATAACCTGATGGATCGTCACGGTACCGGACGTGTGCTGTTCCGTAACACGCGTGCGGCAATCAAAGGCTTCCCGGTGCGCAATGTGCATCTGATGGAGATGGAGATCCCGCAGCAATACACCACCTCGATGCGTGTGGCCGGCATGATTGGCGGTAAGCTCAGTCCGGAAGCACGTGCGATGAAAATGCTCTATCCGGAAGAAATCTTTCAAGAGTTCGAGGGCGATGATGCAAGCTGGTGGCAGTTTGACTCACGCGTTAACTGGCTACTTGAAAAAGTCAAAGCCAAACGCAGTGACAAGATCCTGGTGATCGCATCACGCGCCAGTACCGCACTGCAACTGGAACAAGCACTGCGTGAGCGTGAAGGTATCCGCGCAACCGTCTTCCACGAAGGCATGTCGATTCTGGAGCGTGATAAAGCGGCGGCGTACTTTGCCCAAGAAGAGGGCGGCGCACAGGTGCTGATCTGTAGTGAAATCGGTTCTGAAGGTCGTAACTTCCAGTTTGCCAGCCAACTGGTGATGTTTGATTTACCGTTCAACCCAGACCTGCTGGAGCAGCGTATCGGTCGTCTGGACCGTATCGGCCAGAAGAACGACATCGATATTCATGTGCCCTACCTCAAAGGAACCTCACAGGCGATTCTGGCGCGCTGGTACCAGGAAGGTCTCAATGCGTTTGCCGAAACCTGTCCGACAGGCCGCGCGGTGTACGATGAGTTTGCCGAGCGCCTGATCCCGATTCTGGCTTCCGGCGATGACAGCGAGCTGGATGCGATCATCGATGAATCGGCCAAGATGAACAAAACGCTCAAAGCTCAGTTGGAGCAAGGGCGAGATCGACTGCTGGAAATGCACTCCAACGGTGGCGACAAAGCGCAGCAGATTGCCAAGCAAATTGCCGCGACCGATGGTGACACCAATCTGGTGACGTTTGCGCTGAGCCTGTTCGATACCATCGGCCTTAATCAGGAAGACCGTGGTGAGAACGCGTTGGTGGTGACGCCGTCTGAACACATGATGGTGCCGAGCTACCCGGGTCTGCCGTATGAAGGTGCGACCATCACGTTTGATCGCGATACCGCGCTGTCGCGTGAAGATATGCACTTCATCAGTTGGGAACATCCGATGGTTCAAGGCGGTATTGATCTGCTGATGAGCGAAGGCGTGGGTGTTTCGGCGGTCTCACTGCTGAAAAACAAAGCGCTGCCAGTGGGCACCATTTTGCTTGAACTGGTTTATCTGGTGGACGCACAGGCGCCAAAACGCACTGGCATCAGCCGCTTCCTGCCACAAACGCCAATCCGTATGTTGATGGACGCGCGTGGCAATGATTTGTCGGCGCAGGTGGAGTTTGAAGCGTTCAACCGCCAGCTCAGCCCGGTGAACCGCCATCTGGCCAGCAAGCTGGTGAGCTCAGTGCAGAACGACGTTCATCGTCTGATCACGGCCAGTGAAGTTCCCGTGATGGAGCAGGTTACCGCGATTCGCGAGCAGGCGCAGAAAGAGATGCACCAGATCCTCAACGGTGAACTGGAACGTTTGCAGGCGCTTAAAGCGGTCAACCCGAACATTCGTGATGAAGAGATTGAGGTGCTGGAGCAGCAGATTCAGGAGCTGACCGGCTACATCGCACAGGCACAGTATCAGCTTGATTCATTGCGTCTGATTGTCGTGGCACACAACTAAGTTCCCCGAAATGTAAAAAGGCCTTCCAGTGGAAGGCCTTTTTTATGTCTGTAAAATGGCGGGATTACATCAACCATTTCCACCAGATGAACAGCGCCAGGAAACCAAACAAGTAAATCAGGCCGAGAATCGACAGCGCTTTGAGTTTCGGTCCCACCTTCAGCTCGTCCGGCAGCTCGGTACGTGTCACCAGAACGTAGTTCAGCAGCGCAAATACCGGCGTGGTCATGAAAGCCATGATCATGGCAAAGTTCAGCATGGGCATCAGAGCAGACGCGAAGAACACAATGATGGCCAGTGACGCAGCCGATACCAGAATCATCCAGCCTTGCAGCACTTTCGGACTCTGTTCTTTCTGCTCTTTCAGCAGACGCTGTGATTCGGCAATCACGCGTGAGTAGCCATCAATCACCGTAATAGTACTACCGAAGATACAGAAGAAGGCAATCACAGCAATCAGGTAGCGTGACCATTCACCGATAGTGGAGGCGTACAGACCGACTAACTGATGCGAGAAACCCACGCCGGATTTTGACAGCTCTACACCAGTGCCGTGCAGCACCAGAGCACCCAACGCAAGAAAAACAATCGCCAGAATCGCAGTGCCGATGTAACCGACGTTGAAGTCGAACAGGGCTGACTGCGCAGTCACACGTTGCTGGCGACACTGACTTTTCAACCATACTGATGTCAGCGACGAGATCTCAATCGGTGCAGGCATCCAACCCATGGTCACCACCAAAAAGCCGATTGCGGCCAGCGTCCATGGTGATGGGCCTTCTGTCGTTACCGTGACGGGGGCCGGGTTCGCTGCGGCAATCACGACCGCCAATAGCGTGGCGATGGTCAATACCGCCATGATCACTTTAGACAGCGTATCCAGTGCGCGGTAATGGCCAGCAAACAGAATGATCAGACAGGTGGCAAGCACGATGCCGCACAGCACAGGCATGGAAAGCTCAAACGGAATGAAGTAACTCAGCAGGCTGGCACTGAACATCAGCAGTGCAGCCGTGTTAACGATGCCTGAGAACACCGCCAGTACCGTGAAGATCCACAGGTAAGGTTTGCCCATTTTGGCGTAGCCTTCGACCAAACTGTCACCGGTGCCCATGGTGTACTGTACGCCTGCTTTGAAGAACGGGTATTTAAACAGGTTAACCAGCAGGATCAGGACCGCGAGTTGCCAGCCATAAATAGCACCCGCTTTGGTTGATGCCACCAGATGAGAACCGCCAACGGCTGCGGCTGCCATCATGATGCCAGGACCTAGTGATCGAAGTAGTTGTGATAATGAGAGCCGTTGTTCGGATGGATAAGGGACGGCGTTTTCCATTCTTGTTCCTTATGAATTGTTATGTTGTGTTTGGTTGTATTTATGATTCGCCTTGTCCTGCTTGGGATTGGGCTGATTTTATTGTCAATACCCTCCATGAATATCACACTGATTATTAGTGTCAATTTATAGTTACAACTTCAACGCAACTTTTTATTCACCGAGTGCACATGCAAGGAAAAGCGACGACCAAGACTGCGTTCGCATAGGTAAAACGTACCCATTATGGTGGTATTCATGCATTGGGGAGTGGAGCGCCACTCACTTAGGTTTGGGGATAAAAGGTTTGGGTATATAATGCGCCGATTTTTGTAGATGAGCGTTTTCGCGAGAGACTTTTATGGCAATGACCGAGTACCACCCACCAACGGATCCGTGGATTGATGTGGTCTTTGAGGATGACTACATTCTGGCGGTGAACAAGCCGTCCGGTTTACTTTCCGTTCCGGGCCGCCTGGCTGAACACCACGACAGTATGTGGAGTCGCCTGCAGGAACGATACCCGGAGATTCAGGTGGTGCATCGTCTTGATATGTCGACGTCAGGCCTGATGCTGTTTGCCAAAGATAAGTACATGGAAGCGGCGCTCAAGAAGCAGTTTCAGTACCGTCTGACGCATAAAATTTATTATGCCCGTGTGTGGGGTGTGTTAGAGCAGGATGAAGGTAATATTGATCTGCCGCTCATTTGTGATTGGCCAAATCGTCCCAAACAGATGGTTTGTCATGAAACTGGGAAACCATCGCAGACATTGTTTCAGGTCGTCAAGCGTGAAGCGCAAACCACAGTGGTTCGTCTGTTGCCGATAACCGGACGTTCACATCAGTTGCGAGTGCACATGCAGGCACTGGGGCATCCGATTGTTGGTGATGAGTTCTACGCGCCGCAAGAAGCGATCGATTTTACTGATCGACTGGAGTTGCATGCAGCGGAGCTGAGCTTTTATCATCCTCGTAGTCATTGGCTACGCTCTATCTTTGTTCCTTGTGACTTCTATCCCGAAGCGCAGGAAGAGATATTGCAGCATTTCGATCCTGAGCGAAAATTGCCGGATTATAAAAAACTACCCCGTCCTTAATCGATTATCTTTCATTGATGACAGTGGGTAGGCAAAGGAGAAGTTATGTCTTTACCCACTGTTGTATTCCTCGATCGCGCGACGATTCCCCGTCATATTCATGTGCCCGCACTGACGTTTTCTCATCGTTGGCAAGAATTCGATTTTACCTTGCCGGAACAGGTGGTTGAACGCCTGCAAGATGCGGAAATCGTGATCACCAATAAAGTGGTACTCACCGCAGAAATGCTGGCGCAACTGCCCAAACTGCGTCTGATCGCGGTGTCGGCGACAGGTGTCAACAACGTGGATATTGACTATTGCCGCGCCAACCATATCGCGGTGTGCAACATACAAGGTTACGCGACCCAATCCGTGCCGGAGCATGTGGTCGCGATGATGTTTGCCTTGCGGCGTAATCTGATGGGTTACCATCACGATATCGCCGCTGGTGAGTGGCAGCGTAATAAGCAGTTTTGTTTCTTTACTCATCCGATTGGCGATATCGCAGGCAGCACGCTGGGCGTGGTGGGCGGTGGCGAATTGGGGCAAGCGACCGCAACCCTCGCTCAAGCGCTGGGTATGACAGTGTTGTTTGCGGAACACAAAGGCGCTGAGCATTGCCGTGACGGTTACACCCGGTTTGAACAGGTCCTGCAACAGGCGGATGTCTTGACCCTGCATTGTCCGCTGACGGAAGCGACACGTAATCTGATTGCCGAAGCGGAGTTTGCGCAGATGAAACCAAACGCGCTGCTGATCAATGCCGGGCGCGGTGGGCTGGTGGATGAAGTGGCATTGGTGGATGCGCTGAAGAGACGTCAGATTGCCGGAGCGGGCGTCGATGTGTTTACTCAGGAGCCGGCGGATATCAGCAATCCGCTGATTGCGAACATGGATTTACCTAATCTGCTACTGACGCCGCATGTGGCGTGGGGCAGTGACTCTGCGATTCAGAAACTGGCCAACATTCTGATTGATAATATTCAGGCGTTTGTCGAAGGTCGCCAGCAAAATCGTATTGTGTGATCGGCGATCGAAAACTTCAGGCAACAAAAAAGGCAGCGAATTCGCTGCCTTTTGCTTAGGTAAACGCCTGTATTACAGCGCCGCGATAGTCGCTTGCTGCTCAGCCAGTTTCACCAAGGTTTCTTTGTAACCGTCCAGCTTTTCACGCTCTTTGGCAATCACGGCTTCAGGTGCTTTCGCAACAAAGCCTTCGTTACCCAGTTTGCCTTCGATGCGCTTGATCTCGCCTTCGGTTTTGGCAATTTCTTTTGCCAGACGAGCCAGCTCGGCGTCTTTATCGATCAGACCTGCCATCGGGATCATCAGCTCAGATTTACCAACCAGTGCCGTTGCGCACGCCGGAGTCTCTTCGCCAGCCGCCAGAACACGTACGTTTTCCAGTTTCGCCAGAGACACCAGTACTTGCTTGTTCGCTTCCAGACGCGCAGCATCGCTGTCGTTCGCCGCTTTCAGCATCACATCCAGTGGTTTACCTGGGTTGATGTCGTACTCGGCACGAAGGTTACGAATCGCGGTGATGAAGGTTTTCACCCACTCGATGTCATCCAGCGCTTCCTGGTTGAAGTTCGCCGCGTCAAACTGAGGCAAAGCCTGCAGCATGATGGTATCGCCTTCCACACCGTCAACCAGTGGCTTGATGCTTTGCCAGATGGTTTCAGTGATGTATGGCAGAACTGGGTGAGCCAGACGTAGCGTCTTCTCCAGTACGGTGATCAGCGTGCGACGTGTTGCGCGTTGCTGCGCTTCACTGCCTTTCCACAGTACTGGTTTAGTCAGCTCTAGGTACCAGTCACAGAACTGGTTCCAGATGAACTCGTACAGCGTGTTCGCGGCCATATCCAGACGGTAGTTGTCGATGTGCTCGTTGAACGCTTTGGCAGCCAGTTCAAACTGAGATTCGATCCATTTGTCCGCCAGAGAGTATTCCAGCTCAGCACCCGCGCCAAAGCCACAATCCTGCTCTTCTGTATTCATCATTACGTAACGGCTTGCGTTCCATAGTTTGTTACAGAAGTTACGGTAACCTTCCAGACGTTTCATATCCCAGTTGATATCGCGGCCGGTCGATGCCATTGCTGCCAGAGTAAAGCGCAGTGCGTCAGTACCGTATGGTTCGATACCGTTTTCGAATGTTTTACGTGTGTTTTTCTCGATCTTCGCAGCAAGTTGCGGCTGCATCATGTTACCAGTACGCTTAGTTACTAGTGACTCAAGATCAATGCCATCGATCATGTCGATTGGATCCAGCACGTTGCCTTTCGATTTCGACATTTTGTCGCCATTTTCGTCACGGATCAGACCCGTTACGTACACGGTTTTGAATGGCACTTGTGGTTTGCCGTCTTCATCTTTGATGAAGTGCATGGTCATCATGATCATACGGGCAACCCAGAAGAAGATGATGTCAAAACCTGTCACCAATACTTCTGATGGGTGGAAGACTTTCAGTGCGTCAGTCTTCTCAGGCCAACCCAGTGTACCGAAGGTCCAAAGCGCAGAAGAGAACCAGGTATCAAGAACGTCTTCGTCTTGGCTTAGTGCTACATCTGCTGGGATGTTGTTGTCTGCACGCACTTCGTCTTCGTTGCGGCCAACATAAACATTGCCTTGTGCGTCGTACCACGCCGGAATGCGGTGACCCCACCACAGCTGACGAGAAATACACCAGTCTTGAATGTCACGCATCCAAGAGAAGTACATGTTTTCGTATTGCTTCGGTACGAATTGAATGTCGCCGTTCTCAACCGCTTCAACCGCTGGTTTCGCCAGAATACCTGCGCGCACATACCATTGGTCAGTCAGCATAGGTTCGATAACTACGCCACCACGGTCGCCGTAAGGCACAGTCAGGTCGTGATCTTTGATCTCTTCCAGCAGACCCAGCTCTTCGAATTCTGCCACGATCGCTTTACGTGCCGCAAAACGTTCCATGCCTTGGTATTTCGCAGGAATGTCAGTGCCGTAAGCCGTACTGGCTTCGCCGTTTGAGTTGAAGACTTCGGCTGCATCGCGGATGTTGGCATCGAAAGTCAGAATGTTGATCATTGGCAACTGGTGACGCTTACCGACTTCATAGTCGTTGAAGTCGTGCGCTGGTGTGATTTTCACACAGCCCGTGCCTTTTTCCATGTCCGCGTGCTCATCGCCCACGATAGGAATGCGACGGTCAACGATAGGCAGAATGATTTCTTTACCAATAAGATCTTTGTAACGAGGATCTTCTGGGTTAACGGCAACACCGGTATCACCCAGCATGGTTTCTGGACGTGTGGTGGCGACAACAATGTAGTCTTTACCTTCAGCCGTTTTAACGCCATCAGCCAGCGGGTAGCGGAAGTGCCACATGTGGCCTTTCACGTCTTTGTTTTCAACTTCCAGATCCGAAATCGCGGTGTGCAGTTTTGGATCCCAGTTCACCAGACGTTTACCACGGTAGATCAGGTCATCTTTGTACAGACGTACAAACACTTCCTGAACCGCTTTGTAGAAGCCGTCATCCATGGTGAAGCGTTCACGATCCCAGTCGACCGACGCACCCAGGCGGCGCAGCTGTTTGGTGATGGTGCCACCAGACTCGTTTTTCCATTCCCAGATTTTGTCGATGAACGCATCACGGCCGTAATCGTGCTTCGTTTTGCCTTCTTCTGCTGCGATCTTACGCTCAACAACCATCTGAGTCGCGATACCGGCGTGGTCAGTACCCACTTGCCACAGCGTATTTTTGCCTTTCATACGCTGGCAACGGATCAAGGTATCCATAATGGTGTCTTGGAATGCGTGACCCATGTGCAGGCTACCAGTGACGTTCGGTGGCGGAATCATGATGCTGTATGCGTCTTTTGATGTGTCACCGTGAGGCTTAAAGTAGCCTTTCTCTTCCCAAGTCTTATACAGATCTTGTTCGATGGATGTTGGGTTGTATGTCTTTTCCATAGTGCTCTTTAATGGATACTTTGATGGTTAATTCGGTCAATCTTTATAAGTGAGTTCTCTGGCAAAGAGAGCTTAACTATAAGGATGAACCGTTACGGATAATGGATCTCGATGGTTTGCAGTTGATAACCCGCCTGACGGTACAACTTATAACGCTCGCGAGACCGTTGTTTCGCATTTTCTTCGTTGGGGACGAAGTCTACCACCTCTGCGAAGGCCTTCGCAAAGGTTGTATGATTATCGGCCAAATTTATTGCCAGTTGTCGGTTCCAAGAGGGTTTCACCCCGACATGGCCAATCTCAATATTGGTGCCGTATTTCGGTCCTTCACCCACCAGATTATGGCCCAGAAAGTGTTTGGCTTCGACCTGCCAGAATCGTTCCGCCAATTGTTCGGCGTGCGCTTTATTATCGCACTGCAAATACACTTTTGCGCCCTGACGTGCAAAGTGCTGAGTCAGGTACACCACGTACGCCTCGAAACCAGCCGTGGTGGCTTGTTCCGAGTCGGGCCGAACGATGTAAAACGTGGCAGTTGCCATAGTCGTCTGAGCGCTCCTGTCATGGTGAAGGTGAAAAACAAAAAAGGGCCTTGCGGCCCTTTTTGTGGATGAGGTTTATTCCTCGGTCTCTTGGCCACTGCGGTTTAGCAGGAATTGGACAAGCATCGAGACCGGACGACCGGTAGACCCTTTCGCTGCACCTGATTTCCACGCAGTACCTGCGATGTCGAGGTGAGCCCAGTTGTACTTCTTGGTAAACTTCGACAGGAAGCAGCCAGCGGTGATAGCGCCGCCTGGACGACCACCGATGTTCGCCATATCGGCAAACGGGCTCTTCAGCTGTTCATGGTATTCGTCTGCCAGTGGTAGACGCCATGCGCGGTCACTTGCCTGTTCAGAGGCATTGACCAGCTCGTGCGCCAGCGGGTTGTGGTTCGACATGACACCGCTGATATGATGGCCAAGCGCAATCACACAAGCGCCAGTCAGGGTCGCTACATCCACCACGCAATCTGGTTCAAAGCGTTCGACGTAAGTCAGCGCGTCACACAGTACCAGACGGCCTTCGGCGTCCGTGTTGAGGACTTCTACGGTTTGACCTGACATCGTGGTCAGAATGTCGCCCGGACGGTATGCGTTGCTACCCGGCATGTTTTCACAGCCAGCCAGTACGCCGATAACGTTCAGTGGCAGGTTCAGTTTCGCGATCGCTTTCATAGTACCGAATACGGACGCCGCACCACACATGTCGTACTTCATCTCGTCCATACCTTCACCCGGTTTGAGTGAGATACCGCCTGAATCGAAGGTCAGCCCTTTACCAACCAGAACGATCGGTTTCGCGTCTGCATCTGGGTTACCTTTATATTCGATAACCGACATCATGGATTCGTTCTTTGAACCGCGGCCCACTGCCAGATAAGAGCTCATGCCCAGTTTTTCCATCTCTTCTTCACCAATGATTTTGGTGGTGATGGTTTCATAGTCATCAGCCAGGCGACGAGCCTGAGACGCCAGATAAGCTGGGTTGGCAATGTTTGGTGGCATGTTGCCAAGATCTTTACACGCTTTCACGCCCGACGAAATTGCCAGACCGTGAGTAATCGCGCGTTCACCCAGGCTCAGTTCACGGCGAGTAGGTACGTTGAACACCAGTTTACGCAGTGGACGACGGGTTTCTGGCTTCACACTCTTGAACTGATCAAAGGTGTACAGACCATCTTTAGTCGCTTCGACGGCTTGACGAACTTTCCAGTAAGTATCGCGGCCTTTCACGTGCAGTTCAGTCAGGAAGCAAACGGCTTCCATAGAACCTGTCTCGTTAAGTGTGCTGATGGTTTTCTGAATGATTTCTTTGTATTGACGTTCGCCCAGTTCGCGCTCTTTACCGCAACCGACCAACAATACACGCTCAGATAAGACACCTGGCACTTGATGCAGCAGTAGCATCTGCCCCGGTTTACCTTCTAGATCACCACGGCGAAGCAGTGAACTAATATAGCCGTCGCTGATTTTATCAAGCTGTTCTGCTACTGGAGAAAGGCGGCGTGGTTCAAAGACTCCGACAACGATACATGCGCTACGTTGTTTTTCAGGGCTACCACTTTTAACACTGAACTCCATGCGTACTCCTACATCCTAAAGACAAATAGAACTAAATGTTAGATAATGCGTTCTTACTTGTTGAATCCTTAATTGGATCTACCCTTTGTTTAAGCGCTCTAACACATAGCGAAATTTTTA
Organism: Vibrio sp. bablab_jr001; assembly: GCF_016464285.1. Classification (NCBI taxonomy): domain Bacteria; kingdom Pseudomonadati; phylum Pseudomonadota; class Gammaproteobacteria; order Vibrionales; family Vibrionaceae; genus Vibrio; species Vibrio sp. bablab_jr001. Next base: position 257,395 of record NZ_JACDWZ010000072.1, read on the forward strand.
AAAATAAAAGGTTCAACGGGAAATTATAGTGATTCAATCAAAAAAACAAGTTTTGCATAGGTTATTTCAGCGTGATTATTGTTAGATATTTGATCCGCGAGACACTAAAAAGCCAATTGGCTATCTTTTTCGTCCTGTTTTTAGTGTTTCTGAGCCAAAAATTTATTCGCGTTTTGGCCGATGCGTCAGATGGTGAAATCCCAGCTCGCTTAATTTTATCTATCGTTGGTTTGAACATGCCATCGATGGGGTTATTAATGCTGCCTTTGAGTCTCTATATCGGGATTCTGCTCACCTTCGGGCGTTTGTATGCTGAAAGTGAAATCACGGTGATGAACGCGACCGGTATCGGCAACAAGTTCCTGATCCGCGCCGCACTGTATCTCGGCATCATCACTTCTTGTCTGGCGGGCTTTAACGCGCTGTGGCTATCGCCATGGAGTCAGGACAAAGTCGATTCGGTGATGGAACAACTGGCAGCGGAAAACAGTGTTGATTTGCTGCAAAAAGGGCAGTTCCAGCGTTCGCCGGATGGTTCGTCGGTGGTGTTCATCGATAACATTGAGAACAAAAAACTGAGCAATGTGTTCGTTGCCCAGTTGGCACCGCGTGAGTCGATTCTGCCAAGCGTGATGTTCTCCGATTCAGGTGATGTCAAAGAGCTCAGCGACGGCCGCCAGGTCATCACGATGTATAACGGTACCCGCTATGAAGGTGTGCCGACGCGTGTCGATTACATGGTGACTCGATTTGATGAGTACGAAGGTCTGATTGGTCAGCGTGAAGTGAAGGAAAAAGGCCGCGGTTGGGATGCGATTCCGACGCTCGAACTGCTGCAAAATCCGGATCGCCGCGCTCAGGCGGAACTGCAATGGCGAATTTCGTTGGTGGTGTGTATTCCACTGCTGACCATGCTGGTGGTGCCGCTGTCGGCGGTGAACCCGCGTCAGGGACGTTTTGCCAAAATGGGGCCAGCGATTCTGATTTATCTGACTTACTTTCTGGCCATCAGTGCGACCAAATCAGCACTGGAAGACGGTTCAATTCCTGCCATGGTCGGCTTATGGCCAATCAACGCCGCGTTGCTGCTGGCGGCAATTGTTGCCAATACACTCGACAGTGTGCCGGTCAGAAAATTCAAAGACAAATTAAGACAGAAGAGAAAGGTAGCGTAAGTCGTGTTTAAGATTCTTGACTGGTACATTGGCCGGACCATCATCGCAACCACTATCTTAGTGTTGACGACCTTTATCGGTTTGTCGGGCATCATCAAATATGTCGAACAGCTGCGCAAAGTCGGTAACGGTACTTATGACCTGATGCAGGCGCTATTGTTTGTGGTGCTGAGTATTCCGCGCGACATCGAGATGTTTTTCCCGATGGCGGCTCTGTTGGGCGCGCTGATTGGTCTTGGTGCGCTGGCGGCGAGCTCTGAACTAGTTGTCATGCAGGCCGCAGGCTTTTCCAAATTGGATATCGGCCTGTCGGTACTGAAAACTGCAGTGCCGCTGATGATCATCATTACTCTGCTTGGCGAATGGGGCGCACCACAAGCACAGAAAGCGGCGCGTGATTTACGTGCGTTTGCCACATCCGGTGGTCAGATTCTGTCAGTTAGAACGGGGGTGTGGGCCCGGGATGCCAACGATTTTATCTTCATTGGTAAGATTGATGACAACCATCTGTACGGTCTCAACATGTGGCGTTTCGACGAACAGAAACAACTGCGCACGGTTATTTTTGCCAAGCAGGTGGATTACCTCGGTGAGAATGAGTGGATGATGAAAAATGTGGAAATGACTGACATGAATAACGATGTCGTGATTACTAAACAGTCACTGCCACAGTACAGCTGGGAAACCTCTCTGGCACCGGACAAACTCGCCGTCGTTACAGTGAAGCCTGAAGAGCTGGCGCTGAGCGGTTTGTATGATTACGTGCATTATCTGAAAGCGTCAGAGCAGGATGCTTCGCGTTATGAACTGGCGTTCTGGCGTAAGATCACTCAGCCGTTTTCGATTGCGGTGATGATGCTGATGGCGCTGTCGTTTATCTTTGGTCCGCTGCGTAGCGTCACCATGGGGGCGAGAATTCTGTCTGGCGTGATTGCGGGCTTTACGTTCTACATTTCCAGCGAGTTCTTTGGGCCGCTCAGTCTGGTGTATGGCATCCCGCCTGTGTTCGGCGCGGTGGCTCCCAGCCTGGTATTTCTGACCATCGCGCTGTTGCTGCTAAGACGAAAACTGTAAACGAAAAAAGGAAGGCGATGCCTTCCTTTTTTATTTGCGGGCTTTGTTAAAATTAGCGCACTTTTGGCAGCACGAGAACTTGGGTCTTGGCCCACATATCCTGAAAGGCACGTTTTTTCGGGTCAAGCGGAACCGTCAGATTGCCCAGACCAAAAACGGATGTTGCCAAGCGAATCAGAGCCTGAGTAGCTGAGATGCGATCGCCATTCTGATTGCACACCACAATTTTCCAGGCGCGCATGCCCAGTGTTTGCCCGCCACGTGTCCAGAAATAGACAAAGAAGTAGATCCAAGTCGCAGCCAGATACAAGGTGTACACCGGGCTCCAGATTGGGTGGCGAGTCAGAAGTTCCCCTGCGTCCTGATAAGGCGCGTAACTGAACAGTCCGGCGGCAACCAGAGCTTCTAACACAGCGACGACAACGCCACCGGCAATCATCAGAATAGCCATCACGACCAGGGAATCATAAAACAGGGCGCCCAGGCGGCGAAACAGTCCTGCAGGAGGCAAAGTTGATGTGTGCATAACGACCTTTGTGTCTGACAACAAATGGCGGCAAGCATATCGGCTGAGGGCGGTACTGAAAAGAGAGCTGCCGCACAGGTTAACGAATCGGCACAATATTTCAGACTCTATCTTGGCGCTGCGGCGAGATATGCAGGGAAAAGCTGGCCCGTCAACCTTGTCACGCGGAAGGGGCGGGGTAGAATGAGCAACAGGATTTTCAGCCACGCATTCGTATTGCATTACAAGGATTCTCATGTCGGTATTTAACTGGTACCACGCCTCTATCAAACAAAAAATCGGTGGCCTGTTTGTGCTGTTGCTGTCGTTTTTGTTTTTTGTCATCGTCTATTCAGGCTACAAAATTAAACTGATTGAAAAGGAGATGCGGGAAGTCGCGTATCTGGATATTCCGCTCAGCCAAATCATGCGTCAGGTTGAGTTCATCGAACTGGAGCAGCACCTTCAGTTTGAACAGTATCAGTTGAAAGGCGAAAAACCGTATCAGGAACTCAAGCAACATCAACAATTGGTTTTTCAACAACAGCAACTCAAGAGCCTGTTGGATCGTGCGGTCGGGCTGATTACCGAAAGCCTGAGCGCGAAACAATTGATGCTGGCTCAAAGTGAACACGAACAAGTGCTAAGCCGCATAGAAAGTTATGCGCAGAAAAGTGCGGCCTTTGAATCCCACCTTGAACAACTGTTTGAAAGCCAGACACTAAACGATGAACAGCGCAGTGCGATGGAACAAATGGCAGCGGAGCTGGAAAGTGCAGAAAACGATATCATTCAGCAGCTCAACACCATCACGACCAATGATGTGTATTACACCGAGAAACATGAGAAAGAGTTTCTGTTTGTCAGTTCGCTGCTCGGTATCAGCGCCGTTGTGCTTGGCTTTTTGCTGACGGTTTACATTGTGCAAATCATCTTGCAGCGTATTAAACGCATTCAGGGTGACATCAAAACTCTCAATGCGTCCCTTGACCAAGGGGATTCGTCGTCTCAGGAAGCGGTGAGCAAAATTACCACCAAGGATGAGCTGGCCGAACTGGAACACGACATCAAAGCCGTCATGTCGCGCTTGGCGAAAGAAATCACCTGTCGGGAACAGGTCGAAAAGCAATTGCTGACTCTGGCGACCCAAGACAAACTGACCGGTGCATACAACCGCCACAAGTGGGAAGAACAAATCAATATGCAGCTCAATCTCGCTCAGCGCGGTAGTTATCCGTTCGGTTTGATTCTGCTGGATGTCGACTATTTTAAACGGGTAAACGATCAGTTTGGCCATCAGGTTGGTGACCAATTATTGAAACGCATGGTATCAGAGTTGCAACAACGGATACGTTCGACGGATATGTTGTTTCGACTGGGGGGCGAGGAGTTTGCTATTTTGCTGCCGATGCAGGATATCGAAAGCGCCTGTAAACTTGCGGAAAGCCTGCGCTCGCAAATGGAATTGCTGCAAGTGGACAACTTACCCGCATTTACGATCAGTGTTGGCGTGACCAGCTATCACGACATGGACAGTGAAGCCTCTATTTTCCGCCGCGCAGATATGGCTTTGTACCGCGCCAAAGCGCAGGGCAGGAACCAGGTTGTGCAACAACTGACCGAGGAATAACCGCGGGTTGCTGCGGAGTTAGTTTCGAAAATATCTCGCTTGGCGAAATATTCAGCAAACAATTTACTTTTCAATATATTGTTATTGCGCCAACCGGTTTCTTCCGTATAATGGCCAACCATCAAAGGGTCATCCCCCAAGATGCCGGTGTGGTGAAATTGGTAGACACGACGGATTCAAAATCCGTTTCCTTCGGGAGTGGCGGTTCAAGTCCGCCCATCGGTACCATAATTCATATGACAAAGCCTCGACGAAAGTCGGGGCTTTGTTGTTTCTAGGCTAATCAAAAGCTTACCTCAGTTTTCCTGTTCTGCTATCGCCTCTTTTCTTCCCAAAATAGGCCCATTTTATCCGCCTTGAAATCTTTCCCATGGTCCATACATGGTTCATCGCATGACGATTCTGTGCGCAAGGGAATCCTAGTAAATCCAACAAACTCCGGTGACTGCTAACTCGCAAGCCATTATTCCCAAGGGGTGTGGACTGGAAGAACCATGGTCGTACCATGGTGACTTTACGGTGCTATGCGCTTCTGGTTTGGCTGCTATGTGGTTATTGATCGTTTTGATGGATTGTCGAAAACCGTTTTGTTATGTGAGGTTTTGCGGTGTGTGTGGTAAGTACGTTGGGGTATATGGTCATCGTTAAGCACACGCTAATGCACATGTTTCGACCCTAAAGTTGATATCAATATGCAACTGTGCAATCTTGTTTATAGAGGTAAACAATTGGAGCTTGCCTAACTATGAAGATGATTTTCGTTGATGCTGAAAATGTAGGGTTGAAAGAACTAGAGAAAATTGGTGCTTCCATCATCGACAAAGTGTTTGTTTTCTCTAAATCGGAAGCCGTTAAACTTGTTTGTGATAAGTCATTGTATTTATTCCTTTCCGATTATCCTACCGGACAGAATCAAGCCGATTTCTATATTGTTGCCTACTTATCCAGAGTGCTACTCGCCTTAGATAAAAAGCAGCTAGGTTCGGTTAATTTTGAGCTCTATAGTAACGATGAAAGTTTGATTTCAGCATTCGAATTTCAATGCGGTCAGTTAGGTGCAGCTTATCGCAGTGTCAGAACTAGAGATAACACCGTTGTCCCAATCGTTGAAACATTACCCGCTAAACACAAATCCCCCGAAGAGAAGCTTCTTCATGCTTTGAATACTCCTCGTGCTTTAGATCCTAGCTTTCAAAAACAACTAGGGCTGTCTAAGTCAGACTTTTCCAGAGCCATTCAAGGGCTCTCACAGAGCAAACAAATTAAGCGTAGTCCTCAGTCCAAGAAAAAATGGGTTAGGTGTTAAGGATCTGGCTCAACGGCACAACTAGGGGGTGATTAGCGACTGCCCTCACCATCGTTACTACTAACCATCAGTGCGTGAATATCGCTGCTCTAAGCTCGCTGAGTGATGATCTCGGTACTCTCTGGTGAGCTGCGTGTGAGATTTGTCTACCGAGTGGCGTACCGTAGAAAAATATGTGGTTTGAACGAGTGTCTATGTGGGTTATGGACTCTAAACGTGTTGCTGGTGTCGGTAGTTGTAGGATTACGTGGATGTGGCTTGATAGATGAGGGCTAGGTCTTGGATGGGATTTTTATATTAAATATATAATAACCAGTACAACAGCTTGCCGTAGGCCGCTGTTGTACTGGTTATTATTAATACAATGTTAGTGGTTCTGGTTGAGAAATCTGTAGGTAATACAGTGGTAGTTTCCCTTTTAAGCTATGACATTTTTCACTCATCCGTCCAAAATCACTGAATATCACTAAGAATCACTGAACAATCACCGTCCCATCATCGTCGCTACGAAACCGACTCTCATACAATGTCATCGTTCATTCAACAAAGGAGATAGCGCGATGAGCAACGGTAATAAACAGAACGATCATAAAGCAAACCAAGCCAACGGTAACAAAGGAACTTCTGGTCACAATACGGCGTACCAGAAAGTTCTTGATAACAGAGCTAATCAATTGAACCCAAATAACTCACGTTACCAAGGAAAGAAATAGGAGATTCAATATGATTGATACTTCGGACATGTCACAAGACGAACTAGATCTATGGTCAGATATCAATAACCCGAATAATGATGCAGATATGGATGATTGGGCGGATGCTCACAACCCTAATAATGATGATTATTTAGGTGATGACTAAGATGAAAGCCGATGATTAAATATCATCGGCTTTCTTTTAAATAACAGTTGGTTGGCATGACGATGAGTGACGATAAAAAATACAAATATACAAGGCAGTTGTTGAAAATTGCTAAACAAGAAGGCAATTACACGAATAAAGAGATTGAGAAGAAGGCTGGTTTGAGTGGGTCTTCCGGCTCTTTAGCGTCTCGGTGGTTAAATGGTTTAGCCCCCGCTACTGAGAGGCAAATGCGTTATTTTATCAATAACTATGGTCATCTGCTTAAGCGACAAATGGAGCATCTGTACTATCAGTTCATGCCAGATGGCGAAGACTTGGTAATTCATTACGTTAAAATTTCCGGTAATGTCATTTTTAAACACCAGATCCGCTTAGATCCCTCCCGTGAGTATAAAAAACAATTGAGCGTATTTAGGGTCGTTGTGATAGAGAGCAACGGAGGTTATAAACTTCTACTGCAATATCGAGCAGGACTTATCCAATGGAAACAAGTGCAAGATGGAGAGAAGATAGTTTATCAACCCCATATTCGTGACTTTAAAGCTCTAAGCCACGCAGATAACGAAGAGGCTAATTGGTATATATGGAGAGTTATAGATTGCGATAATGTGGATAAATTAATAGAAGAATTTGAAGTGTCTTTAGAGAGAATACTAAGGCAAGATAATATTATTGATTGGGCAAAGAATATGGGTAAAGCGGACAGTAAAGCGACGTCGCATTATTTCAGTATTAAACACGTTGCTCCGATGCAGTTTTCTTTCTATCAAAAGTTAATGAAACTTGGCTTGCAGAGTGAGTTATTGCCGTTTTAATATTAACCCGAAAACCCAATAGCCTATGAGGGGCTCAATCCTCAAAGCAGAACTGGATGCCAGTTCAACAACAAATACCTTTCATCATGAGCACCACCTTAGCTTTAAACTTAGCTTTAAAGTTGAGGTCGTGTATAGGTATTCGGATAACCTTGTAATCTGTCAGTGACTAGGTGAAAACGCTGAGGCAAGTAGCTGAAACGGTTCAAGGTTTATTAGGGATAGGGGTGGGTAAAGCCGAACCATATAACTTCGTGTTGTATCGTTCGGCTTTTATTTTCACTTCATGCAATTCTTTATTTTGCCTATTAAAAACTCGCCAAATTCTTTAGTTATCTGTACTTTATCGTTACCGAAGTTAAGCGTACCTAGAGTGAAATTTCCTGACTTTGTCACTGGAATAGTGGGATAAAGTTGTCGGAATTCTTCTAATGCCGCGTTACGTTTAATGTCATATTCCCACCATGAACCACCGAAGTCACAGCTATGGTTTTGTCCTTCCATATACCAAGGCCAGCGTTCCTTCCAAGACTCCTGTTTTATCTCTTGATCTGTTACATGGAAAAGACTACCCGTGACTTTGAAGTAACTAAGCAATGAGCCACATCCTACGCCAGTTGTAATGACGATATCGCCTTTGGTTACGCCTTTAGGCTTTTTCTTGGAAAAGTGTAAATTTTGGTGGAGATCTGAGTAATCTCGTCGTTCTTCGAGAAGTACAGGATCATCCTGAGTCCCAATTGGTTTTAGGAAGTAGAGTGGCTCTTTATCTGAGTCGCTCTCAGAGGAGTAGACTCGTGGTAGGATATCGATGTCAGCACTTGGCTGCTTTGTTTCCCATGCCTTTTGTGAGCTGTACTGCTCAGCGAACATCACGGCTTTTCTGAGTTGAGTTAACGTAAGCTCTCTAAATTCTATAGCTTCGTAAATTTCATCAATAAGATTGTCCAGATGGTCACTGTGTGGGGTTAGTACCCCCCATTCGTGATTGTGGTGCAATCCGTTTTTAGTGAAGTTTGCCGATGTGATGATAGCTTGATGCTCATGGTTTTTGGTTAGGGCATAGATTTTTCCATGAAGGCTATTATCGATGTGAACTTTTGCCTTTACCTTTGGGTATTTGGCATTGAAGTATTCGAGGAAGTCTAATAGTTGTTTTGGCTTTGTTAACTGCTCAGGATCATTGGCTTTGAATGTCGTTACCAGTTCAATGTTCTTGATCGCATTGAAATGAAAGCCATCTAAAAAACTTGTCATATCAGAAGCTAAGAACGGTGATGTAATGAGAAGTCTATCGCCACCTTGATCAACTAACCTTTGCAGATCTTGGTGATGGGAGCCAGTGATATTCGATAATATATACATATTTTTCTAGCCTTGAATGGCGTGTCGATATCTCATCATATTTGGCTGTGCTTGGTAGTGCATCAATATCGTCCTATGACTATTCAGTTTTGTTAACTAGAGTGGTTTTGTACCTAAAGCCACTATTAATCAAGGGTGTACCCGTAACTAAAGACCTCTGAAATTTATATTACTGAAGTGTGGGCATATAAATTAACGGAGGTCTAAATGAGCAAATCACAACGACTCACCACCACATTCTTAAACAACCTTAAACCCAATGCCAAAACTGCTAAATCCACTGATTACGAAGTAAATTTGTCAGCTATGAAAGATAGTGGACTGCCTATTGGTGTTCGCTGTTTAGTGGGCAAGTCTGGCGGGAAACGCTTCTTACTGAGGTATATCAGTCCTCAGATCCCCGGAAGGAAATCAGCGATTAGCCTTGGACGTCACCCTGAGACCGACTTAGTAACCTTGAGAAAGATTGCTAAAGAGTATCGTCAGAAGATCCTTGAAGGGATTGATCCCAAGCTTGAGCGTGACAATCAGACTGCTGAAAAGACAATGACTCTAGAACGGTTCTTTGATGAAGTTTACCTGCCACTGGCTAAACAGAAACGCAGTTGGAAGGACGACGCAGCGCGATTTCGTTTAGCAAAATCGATACATCATATTTCGATTCACGACCTAACCGCCGCCGATATCATCAAAGTACAAATGGAGATGCAAAATACCGTTACGATTAAAGGGACTCCGTATGCTCCTGCTTCGATAAATCGCGTTTTGGCTCTATTGAAAACTATTAACCGTCAGGCATACAAGTTGATGGATACACCGCTTATCGCGGACAAGGTGAGCTTGTTGAAGGAAGATAACGTTCGCACTGGCTACTTATCGGAAGCACAGCTAAAGGAGTTCATAGGTCACGCTTTGAACCATGAAGACAAAAGTATTGGCGCGTATCTAGCCTTGCTGTTTTTGACTGGCGCGAGGGATAAGGAACTGCGTTTACGCTTGAAATCCGATGTGAGTTGGGAAGATAAATCGCTCACTATCCCGCATACGAAAAACGGTAGTAGCCACGTTATTTACTTGAGTGATTACATGCTTGAGATTTTGAGGTCAGTGCCTCATGTGGCGAATAATCCGTATCTCTTTCCTGGACGCAAAAAGGGTAAACCAGTAGGGCAACCTAGGCATGCTTTCAAGGCTATTAAAGCCAAGATGGGACTACCCGACATACCCGGAGATAAAGCGAATCTAACCCTGCATTCAGCTCGTCATACGGTTGGAAGTCTTCTAGCTAGCCAAGGAGTCTCGTTGCACGATATAGCCAAGCAACTCAATCACGCAGACCTTTCATCAACAAGACGCTATTCGAAGCTGACTGTTGGACGTCGGCGCGAAATTGGTTCACGATTGTCGGATATGGTGACTGCGAAGCCAGAGTTACGTTGGGAATGAAGAAGTTAGGTTTAACCAGTTAATTTAGAAATGACATTAGAAAGCCCCTGTTTAGCTCATCGCTAAACAGGGGCTTTTTCATTCTTAAACGGAGATTAGAAATGAAAACAGTAAACAAGTTTGAAGACATCCAATCACTACCAATGCCTGATGGTGTGAAAGCAAAACTGCTCGAACACCTGATAGAACCATTCGGTGATGAAGAAAGCACGAAAGCGTTCTGGGATGAGGTCGGTACTACCTTGTACTTGATTGAGGAAGCCGATACCGACGAAACGTTGGGTGAGCAATCCGAAGAAGACCAGCATTTTCTACGATTTGTATCTGAATACCCTGAATGGGTGCTAATTCTTAACTCTCCTGACTGTCCTTGGCTATTAGCGGTTGCCATAGTGACCATGGAAGGCGGTGGCGTGTACTGCTGCGCTCCTATGAACAGTCCAACGTTCCCTGTCGCCAAGTTAGCTGATCAAGCTGAATCTTAAAACCAAATTAAACCTGAACAATCCCATCTTAAAGGAGGTGTCCTATGGCACGTAAATCAAACCAACAACAAGAAACGGCTCGACCTGAAATCCCAGAGAGCAATGAACAAGTAACAGTCGTGGAAGAGTTACCAGTTGACCATTTCACTAATATAGTACGCGAGGGTAAAGCGAAGAAGTTATCACCCAAAACCGAGAATCATGTGTTCTATGAAATCGCCCTACATGACGAGGAAACCGAGCTCTATATCCGCATGTCGGGCAATGAAGGTGGCGGTCTACACAGCAAGGAATGGATCCCCCTTAAAGATATCACCGCAGTTCTGGATGTGCAGGGTGATAAGCCGTTTAAGAGCTCTGTGATGCGGTGTGTGTTTTCCGGACAGTCAGCGAACAACGCGGGTTTTATGGCTGCTTGTTGCAGGGGACTTGGTCTTATCATCCAGTCCGAGAAATCGGTGTTTCTCCACGTTTTAGCACCAGACTACGAACAGCGTCGAGACGAACTCCTGTCTCTCGTGGACACAGAAACCAAAGCTGAATAACCTCGAAACTCACATCAATCCTTGCCCACTAAGCCAATTCTGGCTTTTCATACCGAGCACCTAACAAGAGTGCATCCTTAGTAAACTAAACGAGATTTTATTATGAGCTTAGTCTTTAACACTGAGAAATTTTTGCTGCCTGTCAGTATAGATCTTCAAGATGCTTTAAACCGAGTGATCAGCGAATCAGGCAAATGGACACCCATGATCCAATCGGTCGTGTTTAACTTCCGAGATTCATCTTACAGTTCGGAAAATGGTGGTTTTCATCCTGTTGAAATCAGACTTGTCCGCTGCGACGACCAGTGGATCTTTGATTACATTACGGACTTTGCGTATTGCGGTGGTCCTTATCCCGAACTGGTTAAAGAGGTGGACTTTAACTTCTCATCTGGAACAGCCTGTTTTTCCTATGTTCCGGAATTACCGATAACGAGTAATGACGTTGCTGAGTTTTATTCGATGTGGGAATCCAACTTTCTCAGCTACGTCGAAATGGGCGTGTTCGATGAGATAAAAGTCACCGTGGATTAGTCCATTCGTCCGGAACCAAGTTGAAAGCACCGTATATGAACCATAAAATTGGTTACTCACTTCCTAGTGGCTCAGAGGCTTCCTATTGTCCCATGCTTGTCATGGTGTAATGGGAAGCCTTTTTCATTGGGGCAAGTTTTAGCAACGTTTACCCAATCCGTTGCCTTCGGGATTCAGAGGGGATGGCGTTGCTGGATTGCGATGGACGGTGGAAACACCAAGGAAGGGAGCGTTAATTTTAACGAGTTTGGTTAGTTTGTTCTGGTGTTTTGTTATTAAAAACCCCCATTGCTATGTCGAAGCAATGGGGGGAGTAAAGGTAGGGAAGCCTATAGAAAATACCGAGAGAATGATTTGTCTGATGCTATCTCTGCGTCTGTGGGTAAAGGCTTCCCTTAATATCAGCGGCCAAGAGCGCTTAATTTCATGTTTTCCGTTTCGTACGAAAACTTGGTCATTTTCAACGTTGTTATAGGGGTAAGAGGTAAACAACCATGTCTGCACATACCCCAAAAACCCGTTGAGTTAAAAAGGAACTTGTCACTGGAATCTATAGTGACAAGTTCAATTCATGGCTCGGTTATCCGGTAATCAAGCAAAGTAGATAGCCAATGGCAGCAAAGCTTAACAGGTTGGCTATATCGACAAGGAAAAGATACGGGCTTGAGCTAGCGAGTTGGAGCAGAGTTCGTGCATCAGACATCATGGTTTTACCCCCTATTTAAATTCAGCTTCCTTCGGAACTATTTTAGTGTTTTCTAATTAACACTAAAAAACAGCATCATTTTGAGTTTTACCTTGCTCGGTATCGGTTTGTGATTCTGCTAAATCAGTCACTTTCCATACCCAACATAGGTGACTTAAAAATCAGCGCATAGTGGTAAGTTCTTGGTGAGGAGGGGCTGTAGTGGCCCAGTGAAACAACATTATGTCGCGGTAACTGGACAGCACAGCGTTCCACCATCAAGAAGGTACCGTTCACCGTCAATCAGTGCGCTAGCTTTCTACTTGGTTGAGTCCAGGTAAGTTTGTAACTCTTGCTTCAACAAGTAACGAATCCAGTCAGGTGAGAGCACTTCGGCATGAGGAAGCCACGCTTTGAGTTGACGTAGTAACCGAGGAATGTTCTTGGTCTGGTGGCTGATAAGCAGGCTACCTGAATCCAGTTCTTTCAATACTTGGAAGTCGTCAGTATTACTTTCATTCAAGAATGCGTCGGTCATTTTACTGCTCATCTGCATAAGAACCTCAACGGCATTGAGCAACTCCCCCTCATATTCTCGACCAGCGAGCTTCTGTTCAATGCTAGGGTCGGGAGAGTATTTATCTTCGTAGCGGATTAAATCCCGAATTTTCATGATTCTGAGTGACTCTAGGCGGTTTCTCTGAGTCCCAGCTACGTACCACAATCCATATTCATTCACCAAGCGGTAGGGGTGAAACTCATCGTAAGTTTTGCCTTCGCAGGTAAAGCTAATAACATTTCGCCTCTGGACCGATTCGATAAGTTTCTCAAACACATTGGAGTAATTACTGATGTCCTCGATGTGCGGGTTCTTGAATAGAAAAGGCGGTGTTGATTTGTTGTTAAGCACTCCGTTACTCAGATAGTGCTTACCCGAAAACAGTGTATCGAGTCCCATGTTGGCGAGTAACGTAGATATTTCGTGGTTGGTCTGCCTACCCAGAACCTTTGGGTCAAGAAAATAACAGGCCCCTTCGCGTTGAATAGGGAGGTAATTTAAGCGCTCATTGAAATCCCGTTGTAGAGTTCGTTCACTCACACCGAACTCTCGACTCAATTCTTCCAGATACAACCGTTCTCCCGTATTCAAACGGGTCAGGATAATACCAAGTCTTTTCGCTAGGGTGTCATGCTCTTTCATGCTACGCATTGTAGATAGACCACTCGTCAGGGTGTGTCGGGCTTTCAGAAACTCTGATTATTTCTAGCGAAACTTCATAAGGTTACTGATATTGCTATCGCTTTTATTGGTCGCCACAACGTATGTCTGACAAGGCATATATAACCTGAGTGAAATTGATTCACTCATCTCGACACAACCTGTCGATCACCCTCTTTAAACTATTAACCATTCGCGCTCTCGGTGCCTTCACTAATGGCGTCATGATGTATTCAAGGAAACAACACAATGAAAAAATCAATCATCCTGCTAGGTCTAACTTGTCTATTCGCTACAACTTCATCATTCGCTGGCGGTACGTTCGGCGGTAATCCGGGTGATATTTCACAAATGAAAGAACTGCTTGAATCGAAGTGGAACGGTAAGCCGGGCACTCAGAATACAGCGGCTTATGGTGTCATTGTGCAGTGGCAAGCTGATGTATGCGGAACTCTGAACGGTAAAGAAACGGATGCAACAAAGTGCACTGCTAAGTAGTATGTCATTAATCGACTAATTTAAAGAGTTTGTTGCACTGACCTACTCTATAGCTTGAATGTAGAAAGTGGGGACTCTCGGCATTTGAGCAGGCTCAAGTAGAGTTGGTGTGACATCACTAGGGCGGCAGCGTTATTCACGTTGTCGCCCTTTTTCGTTTAAGTAAGGAAATATGATGCGAAATGAAGCAGTTCATATACGTTATCCCAATCAAGACCAAGATAGAAAAATCGAAGTTGAACTCAGTTTGAGCGGTGCTAAGAAGGGATGTGCCATTGGCGCTATTGTTGCTTCTCGAATACCACATCCTGCCTCAATACCCATTGGCGTTCTTGTCGGTGGTATCCTAGGTGGGGTTTTGGGAAAAGCTGACTAAGCCTTGAAAAGAGGGGGAACTCTCTTTTCATTAGGTTTGAATTATAATTGTTGACTTTATATAAGTTGCAGCTAAGGATTTAGTCAATTAGATTGACTAAACTATAACTAGAATATGGGGCCATGTGGGTAAATGTTTGAAAAATTAAATTTAAGAAAATTGATTTTAATCTTAGGTGTATTCAGCGTAGTTATTACCCTTTTTAATGCATTTTACTCCATCTATAAAGTTCAACGGGATTTGATTGTCAACAACACAATGGAGTCGAATCGCGTATACGCAGAGAAAATGGCAGAAATGACGGACGCTTTTATCGAATCCGCCTTTTCGCAACTAAAATTTAGTGCGCATGTTCTCAGTTCTAAAATGAATAACTCACAGGTGCTCGAACTTGAAGCAGAGCGTCTCCGTACTCAAACTGATTCATTTAACTCAGTAGTTATCGTTAATACAGAAGGGATCATTGTTGCCGTTTCACCTGAAACTGTACAGGTTAAAGGTGTTAAATTGACTAGTGAAAGGTCCCTTCAGTCTTTAAGGGCTCAAGCGCCAATCATCACTGATCCCTTTGTGTCACCAGCAGGCAACTATTTAACCAGCATTTCCTATCCAATTTTTTCTTCTTCAGGGGAGTATTTAGGGTATGTTGGTGGAACAATTTACTTGGAAAAGAAAAATATCCTAACCACATTATTGGGGCAGCATGGTTATAAAGATGGGTCATATCTTTACGTTGTTGATAGAAATCATACACTCATTTACCATCCTGATAAGCGAAGAATAGGCCAAGTTATCGTTAATAATGAAGTTATTAACGATGTTATCCAAGGAGATTTTGGAGGGAAGGATATTTTTAACTCTCAAGGGGTGGAAATGCTTGCAGGATATGCTCCGGTGAAGAATGCCGGTTGGGGGATTGTTGCTCAAAAGTCAAAGCAATTAACGCTCTCTACTCTTGACGAACAAATGTGGAAAGTATTTCTAGAGTCACTGCCAATTGGCATACTAACGCTTTTACTAATTTGGGTGTCATCTATCTTCATTTCTAGGCCACTTTGGCAACTGGCCAGCGCTGTTAGAAATTTCGAAAGTCATGTAAAGACAATGGATGACTTGAAAAAGATCAAACCGTGGTATTTTGAAGCCTCGCATTTAAAAATAAGTTTCTTACGAGCTTTTAGTATCGTGTCTAATACGATAGAAAAACTTCATTCTGATAGTTTAACCGATTCAATGACTGGACTTTTGAATAGACGTGGTTTAGATAAAGCAATCGAAAGTTTCCGTCTTGAGAATATTCCATTTTCAGTTCTTGCTCTGGATATTGATTATTTTAAAAAAGTTAATGATACATATGGTCATGACGTAGGTGATGAATTACTTAAGAATGTTTCGCAACTTATGAAAAACCAAGCTAGGGAGCACGATGTTCTCTGTCGAGCCGGAGGAGAAGAATTTATGATTTTCTTACCTAATACGGATTTAAACAGAGCATTTGAAGCAGCTGAGAGAATACGTAAGTCTATTGAAATATATTCATTCCCGACAGTTGGAAATATCACGATTTCAATAGGAATTTCGTCTTGGAAAGGTTTGGCTGAACGAATTGATGATGTGATAAAAAAATCAGATCAAGCTCTTTATAAAGCTAAGAATAATGGTAGAAATAGAACTGAAGTAAATTGATTTAGTTTCTTACTTTTTATTGATGAAGTAATAGCCCGGATAAATACGTACGCGGGCTGTATTTATGAGGTTTACAATGAACGAACTTATTAAAACGTTACTCAATTTGCGTAGTCTTCGTGCTTTTGCTCGCGATTTAACCATGGAGCAGCTAGAGGAAGCATACGGTAAATTCACTACAGTGATTGAAGAACGCCGAGAAGAAGAGGCGAAAATCCTTGAGGAGCAAGCGGAGAAAGAAGCTCAGTTAGCGGCGATAGCTAAACAAATCACGGAACAAGGTCTGGATGTGAACGAGTTAATCTCGGCCCTTTCTTCGAACAAGCCTGCTAAGACACAAGCTAAACGTCAACCTAGGCCTGCGAAATATAAATATACTGATGCTTCAGGTCAGGAAAAAACCTGGACGGGGCAGGGGCGAACGCCTGCTGCGATTCAGGAAGCATTGAATAATGGCCAGTCCCTAGAGGATTTTGCGATTTAGCAGGAATAAATTTAAGTTGATAGAAAAAGCAGAGACATTCCGTCTCTGCTTTTTTGTTGGTCGTAATTTTTGATTGGTGCTTTCTCTTTTTATCATAGGGACTTTTAGCTTAGTGATCATTTAGTTCGTTGGGGAGTTAATAACACGGACTAACATACCCAATACTTATGATAGGATTATCAGTCGTTGTATTGTGAAACTGCGTAAACAATGTCTAGAAAAAAGAAAGAAATTAATGTTCTTAAGAAGCGAATCAAAGCGTGTGAGTTACAGTTAAAAGCGCTTTTAGATGAGAAAGGATTGAAGTATCACGCTAGCGCATTTGAAACAGAGAGCACATTGATCAATGGTCGAGAAACCGTTTTAGCTGGTAGTGGAGTCTGGCATTACGTCAAAGCAGCTATAGAAGACGTTCGATGTAATGCCGCCGAGTTTGTTGATGATGATTTTTGCTCTAGTATCGGTTTGCCGTCGCCTAAACAATCCGCGGGTTATACAGATGTACAAGCGCTGTATTTGTCGATGATTGTTCCGGAGTTATACCCTGATTTTGATGATAGGCTCCTAAAAGATCCTCATCTACCTGAACTTTTGTTTCCAGCCCTAGCGCACCATAAGTTAAAAACTACTAAAAAAATTGTCGAAGATCATATTATTACATTATCTGACGTTGATGAGATTCTGACTAAGGTTAGAGACTCTTTGTCTGCAGTTGATGGCCTTTCGGCTGAGCTTAAAAGCATTCTGTCCGAGGTTTATGCTCTTTTATCTGAAGTAGAAATAATTGTCGAAATGATGTCCTTAAGTCGCCGAAAGTTCTCTGGTGAAAAGACGCTTTCTCCGTTACTAAAGCTTAAAGCTGACGCTGAAAACAAAGCGGCAAAGGTGTCCGAGATTCGAAGATCTGTGACTAAGAAGTCGTCTATACAGAAAGAAGTTATGGAGTTTCAAGGTAAAGTTCGGGAGTTGGTGTCTAAGGTGGTATCGGAAATGGGTAAATATCATCTTCCAATCTCAAAGGAAACCGTGAGACGGCTATGTTTGGACGCGTTTACACCTCAAGATAGAAAGCAGTATGTTGATGAGCGCTATAGACATTTAGCTGCGGGGGGTGGTGACTATAAAAACAGAAATACAACGCTGTTAAAACAGGCTAAGCGGGATGTGAATGCGCTATATGATTTTGTTTATGAGCTAATAGACGAGTTCTTGGTTTCTTATGAGTTGGAAGATGACGGCGAGAAATCGGAAGAGCTCTTTAACGATAAAAGGTTGGAGAATTATTTGCGAAATATCATCGAGAAGGAAGTTTAGTGACCTGAAAATCGCCATTTTGTACTGCCAGATAATACACGGCTAATCCGTAAAATCCTTTGCATGTTTTTGATTTTTTATACACAGGAGTAAATTGTGGTTAGTCGTACCATTCCTTTTACCGCATCCATTTTTGAATCACATCCTCGCCCTAAATCTGGACAGAGTCCAATTGTTAAGCGACGTGAAGGTGTGAAGTACCAGCAAGTAACATTCTATGCCAATACGATCTCTCTAGGCATCTCTAAGACGTTTAAAGGTCAGCGTTTTAATGAAGTGATTGGACACTGGCCTGAGATGAGCATTTCTACTTTTGACAAGATAGCCCGAGAGCGTGTCTCGAAGATTGAGCTTGGCTATTACAACAAAGCTGCATCCCTTTTAATCGGTGACTTCTTCATTGATTATGTTCTTCCAATGATGGAAAGCCGAAATCGAGATATCGAGAGTGTAAAAACACGTTGGCGTCGAGTGGCTCCATTCTTTGCACATCAAGCTTTAGGTGATGTCAGTAAGTTGCAGATTACGCAATTTCTTACCGAGCTATCTACTCAAGTTAAAGGTTCAACGGTAAACCGTCATTTATCCCTTCTATCGCGCATTTTTTCACTTGCTGTAGAGCTGGAGCTTTTGATTGTAAACCCGTGTAAGGGTATCAAGAAGTGGCCTGAAAACAATATACGTGACCGAGTTTTAAGTGACGATGAGTTACGTATCTATATTCGGGAAGCGATTCACATTAACAGCTTTCAGTCTAAGGCGCTGTTGTTCAGTTTGATTACGGGACTTCGCATCGGAAATGTCATTGATATCCGTCGAGAAATGCTGAGTGACGACCTTACACTGTTGACTCTGCCGATGACTAAAAATGGTAAGTCGTACCGTGTGATGCTTAATGAGCCAGCTCGAGAAGTATTAAAAAGCTGCGCAGAGTTGTCATGGAATGGGTGGATTTTTCCTTCTGCTGTGAAGGAGGGTGCGCATATAGCTTACCCTCGTAGTTGCCATGAGAAGATTCGCGATGTTGTGTTGCAGTCTACGGGAGGGAGTGAGTCTTTTAATATCCATGACTTACGCCGTACATACGCCAGTAGACAGTTGATGCTCACTGGTGATGCTCGATTAGTGCAGTCCAGCTTGTTTCACCAGAGTATTACAACGACTGAGCGATATGCTTTTCATCAACAATCTAAACTGGCTGAAGCGAGCCAAAGCACTGCCTTGTCTTTGTTGTCTGGCAATTCTGAATTACGTCTATAAGGAAAATGAAAAAATGAATGATGTTATCTTGACTAAACAAGACCTTGCTGAACGCCAAAAGCGTAGCTTAGAGTCTATTACTACAGCTTGTTCCCGTAACCCATCTTCGTTACCGCCTTTCTTTAAATTGGGGACTAACCGAAATAGCCCTATTCGTTTCCGGTTAAGTGATGTGATTGCTTGGGAAGATGAGCAGGCTGAGAAGCAGAAGAAACTGTTGGAAGAGCAAGAACGGAAGTTGGCTCCTCGTTGGTTAATCTAACTTAAGTTTGTAACGTACTAAAAACAAAGCCCAGAGTGCTATGCACTCTGGGCTTTGTTTATTTCAGGAGTTTTCATTGCGCAACGATTCGTGACCTGAAAATCGCATTTTTGTACCCCCAAAATGCGATGCCTTAAAAAAGCAGAATATTGGTATCCCAAGTTTGGGGCGGGAGGGCAACTGGATTGGTTCGTCCAACCAGATTGCTCTTTAACAATTCAAAATTTAGAAGGACACAGAAAAAATGAGCAATAACTCTCTATTCATTCGTACTAAGTTAGGTGTAGCAAATGTGTTTGGTGGTAAAACTGTTCTTCCGTCTGAAGATTTACTGCTTATTCTGGGTGCAAGAGGCAATCTAATCGTTGCTGAAACAGGTGAAGAGGCTGATGCATTGTTTAAACAGGTATCGAAGAAGATGAAGCCTGAGAAGAAAAAATGCTTCATGCTGGAAAGCGGTGGCTGGATTCATGCAGATACGGTTGGCGGTGCTTTCATCTCTCCAAAGTCGGGTGCATTGTTGATGACGGTGATAAACAGCGACAACTTGCTTGCTATGTTTACGCCTGAAGAATTCAGTGACCTCGAAGGTTTGCGTGACGCGATTACTGAAGCCTTGCTGACGTACAGCGAGGGTAATGACCTACCTATGATTACTTGGTCAGATTTTAAGTAATTATCATTGTAAACCTTGCAAAAAGACGCCTTAGGGCGTCTTTTTGCGTTTCTGGAGAGTAGTTATATGAACGAAAAATATGATTGGTTAGAGCAAGCTTCTGACTTAAGCATGGACAACCTAGCAACATCCGGTTGGACTGAGGAAGAAGCGGTAAGTGCTTGGGGTGAAGCTCAACCGAGTGAGCCTGCTTCTTTTGATGGCGTAAAGCGCAAAGCTAAATCCATAGTGCTCCGCAAACCCAAAAAGAAGAAGCAAACCAAGCGTAAAAAGCGAAAGGCAACACCGTTCTTTGAACGCCCCGTGATAGCGATGGATACTGAGTATGTGGAGTCTGAATGCGGAACTTACAACCGTATCTTGAGTTACCAATTTGCTGTTCTTTTCGAGGGTAAGTTATCAACGATTATCTTGTTCCCTGAATCGACAAAAAAATCGGGACGACTAGCACTGGACAGATGCTTGGTTCAGGCTATCGAAAAAGCGATGGATGATAAAGTGCTTGATAAGTGGCCGACTGACATCATTTTGTGTGCTCATTGGCTATCGGCTGATTTGTTTAACTTCAGCCAAGCCTTTGATCAGTTAAAGACCCACGTAAAAGGTCTACGCAAGACGGTAGCAAGCCTTGATGACGTATACGGACTGGAACTTGATAAAGTCATGTCTCGACGTATCGACAAAGAACCACTACAGGCTTACTCGAAGTCTGGTAACAAGAAAACACTCTTCATCACTTTCTATGACACCATGCTTTTATCGCCTAATGGCTCATCTCTCTCATCCCTCTCATCCGTAGGTGACCTACTGTCTATACCCAAAGTTGAAATTCCAGAGCCGTATTCCATCTCCCGGATGGATGAGTTTCTGGAAGCACAACCGGAGAAATTCGCTGAGTATGCAATTACTGATTCAATTATCAGTGCTCGTCATTTCGAGCGTGTTTCTTCCTTCTGTCAAAATACACTCGGTCTAAATTCGGTTCCTTTTACTATTGGTGGTATCGCCGTTAAAGCCTTTGTGAATAGCTTAGAGGATAAGCGCGGTTATCGTGGTTTGTTTGGCTTTGAGAAGGTGACTAAAGAAGTGTGGCCTTCTGACCGAAGTAAACCGCTAACGATAACTCGTGATGTGCCTGCAACGGCTCGTATGACGTTGGAAAACTTTGCTACCCAGTGTTACCACGGTGGTCGCAACGAGTCATTTATTGCTGGCCCGACAGATATTGATACATGGCGTGATTACGATGTTCCATCATGTTATTCGGCGATTACGCTTGGTTTACGCGAGTTAGATTACGACCAGATGTACATGACCAAAGATCTTAATGATCTGTTAGGAGATAAGTGTGCTCTGGCGTGGGTGGAATTCACTTTTCCCTCGACCTGTCGCTTCCCAAGTTTAGCCGTTCGATCTGAGTATGGATTGATATTTCCGCTATCGGGTGAGACGCATTGTACAGGTCATGAGCTTGAAGTCGCTTACAACCAAGGTGCGGAAATCACCATCAAGCAAGCGTTTGTAGTGCCATGGAAGAATGATGTTCGTATTTTCGAGCCTTTTATGAAATGGGGGCGGGAGCGTCGCAAGTCATTTGTTAAAGGTAGTTTTGATGAAAAACTAACCAAGGAAATGTTAAATAGTTGTTATGGAAAGTTGGCGCAGTCACTTCGTCCGAAGAACTCGTTTGATATCCAAGCTGGATACTCGAAGCAATTACCGCCATCTACTTTGACTAATCCCTTCTTTGCTGCCTATACCACTGGACTTGCAAGAGCCTTGTTGGGGGAAATGCTTCATAACATCCCCGATGACAAGGTTGTTGTATCAGTGACTACCGACGGCTTCCTGACTAATGCTGAACTGCATGAAATAGACTTAAAAGGTCCTATTTGTCAGCGGTTCCGAGAGCTCTACCACCGTATAGACCCAACTGGTGGTGAAGTACTGGAACTCAAGCATCAAGCGAAGCAACTGATCGGTGCTAAGACTCGTGCTCAGTACACGGTTATCGAAAGTGAAGGTTTTGAGCCGATACTTGCGAAAGGTAGCGTTAAGGTTGATCCGATGGTTACTGACCAAAGTGCTTATATGGTGAACAAGTATCTTACCCGTAAGCCCGGCGATAAAGTTGATGGTAGTTACCTGACACCGAACCGAATGCGCTTTTTAGAGCACAAGGATTTGATGCTAGAGAAGCGGTCTATCTACCAGAACATGGAGTTCGATCAGAAGCGACAGCTTCTAAATCCGGTAATGGTTGACGTGAAAGGACGGAGTCATATCGCGCTTGAAACCAAACCACACAAGTCGTTGGATGAGATGCTGTTTACAAGATTGCGCTTTGATCACTGGCGGAAGGCGCATTGTCTTAAAACGTCTGAGGATTGGTATGACTGGCAAGACCGCTTGGTAATGGCTGAGACCGCTAGTAATCAAAATTTGCGTTTAAAGGCTAAGGAGGCCTCTGACAGTTTGATGGCACGCTTATTCTTGCGTTTCTACGCGCATGAAAAAAGCGGTATGAGTAAGAAACAGATTACCGCCAAAGCGTTAGCTGAGTGGATGACCGATATTGGCTATCCAACCAAAGCGACCGCTGTTCGTAGTGCTAAGAACGCCAAATTGATTGAAGGCGCTGTACCGATGACAGAGCTGACCATCAACTTAGCTCGCTTAATAGTCTCGAAGTTTCCTGACTTCGAAGTTGAAATCCTCTTCAACCCTGAATCTCGTTCCTCACTACGAGAAGCTCTCAACGCACGTTGAGATCGTAAATGTTGACCTATCAAAAGCCCTTATATCAATGGGCCTTTTTACCAATCAACCATTGCACCGTTGGGGGTATAAGAAGCCCAACCTCACACGCAATGACATTTATTCAAATTCACAGCCGTCATTCCGGCGGCTAACTCAATAAAATTTAAGGAGCATTATTATGTCTAATCAAAAATTTAACTTTTACGCATCGGTAAACAACAACAAAGCTCGTATCGTAAAAACATGGACTGAATGTGAGAAAATTATTGCTAACCCCGGTGGTAAGAAGAAGGGGGCTTACACCTACAAACAGGCCGAAGAATACTTGCAGGAGTTGGTGTCTGAACGTGATGCTCGCCTTGAGCACAGTAAGCCTAAAAGAAATCGATACAGTAATTCTCGACCAAAAGAAGATTTAAGCTTCTTGAGTGCTTTCACAGCAAGACCTACGAAAAAGACCATTACCTGTAAGCTTGGTGTTGGCGGTAAGGGTTCGACGGTTTCGGTTGTAGGTGGTGACACGCAAATATTTGAAGTTAAGAAGTCTACAGTTTCGGCAATGCGCTACCAGCTCTGTATGCACACACTAAACATCGCTAAAAGTTTGTTAGATCAGGAGGTGAGTTCTATCGAGATTAAAGGGATGGATGCCGCGACGATAAAAACCCTCACTGAATGGGCACCTAAATGGAAGCAACAGAACTGGGTGAAACCTAACGGACAGCCGAGACCGAACGCCGAACTCGTACGCGACATGCTGGCGTTGTATGAGCAGATTAAATCTAAGGTCAGCTTCGGCGAAGGTATGGCTCAAAAAGCTCCTGTAGACGGTGATGCACCGTTTTAAGACCTACTTCGAGTAGTGTGACCATGCAGAGGTCGTCTGGCTTGTCCAGGCGGCCTCTGTGTGGTTTTAGATTTAACAAATTGAAAAGAGATAACAATATGAAAAATATCTATGAAATTGATGGGGTTGAGTTCCCTTCCCGCACCGCTGCTGCGCGTCACTATGGCTTGAACCCTAAACTGGTCAACGAACGCATAACCAAGTTCGGTTGGACGCTAGAGCAAGCTCTTGAACTGGAAGCGCGCCCTAAAGGCGACTACAGCAAGAAAGTTGCTATAGACGGCACCGAGTACTCAAGTATGCGCCAAGCGGCTAGAGAGCTAGGTGTGGCGCAAAGTACGCTAATGAACCGCATAAAAGCTGGCATATCTGTAGAGGAAGCACTATCGACTCCTCAGTCCGACCGAGAGAAGCTAAAAGTTCAGTCCAAACCAATGTTTTACCAAGGAAAGCTCTATCCGTCTGCGCGCCATTTGTTGCTTGCTAACCCTGCGCTGGTTGCTGGTGGTGATTTGGGTAAGGCCGTTACCTCGTTGAATGATAAGGCTCGCCGAGCTAAGAATCATGGTGAGGTTTTGAATCTGTCGTTGGATCAAGTTACTGCTGAATATGGCTTAGCGAAAATTGGGTTTGCTGATGAGTTTGATGGTTTTGTTGTACAGTTAGTTGAGCAAGTTGGTGACGCGGCTTTGACCGAGCTGTTCTACGAGCTGAAGTAGTCCGAATTGGCTTTCTGAAGGGAGTAGTTGCGTTGAGTGACTGCTCCCTTTTTGTTGGGTGCTATTCGTGCTGGTGGTTTTGTTGTCGGATTCTAGCTTGGATGGCTAGGTAGTAGCGCAAGACTGTCTGGGATACCGAGTCTTAGTATATTGATTACGCACTGGAAAACATCCATTCAGTTTGGTTTCTCAAGAATCTGATAGATGGAATCAAATTCGGGTTGGTGAGCACACGTAGTTGGTGCTTGCGCTAAGTTGGTTTTGCCCCTTTACGCCTTAGTGAGATTACTCATCAACGGGTGACGCTGCTGAGTTTGTGATACCTGTAGTTACAGCAGGAGCCAGAACAGCGATGCACGTAATCTTCCAAAAGTGTGCAAAAATGTGTTTTGACCGGCAAATATCGCTTGAATCGTTATGCACCTTCAGTGTTTTCTATAACTTGAATTATGGCAGTCTCAATTTTTCATACGAGTCTGCTTCTTTCTACTGAATGACTTACCTAACGTCAACATGTCACGTTTTCAACAAGTGGCATTTCGACAAATTCTTGACAAGAGCTTTATTCCTAGTTTCACGATCAAGCCATCGGCTGGCTTAAGAGGAGGATCGTTAATCTGCGTGCAGGTGTAACTGCCTCATTTTATAGGATGTTTCGAGACGTACTGCCCTTTGCACTAGAGAGCATCATCACAATTCATCAAGGTAATAGGATAATTTGTTCATTTTTCACACAGAATACAATAGTGTACTAATTGTATATGTCCATTGGATAGGTAGAAATATGAAAAGCATTCATGAACTTAGTTTTGGCAAAAGAGATGCTGTTGCATACAAAACACCTAAAGAGAAGTCTCTATTTGAAAGCATATTTGTAGCTGATAAACATCTAGATGAACTGTGTTCATCAAGCAACTACTTTTTGACCGGTGATAAGGGGACAGGGAAAACTGCCTATGCCAAATTCATTTCCGAGGTGGGTTATTGCGGCTTTACAGGGAACCTAGTTTCTATGGAGGATACGGATTACCGTCGTTTTATAGAGCTCAAAAACAAAAAAAACTTGTCTTCTAGTGATTACTCTAATATTTGGAATGTAGTTCTATTATTGCTCGTTGCTAATGAGCTTGCCACTAAAGAAGGTGAAAATATATTTAAACACCTAAAATTCAAAAAATTGCATGATGCTATAGATGAGTTTTACTTTTCGTCTTTCAAGCCTGAAATACATAATGCGTTGGAGCTTGTAGAGTCATCTGCCGATGCTGCTAGCCAAATGTACAGTAATATTTCTGCTTCGGAAAACTCAAGAACTCCTATGTTTAAAGATGATATGACCAAGAGAAATATGATGTATATCATTAAGCAATTTGAAGATGCAATAAAAAGTACTTCGTTAGAAAAAAAACACATTCTTTTTATAGATGGCATTGATGTTCGCCCAGACTTTATTTCTTATGAAGAATATCTTGAGTGTGTAAAAGGATTATCAAACTCCATTTGGTACTTAAATACAAAAATATTTTCAGACCTTTTAGCTGATAATGTTAACATAAAAGTTGTTTTATTGATTAGACCAGACATATTAGACTCTGTAAGATTGCAAAATCTTAACAACAAAATGAATGATAATGTCGTATTATTAGATTGGAGAACAAGTTACAATGAGTATGAAAACTCTGTTATTTATGAGTTGGCAGATAGGATATTATCAAGTCAGCAAAGCAAAAATTATAATATTGGGGAGTGTTGGGAGCATTATTTCCCATTTAGCTCACAATATAATAGGAATAAAGATAAGTCATTTGTAGAATTTCTTAGGTATTCTTTTAGTCGTCCTAGAGATATCATCGCTATGATGGAATGCATGAAATCAATACGAACAAGAAATGGTGATAGTAATAATTGTTCAAGTTTTTCTCTTGAAGATTTTAAGCGAGCTACTCCAGACTTTTCTAACTATTTATTGGGAGAAATTAAAGATTATTTGTCATTTTATTACAAAGAGGATGATTTCGATACATTTAGGAAATTTTTTGATTATTTGAGTGAGCAGCAACATGGTCGGGGAACAGATTTTACTCCAGAGCAATTTAACGAGGCTTTTGATAGATTTAGTGACTACTTAGCTAAAAATATCATGGAGAAACCCGTCATTTTCAATACTGCGGATACGCTTTTACAGTTTTTATACGAACTTAATATTATCTGTTATGAAGATGGTAAGTTAAGGAGTGGCAATACGAAGTATTGCTGGTGTTACAAGGAAAGAAATTACGCTAATATGAGACCAAAAGTTAAATTTAGCTATGAATATCGTGTCCACTATGGAATAGGAAGGGCACTAGGTTTAATTAAGAATAATTTTTAAGGTTATACAGTGAAACCAAAGTCAGATAATTTATTCCACTTTACTAGTGATTTGGATGTTTTGAAGGCTATACTTTCATGTAAAAGTATTAATCCAAGGTTCTGTTTAGAAGATTTAAGGTGGTTCTTTGGGAAAGGCAAAGAGGAATATTACGCGTTCCCTATGAGCTGTTTTTGTGATATTCCTTTAACTAGATTAAATGATCATACCAACTTTTACGGAAATTATGGTATCGGTCTAACGAAAGAATGGGGAGTAAGAAATGGGCTTCATCCTGTAATTTATTGCCCTCCAGAAAGCAATATTCAAAAAGCAGTTTATGATATGCTAAACTTTGATCCAAAAGGTCATAATGAATCTGATACATATTATATGAATTTTTTTAGACTGCTATCATTAATAAAACCGATTAGCGGTACTATGAACATAAAAGGCAAAATTGAGTCGAAGGAATTTTATCAGGAAAATGAATGGCGTTATGTTCCTCCATCACACAAATACCTTAATCAAGTAGAATTCGAAGACAAGCGAGATAAGTTCAATTCAGAGATGGAAAGTTTTGGCTTGCTCTTTGAGCCAAGTGATATTCGTTACATTTTTGTTGAAAAGGATAGTGATATACCCGAGCTATTCGACTTTCTCAGCATAGAGATGGGAGGATTTTCAATGAAGGAAGTTAAAATTCTTCAGAGCCGTATAACTTCACTAGAAACGTTAAGAATTGATCTGTAAGTTAATTGATATGGAATATTCCTATATTAGAGAATGATGTGACGAATGCTTTAGCTCAAAAAATGTCAAACAATCGATAGCTGCCTATGGGCTTATTTTTCCCTAGGCAAGTACTGTTAAAATAATCGGATGGATAGAAACCACGCTATTAGAGCAGTTCATAAATATTGTTTTGAGGTTTTTGGCTCATTTGGGGTGGGAACATTTCTGAACCTTGACTTAGTTTTGAATTTTTTATGAAAAATGTTGCATGAAGTGAATTTGATACAACAGATCTAGGATGAACGAAAATGTCCAATTTCTTGTAAATCGACCACCGCAGGCAACGGTGGTCTTTGACTTTTTGGGATACGAGAAGTTATCTGAAAGCGAGTTTTGGGGCGATTCACGCTAACGAGCTTTTGTCCAGAAACGTGTTACAAAGGGTGGTCTAGTGTGTGCACCGTTTTAAATCTGTGCTCGACGCGTGCTAAAAAGATCCAATGAAACCCTATTTCATGGTCCTTGATATCCAAAAAAATCCTCTTAAATGCAAGTAATTACAAGAGCTTGAGAGGAATTCAAAATCCGTTTCCTTCGGGAGTGGCGGTTCAAGTCCGCCCATCGGTACCATTATTCAGAGAGGTCGCTTATCAAAGCGGCCTTTCGTCGTTTTGAGGTTTTGAAAAACAAAAAGAGCACCTTTGTGCTCTTTCGTTTCAGCGACAGGTTAATGGATTATTTGGCTGTGATGACGGCCATGACTAACTTGCCGTCCTCTCGAATCGGGCCGTCCGCTTTAGCACCCAAGGTATATTCGAACACACCCGTTTTCATTCCGCCAGCTTCGCCATGAAGCATCAACATCAGCATGTCGCCCGCTTTAACCGGTTCGGTCAAAATCGCTGAGACTGCCTGATTACTTCCTTTCTTCACTGGCGCATAGCCAACGACCGGGCCGGGTTTCATGTTGCTGTCGGTACGATGAACGACCATCCAGCCATTTTCTCCTGCCATGATCATATCGGCAGTGACGGTCCCTCCGGACACATCCTGATCGGTGCCTTTGACGCTGAGATGGTGTCCTGCCCAAGCGAATGAAGAGGCACCGATAAGTGATAAGGTAAGACACAGATTTTTGGCTGAACTGAGTAAATGATTTTTCATAATGATTTTCCGTTGCAGAGTAAGATGTTTGTGTTTGTCAGCGTTACATCTACCAACAGCTTACTCATACGGACGGGGTATGATTTTGGTTGCATTGATTTTTATTTTGGATTGGTTTTTGTGAGAATAGAGTAGAAAATGGCTGATGCTTCTGATTGATTTTATTCGCTAATTAGTATGAATGGCGAAGTGTAAGCAAATGTTAACCAGTTCAGTTTTAGAACAGTGGCCTGCGGCCGAATTGATTTTATTTGCTTATGTTCATGAGACCAAAATAGTGCAGAGCAATCTGCGATTGAACACTTCCGGTGCAGTGAATGTTCGCTTCTGGCGAGACGCAGCCCTCTTTGCCTTGTGGTAAATGGGATTGGTTAAAAGTTGGCTGAGTGGTCAGCTTTTTGCTTAACCCCATCACACTGATCCAACATTCCTTTCGCAACAAGGGAAATACGTGGATAGAGAGACAATCAAGGAGAGAGTATGTCACTGCCCATTATCGATATTTCAGCCCTACATTCCGCTAATCGCCAAGATTGGCAGCCAGTGATTGACCAGATCGACAGTGCTTGTCGTGAGTTAGGATTTTTCTACGTTGTCGGGCATGGCATTCCCCAGCAACAGTTTGACCATATTGAGTCGATGGCTGGAAAACTATTTGCTCTACCGGAGGCAGAAAAGCAGCGGTTATCGATCGAAAAAAGCAGTAACCATCGTGGCTGGGGCCGATTAAATGCGGAGAAGTTAGACCCCAAGGGAGCGTTAGATTGCAAAGAGTCTTTCGACATGGCGCTGGATTTATCGCCGTATCATTCTCAGGTCGCCCGCTGCCCAGAACTTTACGGGCCCAACCAGTATCCGAATATCGAAGGATTTACACAGGCGATGATTCAGCATTATTCACTGACGCTGGATGTTGGGTTGAGGCTCCTCAAGGCGATGGCGATTGCGCTCAAAGAGCCGGAGGATTTCTTCACTCGGTATTTTACCTTGCCGATTTCTGTGCTGCGCATGCTGCACTATCCAAGCCAGATGAAAGAGACCAATGGTGCGGGTGCTCATACTGACTATGGCTGTATTACGTTGCTCTATCAGGATTCGAGCGGTGGCCTTCAGGTGTTGAACAAGCAAGATGAATGGATAGATGCGCCGCCCGTTGCAGGAAGCTTTGTGGTTAATATTGGCGATTTGATGCAGCGTTGGACGAATGATATTTACCGCTCGACCAAACATCGGGTGGCGAGTCCGACCACAGGCCGCACGCGTTTCTCGATGCCTTTCTTTGTTGAACCCGATTTTGATACACCAATCGAAACACTCTCTTCGTGTTTAGCTGAACGGCCAGAGCAGGGGGGGTATCCGTTCATTACTGCAGGGGACTGGATTTTATCGCGCTTTGCGGACACCTACTCTTACCGCCGGGAAGAGGAAAGCCTCACGGTTTAAATACTATCAATATCGTGGCAGCGACGTTGGTATGTCGTTGCCCGGCAAGATATCAGCATTATTCACTGTTCGAATTGCCACCGTACTCACTTTATATGCCACTGGTTTAGCTATAGTTAAATCAAGTTCCGTCAACATACGAGGCGTTAAGCCTGTCTGCCGTCGGTCAAGAGGTGAGTGTATGCCAGAAAGTGACAGCCCGATTAAACCCGTGGTCACGAACGTCAGTTCCCCTGCTCGTTTTGTGCCACTGCATTGGACGCTGGATATAGAAAACCAGACGTTTAACCACTATGCCGATCAAGTGAATGACCTGATGGCGCCGTTGTTGGCGTTTTCGGCATTGGAACAATGGTTAGCGCTGTTTGATCTGCAGGCTCGTGAGCAGGCGGAGCAATTGATCGAACAGGTACTCACGCAGGGAGATAAACGTGCGCTGAACGCTGTCTTGCGTTTGTCTCCCGATCGCGCCGTCTACGTGGTGTTTAGCGTTGAGCGTCTATCCAAACAGTTGCTGCAAGGGGACATTCAACCCATCTTTGAACTGACTCAGGTCGAGCAGGCGATTCACTGGTTGGAAGCACTGCTCAATCATTCAGCCGCAGGGCTATTGATCACCAACCGGGAACACAAGGTGATGGGATGCAATTCGGCCTTTGAACGTTTTACCGGTTTTCAGCAGAGTGATCTTCTGGGGCTGAGCAGCCTCTGGTTGTTTGAAGAAAGCACCGATATTACGGGGACCTCACAACCCCGAGTGTCCATCAAACATACATCGGGGATTTCTCAGGCCTATCACCATCAATCAATCCGCTTAATGGACAACGATGATCACTCCGTTGTGCTCAGTCTGTTTTCTCTGGTCGAATCCGCGCCTGCACTCAGTGCGTGTCCCGTGATGGATAAAGCGGCGTTCATTGCTCAGTTCGAAAGCCTGCATCAAAACCGAATGATGAACGATCTGTATGTGGTGATGACGCTCAGCGTGCAACAGGTGAATGGGGCTCAGCTCTCGATGTTGCTGGATGTGATGCCCAGACTGAAAGAGTGTCGTCTGTTTGGCAAAATCCGTGACGATCTTTATCTATTGTGTGTCACTTGTCCGCTCCCGATGATGGGGGATCCATTTCGTTATATTCATGCGCGTATCCGTGGTTTTTTCCAGGAGCTGAAGCAGGCGAGTGCCGAAACACATCGCACCTGCATTCAAGGCAAAATTGGCATATCGGTGCTGGGGCTTGATGCCCACACGGCCAGAATGGCGGTGACCCATTCGGTTCAGGCGATTCTGGAACAAGGTGAGGAAGGGGAGGCGCAGCGGATCCGCTTCTTTGATACTCAATTACATCGGCAGATCAAAAAACGCCGCTTACTGGAAGAGTTGGTAACGGACGCGATTCGCAATCAGTCGCTGCTGGTGGAGTTTCAGCCCATTATTGATACCCGATTGGGGCAAGTCATGAGTTATGAAGCGCTGTGCCGTTTTCCTCTTCCAGCAGCGCTGGAAGTCAGCAACAGTGAGTTGATCAGTATTGCCGAAGATTTGGATCTGATCTCCGAGTTGGATTTGCAGGTGCAACAACAAGCGTTGCGTCAGTGGCCGATATTGCAGGCACAGCATGAGCATCCTATCTGGTTGACTGTAAATATCTCGCCAAATACCCGCCAGGGCTTACCTGCGCTGATTCAATGTTTACGCCAGTTAATGGCGAGTGAACAGGTGCCCGCAGAGCGAATCATCATCGACATTACTCAGGCGAAGTATCATTCTCAGGCTCTGGTCCGATCCGATGCGCTGCAAGAGCTGCGTCAACTCGGTGTGCAGATCGCCATTGACGATATGGGTACGGATTATTCATTGTTCGACCATCTGTCAGCTTCAGACTTCGATTATCTGAAGATCAGTCGTAGTTGCATCGATGGCCTGGGAAACCAAACCAACCGATATCAAGTGATCAAAATGCTGGTGGAAATGTGCCACTCACTGGGCGTCAAAGTGATTGCTGAAGGAGTGGAAAGTGAGGAAGAAGCACAGTTGTTGGCGTTTGGTCGTCTTGACTATCTGCAAGGATTCTATTTTGCCAAGCCATTGGCGATCGATGATCTGTTGGCATTTATCGAGAGTACGTTGCCACAACGACTGCAATTGATCGCGCCCCAAGAGGAGAGCCTGTCGGCAAGCAGTTTGATGAGCTTACATCATGCCCACAGCCCACGGCTGGACCCGGGAGATCCCATCTCTCTCGCTTATCAGTATTTCCAGTCGGCGGATGTGGAAGTGCTGCCTGTGATCATTGATCAGGAATGCGTTGGGTTGGTGGACCGGGCAAGGCTGAATCTGCATCTCACGCCGGGAATGGGGTCAGAGCTGGAAACCATGAAAGAAGCGTCGATGTGGCATCGCCCGGTCAATCAAGTCATGGAGCTGACGTTTACGAGCATTGATGTTGCTATCGATGTTTCGCAAATTCCATTGCTGATTCGAGAACATCATCTCGGTTTTCCTTGGATCCTTACCAAAGGAAAAATCTATAAAGGCATTTTGACTCAAAGCGTTATTTTGCAATATCTGGTGGAACAGCCACAAAGTGTCGATTTTATGATTTGAGCCAATGCGGGAAGGATTGCCGGGATCGTCTATGCTTCAAGAAAGATAGACGGAGGTGGGTATGTTCAACCTGACACCTTATTTATTCTTTTCCGGGCGCTGCGAACAGGCTCTAGAGTTCTACTGTTGGTGTTTTGATGGTCACGTGCTGATCAAACGTCACTTCTATGAATCTCCTCAATATATAGAAGGCGTCGATCCGAATTGGGTCATGCATGCGGAGTTGGTAACACAGCATATGAAGTTGATGCTGTCAGACGGTATCGCCGCTCAGGAATTGAAAGACAATCAGATTGCGCTGCTGGTGGTCATGGATGATTTGGATCAGCAAGTCATCCTGTGTGATCGCTTAGCAGAAGGTGGAAAAGTGATGATGCCATTGGCGGATACCTTCTGGGGAACACGCTGTGCCAAAATAGAAGACCAGTTCGGTATTCGTTGGATAATCAATTGTGAGTTTTGTTGACAGGCGTGAAACAGGTCATAAGGTTATCAATAAGAACAGGGTTGCATTAATGATCTTATGCGCAACTTCTTCTAAAATAATCAAAATTTACAAGTAAAGGTGTTGGTAAATTGTGGCGAGCATAAAGATCACGGTAGATAGGCTGCAACCTGGCTTACATATTCGTTTGCCAGTGAAATGGAATGAGCATCCCTTTTTGTTGAATAGCTTCAAGATTAAAACCGAAGAACAGATCAAGCTGATCAAGCATCTGGGGATTCAGCACGTCTTTTTGAATCCGGCGCAGAGCGATACGACACCGCTACCGCCCAATACGGTCAGCAGTGATAACAATACAGAGACAGAAGAGTCTAATGCCGCGATAAATGACGAAGCGGATAAGCTATGGCAGGAAAAGCAGAAGCGCATTGAAAAGCTCAGTGCGTATCGCCGCCGAGTCATCAGCTGTGAAAAAGAATTCGAACGCTCGCTGGCTCGCATGCGCGCGGTGATGAACAAAATTCGTAACCGCCCACAGGATGCGGTTGATGAAGCCGCGCAACTGGTCGAAGACATTGTCGAAAAGTTACTCAGTGATGACAGCGTTACGCTTCATCTGATGAACAGCAAAAGTGAATTCGAAGACATCTACTTCCACTCGCTCAACGTGTCGGTTATCGCGATGATGATTGGTAAAGCCAAAGGCTACCCGGCAGACAAAATCAAAGAGCTGGCATTCGCGTCGCTGTTTCATGATATCGGCAAGATTCGCGTACCTAGCGCCATTGTACGTAAGCAAACGCCACTCAGTGAGCCGGAAAAAAACTATCTTAAGCTGCACACCAAGTACGGAGCCGAAATCGCTGGGAATATTCAACACTTTCCACCGAGTGCGATGAGGGTCATCGAACAGCATCACGAGCTCAACGATGGTTCCGGCTATCCGCTTGGATTAAAAGAAGAGGATATTGATGAACTGGCGCAAGTAGTAGCCGTGGCGAATGCCTTTGATAACTTGTGCCATCCGAACATTCCATCAGAGCAGAAGATTCCGTATGTGGCGCTTTCCCACTTATATAAGAACTGCAAACACCTCTATAACCATGACAACCTTAATATCCTGGTGAAGTTCATGGGGGTGTTTCCACCAGGAACGGTCGTCCAGCTTTCCAACGACATGATTGGGCTGGTGATCTCGGTGAACGCGCGCAGTCTGCTGTTTCCGAATGTTCTTATCTACGATCCGTCCGTTCCTCGAACGCAGGCACCGATTATCGATCTGGCAGATAAGGACATTAAAATCGTCAGTGCGATTCTGCCAAACAAATTACCGGATAAGATTCGTGAGTATCTCAACCCGCGTTCGAGAATATCTTACTTCTTTGACAGTGATGACTAGTTATCCACAAGTTTTTGTGAGTAAAGTGTGGTCATGCTGAAGATAAGATCTGCATAAAAAGGTGTTCGTTTGATTATTGGTCAAACGAACGTTTTTTTATAAAAAAATGCCTTTTTGTGCTTGCCAACTTTAAGCAACTCTCTATAATGCCGCCTCACTGACACGGCAGACGCCACAAGGCTTCAGCGGTTGTCATCGAGGTGAAAGCTTCTGAAAAAGAAAATTGAAAAAAGTGTTTGACACTCTCAGTTATCTCGCTAGAATGCACCTCCGCTTCGAGAA
>NZ_JACDWZ010000073.1:0-3616 GCF_016464285.1 Vibrio sp. bablab_jr001
AAAACAGCACCATCACCCACAACATAATGCGGGCACTGCTCGGGGTGTTGAGCAGCAGCGCGGCGGTCTGGTCGTCGACAAATTCAAGTTCGCCGGGCGAGAGCTGGTGATAACTGCGTTGACTCATGGTGCGATCCTGCGGTGAAATCCATAGGGTATGGAAAGTGAAGCTTATACACAATTGGACTGATAATGGTGCAATTATGTCGATTAATTTTATAACTGACTATCTTATATAGGTATTTTTAATACATTGCGCAGATAGTTCATGACTTAAATGAAGAATGCCGTTTCGAAAACAGCAAAGTCCCGACAAATCGGGACTTTCATAAAGAAGCAATCTTTCGACTTACTCAAGCGTTATTTCGGCAGAGTCGTGAATACGGTCCATTCTTTAACCACTTCACCTTTAAATCCAACGACACTGGCTGTGACGCGACGGTTGCGGGCATGACTCACTTGATCTTCGCCTTCCACTGCAAGTACGGTGTCACCAAAGCCGACAATGCGGATTCGCTTAGGCGTGACACCAAACCGAACCAATTGCAAACGCACCGCTTCAGAACGTTGTTTAGATAACGCCAGATTGTACTCTGGTTTACCTACTTTACTGGCGTAACCTTGTAATTCAATTGAAGTCTCTGGGTAGAGTCTTAAAAAGTCGGCCATCTGACGAATTTGATTCAGAAAAACAGGTGGAATATCACTTGAATCATTGGCGAACAAAATATGCAGTTGTTGCAAATGTGAGGATTTGATCGACTCACCGCAGCCATCGTTATCAATTTTGGACGCGGAAGGTGTGTCTGGGCACTTATCTCGTGCATTGATGACACCATCGTTGTCATCATCCAACAAATCGTCCACTTGGTTTGCGACGGGTGTGGTGATGTAGTCGTAAACGTCTGCATTAGGCTCTTCATTTGCAAATAGCGGGCGGGACAACGCCACGGCTACTACAGCCAGCAATAAAGTGCGAATCTTCATATTTAGTACTCTACCTTCGTCATCCACTCTTCTGGTACATCAACGCGCAAGGCGCTAAGGAGGTTGCCTGTCGCGTTCATTAAACGGTATTTGGCGTATTGCTCTGAATATTTCGCATCGAGATAATCTTTACGGGCTTCAAACAACTCGTTTTCTGTGTTCAACAGATCCAGAAGCGTTCGCTGACCGATCAAATATTGTTTACGATAAGCAATCACAGTTTTAGAGGCTGAATCTACGTGATCAGACAAAAACTCTTTTTGTTGCAGCGTGAGATCCAGTGCATTCCAGGATAAACGCAATCCTTCTTCGACCGTGCGGAAGGTATTCTCACGAAGATCTTTCGCGCGGTTAAGCTGGTAAGCAGCGCCTTCAGTTTTGTCGCTGTCTGCGCCGCCGTTGTACAGATTGTAACGAAGACGAATCATGGCTGTGGTCTCATCGCTGCTGCCTTCGTAACCCCCCGCATCATTCAGCCAAGTTTGAGAAGCTTCAAACGAAATGGTGGGATAGTTCGGAGCTTTGGATTGTTTGTATTGGAATCTTGCTGCATCCACATCGGTTTGCGCGACTTTAATCACGGGATGTGACTTCTGAGCCTGTTCAAGAGCTTGCTCGACGGTTAATGGAAGGGCAGTACTGTCAGCGCGAGGGAAAATAAGACCCAATGGCTCTTGACCGACAAGGCGACGAAACTGAACGTAAGCATCAAACAAATTGTTCTGTGCTGCCAGAAGGTTGCCGTGCGCTTTTGCTATACGAGCTTCAACTTGCGTGACGTCCGCGGTTGAACCGATGCCGGATTCTGCGCGCTTTTTAATGTCGCGGTAAATTTCTTTATGGGTCGCCAGGTTGTTTTCTGACAAAACCAGCACTTCGTATGCTTTTGTTGCTTCGAGGTAGATTTTAGCGACTTCCAGAGCTTTATCCGATGCGTCAGCAAGAAGTTGATAGCGATCTGCTTCGGCTTCCGCTGCGGTGCGATCCATATCGTTAAGTGTCGCAGAACCGTCCCAAATCAATTGATTAAACGTCAGCGTGACGTCTTTTCGCGTCATATCAGTGTCGGAACTGCTACTTGATTCTGCAGGGTTAATACCTTCATAGCCAATACCCGCATCTAAATCAATACGTGGAAGATACGCTCCGGAAGCCGCATTCGATTCAGATACACGGCTTTTGTACTGGTTAAACGCACTTTTTAACTCAGGATTGGAGGCCAGTGTCAGTGATACCGCCTGCTCCAACGTTTGAGCAAATGCGGGGCTGGTAAACGCAAGTGCGCAGACTAAAGTCTTTAAGGAAAACCCTTTCAAAATCAAACTCCCATATCGGATGGAAAACGAATGAGCGCAGAGTCTAAAGCAAAGTTCATCTCATTAATGAGACGAATGGGTTCGCGTGTCAAAAATGTGACGGACCATGACTCAAATTGACCAACTTGTTAAGGGGGTCGGTCGGAGTTAATTGTTAACTTATTAATAAAGCGCGAATTTTACGCTTTAGGGAGAGGAAAATAAAGCTAATGGCGTGATTTTTATTAAGTGATCTTGATTCCATGTATTAACTTTGAGAAACCATCGAATCCGTCAAAAAAACGCTAACCGTATAACGTGTTAACCTTTGTTTAACTAAGGTTTAGTGTTATCGTCGAGCCAATTTTATTCGAATAATAACTATCGCCAATGCTTGAACAGCGTGCGGTAATTCACTTCAAAAGTTTCTGAGGTTTTTTATGGGTTTAAACCTTCTTGTGTCTAGTGGAATCCTGTCTGCAAATCAAATGATCGTGATCGACATCAACGGTAACATTCGTACTGCGACAATTGGTGAAAAGTTGCCCCAAGGGACAGTCATTGTCCAAAGAGGCGATAACATCACGGATGATGCAGAACTCAAGGCACAACTCGTTGATGCAAATAATACTCCGCAAGACATCACCGATGATGTAGCGCGCATTTTTGCTGCATTAGAAGAAGGCCAGGACCCGACTCAGGTCGATGACGCCGAAGCTCCTGCGGCCGGCGGAGCCCAAGGGTCTGCGCTCGCCGAAGCGGCAACCATCGAGCGTATCGGTTCAGAAACCATCGCCACGACAGACTTCGATACCACAGGATTCGAGAGTCTGGGCCTTTCACAAACCCAAAGTTTGGCGCTGTCGAG
Source organism: Vibrio sp. bablab_jr001 (assembly GCF_016464285.1). NCBI lineage: Bacteria > Pseudomonadati > Pseudomonadota > Gammaproteobacteria > Vibrionales > Vibrionaceae > Vibrio > Vibrio sp. bablab_jr001. Next base: position 3,151 of record NZ_JACDWZ010000073.1, read on the forward strand.
TTTGTTGGTTGTGTCTACGGGGGCTGAGGAAGGTGTGACCATCGGTACGCCAGCGATTTCATTTGAAAGCACGGGTAATGATGATATCTATAACGCACAGGAAGTTGGCTTGGATGGAACTATTACTGCGACTATCTCCGTAGCTGACTCCAAAGTAGGCGATAAGCTAACTTACACAGTGAACGGCATTGAAACATCGATAACAATCACTGCAGATAACATCATAAACGGCGTGTCTTTTGAAGTGGAACCAGGCTCAACTCTGAGCGCAATATTATCTGATGAGGCAGGTACTCAATCTACTTTAGTTAAGGGGACTGCTGCTGCTGCTGATACCGAGATCAGCAAACCGACCATCGATCTGGTCGCGTCGAGCGACAGCGGCGACAGCGACACAGACAACCTGACCAATGACAAGACGCCGACGTTCGCGCTGGGCAACATCGACAGTGATGTTGCGGCCGAG
>NZ_JACDWZ010000074.1:0-2969 GCF_016464285.1 Vibrio sp. bablab_jr001
AACACATTCTTATGCGCTTAGCTTTGAGTCCACTACAAAACCCCTTGGGTGTTGTATGGTTAAGCCTCACGGGCAATTAGTACAGGTTAGCTCAACGCCTCACAACGCTTACACACCCTGCCTATCAACGTTCTAGTCTCGAACAACCCTTTAGGACGGTTAAACCGTCAGGGAAGACTCATCTCAGGGCTCGCTTCCCGCTTAGATGCTTTCAGCGGTTATCGATTCCGAACTTAGCTACCGGGCAATGCGTCTGGCGACACAACCCGAACACCAGAGGTTCGTCCACTCCGGTCCTCTCGTACTAGGAGCAGCCCCCTTCAATCTTCCAACGCCCACGGCAGATAGGGACCGAACTGTCTCACGACGTTCTAAACCCAGCTCGCGTACCACTTTAAATGGCGAACAGCCATACCCTTGGGACCGACTTCAGCCCCAGGATGTGATGAGCCGACATCGAGGTGCCAAACACCGCCGTCGATATGAACTCTTGGGCGGTATCAGCCTGTTATCCCCGGAGTACCTTTTATCCGTTGAGCGATGGCCCTTCCATACAGAACCACCGGATCACTATGACCTGCTTTCGCACCTGCTCGAACCGTCATTCTCGCAGTTAAGCGGGCTTATGCCATTGCACTAACCTCACGATGTCCAACCGTGATTAGCCCACCTTCGTGCTCCTCCGTTACTCTTTGGGAGGAGACCGCCCCAGTCAAACTACCCACCAGGCACTGTCCTCACCCCGGATAACGGGGCTAAGTTAGAACATCAAACATACAAGGGTGGTATTTCAAGGACGGCTCCAACACAACTAGCGTCATGTCTTCAAAGCCTCCCACCTATCCTACACATGTAGGTTCAATGTTCAGTGCCAAGCTGTAGTAAAGGTTCACGGGGTCTTTCCGTCTAGCCGCGGGTACACTGCATCTTCACAGCGATTTCAATTTCACTGAGTCTCGGGTGGAGACAGCGTGGCCATCATTACGCCATTCGTGCAGGTCGGAACTTACCCGACAAGGAATTTCGCTACCTTAGGACCGTTATAGTTACGGCCGCCGTTTACCGGGGCTTCGATCAAGAGCTTCGCTTACGCTAACCCCATCAATTAACCTTCCGGCACCGGGCAGGCGTCACACCGTATACGTCATCTTACGATTTTGCACAGTGCTGTGTTTTTAATAAACAGTTGCAGCCACCTGGTATCTGCGACTCTCATCAGCTCCATCCGCGAGGGACTTCACCATCAAGAGCGTACCTTCTCCCGAAGTTACGGTACCATTTTGCCTAGTTCCTTCACCCGAGTTCTCTCAAGCGCCTTGGTATTCTCTACCCGACCACCTGTGTCGGTTTGGGGTACGATTCCTTACAATCTGAAGCTTAGAGGCTTTTCCTGGAAGCATGGCATCAATGACTTCACTACCGTAGTAGCTCGACGTCGTGTCTCAGCCTTAAAGAGAGCCGGATTTACCTAACCCTCAAGCCTACGCACTTGAACCTGGACAACCGTCGCCAGGCCCACCTAGCCTTCTCCGTCCCCCCATCGCAATTGTAAGAAGTACGGGAATATTAACCCGTTTCCCATCGACTACGCCTTTCGGCCTCGCCTTAGGGGTCGACTTACCCTGCCCCGATTAACGTTGGACAGGAACCCTTGGTCTTCCGGCGGGGAGGTTTTTCACCCCCCTTGTCGTTACTCATGTCAGCATTCGCACTTCTGATACCTCCAGCATGCTTTACAACACACCTTCAACGGCTTACAGAACGCTCCCCTACCCAATACGATAAATCGCATTGCCGCAGCTTCGGTTTACAGCTTAGCCCCGTTACATCTTCCGCGCAGGCCGACTCGACTAGTGAGCTATTACGCTTTCTTTAAATGATGGCTGCTTCTAAGCCAACATCCTAGCTGTCTGAGCCTTCCCACATCGTTTCCCACTTAGCTGTAATTTGGGACCTTAGCTGGCGGTCTGGGTTGTTTCCCTCTCCACGACGGACGTTAGCACCCGCCGTGTGTCTCCCGGATAGTACTTACTGGTATTCGGAGTTTGCAAAGGGTTGGTAAGTCGGGATGACCCCCTAGCCTTAACAGTGCTCTACCCCCAGTAGTATTCGTCCGAGGCGCTACCTAAATAGCTTTCGGGGAGAACCAGCTATCTCCGAGTTTGATTGGCCTTTCACCCCTAGCCACAAGTCATCCGCTAATTTTTCAACATTAGTCGGTTCGGTCCTCCAGTTGATGTTACTCAACCTTCAACCTGCCCATGGCTAGATCACCCGGTTTCGGGTCTATATCCAGAGACTGAACGCCCAGTTAAGACTCGGTTTCCCTACGGCTCCCCTAAATGGTTAACCTTGCCACTGAATATAAGTCGCTGACCCATTATACAAAAGGTACGCAGTCACCCCACGAAGAGGCTCCTACTGCTTGTACGTACACGGTTTCAGGTTCTATTTCACTCCCCTCACAGGGGTTCTTTTCGCCTTTCCCTCACGGTACTGGTTCACTATCGGTCAGTCAGGAGTATTTAGCCTTGGAGGATGGTCCCCCCATATTCAGACAGGATAACACGTGTCCCGCCCTACTCGATTTCACTGAACATGCGCTGTCGGCTACGGGGCTATCACCCTGTTTCGCGGTCCTTTCCAGAACCTTCACCTGACGCATGTAAAGCTTAAGGGCTAATCCAATTTCGCTCGCCGCTACTATCGGAATCTCGGTTGATTTCTTCTCCTCGGGGTACTTAGATGTTTCAGTTCCCCCGGTTCGCCCTGTTAACCTATGTATTCAGTTAACAGTAACTGCTTATGCAGTTGGGTTTCCCCATTCGGAAATCTCAGACTCAAGTGGCTGTTACTGCCTAATCTGAGCTTATCGCAAGTTACTACGTCCTTCATCGCCTCTGACTGCCAAGGCATCCACCGTGTACGCTTAGTCACTTAACCATACAACCCGAAGGAGTTTCGGGTTG
>NZ_JACDWZ010000075.1:0-397 GCF_016464285.1 Vibrio sp. bablab_jr001
ATCCGTTCACGAACTGCGGTGAGTCCTGATAGTTGATCCGCTGCTTGTTGGTGTCATCGAGCTCAACAATGAGCGATTTCTTGTAGCCGTCGAAGTCCTGCACGATGCCGTTGTATTCCAGCTCTTTGTACAGCGCCAGCAGCTCGGTTTTGAACATGCTGGGCGTGACAATCGCCTGTCCCGGAGCAAAGCGGGTGCCGTCTTTGGCCACTTTGAAACGGGCGTATTTGCTTAAGATGCGCGAGCGTTGTTTCTGACGAAAATACATCGCCGTGGCCGGCGTCATGATGTCGAGGTAGCTGTTGTCGGCGATGCCTGATGCGTTTTCGGTGTAGGCGGTGACCGCGCGTTCCACCTGCACTTCTTTGGTGGAGGTGACGACGTACGTGCCCATTCC
>NZ_JACDWZ010000076.1:0-91928 GCF_016464285.1 Vibrio sp. bablab_jr001
CAGGTGCAGCAGAGAGTAAATCAGCATTGAGCCGTGGCCGTTGGACAGCACGAAACGGTCGCGGTCTGCCCAGTTCGGGTTTTGTGGGTTGTGGTTCAAGTGACTGCGCCAAAGCACTTCAGCGATGTCAGCCATACCCATTGGTGCGCCCGGGTGGCCAGAGTTAGCTTTTTGTACACCGTCCATGCTCAGTGCACGGATTGCGTTAGCCAGTTGTTTGCGAGAAGACATGTCAGCTCCTAAAGCGATAAGCGAAGTAAAAGTATCCGAAAATTGAGTGGCCAATATTGTCGCAAAGCCCTTTCGGCACTGCAAACCTTTTGCTGGCGATTTGTTCTATTTTTGCAATGCTTTACAACATATCGCTGAACAATGGCTGAAAAACCCCTGAATTGGGCAAACGTTTGGCTATGAGATAGAAGAAAAAAGAGCTTGTAATTTGAGCATTCAAAACTAGAATAGACGTCTAGATGTAGAAACGCCTACATAATGAACGATTTTGCAGAGTAGCGGACCCTTTTCGCTACTCTTTTGATTATAGAATTGGAGCTATCATGGCTAAGCACTTGTTTACTTCTGAATCGGTATCAGAAGGTCATCCAGATAAAATCGCAGACCAAATCTCTGATGCGGTTCTAGATGCCATTTTGGAACAAGATCCAAAAGCACGTGTTGCTTGTGAAACTTACGTAAAAACCGGCATGGTAATGGTCGGCGGTGAGATCACAACATCAGCGTGGGTTGATATCGAAGAACTGACTCGTGAAACTGTGCGTGAAATTGGTTACGTCCACTCAGATATGGGCTTTGACGCTAACTCATGTGCAGTACTGAACACCATCGGTAAGCAGTCTCCAGACATCAACCAAGGTGTTGATAAAACCGATCCTAAGGAGCAAGGTGCCGGCGACCAGGGCATCATGTTCGGTTACGCATGTAACGAAACCGAAGTGCTGATGCCAGCGCCAATCACTTACTCTCACCGTCTGGTAGAGCGTCAGGCGAAAGTGCGTAAAAACGGCACTCTGCCATGGTTGCGCCCGGATGCAAAATCACAGGTAACTTTCCAGTACGAGCAAGGCAAAATCGTCGGTATCGATGCGGTTGTTCTGTCAACTCAACACTGTGATTCGATCTCTACTCCAGATCTGCGCGAAGCGGTGATGGAAGAAATCATCAAACCTGTTCTGCCAGCAGAGTGGCTGACCAAAGAAACCAAATACTTCATCAACCCAACCGGCCGTTTCGTTATCGGTGGTCCAATGGGTGACTGTGGTCTGACTGGTCGTAAGATCATCGTTGATACCTACGGCGGCGCAGCTCGTCACGGTGGCGGTGCATTCTCTGGTAAAGATCCATCAAAAGTAGACCGTTCAGCCGCATACGCAGCACGTTACGTAGCGAAAAACATCGTAGCAGCTGGCATGGCAGATCGTTGTGAAATCCAACTGTCTTACGCGATCGGTGTGGCAGACCCAACATCTATCATGGTCGAAACTTTCGGTACTGAGAAAGTGTCTCACGACATCATTATCGAAGCCGTACGTCAGTTCTTCGACCTGCGTCCATACGGTCTGCAAGAGATGCTGAACCTGCTGCAACCTATCTATAAGAAGACAGCAGCATACGGTCACTTCGGTCGCGAAGAGTTCCCTTGGGAAGCGACTGACAAAGCAGCTGAACTGCGTGAATTCGCTGGCCTGAAATAAGCCGACCGAATCCTGAAAAAGCCCTTGTCGCAAGACAGGGGCTTTTTTATTTTCTTCTTCTCAAACGCTCTTGCTGAACAAATTTTATTCAACAAGTTTGTATTTTCATTGCCGCTCGGCAATAGTTAATAAAGTGTTAATGAGTATAAATTCAAAACCAAGCTCATTAACCCACAACGTAATCACAGTGCGTTGCTGCGTAGCAGGTTGATACAGCGAGCATCGCATCATTCTGTCTCTGCCACCTCGATCAAGGAGGATGTATGCCTCGTACGGTTAACCCATCTGACTTCGACCAGAAGCAAAAAGAAGTCAGCCCTCCGGAGTATGCCCACACGCTGCCATGCAACAAGATCAGCGTGTCGACTCCGTTTCACTGGCTTGCGCTTGGACTCCATGATTTCATCCGCATGCCGTTAATCAGTGCTTTTTATGGTTTATGCTTTATGGCCGCCGCAATTGGTATTGTGCTGCTGGTGCAATGGCAAGGAACCCATCTGGTGATCCTGCCAAGCCTTGTGGTCTACATGCTGATTGGTCCGTTTTTGGCTCTCGGTTTGTACGCCGCCAGTTGGGAACGGGAAAAAGGCCATTCCGCAGGTCTGCTGCACTCCATCAAAGCGATTACGCGTAACTCCAGCTCACAATGGGCTTTTGCCGTCATGCTGGCGGTCGCCATGATATTCTGGATGCGCATCGCCGCACTGCTGCACGCACTCTATCCATCCGTTCAGGGCGCACCAATCACCGACTTCTTACCCTTCTTGGTTATCGGTTCTCTGGTGGGCTTTGTGTTCGCCTGTGTCATCTTCAGCATCTCTGCGTTTTCCATTCCGTTAATGATGGAACGCCGCGTGGATGTCATGACCGCGGTCTTTAGTAGTTTTAACGCCGTGAAATCGAACATTCCGGCCATGATCGTCTGGGCAGGAATCATCTGCGGCGGCCTCCTGATTGGCTTTGCCACCTACGGTATCGGTATGTTATTCACTATGCCAATTCTGGGTTACAGCACCTGGCATGCCTACCACGCTATTATTAAGAAAAAACACAACTCCTAGGTCTCCAACCTTACTTTGCAAATAGTGTTATGATTGCCTCAACAGTACGTTGAGGCTTTTTTTGGAGATTTTTCTTGGTCGATTTTGAACTGCAGTACCGCGCTCAAACGCAAATTCAACGCTGTATCGACATCGCATCCCGCCACTTTGGCCGTGCCTTTGCTCGGCCCAAACTCAGCTTTCGTTTGCGCGGCAAAGTCGCAGGCAAAGCCTATCTGCAGTTATGGGAAATTCGTCTCAACCCGGTCCTGTTTGCGGAAAACCGTCAGGCCTTTCTGGATGAAGTCATTCCACACGAAATCGCCCACTTGATCACTTATGCCGTCTATGGCCGAGTCAAACCTCACGGTGCCGAATGGCAGCAAGTGATGACGCAGGTATTCGCCATTGCTGCCAATACCACGCATCGCTTTTCCGTGGAGTCGGTACAAGGGAAAACTTTTGAATATCTGTGCGCCTGCAATCGCTACCCGCTGTCGATTCGCCGTCATAACAAAGTTCTGCGTAATCAGGCCGTATATCGCTGCCAGCAGTGCCAGCAAACGCTGACCTTCACAGGCAACCAACTGTCCTGAGAACATTCCCTCATCTGTCGCAATGCACTTATGTTGCTGCATGAATGCAACCCCATGCTAGATTTCAGATTTTTGAGTGATAGACTGATAAAAATCATACTAAAACCAGTCTTTATTTATGTTTCGTTTTCGCTTGTCACTCACTGGCAGCCTGTTATTGGCCGCCTCTTTTGCGTGGGCGTCCGCGCCCGCTTCGTTTTCCCAGGCCAAAAAAGAGGCCGTGAAGATCTATCAGGATCATCCGGTCTCCTTCTATTGCGGCTGTGATATTCAGTGGCAAGGTAAAAAAGGCACGCCCGATCTGCAAGGCTGCGGCTATAAAGTCCGCAAGCAGAAAACGCGTGCCAGCCAGATTGAATGGGAACACGTAGTTCCTGCCTGGCAGTTCGGCCACCAGTTACAGTGCTGGCAAAAGGGCGGGCGCAAAGAGTGCAGCCGCAACGATACGGCGTTCAAGCGCATGGAAGCGGACCTGCATAACCTGACACCGGCCATCGGCGAAGTGAACGGCGATCGTTCCAATCTCAATTTCAGCCAGTGGAACGGCACGGACGGCGCCACTTACGGTCAATGCGAAATGCAGGTCAATTTCCAACAGCGTAAAGTGATGCCGCCGGAACGGGCGCGCGGCGCGATTGCACGTACCTACCTCTACATGAGCGAGGAATATGGTTTTCGTTTGTCCAAATCCCAGACCCAACTGATGCAGGTGTGGAATCGCCAATATCCGGTCGATAAATGGGAATGCGAACGCGATCAGCGCATTTTCAAGATTCAGGGCAACCACAACCCGTTTGTGCGCCAGCAGTGCCGCAGTTAAACCAATCTGAGGACAATCATGACATCGCCCTTGTTTTTTTCACTTTGAGCATCCATGTTAGATGCCAGTAAACAGCGCAATTTCAGGAAAAACAGCATGCGAGTTCCCCGTATCTATCATCCGCAACCTATCACTCACCTTGGCCCGTTGGTTTTAAGCGAAGACGCTGCCGGTCATATCGCTCGCGTTTTGCGTATGCAGGAAGGTCAGGAAGTGCTGGTGTTTGACGGCAGCGGCGCGGAGTTTCCGGCCATCATCAGTGAAGCGGGGAAAAAGCAGGTCGTGGTTGATCTGGCCGAGCGCATCGAAACTAACCTTGAATCCCCACTTCATCTGCATTTGGGTCAGGTAATTTCGCGCGGCGATAAGATGGAATTCACCATCCAGAAATCCGTCGAACTTGGCGTCAATACCATTACGCCTCTGCTGTCTGAACGCTGCGGCGTGAAGCTTGATGCCAAACGTTTCGAGAAGAAACTGCAACAATGGCAGAAGATAGCCATCAGTGCCTGCGAGCAATGCGGCCGCAACGTAGTGCCTGAAATTCGCCCCATCATGACGCTGGAAGAGTGGTGTGCCGAACAAACCGACGCACTGAAACTCAACCTGCACCCACGCGCCAAATATTCGATCAACACCCTTCCGGAGCCAGTGACCAAAGTGCGTCTGCTGATTGGTCCTGAAGGCGGTCTGTCGGCAGAAGAGATCGACATGACCCAGCAATACCACTTTGAAGAGACGCTGCTAGGCCCTCGTGTGCTGCGCACCGAAACCGCAGCTCTTACCGCAATTACAGCCCTGCAAGTTCGTTTCGGCGATCTTGGCTAACGGAGATGAGCAATGATTAAACTCGGTATCGTTATGGACCCGATTTCGTCCATTAACATCAAGAAAGATTCCAGCTTCGCCATGATGCTAGAAGCGCAACGTCGCGGTTATGAGATTCATTACATGGAGATGAATGATCTACACTTAGATCAAGGCGTCGCCATGGCTGACACCAAAGTCGTCGAACTGAAAGAAGATCCAAACGGCTGGTACGAATTCAAATCTGAACAAACCATCGTGCTGTCTGAACTTGATGCTGTACTGATGCGTAAAGATCCTCCGTTTGATACCGAATACATCTACGCCACCTATATCCTGGAACGTGCGGAAGATGATGGCGCGCTGATCGTAAACAAACCGCAGAGCCTGCGTGACTGTAACGAAAAACTGTTCACCGCTTGGTTCCCGGAATTGACTCCAACCACCATTGTGACCCGCAAAGCAGAGAAAATTAAAGCGTTTCGCGAACAACATGGTGATGTGATCCTGAAACCGCTGGACGGCATGGGTGGCGCATCCATTTTCCGCGTCAAACAAGGCGATCCAAACGTTTCTGTGATCATCGAAACCCTGACTAACCACGGCCAGAATTACTGCATGGCGCAAACGTTCGTCCCAGACATCAGCAACGGTGACAAGCGTATTCTGGTGGTCGACGGCGAACCGATGCCTTACTGCCTGGCGCGTATTCCGGCACAAGGCGAAACCCGTGGTAACCTGGCGGCCGGTGGACGCGGCGAACCACGTCCACTGAGCGAGACGGATCGCAAGATTGCAGAAACCGTCGCTCCGATACTAAAAGAGAAAGGCTTGATCTTTGTTGGCCTCGACGTTATTGGCGATAAACTGACTGAGATTAACGTAACCAGCCCAACCTGTATTCGCGAAATTGAGGCGGCGTTCGATATCTCAATCACTGGCAAACTCATGGATGCGATCGAGCGTCGCATTAAAGCATTGTCACTGTAAGGAGCATTAGCTCCTGAACGCTAGAAGGTTGGAGACAAGATGAATCTGACGAACCATTTTCTCGTAGCGATGCCGAGCATGAAGGATCCGTACTTCAAGCACAGTGTCATCTACATCTGCGAGCATAACGAAGAAGGCGCGATGGGGCTGATGATCAACGCGCCGATCGATATTACGGTCGGCGGCATGTTGCAGCAGGTGGAAGTCGAACCCGCTTATCCGCAATCACACGAAGACAGCCTGAAACGTCCGGTATTCAACGGTGGGCCGGTGTCGGAAGATCGCGGATTTATTCTGCATCGCCCCAAAGATCATTACGAATCCAGCATTCGTATGACCGACGACATTGCCGTCACCACGTCCAAAGACATTCTGACCGTGCTCGGCACCGAAGCAGAACCAAGCGGCTACATCGTCGCCCTTGGCTACTCTGGCTGGTCTCCGGGCCAGCTGGAAGATGAACTGGCTGAGAACTCCTGGCTGACGATTGAAGCCGATCCGGAGCTGATCTTTAACACGCCAATCCACGAAAAATGGAACAAGGCGATTCAAAAGCTCGGCATTAATCCGCACCAGTTGTCGACTCAGTCCGGCCACGCTTAATTGCAGCAGCGCTTCTCGAAGCGCTGTTTATTTTTACGTTTAGACCCACGAGAAACACCCTATGTCACGTACCATTATGGCGTTTGATTTCGGCACCAAAAGTATCGGCAGCGCAATCGGTCAGGAGATCACTGGCACCGCGTCACCGCTGAAAGCGTTCAAAGCCAATGACGGCATTCCGAATTGGGATGATATTGAAAAACAGATCAAAGAGTGGCAACCGGATCTGTTGGTGGTTGGCCTGCCAACCGATCTGCACGGCAAAGCGCTGGAGACCATCACGCCGCGGGCGAAGAAATTTGCCCAGCGCCTGCATGGCCGTTTTGGTTTGCCAGTTGAACTGCACGATGAGCGCCTCTCAACCACTGAAGCGCGCTCCGAACTGTTCTCGATGGGTGGTTATAAAGCATTGAGCAAAGGCAATGTCGATTGCCAGTCGGCGGTCATCATTCTAGAAAGCTGGTTTGAGAGCTTGTGGAACCAGTAAGTTCGGTGCACATGAAAAGTATCTCGCGAATTAAAAAAACAGCCACTGTCGTGGCTGTTTTTTATTCCATGTCTATTTGCACGTTATCCAGCGAACCGCTGCTGGTCACATCGCCCCGCTGAGTCTTGAGCATCAAGCGCAGATCGTTGGCCGAATCGGCACAGTGCAGCGCATCCTGCTCGCTGATCTTGTTCTCGACCACCAACTGATACAACGCCTGATCAAAGGTTTGCATGCCGACCTCTTTCGATTTCGCCATGGTGCTTTTCAGCTCATGCAAATCGCCGCGTCGGATGATGTCCGACACCCGTGGACTGTTGAGCAACACTTCAAACACGCCGTGACGCCCCTGCCCGTTTTTATCGCGGATCAGTTGCTGACCTACGACGCCTTTGAGGTTCATCGACAGGTCAAACAGAAATTGTTCACGCAGCTCCTTTGGCACCAGATGCAAAATACGTTCGAGCGCTTGGTTGGCGTTGTTGGCGTGCAGAGTTGCCATGCACAAGTGACCGGTTTCGGCGAAGGTCATTGCGTATTCCATGGTTTCACGGCTGCGGATCTCACCGATCAAAATCATATCCGGCGCCTGGCGTAGCGAGTTCTTCAGCGCCACTTCATAGCTTTCAGTGTCCAATCCCACTTCACGCTGTGTCACGATGCAGCGCTGGTGCTCATGGACAAATTCAATCGGATCTTCGACGGTGAGAATATGCCCGCTGCGGTGCGTGTTGCGATAGCCAGTCATCGCGGCCATGGTAGTCGATTTCCCCGATCCTGTAGCCCCAACCACCAACACTAAACCGCGTTTGGCAATCGAGAGATCTTTCAGCACCGCTGGCAGTTTGAGTTCATCAAAGGTCGGAATCTGCGTTTCTATGCGGCGAATCACCGCACCGGGTAGTTCGCGCTGAAAAAAGGCGCTGACGCGAAAACGCCCCAAATCACGCACGATGGCAAAGTTAGCTTCACGCGTCGTCAGATAGTCCGCATGGCGCGCCTCATCCATCATCGCAGCCAGCAGCGCGCTGACCTGCGCTTCATCCAGCTTCTCACCCTGCGCGCGCAGTTCACCATCGACCCGGTACAGCACGGGGGCGCCCACAGTAATATATAGATCTGACGCTTTATGCGTCATCATGCCTTGCAGGCACTCCTCGAGTTGCATCGTGTTCTCTCTTAAAACGCGGACATTTCCAGTTCAATTTTCTTCTGCACTTCTGCCGGATCCACCAGCCCTTGCGCGATCAACTGTTTGGCATGCTGCTCCATAGTCTGCATTCCATGGGAGGCGCCAGTCTGAATGATCGAATACATCTGCGCGACTTTATCTTCGCGAATCAGGTTACGGATAGCAGGCGTCGCCAACATGATTTCATGACACGCCACTCGCCCGCCACCCAGACGTTTGAGCAGTTTTTGCGCAATCACCGCACGCAGCGATTCTGACAACATTGAACGTACCATGTCTTTGTCGCTGCCCGGGAACACATCGATGATGCGGTCAATGGTTTTCGCCGCCGAACTGGTGTGCAGCGTGCCGAACACCAAGTGGCCGGTTTCCGCCGCCGTCAGCGCTAAGCTGATGGTTTCCTGATCGCGCAACTCACCGACCAGAATCACATCCGGATCTTCACGCAATGCGCTGCGCAGCGCGTTTTTAAAACTGTGGGTATCGCGGTGTACTTCACGTTGGTTGATCAAGCATTTGTTGTTACTGTGCACAAACTCAATCGGATCTTCGATAGTCAGCACATGCTTGTTATGGGTTGCGTTGATGTAATCGACCATCGCCGCTAACGTGGTTGATTTACCCGAGCCAGTCGGTCCGGTCACCAGCACCAAACCTTTTTCGTAATTGGCGATTTTGTGGAAAATTTCCGGAGCCTCAAGCTGGTCCAGAGTCGGGATCACGGTCGGAATGGTACGAAATACCGCAGAAGCGCCGCGCGACTGATGGAAAGCGTTGACACGAAATCGGCCGATGTCCGGTAACGCAAAGGAAAAGTCCACTTCCAGCTTTTCTTCGTACTCACTGCGCTGGGCATCATTCATAATTTCAAAAATTAATCGATGCACATCAGCGTGTGTAAACGCAGGTACGCCAAGCTTTCTCACTTCACCATCGATGCGTACCATAGGAGGAACACCCGCAGAAAGATGTAGATCTGACGCATTATGCTTTACACTAAATTCCAGTAACTCAGAGATATCCATCTATTTTCCTTAGTAAAGTCTGGCTATGAGTAGTATTCAACAAAATCTTGAACATATCACTTCACAGATCGAAAACGCACAACAAAAGTGTGGCCGTCCTCGAAGCTCTGTGCAACTTCTGGCTGTCAGCAAAACCAAACCGGTCGAGGCAATTCTCGAAGCGGCACAGGCAGGTCAGCGTGCCTTTGGCGAAAACTACGTGCAGGAAGGCTGCGATAAAGTGCAGTTTTTTGCCGAGCATCACCCGGAACTCGATCTCGAATGGCACTTCATCGGCCCGCTGCAGTCCAATAAAACCCGGCAGATCGCCGAGCATTTCGACTGGATGCACACCATTGACCGCGCCAAGATTGCACAGCGCCTGAGTGAGCAGCGCCCCGCTCATTTGCCGCCACTGCAGGTGCTGATTCAAGTCAACACCAGTGGCGAAGCCTCGAAATCCGGCATCAGCGAGAATGATTTATTTACACTTGCAGAATTGATTTCCGGCCTGCCAAACCTCACTTTAAGAGGATTGATGTCCATTCCGGAAAACGTGCCGGACTACCCGTCGCAACTTGCGGCATTTCGCCAACTGGCGGCATTGAAAGACCGGCTGGCCGAAAAATATGACGGCATCGACACTCTGTCGATGGGCATGAGTGGCGACATGGAAGCCGCGATTGAAGCAGGCAGCACGATTGTGCGGATTGGTACGGCGATTTTTGGTCAGCGTGACTACAGTCGCTCGTAACAATGCATCAACCCTATTTTTGATTTGGATGAGATCATGGAACAGAGAACCATCGCCTTTATTGGCGCAGGAAACATGGCGCACGCCATCATTGCAGGCTTAGTGGGCAGCGGCTACCCGGCGCAACACATAATCGCCACCGCACCGTCAGAGACGCGTCGCAAACCATTGGAAGACAACTATGGCATTCGTACCACCAGCGACAACCTGGCTGCGGCAAGCGAAGCTGACGTGGTGGTGCTGGCGGTCAAACCTCAGTTGATGGCGGACGTATGTAAGCCGCTGCAAGTGATCGATTTTTCTAATAAGCTGGTGATTTCCATCGCCGCAGGTGTATCGGTGGAACGTCTCAACGCCATGCTTGGCAGTACACTGAATCTGGTGCGCGTGATGCCAAACACACCATCACTGGTGAATCGCGGCATGGCCGGGCTATATGCGTCCGCATCCGTGTCTGAAGCCGATAAAGCGTTCACCGCCGAACTGATGGCTGCGGTAGGCAAAGTGTGCTGGGTAGAACAGGAATCCAGCATCAACAGCGTGATTGCGGCAGCGGGCAGCGCTCCGGCGTACTTCTTCCTGTTTATGGAAGCAATGCAAGCCGAAGCGATGGCGCAAGGGTTTGATAAAGAGACCGCGCGCCTGCTGGTGCAACAATCAGCGCTGGGCGCCGCTGAAATGGTGCAAGCCAATCCTGACATCGAACTGTCAACGCTACGCGAACAGGTGACATCGAAAGGCGGCACCACCGCAGAAGCCATCCGTACCTTTAACGAACATCAGTTAACGGACATCGTGGCCAAAGCGATGCGCGCGGCAGTCAGCCGCGCCGAAGAGATGGAAAAATTATTTTAAACTGACGGTCACCCAGTGTTGAGTGACCACCATATGTAGTAAGGGCTTCTTATGAATGCAATGAGTTTTCTAATCTCCACCCTGTTTGATATTTATATCATGGTCGTGATTCTGCGAATCTGGCTACAGGCAGCGCGTGCAGATTTCTACAACCCATTTTCTCAGTTTGTGGTCAAAGCGACGCAACCCGTGGTTGGCCCACTACGTCGTGTGATTCCATCGATCGGCAGTCTGGATTTAGCCACCGTGCTGTTTGGTTACGTGCTGTGTATTCTCAAATACGTCGCGCTGATCCTGATTGCGTCTCGCGGCGGCGTTGTGTTCAGTGCAGACTTCCTTCTTCTGGGTCTATTGTCGCTTGTTAAAGCGGCGGGTGGCCTGCTGTTCTGGGTACTGCTGCTGCGTGCGATTCTAAGCTGGGTCAGCCAGGGTCGTAGCCCGGTAGAATACGTATTCCACCAACTGACAGAACCGATGCTGGCACCAATTCGCCGCATTATTCCGGTGATGGGTGGCTTTGATCTGAGCGTGCTGGTGCTGTTTATCGCACTACAGTTTGCCAACTTCCTGATGGGCGATATCATCGGCCCAATCTGGTATCAGCTATAATGAAAGCAGCATGGTTTGAAGGGGACGATCTGCTGCTGCGACTCTATATTCAACCCAAAGCCAGTCGCGACAGCATTGTGGGGTTGCACGGAGATGAACTGAAGGTGGCGATTACCGCGCCACCAGTGGACGGAAAAGCCAACGCTCATCTCAGTAAATACCTGGCCAAACAGTGTAAAGTTGCCAAGGGCCTGATCGATATAGAGAAAGGAGAACTGGGGCGTCATAAACAACTACGCATCCATACTCCGGCACAGATTCCGCCCGAAGTTCAAGCCATACTCGACTAAATAGCCAGTTCCCCGCCCTCATATGGTGGGGAATATTTTTTTCAAGAAGGAGAAAACCCATGCGTCAATGGATACTCGCCCTATTGCTCGCTTGTGCCGCGTTACCTGCCAATGCAGAGCAATTGATCAACATTAAGGATGTTGAGGTACACTACTCCGCTTTTAACTCAACGTTTCTGACGCCGCAGGTGGCGAAAAGCTACAAGCTGACCCGTAATGGTTATTCAGCGGTGCTCAACATCAGCGTGCTTGATACCAGCACTGCGGGTAAGCCCGCGGTAGAAGCGAAGCTGTCAGGTCAGGTGAAGAACCTGATCGGCAACATGCGCGTACTGGAGTTCAGCGAAGTCAAAGAAGGTAATGCGATTTACTATCTGGCAGAATTCCCGATCAGCAATGAAGAGGATCTCAGCTTTGATATTGATGTCAACGCAGGCCTCAAAGGCGCTGGAAAGCTGAGATTCACTCAGAAGTTTTACGTTGAGAAGTAACCTTTAACCGAAAAGAGAGTGCGATGAAGAAGATTGTATTAGCCACCGGAAACCAGGGCAAAGTACGTGAAATGGCCGACCTGTTGGCTGATTTTGGTTTTGATGTGGTCGCACAAAGCGAATTCAATGTCTCTGAGGTGGCCGAAACCGGCACTACCTTTATCGAAAATGCCATCATCAAAGCGCGCCACGCGGCCAAAGAAACGGGTTTACCAGCCATTGCCGATGACTCCGGTCTGGAAGTCGATTACCTTGGCGGCGCACCCGGTGTTTACTCTGCGCGCTACGCGGGTGAGGATGCCTCCGATCAACAAAACCTGGAAAAGCTGCTCGATGCGATGAAAGACGTGCCAGAAGCGCAGCGCAGCGCACGTTTTCACTGCGTATTGGTTCTGATGCGCCATGAGAACGATCCGACGCCGCTGGTTTGCCACGGCAAATGGGAAGGTCGTATCCTGACACAAGCACACGGCAGCAACGGTTTTGGTTACGATCCGATCTTCTTCGTTCCGGAAGAGAACTGCGCATCGGCTCAGCTTGAACCGATGCGTAAAAAGCAGCTGTCGCACCGCGGTCAGGCGCTGAAAAAACTGTTTCAGGCGATTGAAGAGCAAAAGCAGTGATGTTGACTCCTCCGGCACTCAGCCTATACGTACACATACCGTGGTGCGTGCAGAAATGCCCGTATTGCGATTTTAACTCGCATGCTCTCAAAGCCGACATTCCGGAAGAGGAATACATTGATGCGCTGTTGGAAGATCTCGATACCGATATCGAGCGCTACCAGCTGGCGGGCGATCCGCGTCTGCTGCACTCGATCTTCATCGGCGGCGGCACGCCAAGCCTGATCTCGGCCGACGGCATCGGCCGCTTACTGCGCGGAATTGAAGCGCGTATCGCGTTTAAACCCGATATCGAGATCACCATGGAAGCCAACCCGGGCACCATCGAAGCCGAGCGCTTTGCCGCTTATCGCCACGTGGGTGTGACGCGTATTTCGATTGGGGTGCAGAGCTTTGAACCGGAGAAACTCTCTCGTCTGGGGCGTATTCACGGTCGGGACGAAGCCGTCAATGCCGCCAAGCTGGCGCATCAGATTGGCTTAAACAGCTTTAACCTCGATCTGATGCACGGCCTGCCGGATCAGACGTTGGATCAAGCGCTGGCGGATCTCGATCGCGCCATCGAACTCGCGCCGCCGCACCTGTCTTGGTATCAGCTCACCATTGAACCGAACACCATGTTCTACTTCAAGCCACCGACCTTACCGGACGACGATGCGCTGTGGGACATCTTCGATCTCGGTCATCAGAAACTGACCGAGGCAGGTTATGTGCAGTATGAGATTTCGGGTTACAGCAAACCGGGCTATCAGTGTCAGCACAATCTCAACTACTGGCGTTTTGGTGACTACCTGGGTATCGGTTGTGGTTCGCACGGTAAGCTGAGTTTTGCTGACGGACGCATTGTGCGCACCACCAAGGTCAAACACCCGCGCGGTTATCTGGCGGCGTACCAGAACCTGGCGAAGCCTTACCTCGACAGCGAACAACTGGTGGAGGATGTGGATCGTCCGTTTGAGTTCTTCATGAACCGCTTCCGCCTGATTGAACCGTGCCCGAAGGCCGATTTCAGCGCCACTACCGGCCTGCCAATCACTGTGATTCAACCCACGTTGGACTGGGCTATCGAACAGGGTTATCTGAGTGAAAATGATACCCACTGGCAGATCACCGAGAAGGGCAAACTGTTTCTGAACGATCTGTTGGCAGCGTTTATGGCGGAAGAAGATTAATCCGCCATTTGCGTGAAAAAATCAGTATCCAGACTCTGCCACACATGCAGAGCGAAATAGGAATGATAAGGCGCGGCCACAGCAAGAAGCTCTGTTGGGGTCGCGTTTTCTTTTTCCGCAAACAAAGCCAGCCCGCGCTTTAACGAGGCATCACCTTGTGACCATACATTGGGGCGGCCAAAGAAAAAAATGGCAGTCATTTCGGCCGTCCACGGCCCGATGCCCCACAACTGGGTCAAACTGCGAATCAGCTCTTCATCCGTCATCATGGCCAGTTGATGAGTTTCAATCTGCTTGTCTTCCAACGCGCTGCGCACACCGCAAATGGTGCGCACTTTAGCATTCGACAATCCGCAGCGGCGCAGTAACGTGCTGTTGGGTTCGGTAAACAGGTCAAACAGCGTCACATCATCGCTGAGCAGCGCTTCAACACGTTGCCAGATGGTTTTTGCCGCCTGATTGGAGAGTTGCTGGCCCGCAACGGAACGAGCCAGATAAGGAAAGAACAGCGCTTCAGGTTGCAGGTTCAGCGATTGCACACCATTGGTAGCAATCGCTTGATTGAGCAACGTATAGGGCTGCGTCGCGTTGAGCAGAGTCTGATGAATCTGGTGTGACATGTCCTTCGTCATAATCCCCGTCCCTGACAACCTGTCGTGAGCCTAGAAAATAGAGCGACCGATCCGCTGCGCGAGTAGCTCGAGAGCTTTGGTGCCTGCCAGCGAGTTGCCGGACGGATCCAGCTCTGGCGACCAGACCGCGATGGTCATTTCGCCCGGCACGATGGCGATAATGCCACCGCCCACGCCGGATTTGCCCGGCATACCGACCCGATAAGCAAACTCACCAGCACCGTCATACAGACCGCAGGTGGCAAGCAGCGCATTAATCTGTTTGCTTTGCGTGGCCGTGATCACCGGCTCTTGTGTCAGTACAGACACGCCTTTGTTGGCCAGATAGCTGAAGGTTTTCGCCAGCTCGACACAACTCATTTTCAGCGCACAGGCGTGAAAATAGTTGGCCAGAACCGGCAGCACTTCGTTATCAAAGTTGCCAAATGAGCGCATCAGATAGGCAATCGCCGCATTGCGGTCGCTGTGCTGCATTTCCGAGTTCGCCACCACTTTATCGTAGATGATCTGCTCTTCGCCGCACAGTTGGCGCACAAATTCCAGCAAACGCTGACGCGGTGCCGATAATCGGCTGTGCAGCATATCTGCCACCACAATCGCGCCTGCATTGATGAAGGGATTGCGAGGAATGCCCTGCTCCATTTCAAGCTGAATCAAGGAGTTGAACGCTTGTCCGGATGGCTCTTTGCCCACCCGGCTCCACAGTTCTTCCGGTTGATACAAGCCCATGGCGAGCGTCAGGCTCAGCGCTTTAGAGATCGACTGAATGGAAAATCCTTCCTCAGCATCTCCCGCTGTGATCACTTCACCCTGATTGGTGTAGACCGCAATCCCCAGTTTATAATTCGGCACTTCTGCCAGTGCCGGTATGTAATCCGCGACTTTTCCTTGTCCGATCAGTGGGCGAACTTCATCCAATATGCTCGCCAGTAATTCTGGTGTCGGTTTCATTGTGTCGGCTTTACTTTCTTATTGTTATCGTCCCTATTCCAGCAGAGCACGCCATATCCGCGGCGATTTCCTGAGGAATACAGTCAAAAAAGCCAACATTGCAGCAATGTTGGCTTTCGTTCACGTTACGTGCCGGGCTAGTATCTGCCGCCCGGCCGCGGCTTGTCCAGTATTAACTGATGCGTTTGCATTTGATGTCCCAAACGCCGTGTCCCAGACGATGGCCACGCTGTTCAAACTTAGTCAGCGGACGCTCTTCAGGGCGTGGCACGAAGTCACCCTCTTGCGCAATGTTCTCGAAACCCGGCGCTTGATTCATCACTTCGATCATGTGTTCTGCGTAGTTTTCCCAGTCGGTCGCCATGTGGAATACGCCTTCACCCAGCATAAGCTTCTGGCGTACCATTTCAGCAAACTCAAGCTGAACGATGCGACGCTTATGGTGACGTTTCTTATGCCATGGGTCAGGGAAAAACAGTTGCAACGTGGCCAGACTGCTGTCTGGAATCATGTTGGCAAACACTTCCACTGCATCGTGACACATTACGCGCAGGTTAGTGATACCTGCTTCACGGGCAGACGCCAGACAAGCACCCACGCCCGGGCTGTGCACTTCGATACCGAAGAAATTTTTCTCGGGTGCGTTTTTCGCCATTTCAACCAGTGAGGCGCCCATACCAAAGCCGATTTCCAGTACCACAGGATTGTTGTTGCCAAACACCTGCTGCCAGTCAAGCAGACCATCCTGATAATCAATTCCCATCGTTGGCCAGCACTCTTTCATCGCTGCTTCCTGACCTTTCGTCAGGCGGCCTTCACGACGCACGAAACTGCGGATTTTACGCACAATTTTGCCATCTTCGGTGAACTCGTTTTTGGTTACTTCAGTCATTGGTATTGCCTGTTCAATTTTTAGTCTCGACTCAAAGGGCTTGTGATTATCCAAAGAATTGCTTTGGGCGCAAGTGTTATTGTCGTCGAACGCCACTCCCGAGCAACGTGAGTTGGCGCTAAGTGCTTATCCCATCAACAAACACACTTCATTGCCTGCGCTCACCACGCTCTGAACCTTGCTCAACAAGGATGTTAATCGCGCGGCAATTTTGATCATCTGTTTTACATCCTCGCCATTCTATGGTGCAATTTTGCCCCATAATTCCAATCAATATAGAGCAAGTTGTGACTCCTTTCGCTAAGGCAATTCTTACCTGGTACGACGCATACGGGCGCAAAAACCTGCCGTGGCAGCAGAACAAAACCGCATACAGTGTCTGGCTGTCGGAAATCATGCTGCAACAGACTCAGGTAGCGACCGTAATCCCTTACTACCAACGATTTATGCAGCGTTTCCCTACCGTAACCGATCTCGCCAGCGCCGAGCAGGATGAAGTGCTGCACTATTGGACAGGCTTAGGTTATTACGCCCGCGCGCGCAATCTGCACAAAGCGGCCAAAATCGTTGCTGAGCAGTATCAGGGCGAGTTTCCAACCGATATTGAGCAGATGAATGCCCTGCCCGGCGTTGGCCGTTCAACGGCAGCAGCCGTACTCTCTTCGGTGCATAAACAGCCTCACGCGATTTTGGATGGGAATGTGAAACGTACTCTGGCGCGCAGCTTCGCAGTTGAAGGCTGGCCGGGACAAAAGAAAGTCGAAAATCAGCTATGGCAACACGCAGAAGCTAACACGCCGCAATCGGATGTCGATAAATACAACCAAGCGATGATGGACATGGGCGCGATGATCTGTACCCGATCTAAGCCCAAATGCACCCTGTGCCCAATCGCAGAGATGTGCGTAGCCAATAAGCAAGGCAACCCGCTCGATTATCCGGGCAAAAAGCCTAAAAGCGAAAAACCGGTCAAAGAGACCTGGTTTGTGATGCTGCATCACGGCGAAGATGTGTGGCTTGAACAACGCCCGCAAAGCGGGATCTGGGGCGGCCTGTTCTGTTTTCCGGAACACAGCGATGCGGCGATTGAATATGCGCTCGATAAGCGTGGCATTGGCGAAAAACAGGTGTTGTCGCAGAAACCACTGATCGCATTTCGCCATACATTCAGTCACTATCATCTCGACATTACACCGATTTTGCTGGAATTGTCCGGCAAACCCGACATCATCATGGAAGCCAACAAAGGTCTTTGGTATAACTTAAGCCAACCTGAAGAGATCGGCTTAGCTGCTCCGGTGAAGCAGCTATTGCAAAGTCTTCCGTACGAAATTCACACGAAAAAAAATTAAAGAGGAAGTCATTATGAGCCGCACTGTATTTTGTGTTCGATTACAAAAAGAAGCGGATGGCCTGGATTTTCAACTCTATCCGGGCGAGTTGGGCAAGCGTATTTTCGACAACATCTCGAAAGAAGCCTGGGCGCAATGGCAAACCAAGCAAACCATGTTGATCAACGAGAAGAAGCTCAACATGATGGATCCTGAGCACCGTAAACTGCTTGAGCAAGAGATGGTGAACTTCTTGTTTGAGGGGAAAGACGTTCATATCGAAGGCTACACGCCACCAAGCCAATAATAGAACACCTGTTATTGCTGAGGTTATTACGAAAGACATCATCACCTTCTGGTATGATGTCTTTTTTGTCTCTGACCCCTCACCCAACCATCGCCGGGGAGCGCATGAGAAAGTTAGTCTATTGCTTTGCCGCCATACTGCTAGTGGGTTGCAGTCGTGAATTCGTCGAAAGTATTTATGACGTCAACTATGAGCCGACCAACCGTTTTGCGAAAAACTTGGCTCAGTTGCCTGGTCAGTTCGAAAAAGACACCGCCGCACTTGATGCACTGATCAACAGTTTCTCTGGCAACATCGAAAAACGTTGGGGAAGCCGCGAAGTAAAAATTGCTGGCAAAAGCAATTACGTCAAATACATCGATAACTACCTCAGCCGCGCGGAAGTCAACTTCAGCGACGGTAAAATCATCATTGAAACCGTCTCGCCGACCGATCCTAAAGGCCATTTGAAAGAGGCGATCATCACTACCCTGCTCACGCCCGACGATCCAGCGCACGTTGATCTGTTCTCGTCCAAAAACATCGAACTCAAAGGCCAGCCGTTCCTTTATCGTCAGGTGGTGGATCAGGAAAATCAGCCTATTCAGTGGAGCTGGCGTGCCAACCGCTTTGCCGATTATCTGATCGCCAATCAGCTCAAAGTGAAGCAAGTCGATTTCAAAAAAGCCTATTACGTCGAAATTCCGATGGTGGCGGATCAGATTCAGATTCGCAGCTATCAGTACGCCGATATCGTGCAGCGCGCTTCGCGTAAATACGGCATTCCGGAAGATTTGATCTATGCGATCATCAAAACTGAAAGCAGCTTTAACCCATATGCGGTGAGCTGGGCCAACGCGTATGGTTTGATGCAGGTTGTGCCGAAAACAGCCGGGCGCGATGTCTTTAAGCTGATCAAAAACCGTTCCGGAGAGCCGACACCGGAATATCTGTTTAACCCGGAAAACAACATTGATACTGGCACCGCGTATTTCTACATTCTGAAAAATCGCTATCTGCGCGATGTGCAAAATCCCACTTCGCTCGAATACAGCATGATTTCGGCCTACAACGGCGGGACGGGCGGCGTGTTAAATACGTTCAGTCGTGACCGTCAGCGAGCAATGAGAGACTTAAATGCGCTGCAACCGAACCAAGTTTATTGGGCATTAACCAAAAAACATCCGAATGCCGAATCACGCCGTTATCTGGAAAAAGTGACCCAATTTAAGAAAGAATTTAACGCAGGTTGAGAAAAAACAATCAGTTTGCTTAAAATAGCGCCAAACAAACCGTTTTTTGAATTTTTTTAGAAAAACTGGTTGACGGCAGAAGGGAAAATCCGTTTAATAGCGCTCCGTTGCCCGGATAGCTCAGTCGGTAGAGCAGGGGATTGAAAATCCCCGTGTCGGTGGTTCGATTCCGCCTCCGGGCACCACAATTTGATAATTGTTGGTGCATAGCACGAACAGTTTTAGCAAAGAATATAGTGCGCCGACTTAGCTCAGTAGGTAGAGCAACTGACTTGTAATCAGTAGGTCACCAGTTCGATTCCGGTAGTCGGCACCATTCTTTTGCCTCGATAGCTCAGTCGGTAGAGCAGGGGATTGAAAATCCCCGTGTCGGTGGTTCGATTCCGCCTCGAGGCACCATTATTTGGTGCAGTTGTTTTACAACGCACAAATAATTCCCCCTTAGTTCAGTCGGTAGAACGGCGGACTGTTAATCCGTATGTCGCAAGTTCAAGTCTTGCAGGGGGAGCCACTTTTAGAAAGCTCAGTCGAAAGACTGGGCTTTTCTTTTATCTGCGCGTTGCAAAGGGGTCTTTAAGTTCATCGCCGTGCTCCTCGCAAAATCACTGCCCTCCTCTCTTATTCAAAAACACATTCCTCCCCCACCCCTTAGCCAGCCATTCTTTCTCATTCCTCTGCATCAATGACTCACAACATTTTCAACTCGAACACTTTTTTCGCAACAAAAATTTAATCAACATCATAGTTTCACCATTTGCTCATATCCAGCGCTACCAGCAATCAATAAGATGCATTTTGTCATTTAAATGTCATCTAACTTCGCGTCACTTCATTTAGCCGACGCCAAAAGGTTGCTCATGAAACTAAAAAAACAAGCTTATTTATTATCAGGAATTATCCTAACAGCCCTTCTGGCGCTTAGCATTAGCGGCCTTTCGACACTGCGCGTAGCCAGCAACATGGACAACAAAGCCCGTGTTACCGAACATTTTAAGAGCGCATACAGTATTCTGACTGAAGTGGAGAAGATGGCTCAGGAAGGAAAACTGAGCGACAGTGATGCTAAACAGCTCGCCACCCGCCTGATGCGTAATAACATCTATAAAGACAATGAGTATGTGTATGTGGCGGATGAAAAGATGAATTTCGTCGCGACGCCCCTCGATCCCCAACTGCACGGCACCAGCTTCAACGATTTCAAAGATGGTCAGGGCAACAGTGTCGGTCAGCTGATCCAGAATGTTCTGCGCAACAAGCATGATCAAATCGTTGAATACACCTGGACTCAAAAACAAGCCGATGGTTCGATCGAAGAGAAACTGTCTATCGCTCAAAAGACTCCTTACTGGGGCTGGGTTGTCGGCACGGGTATCGGTTTTAACGAAGCCAACGCGCGCTTCTGGTCTACCGCTCAGTGGCAGTTGCTGCTCTGCCTAGGCATTGCAGCAGGCATTTTGTCGACGTTGATCGTGTCGATTCGCCGTATGCTGGCCTTGCTTGGCGGCGAGCCCAATGATGTCCGCGACGCAGTTCAGGCTGTCGCGCGAGGTGAAATCCAGACACACTTTACCCATTCCGCTCCGAAAGAGAGTATTTATGGCGCGGTGCAGATGATGAGCCTGTCATTGGCACAACTGGTACAGAACCTCGATCAATCGATGCAGGCACTACGTCATGAATTGTCTGCGGTGGAATCTCGCTCCCGTTCGCTGAGCACCCTGACTGAAAATCAGCAGCAATCGACGGCAATGATTGCCACTGCGATGACAGAAATGGCGTCATCCGCAACTGAAGTGGCGAACTCGGCGCGTGATACGGCGCGAAATACTGACGAAGCGGATAAGCAGAGCCAGCATACGCAGCAATTAATTACCAACACGGTCACCAATATTCAGGGGCTGGCCAATGAACTCGATACCGCCAGCCAAGCGGTGGCAGCGCTTGATAACGACGTGAATAACATCGTCAAAGTTCTGGATGTGATTGGCGACATCGCCGAACAGACAAATCTGCTGGCGCTCAACGCCGCCATTGAAGCAGCGCGAGCTGGCGAACAAGGCCGTGGTTTTGCGGTGGTTGCCGACGAAGTACGTAATCTGGCGGGCCGCACGCAAACCAGTACCAAAGAAATTCAGCAGATGATTCAAAACCTTCAGTCGGGTTCACGTAACGCGATCAACACCATGAGTGTCTGCGCGCAAACCAGTCAGAGTACGGTAGCGGAATCACAAAGTGCCTCTGAAGCGCTGTCGGTGATTGTGTCGGCTCTGGAAAGTATTTCTGCCATGAGTCATCAAATTGCCACGGCAGCGGCGGAACAGACTCAAGTCAGCGATGATATTTCGCTACGTATCAACATGATCGAAGAGAGCGGCGCGCAGTTAAGTACGGTGGTTTCTGACAGCCATAACAGCACTCGAACCCTGAGCGATCTGAGTCATGATCTGGAGAAATGGGTGACGAAGTTCTCAATGAAGTCCTAACCCTCCCCTGCCACTTCGCATAAAGCCCGTTTTTTCACGTGCTTTATGCGGTGTTATTTGGGGCGTGACTTACTATCAACGCGGGTTTCAAACCTTTTTGTCGCCTGTTTACACGATATTTTCTAACAAAAATGGATAAAAACAGGCCACTAAGTATAGAAAAGCAACAAACGATATTTTTTTTGCATTTTGCTGTTGACGCCCACAACGAAAACTCGTTTAATACACCCCGTTGCCTCGATAGCTCAGTCGGTAGAGCAGGGGATTGAAAATCCCCGTGTCGGTGGTTCGATTCCGCCTCGAGGCACCATATTTTAGATGTTGGTGCAACGCACGAGCATGCAACAAGATTAAGTGTGCCGACTTAGCTCAGTAGGTAGAGCAACTGACTTGTAATCAGTAGGTCACCAGTTCGATTCCGGTAGTCGGCACCATTTATCTAAAAAACAATTCCCCCTTAGTTCAGTCGGTAGAACGGCGGACTGTTAATCCGTATGTCGCAAGTTCAAGTCTTGCAGGGGGAGCCACTTTTATCAGTGAGCTTATGATTAAGCTTGTTGAAAGGCCGACTTAGCTCAGTAGGTAGAGCAACTGACTTGTAATCAGTAGGTCACCAGTTCGATTCCGGTAGTCGGCACCATTACAAAAAATCATTCCCCCTTAGTTCAGTCGGTAGAACGGCGGACTGTTAATCCGTATGTCGCAAGTTCAAGTCTTGCAGGGGGAGCCACATTAGAAAGCTCAGTCGAAAGACTGGGCTTTTCTTTTATCTGTCGGTCCTAGATCCGCACCCTGTTACACACGATTGAATCCACGCCACTCTATTTAAACAGCCAGAAAAAAGGCGAGCCTGAGCCCGCCTTATCACGCATAAAAACTTACTTGATGCCCTTTTCCTTTTTGATCAGGTCATAAGCATGTTGAATCTCTTGTGATTTCTCTTTAGCGACATTCATCATTTCTGGAGGCAAGCCTTTGGCCATCAATTTATCCGGATGGTGTTCGTTCATCAGTTTACGGTACGCACGCTTAATCTCTTTGGCGTCGGCGCCGTCACCCACACCTAGCACGGAATAAGCATCTGCGAGACGATCTTTGCTCGAAGCCTGTTGCCACTGACCACCGCCAGCATAGCCTTGTTGCCCCTGTTGACCACCAAATCCGCCACCTTGTTGAAAACGAAACGCGGCTTCCTGCATGCGCAGGCGGCGCTCCAGCTGGTCAGCAGAGAACCCCAGACCTCGCGCGATTTTGTGCAGTACATTGCGCTCACTAGGATGAATATCGCCATCGGCAAACGCTGCGGAGATTTGCAGCTCCAGAAAGAACTGCAACAGATCAAAGCGACCGCCAGTTGAAATGCGGACTTTCTCCAACACTTGTTCCAACGGAAAATCAGCCTCTTTACCTTGGCGAAAGGCATCTTGTGCAGCAAGACGCTGATCACCATGCAGATTCATGCGATCCATCATTACGCTGGCAAGCTGAATTTCTTCTTTAGTGACCTGCCCTTTCGCTTTCGCGACATGGCCCATGACCGCAAAGGCTGCTTTGAAGAATTCTTCCTGACGCTCAGCCTGGCTAGGACCATTGCCAAACCCGCCAGTGCTGAATCCAGCCTGGTTAAAACGACGAGCTTTATCGAACTGATGCCCAAGAAACAGGCCAAAGATTGCGCCAAACGGGCCCCCAAACAGGAAGCCGAAGAAAGCGCCAAGAATTTTGCCAAAAATATGCATTATGTGCTCTCAATCTATGAATTTTTTAGGTGTGCGGTGGTCTGATAGTGCCGGGAGAGTTAAATTCCTTTATGATAGGGAACGCTTTTTATTTGATAAAAATCTCCCAATATCGGACTCAAACAATTTC
Organism: Vibrio sp. bablab_jr001; assembly: GCF_016464285.1. Classification (NCBI taxonomy): domain Bacteria; kingdom Pseudomonadati; phylum Pseudomonadota; class Gammaproteobacteria; order Vibrionales; family Vibrionaceae; genus Vibrio; species Vibrio sp. bablab_jr001. Next base: position 23,740 of record NZ_JACDWZ010000076.1, read on the forward strand.
AACAGGATAGTACAATTCGATGTCACGTTTCTCCCGCACGTTTTTAGCCGCTTCGATTAGCGCCGCGCTCTTCGCGCCTCAGACTCAAGCAGACGCTACGGTGGATGACAGTGTGCAGGAACTGCCCACTATCGATCAATGTTTAGTGAATCAGCCCGACCCAACGAACCCGAATGAACAGCCTATCAATGTCGAAGCGGATAAGCTAGAAGCAATTAATGGCGACCGCGCGACCTATTCCGGCAACGTGGTAGTGGTTCAGGGGAAAAAACATATTCGGGCAGACAACGTCACTTTGCACCAGAAAGATAACGTGGTCGTCGCAGAAGGTAACGTAAACTTCAGTGACGGTCAGGTGAAAACCACTTCCGATAAAGCCACCAATAACCTCACCACCGACCAGATGACACTGGAGAACACCAAGTATAAATTCTTGTGTGAGCCTGGACGTGGTGAAGCAGCCTACGTTTCTAAAACGGGCAAGGCAATGTACGAAATCGAAGATGGTTCAATTACCTCTTGTCCTGAAGGTGACAGCTCTTGGCGCCTTAAAGCATCCAGCATTGACATTAACCAGGACGAAGAACAGGCCACGTTCTACAACCCGCGTCTGGAAGTGCAGAATGTACCTATTTTCTATTTACCATTCCTGACGGTTCCGATTGGTGATACCCGTAAAACCGGTTTTCTCTACCCAACCCTCTCTTACGGCTCACGTGACGGTTTTGAACTAGAAGTTCCTGTCTATTGGAACTTAGCACCGAATTACGATCTGGAAACCACGCTGCACTACATGGACAAACGTGGTACCCAACTGAACTCCGTATTCCGTTACCTGAATGACTTCGGTTCAGGCCGTATAAAATCGGAATACCTGCCTGATGACAAATTGAACCCAGAAGAAGGTAAACGTTGGGGCGTCCAGTACGAACACAGTGGTATCTATCAGCAGGCATGGAAACTGGACGTTGATTATTCGAAAGTCAGCGACATTAACTATTTCTCGGACCTGAGTTCCTCCATTGGTAACCGCGAAGACGGTCAGCTGATTCAGGAAGGTGAAGTGTCATACCGCAGCGCTAACTGGGATACTTCGATTCTGGTACGTCAGTTCCAATTGCTGTTATCTGATTCTACCAGCACCAGTCAGCCGTATCGTCTGATGCCACAACTGTCATTCAACTACTACGCGCCGGAAGTGATGCGCTATCTGGATCTCGATTTGAAATCCCATCTGTCACGTTTTGAAACTGACGCATCAGGCAAACCATCAGCGACACGTTTGCATGTTGAGCCTGGTATGAAGATTCCGCTGGCGACCACCTGGGGCACGTGGACAACCGAAGCACGCGTTCTCGGCACATACTACCAACAGGATCTCAACGGTGTTGACCTGACCGACGAAGACTATCAGGACCTCGAAGAGAGTGTTGCTCGTGTCATTCCTGAGTTCCGCTCTCACGCAGGTATTGTTTTGGAGCGTGATACCGTTCTGTTTGATAACTACACACAGACACTGGAGCCACAGATTCAATATCTGTACGTGCCAAAAGAAGATCAGAGCAATATCGCCCGCTATGACACCACCTTGCTGCAAACCGATTACTACGGCTTGTTCCGCAGCCGTAAGTACAGCAGTGTGGACTATATTGCTCCGGCAAACCAAATCAGCTACGGCGCATCCACTCGCTTTTTCGACGATCAGTATAAAGAGCGCCTGAATATCGCCTTTGGTCAGATTTTCTATATCGATAAGAACTTCAAAGCGACCAGTTCCAGCTCTGATGATGACAGCCAGTCCAGCTATTCAGCCTGGGCGGTAGAAATGGATTTCAACTACGATGACTTCCTCTTCTATCACGGTGGTATTCAGTATGATATCGATACCAGCGCCGTCCAACTGGCCAACAGCACGCTCGAATACCGGTTTGATGGCGGCTTTGTACAAGCGAACTACCGCTACGTTCCCAAAGAGTACATCGAGGACACGGTTAACTTTGATGTTTCTAATCTGACGGAAGATGGTATTTCTCAGGCAGGCCTGCTGACTAGTTACCAGTTGTCGGCCAAATGGCAGTTTAACGGTCAGTACTTCTATGATTTAACCACCGACCAGGCGATTGAATGGTTGGCGGGACTTCGTTATACCTCTGACTGTTGGTATATGGGCTTTAGTTATAGTAATCAGTTGAAAAACTGGGATAAAACTCTTAGCGGCGGCTACAGTAGCTTTGAAGATCCGATTTACGAAAATAACTTCAGTGTTAACTTTGGCATCATCGGCTTCGGCACCAGCGTAGGTGCGGGTTCTGATCTGCTGAGCAGTTCAAGTAACTCTCTGGGTTACGGCCGACCATTCTTCCTGAATAACTGAGTTTCTTAATTACGACCATCCGGCCTGAAGAGTCAGGCCGTTGATTTTGATAGGACTTCTAATGAAATTGTGGAAACACACTCTACTAACGCTAATCGGGCTGCTGAGCATCGGTTCCCTGCACGCACAGCCGATTGAAATGGATCGTGTCGCGGTCATCGTGAACAGCGGCGTTATTTTACAAAGTGATATTGATGCCGCGCTCCTGACCGTCAAAGCCAACGCCAAAAAGAATGGACGTGAGCTCCCGGACGAGGGCGTGCTGCGCGGTCAGGTCGTTGAGAAACTGATTATTGATACGCTACAAGAGCAAGAAGCTGAGCGTATCGGCGTTCGTATCGATGACGATCGCCTCAATCAGGCCATTAATGATATTGCACGTGACAATAAACAAACGCCGGAACAACTGCGAGCTTCAGTGGCTGAAGAGGGACTGACATACCCAGAATTCCGCGAACAAGTGCGCAAAGAGATGGCAACCAGCGAAGCGCGCAACGCTCTGGTTCGCCGCCGTATCAATATTCTGCCGGCAGAAGTCGATACACTGGCCGATCTCCTGGCCAAAGAGACCAACGCGACAGTGCAGTACAAAATCAGCCACATTCAACTTCGTTTTAACGACGGTCAGGATAAATCTGAAGTGGAAGCCCAAGCGAAAAAACTGGTGGATGAACTGAACAACGGCGCGGACTTCAGCAAAATGGCCATCACCTACTCAAAAGGACCAAAAGCGCTGGAAGGCGGTGACTGGGGCTGGATGCGTAAAGAAGAGATGCCAACCATTTTTGCTGATCAAATCAAAATGCAGAATAAAGGTACCATTATCGGTCCATTCCGCAGCGGTGTAGGTTTCCACATTTTGAAAATTGATGACGTGAAAGGTCTGGAAACCGTTGCAGTCACCGAAGTAAACGCCCGTCATATTCTGATCAAGCCAACCATAATTCTCAGCGATGAAGGCGCACAGAAGCAGCTCAACGAGTTTATTCGCCGCATTAAAGCGGGTGAAGCGACCTTTGGCGAACTGGCGCAGCAATACAGTCAAGACCCGGGTTCGGCCGCCCAGAACGGCGAACTGGGTTATCAGACGCCAGATCTGTACGTGCCGGAATTTAAACATCAGGTTGAGACGCTGCCCGTTGGCCAGATCAGCCAGCCATTTAAAACCGTGCATGGTTGGCACATCGTTGAAGTGTTAGACCGCCGTGAAGTCGACCGCACCGACTCTGCGCTGAAAAACAAGGCGTACCGAATTCTGTTCAACCGCAAGTTCAATGAAGAAGCCAGTGCCTGGCTGCAAGAACTGCGTGCAGGTGCATTCGTCGAAATCCTGAAGGATGATGAAGATGGCAATTAAGCGAATTGTGGTCACTGCCGGCGAGCCTGCCGGCATTGGCCCGGATTTGGTGCTGGCCCTGTCCACCGAAGACTGGACGCACCAACTGGTGGTTTGTGCCGACAAACAAATGTTGGCACAGCGTGCAGAAACGTTAGGTATTCAGGTTACGCTATTAGACTACGATGCCAGTGCCGAGCCAAAACCACAGCAGGCAGGCACTCTGGTCGTCGATCATGTTCCAGCAGCTACCCCGGTTATTGCCGGGCAACTGGACGAAAGTAACGGCCATTATGTGTTAAAAACACTAGAAAGAGCCGCTGCGGGCTGTATGAATGATGAATTTGATGCTATTGTCACCGGTCCCGTTCACAAGGGAGTGATCAACCGGGCAGGCGTCGCATTCAGTGGTCATACTGAGTTCTTTGCCGAGCAATCCAACACCCCGTTGGTGGTGATGATGCTGGCAACCGAAGGACTGCGTGTGGCACTGGTGACAACACATATTCCATTGGCTTATGTGTCTAAAGCGGTCACCAGCGAACGTCTGGAAAAGATCATTCACATTCTCCACAAGGATTTGGTCGAGAAATTTGCGATTGAAACGCCTACCATTTATGTATGCGGCCTCAATCCACATGCCGGGGAAGACGGTGTTTTGGGTCACGAAGAAATCGACACCATCACCCCTACCCTGGAAAAATTACGTCAGCAAGATGGCATGCAACTGATTGGCCCGTTACCGGCCGACACCATCTTCAATGACAAATATTTGCAGCAAGCCGATGCTGTTCTGGGCATGTACCACGATCAGGTTCTTCCCGTCCTGAAATATAAAGGCTTTGGCCGCTCCGTGAATATCACGTTGGGTCTGCCTTTTATTCGAACATCCGTCGACCACGGCACCGCGCTCGATTTAGCGGGTACTGGTCAGGCCGATGTGGGAAGTTTTAGAACAGCACTCGCTCAAGCTATTGAATTAGTTGATAAGAAATCATCCTCTTGTCGATGATCTAGAATGTCGAGAACACTATGAGAAACGATGTCCACTTAGGACACAAAGCGCGTAAACGTTTTGGTCAGAACTTCCTGAACGATCCTTACATCATTGATGGAATCGTATCAGCGATTAACCCTAAACCGGGTCAAAACTTGGTTGAGATCGGTCCGGGTCTGGGCGCGATCACCGAACCTGTTGGCCGCGAAGTCGATAAGTTTACTGTGATTGAGCTGGACCGAGATCTGGCTGAGCGTCTGCGTAATCACCCTGAACTGGCCGATAAACTGACCATTCATGAAGGCGATGCGATGCGTTTTGATTTCACCCAGCTGGTGAAGCCAAACAATAAACTACGCATCTTCGGCAACCTGCCATACAACATCTCTACACCGCTGATGTTCCACCTGTTCGAATTTCACAAAGATATTCAGGACATGCATTTCATGCTGCAAAAAGAGGTGGTCAATCGTCTGGCAGCAGGCCCAGGCAGCAAAGCTTACGGACGTCTGACCGTGATGGCGCAGTATTACTGTAAAGTGGTGCCTGTACTGGAAGTGCCACCAACAGCGTTCGTTCCGCCGCCAAAAGTAGATTCTGCCGTGGTACGTCTGGTGCCTTATGAAGTGTTGCCACACCCAACCACCAGCCTGAAATGGCTGGATCGCGTAGTGCGTGAAGGCTTTAACCAGCGTCGCAAAACGGTACGCAACTGCTACAAAGGCTTACTTGAGCTTGAGGTGTTGGAAGAGCTCGGTGTCAATGCTGGCATGCGCCCTGAAAACCTGACCCTGCAACAGTTCGTGGCCATGGCCAACTGGCTTGACGCCAACCACGTGCAACAGGCATAAATACAAAGGATGACCGAGTGTCATCCTTTGTCTATTTTCACGCCTCGATATCCGGATAAGGAGTTTTCATGGATATTTCCAATCCTTGTATCAAGATCCAGGTTCACACCAAATACATCCCTGAGCAATCCAACCCAGAATTCCAGCGTTATGTGTTTGCCTATCTGATCACGATTAAAAATCTCAGCAATGAAAACGTGCAACTGATCAGCCGCCGCTGGCTCATCACTGATTCCAACGGCAAACAGATGACCGTGGAAGGCGATGGCGTGGTCGGAGAACAACCCGTGATTCCGGCCAATGACGAATACACCTACAGCAGCGGTACCGCGCTGGAAACCCCGGTTGGCGTCATGCAAGGCCACTACATCATGCATAATCAGGCAGGTGAGGAATTTATTGCCGATATCGAGCCGTTCCGCCTTGCAGTTCCCAATGTACTGAATTAACGGAGTCTGCATTGTCGAATTACATTGTTGGTGACATTCAGGGCTGCTTCGACGAATTGCAGCTGGTGCTTGATCGGGTAGCGTTTAATCCCGAGCAAGATACTCTATGGGTTGCCGGCGATCTGGTTGCCCGCGGGCCAAAATCGCTCGAAACCCTGCGTTTTATCCGCCAGTTGGGCACATCAGCTAAAGTCGTGCTCGGTAACCATGATCTGCATCTTCTGGCCGTCGCTCGTGGCATTCATCCGATCAAAAAGAAAGATAAAACTCTGCCGATATTAGAGGCAGAGGATGGCCCTGCGCTATTGGAATGGATTCGCCAACAGCCACTGCTGCAAGAGCACGATGAATTTGTCTTGGCCCACGCTGGTATCTCTCCACTGTGGGATTTACCCACTGCCCGCTCGACAGCCAGAGAAATTGAAACCCTGCTACAGAGTGAGCGCTGGGGCTGGCTAATTGAGAATATGTATAGCAATCAACCGGATCACTGGAATGACGAATTCAGTGGTATCGAACGCTACCGCTACATTATTAACAGCTACACTCGGATGCGTTTTTGTTTTGCTGACGGGCGGTTGGACATGAAATGCAAACTGCCCCCGAATGAGGTCACCGATGGCAGCTTGGTGCCTTGGTTTGCACTGCAAAACCGTATTGCACTTGATAAAACCGTGGTGTTTGGTCACTGGGCCGCTTTGGAAGGCTATCGCAGTAGTGACATCATCGGCCTGGATACAGGCTGTGTATGGGGCGGCACATTGACCCTGCTGCGCTGGGAAGACAAAACGTACTTTGAACAACCCGCACTACGCTACGACGATTAAACAGCAAAAAGCCCGGTCTCACCGGGCTTTTTCATTCGCGCACTGACTCACGTTCCAGAATCACAAAATCCATGTCGTATTGGTTTTTCTCATCCGAGTGATAGTGTTCGCGATGAGTTTCCAACCATCCAGTCCCCCAATCCGGGAACTGAGTATCACCGTCAAGATGAGCATCAATCAGCGTTACATACAGCTTATCCGCGCGCGGCAGACATTCTGCGTAGATGCTTCCTCCACCAATGATCATCACTTCTTGTGCCGCTCCCGCTTTGTCCAGCGCAGCATCAATAGAGGTCACTACATCGACACCCTCAATGACCAGATTCGGATCCCGGCTAATCACAATGTTCTGACGACCCGGCAATGGACGGCCTATAGATTGATACGTTTTACGCCCCATCACCACCGGTTTTCCCATCGTACAACGTTTAAACCAGACAAAGTCTGCCGGAAGATGCCACGGCATCTGATTATCCTTGCCGATAATTCGGTCGCTTGCCATCGCGGCAATCATGCTGATGATCATCAATTTCTTCCTAAGCTCGTGCCACCAGGTCGGTGGGATCTATACAATCGGTTTGCGGCGATAGAATAGCAGCCCCGGAACCGCAAGGCCAACCGCCAAGCCCGCAATGATAAACATCGCTTTGAGGAAGTTTTCCAGTAAGGTTTCCAGTAGCTCAGGTGTAAAGCCAAGATGGTTGATCTCAACCATCGCAATCATCGCTTTATAAGCGAAGACTCCGGGCACCATTGGGATGAGCGCGGCCACCGTAAACACTTTAGGGTGAGCGAGGAATTTATGCGACCACTGTACCCCGATCATGCCAACAATGGTGGCAGCAAAGAAGGTAGCCCACTCAATCGGAACGCCAAAGTGCATCATCAGGTAGCGCGAGCCGTGACCAATTGCGCCGCCCAACGCGCAGTATTTCAGTGCCGGAGCCGGCACATTAAACACCAACGCAAACCCCACCGCCGGAATGGCGGCAAAGAACATATCGTTAATCAGTCCGAACAAAAGTTGCCAGCTCAACATGTTACCATCCCCATATTCCGGTCACACTCATCGCCGCGATAATTCCCAGACAAGTGGCTAATGTGAGTAAACTCGCCATGACAAAGCGGGCAATGCCCATATTGATGTAACCTTTGAGCATGTCTGCCACCGAGTTTATCAACGGAAAACCGGGCACCAGCATCAATACCGATGAAGCCATCACAATCGTGGGTTTATTGCCGAGATGATAAATCACCGCTTGGGCGGAAATCACCGAGGTGACAAAAGCGGTTGCGGCAAAGTTAAGCAGAGGGTTGAAATGACGGTGGCCGATTTCCTGACGCACAATCATCCCGACAGAAGAGGCAACAAAAGTAATCGCGAATACGGTCCAGTCACCGCCAGCTAGACGACTGAAAGCAGCGCAGGATAGTCCTATCATCAACACGACCAACCAACGGTTATAGCGTTCAGGGCTGATCGCGTTGAGTTTTTTTTGTGCCAGTGAATGATCGAGAATGCCCTTCTCCATCATGATGCAGATCCGCTGGATCTGAGTCACCACGCGCATGTTGATACCACGATCCGGACAGCGCCGAGTGGTCGTGATGCAGTGTTCCTGATAGACCGTGGTCACGACCAGTGAGCTAGCTGACAATGACACTTCGACTTCGCTCATGCCGCTCGCCAGCCCGATACGACGCATGATGTCGCCAACTAAAGTACTTTCTGCTCCATGGGCCAGCAGCATTTGCCCGGCCTGAGCAATCAAACGAGAAACCGCTCTCTGTTTGGATGCCATGATTCCTTTCCTAACGTCCGACTTACCACAAAAAATGACTCAATAAAAATGTGTGCCCAATAAACGGCACAAGCCAATAGTCTGCATGAAAATAACGCAACGAAACATGATTTAGACACAAAAAAGCCGCAAATACTATGCGGCTCTTGATTATTTCATCAGAAATGAATTATTCGCGGACGTAGATAACGTGGCCGTCATCTTCTTCATCGTCCCAGTCATCCCAGTCGTCGTCATCTTCTTCAGTGATAACATTGCGGCCAGCCATGGCGTCTTTGTGGTAATCGTCCCACATAAACTCCACTTTTTGCTCTTCGCTTAACTCTTCTTCTGCACGAGGTAGAGTTTCCATGAAATCAGCCAGTTCACGACAAAGTTCAGCAGTGCCTTGCTTGTTGACCGCAGAGATCTTGAAGTATGGACCTTCCCACGCCAGCGCTTCTAAGATCTCTTGGATCTTTTCATCCGCTTCTTCTTCAAGCATCAGATCGGCTTTGTTAAACACTAACCAAACTGGTTTTTTCGCGAGCTTTTCACTGTACTGCTCCAGCTCATCCATAATGGTCAGAGCGTTTTGTGCCGGTTCACTGCCATCAATCGGCAGAATATCAATCATGTGCAATAGTACGCGACAACGCTCAAGGTGCTTCAAGAAGCGAATACCCAGACCTGCGCCTTCAGCGGCACCTTCGATAAGTCCTGGGATGTCAGCAACGACAAAGCTTTTCTCAGGTACAACACTCACCACACCCAAGCTAGGGATCAAGGTCGTAAACGGATAATCCGCAACCTTTGGTTTCGCTGCTGATACAGAGCGGATAAAGGTTGATTTACCTGCATTTGGTAAACCCAACATGCCTACGTCAGCAAGCAGCAGAAGCTCAAGACGAAGTTCACGAACTTCACCTTTGGTACCCATCGTCTTTTGACGTGGAGCGCGGTTTACAGACGATTTAAAACGGGTGTTACCCAGACCGTGCCAGCCGCCTTTTGCAACCATCACTTTCTTGCCGTGTTCAGCGACTTCACCCACGATTTCATTGGTGTGAATATCCACTGCGCGAGTACCTACAGGCACTTTCAGAGTAATATCTTTACCGCGCTTACCAGTACAGTTACCACCGCCACCGTTCTGACCACGTTCTGCTGCGTAAAAACGCTGGAAACGATAGTCAACAAGGGTATTTAAGTTCTCATCAGCTTGGATGTAGACATCGCCACCATCGCCGCCGTCGCCGCCGTCAGGGCCACCTTTCGTTACGAATTTTTCACGCCAAAAGCTAACAACACCGTTACCGCCATCGCCCGCTTCGACTTTAATTACCGCTTCATCAACGAATTTCATTACTTACTCCGCATTACTTGCGTTGCAATATCATCACTTACCAATGATATAAATTTTAGCAGAAGTGCCACCGCAATGAACGGTCCAGACCTTCTGCTTGGGAACAGATAACAAGCCGCTCTGCAGCGCAGGGCCTCTTGTTATTGGCTCTTCTCACGTCCAGATAAATAAAAAACCCCACCTAACGGCAGGGCTTTTAAATTCATCGAGAAACTAAACTTATTCAGCTTCGATGCTAACGAATTTACGGTTTTTAGGACCTTTCACTTCGAACTTCACTTTACCGTCAGATAGAGCGAACAGAGTGTGGTCTTTACCGATACCTACGTTAGTACCAGCGTGGAACTTAGTGCCACGTTGACGAACGATGATGTTACCTGCAAGAACAGATTCACCGCCGAAACGTTTAACACCTAGACGTTTACTTTCAGAATCGCGGCCGTTACGAGTAGAACCACCAGCTTTTTTGTGTGCCATTGTTAAACTCTCCTAATAACTTAAGCGTTGATACCAGTGATTTTCACTTCTGTGAACCACTGACGGTGACCTTGTTGCTTGCGAGAGTGCTTACGACGACGGAACTTAACGATTTTAATTTTATCGCCACGACCGTGTTGTACAACTTCTGCAGTCACTTTGCCGCCCTCTACAAGAGGAGCGCCAACTTTCACTTCTTCACCGTTAGCAACCAGCAGAACTTTATCAAATTCTACAGTTGCGCCAGTTTCAACGTCTAATTTCTCTAAACGAAGAGTTTGACCTTCGCTTACACGGTGTTGTTTACCACCAGATTGGAAAACAGCGTACATATTTTACTCCGCTCTTTCCGCACAGCCAATGCTTATATTTTGAGCAATAAGGGTGTGCGCTAAACTAATCATCAATAGGGCGCAGATTCTACGTGAATGGCGTCCCTATGACAAGCCATATTTGAAAAAAATTGGCGAAAAGCTAATCGCCAATCAAAAGTGCCGCAATCATGCCTTTAAGCCATGTATTAATCAATATTTTTTAGTGTATTATTCACTGATTATCGAAGAACAAAATGCCTTACACGCTCTAACTTCAGCCGGATTTACGATGGATTTTAAAGCTATCCAAACGCTTACTGCCAATGACATGGCAAAAGTGAATGAAACTATTCAAGCCCAACTCAACTCTGACGTTTCTCTCATCAACCAACTTGGCTTCTACATTGTCAGTGGTGGTGGTAAACGTCTACGCCCGCTACTGGCTGTGTTATCAGCAAAAGCATTGGGTTATCGAGGCGAAGGTCATACACTCGCAGCCGCATTTATCGAATTTACCCACACCGCCACGCTGCTGCACGACGATGTGGTCGATGAATCGGACATGCGCCGTGGTAAAGCCACCGCAAACGCTGCATTTGGCAATGCCGCCAGCGTGTTGGTCGGCGATTACATTTACACTCGCTCGTTTCAGATGATGGTTGAACTGGGATCCATGAAGATCCTGCAACTAATGAGTGAAGCCGTGAACGTCATTGCTGAAGGTGAAGTGCAGCAATTAATGAACTGCAACGATCCGGACACCACTGAAGCAAGCTACATGCAGGTCATCTACTCCAAAACCGCCCGTCTGTTCGAAGCAGCCACTCAAATTGGAGCCATCTTAGCCGATGCATCACCCGAGATTGAAACCGCGTTGCAAAACTACGGTAAATATTTGGGCACCGCATTCCAGCTGATTGATGATGTCATGGACTACACCTCCGATGGCAAAGAGATGGGTAAAAACGTCGGCGATGATCTCGCTGAAGGTAAACCAACTCTGCCGCTTCTGTACGCGATGCGCCACGGTAACCCTCAGCAAGCAGAGATGATTCGCGAAGCGATTGAGAAAGCGAACGGCATGGAACGCTTGGAAGAAATTTTAGCGGCGATGCAAGAAACGGGGTCGCTGGAATACACCATTGCCAAAGCTAACGAAGAAGCGGATAAAGCGATCACAGAGCTGGCGATTCTGCCCGAGAGTGAATACAAAGAGGCTCTGGTGGCACTGGCGCACATGGCCGTCAATCGCAGTAAATAATCTCCTGCACTTTGCTTTGAGCAAAAAAAGCCTCGCCATTGCGAGGCTTTTTATTAGCCATTCAAGCGACTTACAGCCATCCCTGCCATAGCATACCGCATGCCACCACCGCGACGGCCGTGAGAGAATAAGCACCCAAGCGCTCTTTTCCCATAAACGGGCTTCTGCCTTGCTCTTTCTTTGCTTTGACGTAAAACAGCATCCCCGGCAGATATAGCAGCGCTGACAGCATCAAGTAATTGAGCCCGGATGCGTACAACAGCCAAACACCATACAGACTTGCCCCGACACCAATCGCCAGCATGCGGCCTCTGTCCTTGCGCTCCAGCGCCAGTTTCAGGGTATAAGCGCCCACCAGAAAATACGGCACTAGGATCATTTCAGACGCCAATACCAGCAGCGTGTCGTAAGTGCTACCTGCAAACATCACTAGGATCAGTGAAATCTGAATACAGATGTTGGTCAGCGTCAGAGCTTGATATGGGCTGCCAGCCGCATTCTGCTTGGCGTAACGTGACGGAAACATCTTGTCCTTGGCGCCAAGATAAGGTGCTTCTGACGCCAATACCGTCCAGCTCAGGAACGCACCACACACTGAAATGAGCAGCCCCCCCGCAATGATGTACTGGCCCCACGGGCCGAGTATCTCTGTAAGTACTTTTGCCATTGACGGGTTCTGGTAGTGCGCCAGTTCAACCGGACGAATCACCCCCATTGAAAGCAACGTCACAAATACGTAAATGGACAGCGCGGTCAGCAGGCCAAGGATGGTTGCCCGACCGATATCTTTACGATGACGCGCACGGTTGGAAACGACGACCGCCCCTTCGACACCGATGAATACCCACACAGTGATCAACATGGTTGCTTTGATCTGCGCCCAGAGATCATGATCCGCGCCAAAATGGAGCCCCGAGAAATCGACCGTGAATGTCTGCCATTTAAACGCCAATGCGGCGCAGACGATAAACAGCAGCAATGGCACCATCTTCGCGCAGGTGGTAACGACATTTATCAGGGCAGCCGTTTTAACACCGCGCAGAACCAGTAGATGGACAGCCCACAGCAGCACTGATGCCCCGCCGACCGACAGCAAGGTATTTCCGCTGCCAAATAGGGTACGCTCCGGTGTATCAAACAACATGCCGAGCGTGCTGAAGACAATAACCAGATACGAGACATTCGCCACCATGGCGCTGAACCAGTAACCCCAGGCGGAGCAGAATCCGGTGAAATCGCCAAAACCTTCGCGTGCATAACCGAACACACCGCTGTTGATGTGTGGCTTGTGCATAGCCAGTTGCTGAAATGAGAGTGCAAGAAAGATCATGCCCACCCCGGTAATGGTCCAGCCGATCATGACAGCCAGAGGGCTTGCGACTGCGGCCATGTTTTGCGGCAGACTAAAGACACCAGCGCCAATCATTGAACCAATGACCAACGCGGTTAAAGAGCCTAAACCCAGTTTGTTATCCATGGTGATTTCCGATTCTGCATTCGAGAAGAGCGCTATTTTAATGACAAATTGAACAAGTCTGCAGACATGGCGTGATCCATGTCACCGAGAAAGTGTCATTAACGACACATTCATTGCCAATGATCAAAAAGTCTTACACTTCTGCACGCAAAATTCTCTTTAGTTGGTAAAAAACTCCAGATAATACAATTTAAACAGCATGTTTAAACAAAAATACGCAACAACATAAACTTAATGACTATTAATTCAGCAACTTAACGAGTGTGCTCTATTGCTAATCACCCAACCATAGACGTAAAAAAGCCGCTTATCCTGCGATAAGCGGCTCCCTTGAATCTTCGGATACGACGTGATTATTTCACGAAGTCGATACCGATCTGGATATCGCCATTCAGCGTGTCCAGCATACCTTCCAGTGCAGCTTGCTCGTATGCGCTCAGCTCACCGTAGCTCAGTACTTCTTCAACACCGTCTTTGCCCAGTTTCACTGGTTGTGCGAAGAATGGCGCGTGCTCGCCTGCACCTTCAACGTAAGCGTATTCAACCACGCTCTCGCCTTGCAGTGCTTTCACCAGAGACAGACCGAAACGGCATGCAGCCTGGCCCATAGACAGAGTTGCAGAGCCGCCACCCGCCTTAGCTTCAACCACTTCAGTACCTGCGTTTTGGATACGCTTAGTCAGCGCTTCTACTTCTTCTGCCGTGAACTCAACACCTTCAACCTGAGACAGCAGAGGCAGGATAGTCACACCTGAGTGACCACCGATAACCGGAACACGAACCTGACCTGGATCTTTGTCTTTCAGCTCAGCAACGAATGTCTCAGAACGGATCACGTCCAGAGTCGTCACGCCGAACAGTTTGCGCTTGTCGTATACGCCTGCTTTCTTCAGCACTTCTGCCGCGATTGGCACAGTCGTGTTAACAGGGTTAGTGATGATACCAATACATGCATTAGGACAAACTACCGCGATGCGCTCAGCCAGTGCTTTGACAATACCCGCATTGACATTGAAAAGATCCGCACGATCCATACCTGGTTTACGAGCCACACCTGCAGAGATCAGAACAACATCTGCGCCATCCAGTGCCGGAGTTGGATCTTCGCCTGCGTAACCTTTAATAGAAACAGGAGTTGGGATGTGGCTCAGGTCCGCTGCAACGCCCGGAGTTACCGGAGCAATATCGTACAGAGCAAGATCAGAACCTGCAGGAAGACGGTTTTTCAATAATAGAGCTAGGGCTTGACCGATGCCGCCAGCGGCACCAATAACAGCGACTTTCATCGTAGTTCTCCTTGAGAGTAATTCTCTTATTAATGTTTTGGTAGGGTATCTAGTATCCGACCCCAAGAAGCTATAGCAATCACAAGTTGATTACAATCAATTAACCTCAGCTTTGCGACTTTGCGCAACCACGCATTGGCGTGCTACAACTCCGCGGGCGATTATGGGTCTATTTTTCTTCGATGACAAAGGTTTAAAGTGCTATCTAAGCGAATAATTGTCACTTTTACAGTGACCCTTTAGACAGTTTTGAGCGATAATTTGGCACAGCTCCCCCACCTATGGGAAAATGTGCGACAGTTATTGAATCAGCGATAGTAAGAAGAACGATGCGCCATACAGACAAACAAGACAATCTAGTCCGAGCTTTTAAAGCTCTGCTTAAAGAGGAACGCTTTGGCTCTCAGGGCGATATTGTGGACGCACTGAAAAACGAAGGGTTTGATAATATTAACCAATCGAAAGTGTCACGCATGCTGACCAAATTCGGCGCAGTTCGTACCCGCAATGCGAAAATGGAGATGGTTTACTGTCTGCCCGCTGAGCTTGGTGTACCGACCGTTTCCAGCTCACTGCGTGAACTGGTACTTGATATCGACCACAACAGTGCTCTGGTCGTGATCCACACTGGCCCAGGCGCTGCTCAGCTGATTGCCCGTCTACTGGATTCACTGGGTAAATCTGAAGGCATTTTAGGTGTTGTCGCCGGCGATGACACTATCTTCATCACGCCGACCATGAGTATCACCACCAAGCAGCTGTTTAAGTCCGTATGTGAACTTTTTGAGTACGCCGGCTAATCTCACAATTGAGAAATTGTAGAGAAAACAGAATGATGGAGTCACGCAGTGCTCGTTGCGCGTGACTCCAATCACATCTTAACTAACTCTTCTTCCCTGCTGACAACCACTTCTAACCCTTTGATTCTTAGATAGTTAGCCCATCAGTTTCCCACTGAATTCTGGTTAGAAAACCAGCCTGTTTCGCTACATTTTTTTACAATCCTATAATTATCTTTCAATTTTTTGGTATTATTCAGCCACTTTTTCAACATATGGATTGAAAAAGCTTCCGTTTCTCGATGAAGAAACGTCCAAAGCAACTACACTTGTTTTGGGGCAAATAATGAAAAGAAGGAAGGGAAATTCATGGTTTTGAATAAAATTATTAAGGTCGGTGCGATTGCTGCTGCAGTATTGGGTGCAGGCGCGGTTAACGCTCAGGAATTCATCACAATTGGTACGGGTTCGGTAACTGGTGTTTACTACCCGACTGGTGGTGCAATTTGTAAGCTGGTTAACAAAGACCGTAAGGAACACAACATCCGCTGCTCTGTAGAATCCACTGGTGGTTCTATCTACAACGTCAACACTATCCGTTCTGGCGAACTGGACTTCGGTATCGTTCAGTCTGACTGGCAATATCACGGTTACAACGGTACCAGTGAATTTGCGCAGCAAGGCCCATACAAGAAACTGCGCGCAATGTTCTCTCTTCACACAGAACCTTTTAACATTATCGCTCGCTCAGATTCAGGCATTAACAACGTAAAAGATCTGGTTGGCAAGCGCGTTAACATCGGTAACCCGGGTTCTGGTGACCGCGCGACCATGCAGGTTGTGATGGATGCTTTTGGCTGGACTAACGACAGCTTCAAACTGGCATCGGAACTGAAAGGCTCTGAGCGTTCTCAAGCCCTGTGTGACAACAAGATCGACGCATTCATCTACATGGTTGGCCACCCGAACGGTTCAATCAAAGAAGCAACAACGTCTTGTGATGCCAAACTGGTACCAGCAACTGGTCCAGAAATCGATAAAATCGTGGCACAAAACCCTTACTACGCATACAGCACCGTCCCGGCTGGTATGTACCGTGGTACAGACACTGACGTGAAAAGTTTTGGTGTGGCAGCAACACTGGTGACCAGTTCAGACGTGCCAGATGAAGTAGCTTACAACGTAGCCAAAGCTGTGTTTGAAAACTTCGACACCTTTACTCGTCTTCACCCGGCTTTTGCTAACCTGAAAAAAGAAGACATGGTTAAAGCGGGTATCTCAATTCCGCTACACCCAGGTGCAGTGAAATACTACAAAGAAGTGGGTCTGCTTAAGTAATTAAGTCAGATATCGCTCCATTAAATAAGGAGGCCTGGTGCCTCCTTATTGATATTGGTTCTGGGTCTGATGCGAAATCGAACTTAGACACCATGCTCAACTTGGCTTTAACACCGTTTAAGAAAGCCACCTTTCTCTTTTAAGACCATCAAATAATAAGGATAACGTACATGACGCAGACAAATACTCCGTCGCAAGATGTGCAAGAGATGGTTGCACAGGCTGATACAGGCGCAAGGAATCCAGAGGGCATTCCGGGCCGCATTCTGTGGCTGGTGCCGTTATGCTGGTCGTTGTTCCAGTTGTGGTACGCTTCTCCGCTGCCGTTCATTTTCGATTTTGGCGTACTCAACGATACACAAGCTCGAGCTGTTCACCTCAGCTTTGCTATTTTCCTCGCTTTCACTGCCTATCCGGCAATGAAAAACTCGTCACGCAATCACATTCCGTTGGCAGACTGGATTTTAGCGCTGGCAGGGAGCTTTTCCGCCGCCTACATCTATATCTTCTATGAGCAGCTGGCAAGCCGCTCTGGCGCACCGACGACTCTCGATGTTGTGGTGTCGGTTATGGGGATGTTGCTGCTGCTGGAAGCTACCCGTCGGGCACTCGGTCCTCCGTTGATGGCGGTTGCAGCCGTATTCCTGCTGTACACTTTCGCGGGCCCGTATATGCCGGAAGTTATCGCTCACAAAGGTGCGAGCCTGAATAAAGCGATGTCTCATCTGTGGCTGACCACCGAAGGCGTATTCGGTGTCGCACTGGGAGTATCCACTTCTTTCGTGTTCTTGTTCGTGCTGTTTGGCGCCATGCTGGAGCGGGCGGGCGCCGGGGCTTACTTCATCAAAGTCGCATTCTCAATGCTCGGCCATATGCGTGGCGGCCCGGCGAAAGCCGCTGTAGTGGCATCGGGTCTGTCGGGTTTGGTCTCCGGTTCCTCCATCGCGAACGTAGTGACTACTGGTACCTTTACCATTCCGCTGATGAAACGTGTCGGCTTTCCGGGCACCAAAGCAGGTGCGGTAGAAGTCGCCGCCTCAACTAACGGTCAGCTTACGCCGCCTATCATGGGCGCCGCAGCATTCCTGATGGTTGAATATGTCGGAATTTCTTATGTGGAAGTGATTCGTGCGGCACTGCTGCCGGCATTGATCTCTTACATCGCTCTGATTTACATCGTGCACCTGGAAGCATGTAAGGCAGGAATGAAAGGCCTTCCGCGTCGTCACAACCCGACTCTGCTGCAAAGCTTATTGTCGTTTACTGGCACCATTCTCGGTCTGTGTGTCATCAGTGCCGTGGTTTACTACGGCGTTGGCTGGACCAAAGATGTGTTTGGCGCTGCCGCCACACCGATTGTCACGGTGGCATTGCTGCTGGTTTACGTGCTGTTGGTGCGCATTTCGTCCAAATACGCTTCTGAAGGCGGAATGGACATCGATGAAGACATTCAGGAAATTCCAGATACCGGCCCGACTGTTAAATCAGGGCTGCACTACCTGCTGCCGATCGTGGTTCTGGTCTGGTGCCTGACCGTTGAGCGTTTCTCACCGGGTCTGTCTGCATTCTGGGCCACGGTGTTCATGATCTTTATTCTGCTCACGCAGCGCCCGTTGATGGCTATCTTTAACCAGTCAGGTGATCTGGCTTCGCAAGCGAAGGAAGGGGTCACCGACCTGCTTGAAAGTCTGGTTTCAGGCGGGCGCAACATGATTGGTATCGGTGTTGCCACCGCGGCGGCGGGTACAGTTGTCGGTGTGGTCACCCTGACGGGGATTGGTCTGGTGATGACCGACTTCGTTGAGTTCATCTCCGGCGGCAGCGTGATCATGATGTTGATCTTTACTGCAGTCATCAGTCTGATCCTGGGAATGGGCCTGCCAACCACCGCCAACTACATCGTAGTATCGACTCTGATGGCTCCGGTTATCGTGACGTTGGGCGCGCAACATGGCTTGATCATTCCGCTCATCGCCGTGCATTTATTCGTGTTCTACTTCGGTATTCTCGCGGATGACACGCCACCGGTGGGCTTGGCCGCGTTTGCCGCAGCGGCGATCGCTAAGTCGGACCCGATCCGCACTGGTATTCAGGGCTTTGCCTACGATATTCGAACGGCCATTCTGCCGTTTATGTTCGTGTTCAATACTCAATTGCTCCTGATGGGTATCGACACTTGGTGGCATCTCGCGTTGACGGTCGGATCCTCCATCATAGCGATGCTGCTCTTTTCGGCAGCAACGCAAGCCTGGTGGTTTACCAAGACCAAATGGTGGGAAATTTTGGCGCTGCTGCTGCTGACGTTTACCTTCTTCCGCCCGGGTTTCTGGTGGGACATGATTTACCCGGCGCAAACCCTCTATCCGGGAACGGAATTGGAACACATCGTTGAGCAAACTCCGGTTGGCCAATCGATCGCAATGCTGGTCGCGGGCGAAACGCTGGATGGAGACTATGTGTCGAAAACCGTACTACTGCCGTTTGATGACCGAGCAACGACCGCGCAGGATCGTATCGCGTCTATGGGTCTGATGCTCAATCACGAGAAGAACCGTATGATGATCGACATGGTGGAATTCGGCAGTCCGGCTGAATCTGCTGGAATCGATTTTGGTTGGGAAATCCGTTCTATCGTAGTGGATAGCGATCGCCCGATGAAAGAGTGGGTGTTTGTGCCTGCGCTGCTGCTGACTCTGCTTTTAGGCTGGAACCAGAAACGACGGGCCGCCAAAGAAGCTATTCGTAGTTAATGTTTAACAAAATCCGCGCTTAATCAAAATGCCCTGCGTCAGCAGGGCATATACTTAAGCCAACGAACTGTTGCCGTCAGGCTCAACCTAAACAGAGATAACGAATAATGTATAAACACATCCTTGTTCCTGTTGATTTGAATGAAAAAGGCTTTTCCGACAAAGCCGTTCAGCTTGCTGTATGGCATGCGAAACATTCCAATGCGGAGCTACACCTGCTTAACGTGCTGCCAGGTATTCATATGTCTATGGTCGCGACATACTTTCCGAAAGATGCCGCCGCCAAGATGAAAGACGATGTGCGCGCGCAGCTTAAAGCGTTCGCGGAAAAGCACATAATGGAAGACGTAGTGTATAAACTGCACGTCGCCGAAGGTAAACCTTACACCACCATTCTCGACTACGCGGAAAAACTGGGGGCTGACCTGATCGTGATGCCAAGCCATAAACGCTCGCGAATCGACAAAGTGATGCTCGGTTCCGTCGCCAGTAAAGTGGTGGAACACTCCCCGATCAACGTTCTGGTGGTCAAGCCGCAAGGCTGAAACTAAGAATTAATAGATTAAGGCGCTCAATGCGCCTTTTTTATTAGTTTTTAACTATCAAACTAATCGTTCATTCCCATTTTCTTTTATGAGAATAGTTATCAATAATAACCCCATCAAAGAGAAACGAGATTGGACGATTACCATGAAAAAGACGCTGAGTTTTGCCGCTATCCACTTTAGCATTGCTTTTACCGTCGCGTACGCCCTAACCGGTGACATCATCATCGGTAGCCTGATCGCGATGCTCGAACCAATGGTGAACACGGTTGCCTTCTACTTCCACGAAAAAACGTGGAACCAATATGCACCGCTGCAACGTTACGCCTCGAATCCTCGCCTCAAAACTGCCAGTTTTGCTGTGATTCACTTTACCGTTGCGTTCAACGTCGCCTACCTTCTGACCGGTAGCTTCCTGGTAGGTGGTGTAATGGCACTGATTGAACCAAGCTTTAACACTTGTGCTTACTACTTCCATGAAAAAGTATGGCAAAGCAAACACGAGGGTTCTACGCCTTGGCAATGTGCCCACTGAGATAGAAACACAAAGCCCCGCTTAAACGGGGCTTTGTGTTATTCAGAATTCACACCGGGAAATGGGTGACACACAGATCGTGGCTGAGACCCAGTTTAAAAGCCTGACGCTGACCATCGAGTTCCACACTGACATCGTAAAGATCGCCGGGGTTCGGGTGCTCCGCATCGTAATATTTCGGTGCTTCGACCTGAAACAGAGCGCTGGCATGATCACTACGCACATCAATGGGTAAATGGTAGGTCATGCCATCAAAACGCACCGCCGCAGATACCAGACCAGGCGAATACGTGGTGAAAAACAGGTTCACCAACAGCTCACACCCTCCGCCATGGTGCCAGATTTGCTCCGTCGCCACATGCTCAAGGCGAAGATGACGAATGCATTGCAGATAAGGCGCACGCCAAATCCCGATGCGGGAATCGTAAGGTTCCACTTGGGTTTGTGCCAGTGAACACAACTCCCCAGAATCGTCCTCGTCATCAATTAGCCACTCTTCTTCCTGTTCAAGAAACAGAATCTCAAAGCGGTTGCGTCCCGGATTGAGCAGCGGACGGATATCTTTTTTGTATACCGACTGAGAACCATCACAATCAAACAGCGCCACGCCATTGAGGCGTACTTCGGCATGGTAATCGACCCCTTCAAGCACCAGATCAATCGCCGCAAAACCCAGCAGCACATCATCCACTTCGATATCGTGCATCAGGTGCCACTCTTGCGTGGCAATCGTCTCTTCAGACAACGCTTCCGGCAGCACTGCACTGAGTGGCGCAGGAAAGGTAATGTCGTCCTGAGGAATGGATAAATCGGTCAGCGGAGAAAGTTGCCAGAGTCCGGCGAGGGAAAGCTGCATAGTCAATGATCACGTCGTGCGGGTTTGCGCCATTTAAACACAGTTCATTTCGCGCTTACAAACCCCTGTTGCATAAAAAAATACCAGCCTGAGGGCTGGTATCGTACGATGCTTTACGAATTATTCTTCGTCGTCATCTTCGTCTTCGTCGGCATACAGTGCATCTTCACCTTCATAGTAAGTGCCCCAACCGTCGTAAATAACGTCGTATTTTTCCGCCAGATTCACCAGTTTCTCAACTTGTGCATCGATCGCTTCTGGATTCAGCACAGATTGCATCGTGGCATCGAAGCACAGCAGTTTGCTGCCGTCTTCATCTTCTGCTTCTTCGGCTTCCAGAACTTCAAAACCTAGTTTGAATGCTTCAACCGCAGCTTTTTCCAGCTTGTCGAAATCTTCAGCAAAGAAGTGGTGTTCGATCTCATACAAAGCTTCTGGATCACTGCCGTCCTCGAGCAACGCTTGAATGATGTCGCGAGTCTCTTCTTTTTGAATCTCAATAAAATCTTCAACGGACAGATATTCATCTTCGTGAGACATAAATGTGGCTCCAGAATGGTTAAGTTGGATCAAATTTCAGTGCGACGAAATATGGCACGGATCGTCACGAATTGCTACCCACAAAACGATCTCCGCGCGATCTTTCTGGTTGTAAGCGCCAAAAATAGTCGCAAATGCTGCGGCGCGCGATCGCCCCTTTGGCATCAACTTCGGGAGCGAACAAAAAAGCTGCGTTGAACGCAGCTTTTAAAAGAGTTACTCGGTGCCACCAACGGTCAGCGCGTCGAGTTTGAGTGTGGGTTGTCCAACCCCGACCGGCACGCTCTGCCCTGCTTTACCACACACACCAACGCCGCGGTCAATGCTCAGGTCGTTGCCCACCATCGAGACTTGCTGCATCGCTTCAATACCCGAACCGATCAATGTGGCGCCTTTAATTGGGCGAGTCACCTTACCGTTTTCAATCAGGTACGCTTCCGATGCAGAGAACACGAACTTGCCGGAGGTGATGTCCACCTGACCACCACCAAAGTTGGGTGCGTAGACGCCTTTTTTCACGGTTGAGATGATCTCTTCCGGCGTATGCTGACCCGGCAGCATGTAGGTGTTGGTCATACGAGGCATCGGCAGATGTGCGTATGATTCACGGCGACCGTTACCCGTTGGCGCCACTCCCATCAGGCGCGCGTTGAGCTTGTCTTGCATGTAGCCTTTCAGCACACCGTTTTCGATCAGCACGTTGTACTGGCCATTGACACCTTCATCGTCGACGTTGAGGGAACCACGCAGATCTTTCAGCGTACCGTCATCGACGATGGTGCATAGATCTGAAGTCACTTTCTTGCCCATTTTGCCCGAGAACACCGACGAGCCTTTGCGGTTAAAGTCGCCTTCCAGGCCATGACCAACCGCTTCGTGCAATAGCACGCCCGGCCAACCTGACCCCAGAACTACAGGCATAGTGCCCGCAGGAGCCGCAACAGCTTCTAAGTTCACTAATGCCTGGCGAATCGCTTCATCCGCGTAAGCAAACGCCATTTTCTGACCATTCTCTTCGGTCAGGAAGTAATCGTAGTTGAAGCGGCCACCGCCACCGGCACTGCCACGCTCACGGCGATCGCCTTTCTGTGCCAGCACACTGATTGACAGACGTACCAGCGGACGAATGTCGCCTGCGTACGTGCCATCGGTTGCCGCCACCAGCATCTGCTCATGGACGCCGCTCAGGCTGACGGAAACTTCCTGGATCAGCGGCTCTTTGGTCCGAATGTAAGCATCCAACTGCATCAACAGTTCGGTTTTCTTCTGCTTTTCCCAGCTTTGCAGCGGGTTGTCTGCCGCGTAGTAGCTTTGATTGTCAGAACGCTTAAACGCCTGCACACGGCCATTCTGGCCTTGCTGAGCGATACCGCGAGCCGCAATCGCGCTCTGCTTTAAGCCTTCCAACTGAATCTGATCAGAGTAAGCAAAACCGGTTTTCTCGCCTGTCACAGCACGCACACCCACACCGCAGTCGATGTTGAACGAGCCGTCTTTAATAATGCTGTCTTCCAGCACCAGTGACTCATGCCAGCTGGATTGAAAGTAAATATCCGCATAATCAATTTCACGAGTGGCGATGGTCGCCAGAGTGTCAGCGATATCTTGCTCTGTCAGCCCTGCGGGGGTTAATAGTGCTTCTTCAATTCGGGTAATACTCATAGCTAACTCTTTTTCTCTTTAAATTGATTATCAAAGCGCGTGTGCTCAATGATAGGCATGGTCAGGCGGACTTGATCCACCTGATGCAAATCGATGTCAGCAACCAACGTGGCCGCCTCCTGCCCAAGCGAAGCCACGACTTCACCCCACGGGTTAATCACCATTGAATGTCCCCAGGTCTCACGGCCACAAGGATGATGCCCCCCTTGGCCGACTGCGACGACCCAACATTGGGTTTCAATCGCTCGGGCGCGCAGCAGCACTTCCCAGTGCGCACGTCCGGTGACTGCGGTAAACGCCGCGGGCACCAGTAAAATTTGCGCACCCTGACGACGCAGTTGCGAATAAAGATGCGGGAAACGCACATCATAACAAATCGACAGTCCCAACTGACCAAACGGCGTCGAAACCACCGTCAATCCATCGCCCGGCGTAAAGGTTTCCGATTCGCGGTAACGTTGGTGACTGTCGGCGACATCCACATCAAACATGTGCAGCTTATCATAATGTGCTACCGCTTCGCCTTGTGGATTAAATAAAATCGATGTGGTAGTCACGCCACTGGCACGTGCGACAGGCATACTGCCCACCAGCAGCCAAACCTGATTCTTGCGCGCAATCTCGGCCAGTTCTCGTTGAATCGGGCCCTCGCCCATCGGTTCAGCGTGTTGGTGATAATCGCTGCGAGTGCCAAACACCACCGCATTTTCTGGCGTCACCAGCCAAGTCGCTCCCTGAGCCGCCAGCGCTTTGGCTTGCGCCGCGATGTAGGCCAGATTGTCTGCGACGACCGGGCCTGAGGTCATTTGAATGATGCCGACACGTTCCATGTGTTTATCCTTATTCAACCAGCTTTCTGAGTTTTTTCGGTAATTTGAATTCACCTCTGCTGCGCGACAGCTCTTTCACCGTCGGAGAGTCGAGCGGGCCTTTCACTTCATAGTTAACCTGAGTGAAAATCTCGACTACGGGTGAAATCACCGTGGTCACCGCCAGCACATACAGCGCTGTGGCCGGAGTGACCGCAAAAGCGGTGAGTACCGGAATGCCGGAAGTAATATCCGGCACGAAATTCACTTCAGCGTCTACCATGCGCGTATTGAGATCGGCCAGACCTTTGATGGTCATTTCACCGGCCACCGCATCCATTTTGATGTTATTGGTGACAAACACGCCCTGCGACAACTCACCGCTGCCCGTAATCGAGTTAAACGCCATCCCTTTATCAAACACGTCGCTAAAGTCGAGTTGCATCTTGCGGATGATCGAATCAAGGCTGAACAGACCAAGCAGACGCGCGGCACCGCTGACGTTGGAGATCACCCCTTTACCCAGTTTAGTCTCGAGATTACCCTGCAGCGTATTGATTTTCATCGACCACGGCGCGCCATCCCATTGGGTACGGCTCGACATCTCAAACGGCGCTTTCTGAATCCCGGAGCTGATACCAAACCGCTCCATCAGGTCACTGTTGTTGTCACCTTTCATATCCAGATTCATTTCGGTTCGACTGGTGGTATCGGTGAGTGTCCAACTGCCGTTGATGTGTACCTGGTTGGTTCCGCTGGCGGCGTCGATGCGTTTCCACATCAAAGTATTGCCATGACGCTCGAAATCCATGTTGAGCTTGCCGACTTTATAACCCTGTAGCCAGAAATCGTCGATCACCAGAGTCAGGTTCGGCATCAACGCATGGAACTGGCGATCAAAGTCTGAAATCAGTGGGGTATTTTGTTTATTGACATCCACCAGCCGCGCTTTACCATCGCTGTTGTCCAACTGCGGCAGATAGACGTGCAAACGCTTCAGCGAAACCGACAGGTCATAAGGTTCAATATAGTTAGCCTGACCATTCACTTCCTGGCTATCAATGTTCATCAACCAGCCAAGATCTTTTTCCCGCGCAGTGAAATTGACGTCATGCCACTCAATTCCGGCCAGAGTCAGCTCTTTCACCTTCAAATCAACCCGTTGCGGCAACGGAATCTCCGGCGTATTAAGGGAATCCAGTGCTGCGGGCTTAGTGGATTTCGTCTGAGGTTCGTCACTCGCCACGGAGATCCAGTCATCCAGATTGAATTTATCCGTACGCACCTGCGCGTGATGGCCGACAACCGGACTGATTTTGAAACTGCCCTGGCCCAACACTAAATTGGTAGCGGTCAGTACCGGTGTCTTTTTGGTAATGTCGATCTCTGCCTGATATTTGGCATTGGGCAGTTGCAGCCGCGCGGAAATCGCTTCCTGATTACCCGAAGCCTGCAAACGTGCACTGCCCGGTGTATTGATGGCTTTACTCAGCGGGTACGGATAACGGCTGGCCACGCGCTTGAGGTTCGCTTGCGCATCAATCTGATAGGTGAAACCCACATCATTGAGCTGGATATCCACCCCCATCTGCCAAGGAGCGTCACCCTGCAACCTGCTTAGCCAGCGACTGCCGACATAAGGTGTTAACGGCTTAATGTCCCAGTCACCCACCAAGTCGATATTCACCGCATAGCCTTGTTGGGCACTCTCGCCTTTGAAATCAAACGAGATGGGCTGTTTCAGCAGTTTGGCCGACAGCCCGGCGGCTGTCACCACATCATTGTCAAACTTGATTCGGCCCGAGACCGCTTCGAGCGTCATGGGCGGTGAATCGATTTCAACGTGATTGCGTTTGAGATCCGCCCAGCCCCAGGCGCGCGGCTCTTTGTCCGTGGTAAACGGAATGTTGAGCTGAAACTCGGAGTTGACCTCACCGCTGACCTGAATCGCGGTCAGTGCGGCGCCCACCGAGTCCACCAGCGGAGTCGCGGTCATGTAATCGCGTACCGCATTGCCCTGAGCAACCGCGGTCGCTTCAATTTCAATATGCCCATCTGGTGCCAGTTCAGGAATGCGGCCGGTAATGCGCTTGGCCTTCACATCCATCAGAGTGGCTGAATGCGAGTCGAGGTACATGGCGTCATTTTCAAACAACAGGTCAAGCTGCATGTCGGTGATCGCCGGCCAGGCGGTATCAAAACTGAATTTGCCGTCTTGCAGTCCGACCCAGGCCTGAAAAATACCGTTGTGGTGTCGATAAGGGAAATCTCCCAACTCTCCGTACCACACCAGCTTGGCGGTTTTGACTTTACCGCCCTGAATCGCAGTAGAGAGGTAGTCGGTCAGGTCATGACCAAGCGCCAGTGTCGGCAGATAGCGCCAGGTTTCGCCTGCGTTGTAAGCATCCGCTTCAGCATAAAACGACAGGAACGGGCTCTTCTCTTTGGGGAAATCGAGACGAAACGCACCAAGCACCTGCAGATCCGGCGTTGCCGCCGTCACTTTATCGGCCCACAACGACCAGCCGGCGTCATCACTTTGCCACACCAAGTCCACTTGTCCCTGACGAATATTGAGTGGCGCCTGGAACACTTCACCATACGGCAACTCATCATCAACCAGTGAGGCTTTGATCACCGCTTTGGTCGGCGTGCCGGAAATTTGTGCTTGCAGATGATGCACTTCTGGCAACAGTTCCCACTGCGCCATCGCGCCATCCGTCAGCGTGGCCGAGTAACGCAGCGGCGCCTCATCAGCTCCTTGCGCGATCCGTAAGTCTTCCACCAGGCCGCTGGGTTTCAGTTGCTCCAACAGTTGATTTGTCTGTTTGGATTCTGGCACCAGTTTGATTAATGGCAGCAGGGCTTTGATGTCGAGTTGCGACACATTCAGGCGCCATTGCTGGGGTTGCCAGTCAAGCGCAGCGTCCACTTCCGGCCAAGGCGTATCGTCCGTGCGCAGTTGAAGTGAGTGCGCATTTACCTGCCAGCCTTTTTCTGTCGGCGACAGTTGCACAATGCCTGATTCCAGCAGCAGTTCATGACGCTCATTTTCCTGCCACACCAACTCCGACGGTTTGAGTTCCACATACCCGTCGACAGGCTGGCTGTTTTTCAGCGTCATCCAGGCATTAAAGCTGACTACGCCACGCTCGATGCCCGTTTCATCTTTCAAATAGCGACTCAACCAAGGGCGTACCCGTAACTTGTCAGCACTAACGTAGAAATCACCGGAGATATCGCCGAGCGAACCGTGATCTTCGAAGTTAGCACTCACTTGCAATGAGTTAATTTCAGTATCAGCAATACTGATTTCACCATCCGCAAAGTGGCGTTTACCTTTGTTCTTCCAGTGCAGCTTATCGATGTCCAGTTGGCGCATATCGCCCGCCAGAGTCTGGTAAAGCACGGTGGAATCTTGCACGGTGAAATCGTCGAGCTGACGCAAAAACAGGTCATCGAGACGCTGCAGAATTTTGCTCTGCGCATTCGATTCGCTTGAGTCACTGGCCGAATCA
Organism: Vibrio sp. bablab_jr001; assembly: GCF_016464285.1. Lineage (NCBI taxonomy): Bacteria > Pseudomonadati > Pseudomonadota > Gammaproteobacteria > Vibrionales > Vibrionaceae > Vibrio > Vibrio sp. bablab_jr001. The sequence continues at coordinate 51,868 of NZ_JACDWZ010000076.1, forward strand.
TCCGCTTGATTGAGGCGCGTCCAGTCAATGGAACGAATATCCAGTTTGAGCTGATGAATAATCAGATTCGCGATAACTGGTTCACGTTGCAGGACGGTTTGTACCAAGTCGAATTCGACGTCAATCCGCCCGGTGTTGAACTGAATTTTGCTGCCATCCGGCAGATTGGCCTGCACACCTTGCAGAGCCAGAGAGGGGTGCGTGTTTCGCCAGAAACCACACACATCCGTGATCACAAATTGTATATGGCTCTGCTCACTGACCCAGTCCTGAATTTCGCCTTTAAAGCGGTTCATTTCCGGTAACAGCACGCGCAGAGCCGTGATGGCGATGGCCAACAAAACTAGCAGGCTGACCAGCAGCCACAATACAATTCGCCCAAGGCGAGTTAAGGTTGAGATCACCCGTAGTCCTATTACATCATCACGACATCAAATTGCTCTTGCACATACAAAGGTTCGGCCTGAATACGTACTTCCTTACCGATGAACACTTCCAGTTCCGCCAGTGAATGTGATTCATCACCTTGCAGGGTCTCAGCGACCGCAGGTGAGGCATACACCACAAACTTGTCGGCGTCGTAGGCGCGGTTCACACGAGTAATTTCACGCAGAATTTCAAAGCACACCGTTTCCACCGTTTTCACCGTACCGCGGCCTTCACAAGTTGGACAGGTAGAACACAGCACATGTTCAATACTTTCGCGCGTACGTTTACGGGTCATTTCCACCAAGCCGAGTTGAGTGAAACCGTTGATGTTAGTTTTCACACGATCTTTGCTCAGTGCCGCGTCGAGTGAAGTTAGTACTCGCTTACGATGCTCTTCTGAAATCATATCGATGAAGTCGATAATGATGATGCCACCCAGATTGCGCAGACGCAGTTGGCGCGCAATCGCCTGAGTCGCTTCGATGTTGGTGTTGAAGATAGTCTCTTCCAGATTACGACGACCCACAAAGGCACCGGTATTGATATCGATGGTGGTCATGGCTTCCGTCTGATCGATGATCAGGTAGCCGCCCGATTTGAGTTCCACTTTGCGCTCCAGAGAACGCTGAATCTCATTTTCGGTGTCGTACATATCGAAAATAGGTTTATCGCCTTCGTACAGCTCCAGCTTGTCGGTCAGTTCCGGCACAAACTCGGACGTGAACTCCAGCAGGTTTTCATATTCCAGACGGGAGTCGACCAGAATTTTGGTCAGGTCGGTGCCAACGAAATCACGCAGAATACGCTGAGCAAGGCCCAGCTCCCCATACAGAGTTGAACGGTTTTTGTATTTCTCGCGACGCTCCATCACTTTGCACCACAAGCGCTTGAGGAACGCGGCATCTTGCGCCAGCTCTTTCTCTTTCGCCGCTTCAGCTGCGGTGCGGATGATGAAGCCACCGTGCTCATCACAGTAGTGGGCAACGACTTCTTTGAGACGTTCACGCTCGGCTTCGCTTTCAATCCGCTGCGATACGCCGACATGGCTGGCACCCGGCATATAAACCAGATAACGCGAAGGTAAGGTGATATCGGTGGTCAGACGCGCGCCTTTGGTGCCGAGCGGATCTTTGACCACTTGCACCACGATATCCTGTCCCTGGCGAACCAGCTCAGAAATGTCGCGCACCTGAAATTGTTGTTTCTCGGTTTCAGCCACACACTCGGTGTGCGGTACGATGTCAGAGGCATGGAGAAAAGCCGCTTTGTCGAGCCCGATGTCGACAAACGCCGCTTGCATACCCGGCAGGACACGGCTGACTTTACCTTTATAGATATTGCCGACAATGCCCCGTTTTGCTTCACGTTCGATATGGATTTCTTGAAGGACACCGCCTTCAATCATCGCCACGCGAGTTTCACTCGGCGTGACGTTTAAGAGCAACTCTGCACTCATGAGCGCACCTCAATAGTTTTAAATTATAAGAATTCGTGCAAGAGCTGGTCAGTTTCGTAGAGGGGTAGCCCGACGACGGCGTAATAGCTACCTTCTATTCTTGTTACAAATCGTCCACCCAATCCCTGAATGCCATAACTGCCAGCTTTATCGCGAGGTTCACCGCTTTGCCAATATTGTTCGATTTCTTCTGCTGACAAAACTTTAAACCATACATCTGTGGTCACTACCACAGAACGAACCTGCTGTTGTGTAGCGACCGTTACCGCCGTCATCACCTGATGACGGTTACCTGATAAGTGTTGCAACATCCGTTGTGCGTCCGCAAAGTCATGCGGTTTTTCCAGCACCAGTCCATCCTGAACGACAATGGTGTCAGAACCCAGTACCACAACGTCTTCTGTCGCCAGTTGCAAACCAGCCAGCGCTTTATCACGTGATAAACGTTCTACGTACTGCGCTGCGTTTTCGTCACTTTGCTGGGATTCCTCAACATTGGGAACCAGAATCTCAAACTGATACCCCAGTTGAGACAGCAATTCCCGGCGTCGCGGCGAACCCGATGCCAGGATCAGTTTTCTGTTAATCATTGTTGGCCACTATTTCACATGCCAGTGACGCCGCACTCGGCGCAGCAATAAAAACAACCACGGCCAAAGTATACAGCTAATTAAACCACTCCAGAGTGACAAAGGGTTGAATGTCACATCCTGAATCAAATATTCGCCGAAGAAAATCAGCACTTCCAGCGCCATCGACAGCAGGCCAATCACGATCGACTGTTGCCACAGAGCCATGTTACGCAGCACCAGGAAGTTCATCGCGACGATGTAGACCACAATCGACATCATCATGCCGCGAATACCGAGCGTGGAACCGAGCAGCAAATCCCACAGCAAGCCCATGACCAGCGCCGTTCCGACGTTGACACGATGTGGCAAAGCACAGACCCAGTAACAGGTCACCAGCAGCAGCCAGGACGGTCTGAGCAAGTCCAGCGAACCCGGCCATGGAATGGTCTGCAAGACTAATGCAAAGAAGAATGAGGCCCAGATAACCAAACGGCCTGCCCAATCATTATTGGCCATTGCTTACGTCCTCAGTCATTGATTGATTTTCCGCACTCATCGCTTTTTGTTGACGATCTTCGTTCGGCCAAATCAGCAGCAGGTAGCGCAGACGATCAAAATCCACCACAGGCTTGGCTTTGATCGAGGCAAACTCACGGCGGGTGTCTTTATCCACTTCCGACACGTAAGCAACCGGATACCCTTCCGGGTAAACGCCACCCAGACCGGAAGTCACCAGTAGGTCACCCACTTCGATATCTGTGCTGGTTGCAATGTGCTCAAGCTGAATCTCATCCGTCTGGCCGTTGCCTGAGGCAATAACACGAATGTCGTTACGAATATTCTGCACCGGAATGGCGTTGTTTGGGTCAATCAGCAGCAGCACGCGGCTGTTGTGCGCTGCCACGAACGTGACTTGACCAACAATACCTTTTTCGTTGATCACCGGCTGACCTTCATAAACACCATCAACCCGGCCTTTATCGATCACTACCTGATGACGATACGGCGAGGTGTCCACCGCCATCACTTCCGTGACCACTTTCTTTTCATCACGGACAAACGAGGAACCGAGCAACTTGCGCAGGCGTTGGTTTTCTTCGCGATACTGATCCAACAGGATCAAATCGCTTTTCAGCGTCAGCACATCCCGTTTGAGGGCACGGTTCGATTCCATCAGTTGCTGACGGGAATTGAAATTTTCGTAGAAACCATCAAACATGCCGCGCGGCAGGTCGGCAGCATACTGAATTGGAGCGACTAAGCTATTGAGTAAAAAACGCACATGTGAGAATGCGCCTAAACGACTATCAGCCAGCATAAGGCTGGCTGACAAAACAACCGCGAAAAACAGGCGCAGTTGAAGGGATGGTCCACGACCAAATATTGGCTTCATCTTATAACAATCCTAGAGTGTATTCGGGCGCCCTTGCGAGCGCCTGACAAGCCATTACTCGTCGCTAAAGAGATCACCACCATGCATATCGATCATTTCAAGAGCTTTACCGCCGCCACGAGCCACACAGGTCAGTGGATCTTCAGCGATAACGACAGGAATACCCGTTTCTTCAGTCAGCAGGCGATCCAGATCTTTCAGCAGCGCACCGCCGCCAGTCAGCACCATACCGTTTTCTGAAATATCAGAAGCCAGCTCTGGCGGACACTGTTCCAGCGCAACCATCACGGCAGATACGATACCAGTCAGTGGCTCTTGCAGCGCTTCCAGAATTTCGTTCGAATTCAGCGTAAAGCTACGTGGCACACCTTCTGCTAAGTTACGACCACGGACTTCGATTTCCTGAACTTCATCGCCTGGGTACGCTGAACCGATTTCGTGTTTGATCTTTTCTGCAGTTGCTTCACCGATCAAGCTACCGTAGTTACGGCGCACGTAGTTAATGATCGCTTCATCAAAACGGTCACCACCGATACGAACAGATGACGAGTAAACCACGCCGTTCAGCGAGATAACCGCCACTTCGGTTGTACCGCCACCGATATCGACCACCATTGAACCCGTCGGTTCAGAAACACGCAGACCAGCACCGATCGCGGCCGCCATTGGCTCATCGATCAGGTAAACTTCACGAGCACCTGCACCCAGTGCCGATTCACGAATCGCACGACGCTCAACCTGAGTCGAACCACAAGGAACACAAACCAGTACGCGCGGGCTTGGTTTCAGAATGCTGTTGTCGTGCACGCTGCGAATGAAGTGTTGCAGCATTTTTTCAGTCACGTAGAAGTCAGCGATAACGCCGTCTTTCATCGGACGAATGGCAGAAATATTGCCCGGCGTACGACCTAACATTTGTTTTGCAGCGTGACCAACGGCTGCGACGGTTTTTCCGCCGCGACCTTTGTCTTGGCGAATGGCGACTACTGAAGGCTCATCAAGAACAATGCCCTGTCCTTTGACGTAAATAAGTGTGTTGGCTGTACCTAAATCGATAGATAGGTCGTTTGAAAACATGCCACGAAGTTTTTTGAACATATTCTTCGCTCGTCCTGCAAGATATGAAGATGAAAATTGCACTAAATGTACCAATGCCTTGCCATCACAGCAAGGCATTGACGTATAAACATGGACTGAAACACGCAATTTCTAACAGATTCCTAACTTGGGTTAGAAAAAATCGCGAATCACTGTCCGGTCAGGCGGGTCTCACCGCGAAAAATCACTTTGTCGTTGCCACGATGAATACCAAAGGTCACGACCGCCGACGGATCCTCATCCCCTTTGTCGCGCCAGTTGTACTGCAACCAAGGTTGAGAGGTATATTGCGTACCGCAGTTAACACCACTCTCTGAAAGCTGGGGCGACGAGCGAGCGTCATCATCCAGTCGTAGCCAGAAGCGCACCTGTTCGCGTACATCGGCCGTTTCATCGGAAGAAGCCGGTGTGGCAAACACCACTGAACTCTTGCCCGAAGCCACTTTCGCCCAGCTGGAAGGCGTATCGGAGCCGGTGAGTTTGGAACTCGAGCCACTGCCGGAGGTTGGCCAGACGGTTTGCTTACAGACGTATTCGTTAGGTGTGGCGAAATAGGATCCGGAATCATCTGCGTTGATCGCAAAGCGGCTGCCCTGCCAATATTCCACTCGCAAAGGTACATTAATCGTACTCACCGACGTACCGCCCACGTCCCCGAGCACCATCCGCCCGTAGCGAATATCAGGCTGAGTGGTAAAGCGCTTACCGGTATCCAGTAGCGTCGTGGAAGCCTTCAGTTCCAAGTCCGGAGACACAAAATCGACACCATCCACTTTATCCGATACGCGTAGGCCAAATCCGCTTTGATATGGCCCATCGACACTGGTGGTATAAGGCGACGCCGATTGCTGCTGTTTTAAGAAGGTAAAATCATTGGTGACCGACAGCGTTGCTCCAGACCAAGCGCCGTCACCAGCACCATCCCACAGTTGCAGGTCATACTCGTTGATACGGTCACTCAGTTCCTCGCCATCACTATCTACGGCCAGCAGCTTCACATCAGCAATTAAGGCTTGTGAAAATGCACTGTAGTTGATCGTGGCGTCACTCTGCATATTTTGCGCTTCAACGGTGAAACGATACGGAATCGTCTGATTCATATACACAAAACCATTGTAGTCATCAGCATAGTCCCAGCTATTTTCGGTGATGCTTAACCACGCTGGATAAAAGCGGCCGATATCGCGATAGCCCTGATTGACCGTCATACCAAGGTAAGAGCCTGAGATGTCCGCGTTAACGCGCAGCACACCGACTTCGCTCCAACTCAACCCCGAAAACGGCAAGTAGGTACTATTGATACCCGTTGTGTTGAGTTGCTCAAGCGTGCCATATAACGTGCCATCATTGCCATCGGCAGGCTGCGCAACCTGATGGCTGAGCACGGCTAAGGCGGCTAACTGACTATTATCTGAAAAGAAGTTTTGCGTGACCGCAGAGCTGCAATAGGCCGACGTTTCAATCGCGCTGCCACCCGCTTGCGGCGAGCTGTCGTCACCGGAACCGCTGGCCCAACGCAGCGGGCGAATATTCAGGGCAAACAGATTGCCCGCCGAAGTAAAGGCAAGGCTGTCAGGATTGGTGATGTCACCGTCCATAGTACTGCCATTTGGGGAGCAAATGGCTAACGTCCACGGGCGCGAGTAGACGGTAAAACTGCCTTGCAACGTTCCGGAGCCTTCCACCGGGCAGTCGGTCAATCCAGAGCAATCAAAACTGCTGTCGGTCATGGTGACGGTTTTGATCCCGGAATCTTCCATCGTCAGTTCACTGCTGGCAGCCCCCTGAGTAAACGCTGGCGCAAAAGTCAGGTCACCCGCTCCAGATGTGGGCGCAACCCAAACAGAACTGACCGTTGGCGTTCCACCATAGTTGATATCCACCACACCGCCATTGTCATCACACGCCAGTGCTTTCACCTCTACCGTTTGCGGTTTATTCGCGATCACGTACTGATCCGAGGCAGAGAGTTTATATGGCACAAAATGATAGGTTCCCGATACAGAAGCGCTGTCGCCTTGCGGGTTCAGGACGCCAGTAATTGTCACCGTCTGACTGGAACTGGCGGTTAAATCCAGCCAGAGTTCACCGTTCGCGTTGGGGGTGTAGCTCCCGTTGCTGCCTGAGCCCTTGTCAGGAACCACGGCAAGATTGGCGTTAGTCGGACTGACCGAAATCGTTCCGGTAAAATCGCCGATCGCCTGATTGTTGCTATCCACCACCTGAAATTCGAGACGCTGCGCAGCGCAGATAAGTGAGTAAGCTTCGGCAGGTTGAAGGATCAGCGCGTAATCATTGTCCACGGCCCCCCCATCCCAACAATCTGAGGCATCGTCGTATTGTCTGATCGTTAAACCAGCATCAACTCTCAAATAGTTGGTTGTGATCGCCCCCTCCATACTTATTGGATTGGGAATATCCACTCGCTTGGCAACAATGAAGGCTCGTAACTCATTTTGAGCACGCAAAAGAAACGTCGCGCGCGGACCATAAATGATCGGTAGCACCCAAGTAGAAGCATCTTCTATATAGTTGAACATCAAGGGATTAGATGGTGAAAAATTATCCGTTATAAAGAGTTGAACAGCGCCTTCAAACGTAAAAGTAGCGCTTCCCGAACCACTTATAGTTTTAAAATAGACGTTAGCCCCATAAGGGAAAAGCACATTGCTATTAGCAGTGTAACTTAGTGATTCGATTTTACGCCCAGAGGATAGTCGTAAAACAAGTGGTTTCGGCGCCCATGCGTTGAGCGATAGGCTTTTTAGATCTTTCTTGAGGGTTATGTAGATACTACCGTTTTGCTCGTCGTAGCTGCAAATTGAAGAAGTACTACCACACATCGTTTGATAACTATTGCTGTCAGTTGTTCCGTTATTTATTTCAATACTGTCAGTCGCACTAAAATTAACGGTAAGCGGCTCTGGCGCCGTCGCTTTGCGTAAATTAATCAACCCATCATTATTACCTGGATAACATCCCATTACGCCGTTGCAAACTTTGGAATCCGGGTTTTCATAAGAAATGTACTCGTTTCCAACGCGATCAAAACCAATTCGCAACGTATCCCAAGATTTTCCTCCTTCCCAATTTTGACTATAACGATAAATATTGCGTGAATCAGCCAAGTAGTTAGAGGACCATCCTTTTATCTCCGTAGATGCATTCTGTACATCCAAAGTACTCTCAGGAAAATCCGAATACTCCGAATTTCCTTCAGTGATCCAACTTTGAACAGGCTGAGAAAAATAGTCACATTGGCCAATGCTAGGGATATCAGTTGGAGGATTTGAAGACGCCTCACATTCCATTTCATTCACATCACTGCTGATCACATCAATGTTAACCGAATTAAGGTTACTCAGATCCGCAAACTGCGGTGTACCAATCAGTTCCCACTGACCAAACCTCAGCAAATAATAACTGAGGTAACCCGTCTTGTTCTGGATGTTATTCTGCTCGTACTTCAGCCATATTTGATAACTTCCCCCTAATTCGGTTTCGCTATCCCGAATGATTGGAGAGCTGACTGACGTATCATTGCTCCACAACGGAATGGTCACTTTGGTGTTGTTGCCAACGCCTTTGATCGCGTTAACGGTTTCGTTTAACCGAGCATTATCAATAGAGAAGGTAACGCCGAAGTTACCATCAGAGCGCAGCGTGCTACAGGCACCCGAAGTGAAAGCAAAGCTCAACGAGGACCATAACAAAGCCCCGAGCAGAACCATGACACGCAGATATCGTTGACTATTCACCATCACTCCTTCACCAACACTTCCTGGACTCGCTCGACCTGATAGAGTCCGGTTCCACAGAGAACACTGCTTTCAACTTTAAATACGCCTTCATCGTTAAGCTCGCCAAGCTTGTTACATGCAAGTGATGCAGAACATCCTGAATATTGTGCTATCACGTTTCCCGCCGCACTGACGACGCTGCTCCAGTTATCCTCACACACGCTGCTCACGGCCGAAGAGGAACCCACCGGATACAGTTGAGTTAAGGCAAATTCATTTAACGAATGAGCCGCAAACCAGGCTTTGGTGCCCAGTAAGTCTCGCGACAGTGCATCTTGATTTGACCACTCCATACGGCTGAGTGCGGCCGCAAGGAAGCCCATCACCACGATGACAAAAATCGCGACGATGTATAGGTTTCCTGCCTGTTTTTTCATTCTAGGGAACATTCAGCACCTGCACATCTTGTTCAAAATGGCTCGACTCTCCGTTTTGTGCCAGTCCGAGCGACAAATGCACCACACCACCACGCTGCAGTGTCGGTTCATCATAGCTGAACGAGCCGGATTCTAGGCTATCGGCAACCTGGACTAAATTACGGGTGATCGTCTGCGCGCTGTAATTCAGGCAGTACTCGACCATATTTTGATACATGTAAAAGCGCTGCGCGACCGACTGACTGGCCAGTGGCGAACTCAAACTAATCGTCGTGTCACTGCCGCTCAGTGCGATCCCTGCCCCCGAGCTGAACTCATCCTGATTGCTTGGGTTGATGATCATCGTCAGGCCGTCAAAATTCAACGCTGTCGTACTGCCAGAGACATTCCCCACGATAAACGAGAGTTGTTTCTCATCGGCTTCATCAAGTGCATAGAATCCGGAATAGACGATCGGATAGAACGACAAACACTGCTGGGACGCAGTATCGGTCGAAATTGCAAGGCTGTTCGGGATGGCGTGACGTAACTCCCGCGCCATTTTCTCCAGTACAAACTTGGCTTGGGTTTGAATCCGCTGACGCGCCACGGTATCGGCATAGCCCCTGCTACCGAGCTCGACAAAACCTGCGATACCAAGCACCAGAATTGAGCCGACAATAATGGTCAGGATCATTTCTATCAGGGTAAAGCCACGGGTGCGCATCAGTAATTCCCCCGGTAAGCCACAAACGTGTAACGACCATAATTGCCGGTATCGATCGTCAGTTCGATGCGCTTCATATCCGTAATAACAGACACAGGTTGAAAGGCGCTGTTGGCGTAATCGACCGCAATAAATACCGTGAAGTGTCGATAGTTCGCCGCAACGTTTGTCCCGAGAATATTGGTTAATGGATTTTTCGTTGTCTCCGAGCCACAATCTGAAGCGTTGTCACCATACCAGCAGCCGATATAGTCATCGACATCATTGAACTGTGCTGGAGAAATTTCACCCTGATCTTTATCTGCACCCAATTGTTCCAGCGCTGTACATGTTGTTCCGAATTCTCCACACCGAATGGCACCGCCATCAAAATCACTGTTTTGATCAAATCCACGGGCCAGAATCTGACTCATCAGGCTTTGGCCCAAATTCGCGGCCCGAGTCTGGTAATGAGGAGTCGCTGAGCGCTCAACCTGAGGATACAAAAAGCTGATCAACACCACCATCGCGAGGCCAATAATCACCATCGCGACAATACTTTCAACCAGTGTAAATCCTTTGATTGACTTCATCAGCATGCTCCACCCGCCACATAACCTTGCGAATTAATGCACACTGACGCAGAACTGTCCGGCGCCGTAATGATGATCGTTACCCCCGCTGCCGCTTCATTTTGCGGATTTCCCAATAGATCGAACTGGATGCGCTGGCTGCTCAGCGCAACAGAAGAAGCGAACGACAGGTTATTGCCTCGCAACACATCGCTGCGTTGGTCGTCGTTCGACAGCGCGCACGCGGCAACAGAACCAAGACAAGAACTGCTGACCTGCAACACATAATGGCCATTTGACTGCAGAGCCGCCTCCGAAAGATTGGACTGCATACGACTCACCTGTATCTGGCGAATGATGGAGACAGCCTGCTCTTTAGCCGCATAAGCGGAGAAACTGGAGACACCGATAAAACGACTGGCTGCATAGGCGGACAGAATAGCGACCAGCAGAATAACGACGATAAGCTCGACTAAGGTAAAACCGCCTGCTTTACGTGAGTATGCTCGCATCGCGTTCTCGGTTTAGTAGAAGTGTGAAGAGTCGTATATAAAACTCACCTGCCAGATTGCACCTAGCAGACAAAATCAATCAAATCAGACCGACAATAAAGGCCAGCTAGGCTGGCCTTTATTTATTTAATTCGCACATGAATAGACAGTAATTGTCGGCTCACTAGCTGACGCAGGCATAGAATACGTTACAGCACATTTTGTTGACGTTGCGTTTGCATACCCATCAAAGGTATATGAAATTGACGTGCCGTTTGTTGAGGAAGTACCAGATACAACTGACCAATCTGTATCCAACCCTGTCACAGCATTGCCTATACCGTCGGTATTGCCTTGAGGATAACCATTCATGACTTTTACTTGTGTAGTTCCAACAGTAACAGTTGCCGTACCATCACTTACAGTATCATTTCCATCAATTGCGGCTTTGCCATAAACAATTCCAGCAGCTCCTTGCATTGCTCCTTTCAACCCCTGCAACGACGCTTCGCGGGCATCATCTTGCAGGTTCAGGAAACGTGGGGCCGCAGTCACTGCGAGAATACCCAGAATTACGATAACCACGACCAACTCGATAAGGGTAAAACCGCCTTGTCTTTTCATTATGACTCTCTCTCTTAGCTCAAAATATAAAGAATTATTGCAATGTGACCGTGACACGGCCCGTTTTTACTTCGTACATAAACTGATGGGCTGTTTTGCCTTCTAGCTGTACGTACGTACAAGTCCAATTACTGTTATCAGCCTGAGCTGAGTACTTAACATTGGAGTTACTGCTGGCATTGCTGACCGTGTCGACACTCGGTGGGTTTTGCAGCAGATTCTCCATCAAATCAATGCAATCCTGATCGCTCAGGCTACTTGGAAAGCTGGTGTTATCGCTATTTAGTGCAAACGGATAGCCGTCGCGAAAATCGGTATCGGTACCACTGCTGTCAACGGAGCGGGAGAGCCAGAAATCAACGCCGTCATAGTTAACGGTGTTATAGCGTTCCGAGCCTATTGTTACTGTCGTACGCCCTTTGGCTTCCCATTGCGCTCGCGCGGACAATACACCGGTTGCATATCCACCTGCAACCCCTTCAATGCTGGCTTTTTTTGCTTCATCGGTCACATCCAGAAAACGGGGTAATGCTGCAACGGCCAAAAGCCCGACAACAACAATCACGATGACCAATTCCACCAAAGAAAAACCAGATTGTTTTTTATACATGCCCAATCCTATCACACTTGCAAACGAAGCCTATTATAGGCTTAACATTTCGAACAAAACATCCGAAGAACGTCAAATTTTTGCATCATGCCGAACTTATGACGACCGATGAAAACCTATTGTTTTTTAATATTATTTTTATGGTTTGATGATCATAAAAATCAAAATAACAGATGTAGCCCGCCCCCACATTTTCACCATGAATGTCTGGCAACGAATTCAGTATCTTTTCATCCGGATAAAGCCAGTTGAGTAGCATCGAACAATCGACTTTTTCCCCCTCTCGCGGGAAAACCCAGCCTGACGCAGAAAAAGTTAATACTTTCCCGTCAAACTCCAGTGATGCCGGGCGACCACGCAGCAGCCATTCCTGTTTGTAAGTATTGGCGCGCTCAATAATGCGTTTATTTGCCAGCGCCAGCGCGGTATTTTCCAGCTCGCGAGTGACGGGTTGCCAAGCCATTAGCAACGCTGCGATCAAGCTGCACACCACCAGCGCCCAGAGAATCAGCCGAGAGCGTTCCTCTTTCACCGTTAACGTCCCTTAATCGCATCCAGCATGCCCCACATCGGCAGGAAGATACCCAATGCCAGTACCAGAACCATGGCGGCAACGATCACGAGCAGGATCGGTTCAATACGTGCGGTCAGAGTTTTCAGATCGTAGTCCACTTCGCGATCATAAAAATCCGACACTTCCAGCAGCAACTCGTCAATGCGTCCGGTCTCTTCGCCGACGGCGATCATCTGAATCACCAGTGGCGTGAAAATCCCGGTATTGATCGCTGTTGCCGAGACACTGCTCCCCGCCTCAATCGCCGCTTTCATTTCCATCAGGCGCGCTTCCAGAAACTTGTTGTCCAACGCCTCCGCTGACAAGGCCAACGATTGATTAAGCGGCACACCCGCGCGCAACATTAAAGAAAAGGTACGAGAAAAACGGGATAACTGGGCGCGATTGACGATACTGCCAACAATCGGCATTCGCAGTCGTATCTTGTCCCATTTCTCGCGTCCGGAGGCGGTATTCAGCCAGGCACGAAATGCAAACAACATCGCGACAATCGCCGCCAGCATCGCCATCCAGTAGTTAACGAAAAAATCGGACATCGCGATCAGAATCCGGGTTGGCAGTGGCAACTCAACGCCGAAGCGGTTAAACATCGAGGCAAACTGTGGGATCACTTTGACGTTAAGGATAAACATCGCAATCACGATAAAGCTCACCACAAACGTCGGATAGCGCATCGCCGTTTTAATTCGTTTGCGTGTCTCTAACTCTTGTTCGTAATAGTTCGCCAGTTGCAGTAAAGCCTGGTCCAGCCGGCCTGTGTTTTCGCCGACGTTGATCATCGAGACAAACAGCGGACTGAATACGCCCGGATGCATCTGCATTGACGCCGAGAGGCCGCGACCATTTGTCAGCTCGGCACACACCTCTTCCAGCGCATGTTGCAACTGCTTGTTCGCACAGTTCTGCGTCAATCCTTTCATTGAACGCAGCAGCGGCACCCCGGCTTTGGTCAGGCTGTAGAGCTGACGACAAAAAATCACCAACACTTCGAGCGGAATCGCAGGCATCAGCAGAGCCCGCCAATCAACACTCGCTTTGCTCGCGCTTTTCCCGGCTGAGATTGCCGTGGGGATCACGCCGCGGTTGAGCAGGTTCTCCGCCGCCACTTCTTCAGATGGGGCATCAATGACACCGGATGCCTTGCTGCCATCGGCATTACGTCCTGAATACTGATACGTTGGCATAATGAGCCCTACAGATAAATGGCCTGAGCAACACCGGAAGCATCGCCTTCGCCCAACGCCATCACTTCATCCAGACTCACCACGCCTTTCAGCGCCAGCTCCATCGCAGATGCAAGCAGCGGCTTGTACTCTTTTGAAGCCCGGGCCGCATGGCCAAACGCAACCGCATCATTGGCACGCAGCGCGTCCATCATATGATGCTCCAGCTCCAGCATTTCAAACACACCGACCCGCCCACGGTAACCGGTCAGGTTACAGTTCTGACAACCACGTCCACGCACAAAATTCGCGCCCACCTGATTCGGGAAGCGAACTTCCAGCCATTGCTGTTGAGCATCATCCAGTTCATCGTGAGTTTTACAGTCCGGGCACACTTTGCGCACCAGACGCTGAGCTACCACCGCTCGCACGGCACTGGCCACCAGATAACCCGGCGCGCCCATATCAATCAGACGTAAGGCGCTGTCGACGGCGTCGTTGGTGTGCAGCGTCGATAAGACTAAGTGACCCGTCAGTGCTGCGCGCAGGCCGATTTCCACCGTTTCCTGATCGCGCATTTCCCCCACCAGAATAATGTCCGGATCCTGACGCAGGAAGGTGCGCAGCAAGGTAGAGAAATCGAGATCGATCTTCGGATTCACCTGTACTTGGTTTACCCGTTCAATGCGATATTCCACCGGGTCTTCTGCGGTAATTATCTTTTTCCCCGGCGTGTTAAGTTCCGATAGCGCGCCGTAAAGTGTGGTGGTTTTACCGGAGCCCGTCGGGCCGGTGACCAAAATCATGCCATGCGGACGCTTGAGCTGGCGACGCAACCGTACCAACAGATCATCCGGAATCCCCGACTCTTCCAGCTTACGAACACCCGACGTCTGGTTTAACAAACGCATCACCACCGATTCGCCGTACTGAACGGGCATGGTGGACATACGAATATCCACGGACTGACCTTTGGCTCGAATGTTAAAACGGCCATCCTGAGGCAGACGTTTTTCGGAAATATCCAGATTCGCCATCAGTTTGAGGCGCAGCACCAATGCAGGAGCAATGTTCACTTCATTGAGCAGGGTTTCATGCAACACCCCGTCGATGCGTTGACGCAAGCGCAGCAGGTTGGCTTCCGGCTCGATATGAATATCCGAAGCCCCGACCTGAATTGCATCTTCAAACAGCGAGTTGATCAGTTTCACGACGGTTACGTCTTCACTGTCGTCATCGCCGATGGTGAAATCAAAGGCGTCGTTCACCTGATGCTCTGCGTGCAACTGTTCTGCGAAAGAGGCGATTTCTTTGGTACGACGGTAATAGCGATCGAACCCTTCCACCAGCTGCTTTTCTGGAGCAATAACAAATTCAAAACTGTGGTTAGGCAGCTGGTTGAGTAGCGATTCCTGCGCAAATAAATCCGCCGGATCGCTCATCGCAACCCGCAACGTCTCACCGCTGCGGCCAATCACCAATGCCCGCAGGCGACGGGCATGCACTTCAGGCAGCAGTTGAACCGCATCGATATCGACATGCGCACGGTTGAGATCAATCAGCGGCAGTGAGAGTTGCTGCGACAAGAACATCAGCATTTGCTGTTCAGTCAGGAACCCCAACTCAATCAGCGTGCTGCCGAGTTTGCTGCCTGTCTGGCGCTGAGCGCTCAGGGCCTGTTCGACTTGTTGCTCAGAAACAATGCCTTCTTCAACCAGCAAATCCCCGAGACGTTTACGCAGTTTAATTTGCATTCGAGGTCTCCTCTAAGCTTGCCAGCACGTTGAGTCGATCGCGAATAAAAGCTTGTGATTGAACCGACAGCCCCACTTTGTTTTGTGCCTGCAGATACGATTGCTTTGCCTCTGGCAGCTGGAAAGCACGCTCCTGCTGAATGGCCAGCCCGAGCCACCAACGCCCATTGTTGGCTTCTTTTTGGGTGAGTAACTGGTAACTTTCCAAGGCGATATCGTTAAATTTGCTCTTTTGTGCCAGCGCTGCGCGCAGCGACAGGTATTCCACGGAAGGACTTTGCGGCAAATACGACAGCGGCGAGAGCGCCGCTTCGGTCTGATTCTCTTTCATCAACAGTTTCGCTAACGCGATGCGCAGCGTTTCGCCGTTGTGATTAAGCTCAATCCCTGATTGCAGCAGGTCAAAAGCGCGTCTGACGTCACCTTTGCCATAATAGAGCGCAGCAAGCTTCTGACGCACACGTTCATCATCCGGCGTATAGCGCAGAGCTTCTGTGTATGCGCTGACTGCCGATTCAAAATCGTTACTGTCCAAAGCCTTACTGGCCCGCGTTACCGCCTTTTCGGCCAGTTGCTGGGGCGTCAGCTCAACTTGTTCAATCGACATTTGCGCGGATTCGCTTTCAGCTTGTGAGTGAGCCATCGTGGCTGGCGCCGTCACTGTGCTGGCCAGCGAAACGGCCTTTTGATCACTGACTTGTTGGCTGACAGCCCCCGTCATCACATCACGCTCCGCCAAAGGTGGTTCAGCTATCAGCGGTGTGACCGCCTCTTTGTCCGCGTGGTAGATATTCACCCGGCTGGTGTGTGTTTTTTGTGTCGGCGACGGCTGCGATGCCGACACCGGAATAACCGGTACGCTGGTAGAGGTTTGAATCGGCTCTGCCACGACGGACGCCTGCTGCGAAACAGCCCAGCCACCGACGGCCAAACTGAGGCCGAAACCGCCAATCGCCCAAATCCAGGCGGGACGTTTGGTCACTGCCGGAACGTCAGCCGCCTGAATATGCTCCAACGTTGCATGATGCTTCGTTGCGAGCTGCGACAGCGCTTTGTTGATTTCACTCATCAGTGACTCCATCCCCATAGCTGCGGGGTTTTGAATTTCGGTTTACAGGTATCAAACGTGTCGTGAACCGCACTGTATAACTGTTGATTACTGACTTTAGGTTGCTGAGCGAAATAGGTCAGCAACAGTGCCTTATGACACACTTGGTTGATCAGACGCGGAATACCGCGACAAGCCCGCCACAACGCTTTCTTCTGATTCAGCGTAAACAGCTCACCGCTTGATCCGGACTTGTGTAGCCGGTTATCGATGTACGCAACGGTTTCTTCCAGTGTCAGCGGCCGGAGCTGCGCACTGAAGGTAATACGCTGGCGAAACTGACGCAGATGATGCTGCGCAAGGCGGCTGTCGAGTTCCGGCTGACCGATCAGCACGATTTGCAGCAACTTGGCGTTTTCCGTTTCCAGATTGCCAAACAGACGCAGTGTTTCTAGGGCGTCATCCGACAACGCCTGCGCCTCATCGACCATGGCTATCACTCGTTTACCCGCAAAATGCAACGCCATCAGTTCGGTCTGTATTCGTTCCACCAAATCGCGGTCATCTGGCACGTTCAGTTTGAGTTCGGTTGCGACCGCGCGGCGCAGTTCAGAGCCATTGAGCGCCGGATTGGGCAGATAGAGCAAAACAATGTTCTGCGCCAGATGCGTCAGCAGCATGCGGCAGACCATGGTTTTTCCGGTGCCGACCTCGCCCGTTATTTTGATCACCCCTTCGCCCATTTCCAGTGCCGCGCCAACGGTTTGAATCGCTTCAAAATGTGGCGCCAGACCGAGGAAAAAACGAGTGTCCGGAGTGAGATGAAACGGCATTTGAACCAGGCCAAAGTGTGCCAGATACATAAGCGTTACTCAGCGTCCGGGAACCACTCTTGCAGCAGATCGCGTGAGCGTTCGAGCTCTTTCTGCCACGTGTTCACGCCAACCACCGTCGGCTTGAGCAATATCACCAGCTCGGTTTTTTCTGTCAGTTCGCTGGTACTGCGGAACAGATGTCCGAGTGCGGGAATATCGCCCAGAAATGGTACTTTTGACACTTTATTGGTGGTGTTGGTCTTCATCAGACCGCCAATCACGACCACATCACCGTCCTGCGCGCGAATCACCGAATCCGACTCACGAATCGAACTGCGTGCCAGTGGCAGGGTAAACGTGCTGTCGTTATAGGTGATCTCTTTATCCTGTTGCTCGACCTCAATTACGCTGGGATGGACATGCAACAAGACGTTGCCTTTATCGTCGATCTGCGGCGTCACATCGAGAGAGATACCGGAGAAGAACGGCGTCAGCTCTACGTTCGGCGCCGCTTCGGTATTATCGCCCGAACCGACCACACTACTTAGGTCAGTCACGTAGTACTCATCACTGCCGACTTTGATCACCGCTTTCTGGTTATTGGCTGCGGTCACACGAGGACTGGAGAGAACATTGAGGTCGCCTTGCGTCGACATAAAACTCAGTACCGATTCAAAACTGCCGTCGGAAACGGTGATGTTAGTCTGACCCGAAAGCAGGGTTCCGATGGTATCCAATCCGGGCAAGGTTGAAGTCGCCGCACCGACGCGGTCGATGACCACTTTGCCGTTGCCCATCGACATATTCGACCAGTTGATACCTTGTTGATAGCCGTCGGTCAGCGTTACTTCCAGAATTTTTGCCTCCAGAATCACCTGACGCTGCATGCGTTGTTGTGACACGTTAAGGAACTGGCGCACCTCGCGCACTTCATCCGGGTAGGCCCGCAGAGTCAGCACGCCCGCTTGCGGCGTCACCACCACACTCTGCCCGCGGCCGCTACCAATCAAGCGCGAGACGGCTTTCTCTAATTGAGGCCAGAAGTCACTCTCGCTCAGCGTCTCAATTTCCGTACCGCCACGTGCCGTGGTGGTGCTATTCGAACTGCTGTTGTTACTTGAGCTCGATGAGGTTGAACTCGATGAACTGGTGTTATTGGAACTGGTGTCAGTGTTGGTAATCGTGCCCGTGGTGATCGCCGTTAGCGAGCGCCCGCTGCGCTTAAACTGCAGGTAGTCCACCGGAATAGTCACGGTGCGCAAGCCGGCCGGATAAACCTGAATGACTTTGCCGACTTTTTCAATGTCATAACCGTACAAGTCACGCACCACGTTCAGAGCTTCATCCAACGTAACGTCGGTCAGATTGACCGTAATCCGCCCTTCGACAGCAGGATGAAGCGCCACACTGTATTCGCTGTTTTGCACCAGGCTGGCAAAAAACGCCTTAGCGTCAACGTTGTTCGCCTGAATACGAAAACGCTTGAGGTGCGGCGTTGCGTTAGCATTGGTTTCATTCAAATCCGGCATGAGATCCGCTTCCACAGAGGCTGGAAGCTGATCCAGGTTGCGGCTGTTGGCATCGTTGATCGACTGATTCAGCGATTGCTTGACTTCCACAGGATCGCGATGCCCCATAGAACAGCCCACTAAGGTGGTGATCATCACACCGATAACCAGTTTACGCATATGCACATTCATACCTTAATTCTTGATATTCAGGGAGAAAAGCTCAAGCTCCCAACGCTTGCCACCACGAGTCAACGTCACCGTTGATTCCGTCACGCCAGCCACGTGATAGCCACGAACTGTTTGCCCTACCGTCACAACCTGGTCACTGAGAATGGCTAAGCATTGTTGCTGGCACACAATACTTTGCAGTTCAGGCAAAGGATGCTGACGAGCCGTCTTCTGCGCCTGACTGGGCGCGTAGCCTAACGGCGCAGTCGGGTCTTCGGCCGCGAAGGTCAAACCGCTGATCATGAGCGTACTCAGTAGGATGCCAACTTTAACCACCGATGAACTCCTCTCGCGATCCCAATGTATAGACCTGTAAAATCAATCTGGCCTGAGGATAGGTTTCGACCTGATATTTAAAACTGCGCCAATAGTATTTCACTGGCAGGCTTTCCAGCGCGAGCAGATAATCCCGAATCGCGAAATAGTTGCCAGTCAGCTCAAGGCGCACCGGATGCACATAGTACTTAACTGCACTCGGGTCGTCTTTCGAAGGAACGATGGGTTCAGCAGGCAATGACTGCAGGCTAATCAATTTCAGCTTGGTGCTGTTGTCGAGCACTGTTTGCAACAGCGTAGCCATCTGTGTCGGAGAAACTAAGGTTTCAGTAGAGTTAGCCAGCTCCATAGACAGCGACTGACTCTGTTCCTGCAGCGTTGCAAACTCTTTATCGATGCTCTCATCCGGATTCTTTTTCAGCGCGACCTGCAGCTGTTGAATGGTCAGTTGCGCGCTCTGGTTCGACGAGATGAGCCCTTGCAACCGGGTCTGCTGCTGCCCATATTGAGCCACCAGCGGATCAACCAGCAGGGTCAGAGAAATAAACACTACCGCCACTAAGCCACACAAACTAATCAGCAGTTTTTCTCGTTGCGAGCGTTTAGCGAATGCGTCACTCCAGACGCTCCAGCGCTGTTTCATCGCTTCGCTCCTTGTTTGGTTTTCAATTCAAACGTTACCACATCTTCGTCATTACGGCCGATGACCAGTTGATCGAAACTGCGTCCAACTAGGTGCAACTCGCTCTGAAACTCTGCAATCCAGTTCGGAATCACTTTCGCTTCGCGTGCCAACCCCTGAATGTCAAAGCGCTGCTTATCCATTTCAATTTGATTGAGTGAAATATCGCGACGCGCCAGCTTAGCCAGTGCATCCATGACTCCGGAATACCCCACTTGCAGAGAATGGTCAAAGTCACTGATGGCATTGAGGGAAGCCTGCTTGGCTGCAATCTCTTTTTTCAGTCGAGCCACGGCGGCCACCTTGCTTGCTGACGGCTGATGCCGATCCACCTGCTTCTTCAGATCACTGACTTGCTGGTTCAGCTGAGCAGCCTGTTGCTCAACGCCTGCTAATGCTTCACCCTGCTTTACGATATTGAAACGGTAGATGCCTGAGACCAGCAGCATTATTGCCAATGCTACGCCCCAAACACCGGTCACAGCAGAGAGAGAAAAGTAATCTTTCTTCGGTTTCAGGTGATCCTGATAAAAATTGAGCGTATCGCCCGGTGCCATTGAGGTGTGTTGTGCCAGCACCTGTCCGGACAAGGCCTGAGCGCCGTCATTCGACAGCGGAGAAACCTTAACACTTAACCGTTCGTTTAATGCTTGCACCAGCTCGACATGATCTTCGTCGTCACAGCATACCTTCAGCTGATGCAGCGCCACGCCTTTGAGCTGAGAAGAGAGATAATCAATCGAACGTTGCAGCTCCAGCGCCAGTCCGTCCAACTGCAACGCGGAACTTGCGACCCCCGTGATCGGTGCAACGACACCTCTCAGTGTGCGCTGAAAATGACACTGCTTGTCAACGAAAGCATCCAGTTTAAAGTGCCCGCCTTTGCTGCGTTGCAACAACAGAAAATGCGACTGTTCCGGTAAGCAATGCGCCCACACTTCCTGCTCCGGCAGCAGGCGCCCCAGTTCACAGCCGAGACTTTCCAGCAATGCAGCCACTTCCAATACCTGTTTGCGAGCCATCACGTAAGCCTGGACTTTACTGCTTCCCGTCAACGGATGCGCATCCGCCACGACTTCGGTGACTTTCTCGCTGATCAAATCTTTGAGTAAAAATGGCAGCGCTGCTGGCCACTCTTCACGCGGAAGTGCTGGTTTTTCAATCTGGTAGCTTTGATAAAGCTGGGAATGGAGCACGACATCCACGGTGACGCCTTTGGCGCCACTCTGTTTCAAGGCCTGGAGCAGGGCTTGGGACCACGTGTGATTCGAGAGTGGATAGTGTTCCGGTAGGGAGAGCTCAGACGATGAGGAAAAATAGATTGAGTCCGGCTGAACCACTGCGAAAATTGAGCGGCTATGGGTTCTTTTGTGTGTCAGTTTCTTTATCAGAGCATCAATTTTCATTCGTCATTTACTTCGTTCGCCAGCGATTACGTTTGCCCGGTTTGACGTGGGTTTCGGCTGGACTTGGCGGTGCGGGCAGCAAAGCCTGCTCCGCTTCAAACAATCGCCCTTGGCCTCCATCGACACCTAACGACAACAGCGTTTGCCATTCTGTCTCATTTTCGACCCCGACCGCGATGACTTTTGTCTGAGTTCCACCGCAAACACCAATCATACTGCGTACAAACAGCTGATTCTCATGACGTTGGTCGATATTTTTGATCAGGCTTCGATGCAGCTTCAAATAGGTAATGTTGAGGTCTTTAATGTAGTGCGTCGCGACTATGGTTCGGCCAGCCTGCCCAACCACCAGCTCACAACCTAAACCTGCCATCATCTTCAGTACCGGACGCATGTAGTCAAGATGTTGTACCAAATGACCTTCGGCAAATTCAAACGACAAACGTGAGCGTAAGCTGTGTGGCAATTGCATCAGTTCATTGCGGAACCAACGCAGGTAGCGCTTATCCGCAAACGGAGTCACGTACATGTTCAACGAATAATTCCCGGTGAACTCTGGAATCTTGAGCAGTTGCAATACGCGGGTGAAAACAGCCCGATCCAGCACCATTTCATAGCCGACAGTTTCCAGAGCCGAGCTGAAACGTGACGCTTTGAGTATGCCTTGTTCAGGGTCGTAGATGCGAACAAACAACTCATTGTGGGCCAATGTTAGTCCATTCAAGGGCTTGGTTAAATAGCACGGTTGCCGGAAAAGTCTGATTTTCTCGGGTGTAAGACATTGATCGAACAGCGATCTCCAGCGAACACTGCCCCGTTCGTCTTCCACTTTCGCCACTTTTTTAAACCGGCTCCAGGCGTTGCAGCCTTGCAGCCCAGCGCTTTTAAGTGCGGTTTCCGCTTCATCGATCACCCGGCCACGACGCTCGCCTTCCTGATACATGCTGACGCCAATATGGAACCAGTTCTCGGCATCCAGTGGATGAGGCGGGGAAATACGCTCAATCAGTTTGAGACACTGAGTCGCAACATGGGCGACATCTTTTGAACCCTGATGAGGCATGAATATCGCAAACACCGATTCATAGTAGCGCGACAAAATGACATCCGGATAACGGGCAATGACGTTGGATATGCACTCGCCAACTTCCACGACAAATTCGTCGATGGTGCGCTTATCCTGCTCTTCGCGCGCCACATCCAGCTCATCAATACGAATCATGATCACACCGCCACGAGCGCCGCTCTCCAGCAATGCCGATTCGAGTTTACTGTCAAACAATACGCGGTTTGCAGCCCCCGTCAGTTGATCCAAAAAGGTCTGACTGCGGATAAAAGTATCAAACCGGCTGCGCTCCTGACGGGCATCTTGCAGCTCTTCAATCAGCACATCCAACGCTTCGCTGGCGGTATAAGGCCATTCGCGTTCATCCCCTTTGGCAAACTGCTCCACTCTGCCAGCGAGAATCATACGCCCACGCTCTTCGAGTAATTCTGAGCCCAATAACTGCTCTCTCAGCCACTTCACACCACGTACCAGACAGAACACGATCAGTGCCACAGCGAGAGAAATCGACCACATTGCCCCCATCGAATAACCATATCCGAGGTAAGGTGGCACGGCTTTGAAATGTACGGAGTAACCCTGATTGCGAGCCAAAGGTAAATCGATCGAGTAAAGGCGATCCGGATCCGCTTTGGATGAGGTGTCTTTGAAGCGATAAATCGTTCCCGCTTGGGAAGAGAGCTGCATTTCAACAATATTGGATGCCTGCAACATTTTCGGCATCCAACGCTGCATGGAATAGGCGGCGTCTGGATCTTCCAGCTCTTTATCCACTACTTCCACGATCCCTTGCAGATAATGGTTGAGATATTCCTGTCCCATGCGCTGGAATGAAAGCGTTCCGCCGATGAACAAAATGAACATCGCACTGGTAACGATCAGCGTGACAAACGCGACTAAACGCGTACTCAATTTAAGAGTCGGGGTATACCGCATGAAACTGAATTCCCTTCCTATTCATCGGTTGAGGAAACAAGACCCGGTCGGGTTTCAAACACTTAATGGAACAGTTGGATAGTTAACTATATAAAAAAGCCGCGAATTTCGCGGCTTTTTTCAGAAACGGAACGCTTAGAATGGGATGTCGTCATCAAAATCCATTGGCGGTTCATTGTATTGCGGCTGAGATTGCTGCGGTGCCTGCTGCTGCATTGGTTTGTGCTGCTGCATGGCTGGTTGTTGAGGCTGTCCCCAACCGCCTTGCTGTGGCTGGTTCATACCGCCACCCTGAGCAGGCATACCACCTTGCTGACGGCCACCGAGCATCTGCATAGTGCCATTGTAGCCCTGTACAACGATTTCGGTTGAGTAGCGGTCCTGACCGCTTTGATCTTGCCACTTACGTGTTTGCAGCTGGCCTTCGATATAAACCTGAGAACCTTTGCGCAGATATTCACCTGCGACTTCTGCGAGTTTTCCATACAGAGCGACACGGTGCCATTCTGTTTTCTCACGCTGTTCGCCAGTTGCTTTATCACGCCATGATTCTGACGTGGCTACAGTGATGTTCGCAACTGCGCCACCGCTCGGCATGTAGCGAACTTCCGGATCACTACCCAAGTTGCCAACCAAAATTACTTTATTCACGCCACGGGTTGCCATTTTTTGCTCCGTTTTCAAATAGGTTTTTTGAAATAGTCGGCAAGGATAACATGCTTTGAAGTGTGTACCAATCACTCAACAAATGTGTTCTTTGCTCGCACGCGTGAATGCCCTTCAATGTCACGATTTTTTCGGCTCAGTTCGATGTTTTTTATCGCTGACAAGCTACTCATTTACTTCACATATTGAGACATCACGCAAACGCTCAGTATAAATTCGCCTCCATAAATATTTTTCGGCATCGTGCATTTATCCAAACGACTATCACCCTGAATTGAGACCATGCAACGAGCTAACTACGCCCGAACCATATATTACCTCTGTCTGGATCAGACAGCTTCCGCGCCGCCTGTCCTGCAATCGGCTTTCGACCTACTGGCAATTCCGGTTCCCCAAATCGAACCGGAGCAGTTACTGCAGGCCTATCAGGCTGACAAACATAAAATCCTGTTACTTAATTATGACGAACATGACGCAATCCGCCAGCGGCTGGCACCACTGCGCCTGACCAGTCCGCATCTGGAAACCATTCTGTTTCAAGTTGGCAAACGTTTGTGTACCGACGACCTGCTCAGTTTCGGCAACCTTAAAGGCTTATTCTACGAACCCAGCGAGCCTGAACAGATTGCGCGTGGACTGGCAGAAATCATCAACGGCCAGAACTGGCTGCCTCGCCATGTCAGTAGCCAACTGTTGCACTACTATCGTCACATTTTTCAGAATCACCATACCAAGGCCACCATCGAACTCACCACGCGAGAACTACAGATTTTGCGCAGTCTAAAAACGGGCGCATCAAATATGCAGATGGCAGAAAGCTTATTTATCAGCGAATTTACCGTCAAATCTCACCTCTATCAGATATTCAAAAAACTCTCGGTGAAAAACCGCACCCAAGCCATCGCTTGGGCGAACCAAAACCTGCTCTCATAATTGAGGTTATCAGCACATTTTCTGGACCCGACCTGAGAATGTGCTGAAGTTCACACCCGGAACATGATAAAGTGCCTCCCATCTTTGCTCCCCAATATGCAAATCAAAGAAAAATAGGGCTTTAATTATGATTAACAAATGCCTATTCCCGGCAGCTGGCTACGGCACACGTTTCTTACCGGCCACCAAATCCATGCCTAAAGAGATGATGCCTGTCGTCAACAAACCCCTGATTGAATACGGTGTCGAAGAAGCGATTCAGGCGGGCATGACGGGCATGTGTATCGTCACTGGCCGCGGCAAGCATTCGATCATGGATCACTTCGATATGAACTACGAGCTGGAACACCAGATTCGTGGTACCAACAAAGAAGAGCTGTTGGTTGATATCCGCCAGATCATCGATACCGCACAATTTACTTACATCCGTCAGCGCGAAATGAAAGGCTTAGGCCATGCGATTCTGACTGGTCGAGAGCTGGTTGGCGATGAACCATTTGCCGTGGTTCTGGCTGATGACCTATGCGTGAACGAAGAGCAAGGTGTACTGGCGCAAATGGTTGCCCTGTATAAACAGTTCCGTTGCTCAATCGTTGCCGTTCAGGAAGTGCCGGAAAATGAAACGCATAAATATGGTGTAATTTCTGGTGAGATGATCAAAGACGATCTGTTCCGTGTCGATGATATGGTCGAAAAACCTGAGCCGGGTACCGCCCCTAGTAATCTGGCGATCATCGGCCGTTACATTCTGACTCCGGATATTTTTGAACTGATCGAAAATACGGAACCGGGCAAAGGTGGCGAAATTCAGATCACGGACGCCCTGCTGAAACAAGCACAAGCGGGATGCGTTCTGGCCTACAAATTCAAAGGCAAACGCTTTGACTGTGGTAGCGTAGAAGGCTACATCGAAGCAACCAACTACTGCTTTGAACATCTGTATCAGAAAAACGAACAGAAAGTTGAACTGGCTAAGCACTCCACCAAGAAAGCTTAATCTGCCTTAGTTTCAGAACGATAAAGCCATCTTTTAAGATGGCTTTATTTTTAACTGTTTTTTTATCCAGTACTTCTTTGCACAAATCTCACTCTATGTAATACTTGTTCGACTTGGTATGACATAGAGCAAATCTGATGGACAAAATCGAAGTACGTGGTGCTCGTACCCATAACCTGAAGAACATCAATCTGACGATTCCGCGCGACAAACTGATTGTGATCACGGGCCTATCTGGTTCGGGTAAATCATCGCTCGCGTTCGATACTCTGTATGCCGAAGGGCAACGCCGTTACGTCGAATCCCTGTCAGCTTATGCGCGTCAGTTTCTGTCATTAATGGAAAAGCCGGATGTGGACCATATTGAGGGTCTCTCGCCAGCAATTTCTATTGAGCAGAAATCTACCTCCCATAACCCGCGTTCGACCGTCGGTACGATTACCGAGGTATACGACTACCTGCGTCTGTTATACGCCCGCGTTGGCGAACCACGTTGTCCGGAACACAAAGTACCACTGGCCGCACAAACCATCAGTCAGATGGTGGATAAAGTGCTGGAGATGCCGGAAGGCTCCAAGCTGATGCTGCTGGCCCCTATCGTGAAAGAGCGCAAAGGCGAGCACGTTAAAACATTGGAAAATCTGGCCGCGCAAGGCTTTATTCGCGCCCGCATCGATGGGGAAACCTGCGATCTTTCCGATCCACCGACACTGGAACTACACAAAAAACACACCATTGAAGTGGTGGTGGATCGTTTCAAAGTACGCAGCGATCTGCAACAACGCCTGGCTGAATCGTTTGAAACCGCACTGGAACTGTCCGGCGGGATCGTGGTGGTGGCACCGATGGAAGGCGATGGTGAAGAACACGTGTTTTCAGCCAATTTCGCCTGCCCGCATTGTGGTTACAGTATGCGAGAACTTGAACCACGTCTGTTCTCATTCAATAACCCAGCAGGCGCCTGCCAGACTTGTGACGGTTTGGGGGTTCAACAATATTTCGATCCGGACCGGGTCATTCAGGATGCCAGCCTGAGTCTTGCTCAAGGCGCCATTCGTGGTTGGGATCAGAAAAACTACTATTACTTTCAGATGCTGACGTCGCTGGCGGATCACTATGGGTTTGATCTGCATACGCCATTCAACAAACTGCCGAAGAAAACACAGGAAATCATCCTGCAAGGTTCTGGCCGCACGGAAGTCGAATTCAAATACATTAACGATCGTGGTGACATCCGCGTTAAACGTCATCCGTTTGAAGGCATTCTGAACACGCTGGAACGCCGCTACCGTGATACCGAGTCGAGCTCAGTACGCGAAGAGCTAGTGAAATACATTTCCAACAAACCGTGTGCAAGCTGTGAAGGGACTCGCCTTCGTCTTGAAGCGCGCAACGTCTTCGTTAATGACACCACTTTGCCGCAAATCGTCGAGCTCAGCATCGCCGATGCTCTGGCTTTCTTTCAGACTCTGACTCTGGAAGGACAGCGTGCACAGATTGCCGAAAAAGTGATGAAAGAGATCAACGATCGACTGCAATTTCTGGTCAACGTCGGTCTGAACTATCTTAATCTGTCGCGCAGTGCGGAAACGTTGTCTGGCGGTGAAGCGCAGCGTATTCGTCTGGCGAGCCAGATTGGTGCTGGTCTGGTGGGCGTGATGTACGTACTTGATGAACCGTCAATTGGTCTCCACCAGCGGGACAACGAACGCCTGTTGAAAACACTGAATCATTTGCGCGATCTGGGCAATACCGTTCTGGTGGTTGAACACGACGAGGATGCGATCCGCTTGGCCGATCACGTGATTGACATCGGTCCGGGTGCGGGTGTACATGGCGGATCCGTCGTCGCAGAAGGCACAGTGGAAGAAATCATTGCCAACAAAAACTCGCTGACAGGCCAGTATCTGAGCGGCGTTAAAGCCATTGAGGTACCGAAGCAGCGCGTACCACGCGATGCCAAGAAAACGGTTGAGCTGATCGGTGCGACCGGCAATAACCTGAAGAACGTCAATCTGTCGATTCCGGTGGGCCTGTTCAGTTGTATTACCGGGGTATCAGGTTCTGGTAAGTCGACGCTGATCAACGATACCTTCTTTAATATTGCGCACATTGCGCTGAATGGCGCGACCACCTCGACACCTGCACCGTACAAGTCGATCAAAGGTCTGGAACATTTCGATAAAGTGATCGATATCGACCAGAGCCCAATTGGTCGTACGCCACGTTCAAACCCGGCCACTTATACTGGGATCTTTACTCCGATCCGCGAACTGTTTTCCGGCACGCAAGAATCACGCTCGCGAGGTTACAAACCGGGTCGCTTCAGTTTCAACGTTCGTGGTGGGCGTTGTGAAGCCTGTCAGGGTGACGGGGTGATCAAAGTGGAAATGCACTTCCTGCCGGATGTGTATGTACCGTGTGATGTATGTAAGGGCAAGCGCTACAATCGCGAAACGCTGGAAGTGCGTTACAAAGGCAAAACCATCGATGAAGTGCTGGAGATGACCGTGGAAGACGCGCGCGAATTCTTTGAGCCAGTACCGGTGATCGCCCGTAAACTGCAAACCTTGATGGATGTTGGTCTGTCTTACATTCGTCTTGGCCAGTCCGCTACGACTCTTTCCGGTGGTGAGGCGCAGCGGGTGAAACTCGCTCGAGAACTGTCCAAACGCGACACAGGCAAAACACTGTATATTCTGGATGAACCAACCACAGGTCTGCACTTCCATGATATTCAGCAACTGCTCGATGTATTGCATCGCCTGCGAGATAACGGCAACACCGTGGTGGTGATTGAGCACAACCTGGATGTCATTAAAACCGCCGACTGGATTGTCGATTTAGGCCCTGAAGGCGGACAAGGTGGGGGAGAAATCATCGCCCAAGGTACACCGGAAGATGTGGCGCAGGTCGAAGGATCGCATACGGCTCGCTTCCTTAAGCCTATGTTGAAATAGAAAAAAGCGGTAAAGTGACGAAACCAGCGGTCTGACGCTGGTTTCTTTTTTCCATTTGGTTGTGAGACGTTATGGCAACATTGTTACTGAGTGGCACTCAACTGGAACCACAAGCGCCCAGTGTTCCGTTGAATAAACCTTTTCTGATTGCGTTAGGCTGCGTGTACTTGCTCGCGATGCACTTTTTTATGCCCAATCCGGGCGGTGCCGGATTAGCGCTGTCATTCAATGCCACCACCTGGCTAGTGCTGAGCTTTGCCCTCGCCATTGGCCTCTATCAGCTCGCAACTTATCGCAAACTGCGTTATTCCAAACTGACGGTGGTGTTTTTGATCAGCAGTGTGATCATGACTCTGCCGATGTTTTACTCCAACGCCTATTGGCAAGGAGCATTGAGCCGCATTAACGGACTGTGGGCCGGATTGCTGCTATTTGTGGTGCTGCAGCAGTTCTATTTCAGTAATAAGCATAAACAGCGTCTGCTGTGGTACATCGTTCTGGCCTGTCTGATTGAAGCCGCCTTTGGCTTGTTCCAGTACTTTGAACTCAAACCGGGCAATATCTTTGGCTACAATACGATAGCCAACCGACCTTACGGCATTTTCCAGCAACCTAATGTGATGGCGAGCTTCCTCGCGACAGGACTGGTGCTGTCTGGCTACCTGCTGGCCCGTCAGCCGAAGAAATACAACAAACACCTCAGCGAAGTCAGTTTGCTGTATCTCACTCCGGTGATGACGCTGCCGCTGTTAGTCGTGCTGGCTTCTCGTACGGGTTGGTTATCGGCGCTATTAGGTATCGCTCTGATCCTGCCTTATATCTACCGTTTTTCACCGCGTCAGCGATTTATCAACTGGATTCTGGCCAGTATCGCAGGTTTGTTGATTGGTTTTGCCGCCTTACAGGTTGGAAATAATGGTCAGCTTGCGGCCGACAAAGCCGATTTAGACAGTCCGCGGCGCTACACTTTTCCGCAAGCGCTGGATATGCTGATTGAAAAGCCCTTTACCGGCTACGGCTACGGGAACTTCGAAGCCAAATATATGCTCTACACGGCACGTCAGCACCAGCTCAACAGCAATTATCATCCTGGCCTGCCATCTATGGACCATCCGCATAATGAAACGCTGTACTGGGGTGTAGAAGGTGGCCTGCTGCCGATTCTGGGTATGGCGATTGCAGCCGGATTCGTCTTAATGCGTATCCGGTCCGCTAAGAAAGGCACCCGACTGGCTATGTTTGCTCTGTTGTTGCCAATTACACTGCACAGCCAGCTCGAATATCCGTTTTACCACTCAGCCATTCACTGGATTACGTTTATTATTCTGTTGTTTTGGATCGATCAACGGGTCGCCAAATATCGCTTCGCTCGTTTTAGCAAGTTCAGTAAATCCGCACTGCGTATCGCCAGCATACTGCTGCCGTTTCTCACAACGATCTACATGCTCAGCGCTCTGCACACCAATTACGTGCTGACGAAGTTTGAGACCTCACAACCCAGGGATCCGGAAATTCTCAACAAAGTGACGAATCCGGTCGTCTGGCAAGATCGTTACGACTGGGATGTTTACAGTACGTACCTCAATATCGGTTTGTACAACCAACAGCCGCAGTATATTCAGCCCTACATCGATTGGTCATTGGCAATCATCAAACACAAGCCACGCCCGGCGTTTTACAACAACCTGATCCTTGCATATCAGGGATTAGGCGATCATAGCCGCGCTGAACAGATCCGCACTGAAGCTGAGTTTCTGTTTCCGGATAAAGAGTTCGCCAACGTGCAATATGTACCGCCTTCGAGCGCAGTCTCGGCAGCTCAATCGCATGAGGAGAGCGACGAGGAATAAAAAAGGTGGCTCCGGCCACCTTTTTTATTGTCACTTATTGCGTCAGCGCTTCTTCCAGGGCTTTGAGACACAAGGCTATATTTTCTGCCCTTGCACCATAGCCCATCACGCCTATGCGCCACGCTTTGCCTGCCAAAGCCCCCAGTCCTGCACCAATCTCTAGGTTGTATTCATTGAGCAGATGGGTGCGCACCGCAGCGTCATCGACGCCTTCAGGAATGTACACCGCATTCAGTTGTGGCAAGCGGCTGGCTTCATCCACCACAAACGTCAGTCCCAACTGCTCCAAACCTGTTTTGAGTTTATCGTGCATCTTACGATGACGAGCCCAAGCATTCTCCAACCCTTCATTTTTCAGGATCAACAACGCTTCATGCAGCGCATACAGACTATTCACCGGCGCCGTATGGTGGTAGCTGCGTTTACCCTGTCCGCTCCAATACCCTAAAACCAAGCTCTGATCGAGGAACCAACTCTGAATAGGTGTGGTGCGTGACTGTATCTTCTCAATCGCTTTGACTGAAAAGGTCAACGGAGCAAGGCCCGGAACACACGACAAACACTTCTGGCTGCCGGAATACACCGCATCCAGTTGCCATTCATCCACCAGCAAAGGCACACCACCCAATGACGTCACCGCATCAACAATTGTCAGCATATCATGCTGTTTCGCCAACGCGCCCAGCGCCTTGGCATCACTGCAAGCACCAGTAGAAGTCTCAGCATGTACAAACGCCAGAACTTTGGCATCCGGATGCTGCGCAATCGCCGCGGCCACTTTCTCCACCGAGACAGGTTTACCCCATTCATCATCCACAACGACAACGTCGCCACCACAACGCACGACGTTCTCGCGCATACGTTCACCGAACACACCGTTGCGGCACACAATCACTTTGTCACCCGGTTCAACCAGATTGACGAAACACGCTTCCATCCCCGCGCTGCCCGGTGCGGAAACCGCAATGGTAAAGTCGTTTTCAGTCTGGAACGCGTATTTCAACAGCTGTTTGAGTTCATCCATCATCCCCACAAACAGTGGATCCAAATGGCCCACCGTTGGGCGACTGAGTGCCTGCAGAACCTGCGGAGAAATATCCGAGGGGCCAGGGCCCATCAGAATACGATGTGGGGGAATGAAACTACGGATAGTCATAAATGCTCCTTGCTTGGGGGGATGAAAAACAAGGGTAATCGAAATCCCCCAACGCGACAATTCGACTGAGGTCTAGAGGTCGAACCAGCGTCACATTCACTGAATAATTATTTTCATTGAGTGAGAAATTTACGATTGACAATAAGCACATAAACCCGTTCAATGTGTGAGCTATCTAGCAGAAGAGGAGCACTGCCCAGGCAGGTGTTTTGTGGAGCCTCAACTCCAATACAGAACACTCAGGGGGAGTAGTGCCGAGATGGATCAGAATTGTGGTTCTGGTTTGTCGGTTGAACGGGCTGAATCCCTTCAACTGTCATCAGTACTATGCTGATGAAGAGCTTCTGAGGAAACCTTTCAAAGTACACCTCTCTTTTTTGCTCTAAGAACACTCTCTTCAAAACATTGGACGTTGGATTACCAACCATTTTAATTTCTGGGAAGTCTGGGAGAAATGCCGTGAGTGCATTCAATGTCGCCAAATTTGGCGGTACAAGTGTTGCGAATTTTGAAGCGATGAGCCGTTGCTCTGCCATCATCGAAAATAATCCACAAACCAAACTGGTCGTAAGCAGCGCCTGCTCTGGTGTGACCAATCTATTGGTGGAATTGGCAAACGGTGTGCAGGAAGCTGAACAGCGTCTGGCAATCGTAAAGCAGTTGGCGGATATTCATGATGCGATTATTGACCAGTTGGCGGACCCGACTCAGGTCGAAAAAGAGGTGCACACCATTTTAGACAGCGTGGCCAGCGCTGCTGAAGCGGCCTCATTCCAATCCAGTAAGAAACTGACCGATCATCTGGTTGCCTGCGGCGAACTGATGTCGACTTATATTCTGGCGCAGCTGATGCGTGAACGTGGCGTGGATGCGGTGCGTTTTGATATTCGTGACGTCTTACGCACCGATGATCATTATGGCCGCGCGGAACCGCAGGTTGATGAAATCAAACGTCTGGCCAAACAAACACTGGTGCCGCTGTGCCAGCAACAAGTGGTCGTCACGCAGGGCTTCATAGGCTCAGATGAGCAAGGTAACACCACCACGCTGGGCCGTGGCGGCAGTGACTATTCAGCTGCCTTGATTGCTGAAGCCGTTGAAGCCAGCGGCCTCGAGATCTGGACTGACGTACCGGGTATCTACACCACAGACCCACGCATTGCGCCTAAAGCAGCGCCAATCCCGGAGATCAGTTTCAGCGAAGCGTCTGAGATGGCCAATTTTGGCGCTAAAATCCTGCACCCTTCCACGCTGGTTCCGGCGATTCGTCACGGCATTCCGGTGTTTGTCGGTTCGTCCAAAGAGCCGGAAAAAGGCGGTACCTGGATTCGTCAGGAAGTGGAAAACTCACCGCAGTTTCGCGCGCTGGCTCTGCGCTGCAACCAGACCATGGTGACACTGCGCAGCGCCAAGATGTTTCATGCCTACGGCTTCCTGGCTAAAGTGTTTGAAGTTCTGGCCAAGTACAAAATTTCCGTCGATCTGATCACGACTTCAGAGATCAGTGTGTCGCTGACTCTGGATAAAACCGACACGTCTGGTGGCGCGCCGGAATTACCTCAAGAAGCGCGTGCCGAATTGGAAGAACTGGCGACAGTCGAAGTGGAACACAATCTGTGTTTGGTGGCGTTGATCGGCAACCAGATGGAGACCAAAGGCTACGCCAAACAAGTGTTCAGCACACTGGGTGACTTCAACCTGCGCATGATCTGTTACGGCGCCAGCGATCACAACCTCTGCTTCTTGGTTGATGCACCGGTTTCAAAGAATGTGATTCAGAAACTGCATCAGGATCTGTTCGAGCTATAATTGGGTTTCGTTAGCAAAACGCATAAAGAAAAGGTCACCCTCGGGTGACCTTTGTTGTTTCTGTACTTTGTTGTTTCAGTGCTTAGCCGTTGATATTTGGTCCCAACCATTTTTCGGCTTCAAGGTTATCCCACCCTTTGCGCTCAGCGTAGCTCTGCACCTGATCATCCTGAATCTGCGCAATGGCAAAGTAGCGTGAATCCGGATGCGAGAAATACCAGCCCGACACTGATGCGCCCGGCCACATCGCATAACTGGTAGTCAGCGACATGCCAATCGTCTCTTCAACCTTGAGCATCTCCCACAAGGTACCTTTCTCAGTATGCTCAGGACACGCTGGGTAACCGGGTGCCGGACGAATCCCCTGATATTTTTCGCGAATCAGCTCATCGTTCGACAGGTTTTCGTCAGACGCATAGCCCCAAATTTCCTTACGCACTTTTTCATGCAGATATTCAGCAAACGCTTCGGCCAGACGGTCGGCCACCGCCTGAATCATGATCGCGTTGTAATCATCACCCTGTGCTTTGTACTGATCTGCCAGCTCACGTTCGCCAATACCGCCCGTGACCGCAAATGCCCCAATCCAATCCTTTTTACCACTTGATTTGGGCGCAATGTAATCCGACAAGCAGTAGTTCGCCCCTTTCGGCTTATGGGTTTGCTGACGCAGGTTATACAGGGTGTGGGCTACTTCCGTACGCGACTCATCGCGGTACACTTCAATATCATCCCCCACACTCGCCGCCGGGAACAGCGCACACATACCACTGGCTTTCAGTAAGCCTTCACGCTCAACCTTGTCCAGCAATTCGTTGGCATCTTTAAACAGACGCTGAGCCTCTTCGCCCACTTCTTCATGTTGCAAGATCGCCGGGTATTTGCCCATCAGCGACCAAGTCATGAAAAATGGCGTCCAGTCGATGTACTGACGCAATGTAGACAGCTCAACGTGCTCAAACACGTGTACGCCGGGTTTAGCAGGAACGGGTGGTGTGTAGCTGTCCCAATCAATCGGCGCCTTATTCGCACGAGCTTCCTCAAGTGTCACCGGACGAGTCTTCGGCGTTTTACGCGCATGCTGATCACGTGTACGTTCGTAATCCAGATTCAATTTTTCAATAAAGGCCGGACGCAGTTCGTCAGACAGCAGTGAAGTACACACCCCCACCGCGCGCGAGGCATTGTTTACATACACCACAGGCTGATGGTAGTTCTGCTCAATCTTCACCGCGGTATGCGCTTTCGAGGTCGTCGCACCACCAATCAGCAGCGGCAAATCAAACCCTTGCCGTTCCATCTCCTTGGCTACGTGTACCATTTCATCCAGCGATGGTGTAATCAGGCCTGACAAACCAATGATATCGACGTTTTTCTCACGTGCCACTTTAAGGATCTGTTCACACGGCACCATCACGCCAAGGTCAATGATTTCGTAGTTATTACACTGCAATACCACACCGACGATGTTCTTACCGATGTCATGCACATCGCCCTTCACTGTTGCGAGCAGGATCTTGCCGTTGGTTGATCCTGACTGCTTTTCAGCGTTGATGAACGGCTCTAAATGCGCCACCGCTTGCTTCATCACGCGCGCCGACTTCACCACCTGCGGTAAGAACATTTTGCCTTCACCAAACAGGTCACCGACGACGTTCATGCCGTCCATCAGCGGACCTTCGATCACTTCCAGCGGCTTGCTGGCATTGACGCGTGCTTCTTCAGTGTCTTCAACAATAAACTCAGTAATCCCTTTGACCAACGCATGTTCCAGACGTTTGGCGACCGGCCAGGTACGCCATTCAAGTGCAGAAGCATCATCCTGTTTGCCAACCGCATTTTCACGGTACTCATCGGCAATTTCCAGTAAGCGCTCAGTCGCATCGTTATGACGGTTTAGAATCACATCTTCGACCGCTTCACGCAGCTTCTCTGGCACGTTGTCGTAAATTTCCAGCTGGCCGGCATTCACGATGCCCATGTCCATGCCGTTTTTGAAACAGTGATACAGGAACACGGCGTGGATCGCTTCGCGCACATAGTTATTGCCACGGAAGGAGAACGACACGTTGGATACGCCACCGGAGATCATGGCGTGCGGCAAATCGCGTTTGATGTCCGCTACCGCGTTAATAAAATCAAGCGCATAGTTGTTGTGTTCATCGATACCCGTTGCGACCGCGAAGATGTTCGGGTCGAAAATGATGTCTTCAGGCGGAAAGCCGACTTCATCGACCAGAATGTGATAAGCGCGGCGACAGATTTCCAGTTTACGTTCACGGGTATCGGCCTGGCCAACTTCATCGAACGCCATCACAATCACCGCAGCACCGTAGCGACGTACGAGTTTCGCCTGTTGAACAAATTTCTCTTTGCCCTCTTTGAGGGAAATGGAGTTCACGATGCCTTTGCCCTGAATGCATTTCAGGCCGGCTTCGATAACTTCCCATTTGGATGAATCGACCATTACCGGAACTTTCGAAATCTCCGGCTCAGAGGCACACAGGTTAAGGAAGCGCACCATACAGGCTTCAGCATCTAACATGCCTTCGTCCATGTTGATATCAATGATTTGCGCGCCGTTTTCGACCTGTTCACGCGCGACATCCAGCGCTTCGTCGTATTGTTCTTCTTTAATGAGGCGCTTGAAGCGAGCTGAACCCGTCACGTTGGTACGTTCACCGACGTTCACAAACAAGGTTTCTTTCGCGATATTCAGCGGCTCTAGGCCAGAAAGGCGACATTCCACATTGAGTGTCGGCAAAGCGCGAGGCTTGACGCCTTCAACGGCTTTCGCCATCGCAGCAATGTGCTCAGGCGTCGTACCACAACAGCCACCCACTAAGTTCAGGAACCCCGTTTTTGCCCACTCTTCAATATGTTCGGCCATCTCTTCGGCCGAGAGATCGTATTCACCGAAGGCGTTTGGCAAGCCTGCGTTAGGGTGTGCGGAGACATGGCACTCAGCAATGCGCGACAGTTCTTCCACATATTGACGCAACTCGTCAGGGCCCAACGCACAGTTAAGGCCAAAAGAAATTGGGCGCACGTGACGCAGCGCGTTGTAAAAAGCTTCGGTCGTCTGACCCGATAACGTACGGCCAGAGGCATCGGTAATGGTGCCCGAAATCATCACCGGCAACTCAATACCTAATTCTTCAAACACCGACTCAACCGCGAAAGCGCACGCTTTGGCGTTCAGCGTATCAAAGATGGTTTCAATCAGGATGAGATCGCTGCCGCCCTTGATAAGTGCGCGAGTCGATTCCGAATACGCTTCAACCAACTGATCAAAGGTCACATTTCGATAGCCCGGGTCGTTCACATCCGGAGAGATAGAACAGGTGCGGTTGGTTGGGCCAAGAACACCGGCGACATAGCGGGGTTTATCCGGCGTTTTCGCCGTCCATTCGTCCGCTGCTTCGCGTGCGAGCTTCGCCGCTGCAATGTTGATCTCGGCGCTCAGCGACTGCATGTCGTAGTCAGCCATCGCAATAGTGGTGGCATTGAAGGTGTTGGTTTCAAGAATATCCGCCCCGGCTTCCAGATAAGCGGAGTGAATCTCTTTAATCAGCTGAGGCTGGGTAAGCACCAACAGGTCGTTGTTCCCTTTCAGGTCGCTGTGCCAATCGGCAAAACGTTCGCCGCGGTAGTCCTGCTCTTCCAGCTTATATCCCTGGATCATGGTGCCCATACCACCGTCGATCAGTAAGATACGCTGTTGCAGTTGCGATTCGATTTGGTGTCTTACATTAGTTCCCACAATACAGCCTCATTCCTTTTTTGCTTTTCCGACATCCTATCACACATTTATTAGAAATCTAGACGTCTAAAATGGCTAATTGGCACTAACTTATTCCACCTCGAACTGATAAAAGTGTACATAAAAAAGTGTTTGCTATTTACCCAGCATCGAAGGACAATTTCGTTCATATTTTGTTACACAACGAGAAGAAAATGTCGGTCTACTATACTCTGTGCTTTCTATCTGCTGCGGCAATGATGATCGCCTTTTTAAACAGTAAGATAGGTAAGATGCAAACCACGATTGCGATCACCGCAGGTTCCATGTTGCTTTCCTTACTTATCCTTATCGCCGGTCAAAATGACTGGTTTCATCTGACTCAAATTGCCACTGAAACAGTCACCAGTATTAACTTCGAAAACTTCCTGCTGAAAGGTATTCTGGGCTTCCTGCTGTTCGCCGGTGGTCTTGGCATCAAACTGCCGAACCTGAAAGATCAAAAGTGGGAAATTACGGTTTTAGCGCTGGGTGCGACACTCTTCTCAACCTTCTTCATCGGTTTTGGCCTGTATGCCTTTTGTCAGCTTATCGGTATTCACTTTGATCTGGTCTACTGCCTCCTGTTTGGTGCACTGATTTCCCCAACCGACCCTATCGCCGTTCTGGCCATCGTAAAAAAGCTCAACGCTCCGAAACGTATTTCGACTCAGATCGAAGGCGAATCGTTGTTTAACGATGGTTTTGGCCTGGTCATCTTCGTAACGATCTTCACTATCGCGTTTGGCCATGAAGCTCCGACGGTCGGCAGTGTTGTCGGTCTGTTTGCTCAAGAAGCCATGGGCGGTATCTTCTACGGCTTCCTGCTAGGTCTGCTGTTCCACTACTTAATCAGTGCCACTGACGACCACTCGATGGAGCTGTTGCTCACCATCGGTATCCCAACCGCAGGCTATGTCTTCGCCGATGTAATTCACGTTTCTGGGCCGCTGGCGATGGTCGTATCAGGCATCATGATCGGTAACTGGACTCGCTTCATCGGCTTCTCTAAAGAGAGTGAAGAACACTTGGACCACTTCTGGGAACTGGTTGACGAATTCCTTAACGGCGTGCTGTTCCTGCTGATCGGTATGTCGATGCTGCTGTTTGAATTCCACGAAGAAGACTGGATCATGATGGCAATCGCGGTTCCACTCGTACTGTGCGCTCGCTACCTGAGTGTGTTCGTGTCTTACATTGGATTTAAGCGCTACCGCAAATACAACCCTTGGTCGATTAAAATTCTGACTTGGGGAGGTCTACGCGGTGGTCTTGCACTGGCGATGGCATTGTCGATTCCATCCGGCATGATGATCATTCCAGACAAACTGATCGATGTAAAAGAACTGATTCTGGTGATGACCTACGCTGTGGTGGTGTTCTCGATTCTGGTTCAAGGCTCAACCATTACGCCAATGATTGAAAAAGCTAAGAAAGCTGAAAAAGAGATGGAACTGGAACAGCAAGTCGCTCTGAACAAAGAAGCGCAACCAAAAGAGCAGCAGGAACAGAACGTTTAATCTCTCCCGCCTTTAATATAAAGTAGAAAGCAGTAACTTCGGTTACTGCTTTTTTATTATCTTGAAAACGCACATCCCTTTATCTTCACATCTTCCTACCGAATTTATCACTACTGTCCCTTCTTCGAAGATCCTCATTTCTCATTTGCAGCCAGAACATGGAGCCTAGAGCTGCATGAATATTATTAGTTTTAATCTTCTCTCTTGTTTGAAACAAAAGTGACTGAGTCATAAAAATTCGCCATACCACGACTGACAAATAACCAGGATACCCATCAATCGATGAAAGATTCAGGAATCTAAGAATATTGCTGACAGGCAGGAGATCTAAACCAGACAAACGAGCCGCTGTTCTTATCCAAAAGTCAGCTCCAAAGCCAGAAACGCCTATGAGCGATGTTCCTTTGTGATTAGTCGAGTTTGATGCTAGTGAGGCAGGTATGCAAATAGGTCGGTATTGAGAAGGGGAAACTCTTTATTAGTGTCGGTATGAATAAAACCTTGCCACTGCAGAGTAAGGGTAGCGAAGTCTATCTTTACCCAACAGAGGCGCAATGACAACAAAGCCGAAGGGGTAAGAGCCTGAGATAGGTAACGACCAAGTAGAGATATTGCTCAGGAGCAACAAGTGAAAAACGTAGGATTAGAGCGAAGCGCTCAGTGAGGCTGGAGAGTGTGGAGATTTAGCAACTCCCAGATAGCAAAAAACCCCAGCATTGCTGCTGAGGTCTTAAATAAGTGGCGGAGCGGACGGGACTCGAACCCGCGACCCCCGGCGTGACAGGCCGGTATTCTAACCAACTGAACTACCGCTCCGCACTGG
>NZ_JACDWZ010000077.1:0-55874 GCF_016464285.1 Vibrio sp. bablab_jr001
TACTCTAACCAGCTGAGCTACGGACGCACACTGCATGTTTATACACTTGCTGAGTGTTTTCTCATGGTGCGTCCGAGTGGACTCGAACCACCGACCCCCGCCATGTCAAGGCGATACTCTAACCAGCTGAGCTACGGACGCTTTACCTGAGAACGGGGAGGATATTAACGACAGATTTTCAGACGCGCAAGTCAAATTTCTTTGTTTTTGAATCGATTGGCTTTTACATCGACAGTTTGCTGTTTTTTTATCCCATTTCACAACAATTAACTGAGTTACATCACAATTAAATTTCCGGCACTAATTAGAACTATCTCTCCTTTTGTGATTCGTATTCAAAAATAGTATTGATTGCTTAAACTAAAGGGGTAGTATAGCGCCTTATTGGCTAGGAACTATGCAATTGAGACGTTAGAACATGGATGCAAGGTTGTTTGACAATTCGCATACTTTGAGAGCGTCAGTACTGGCGGGTCTCAGCCTGTTCCTGACTGGGATTGCCCTGTTCTTCACCATCTTCAACATATCCTACAACGAAGCCTATGTGCTGGCAGGACTGGAGTTTTTATTCGCTTTCTACTCTGGTTATATTTATCGACTGGCAACCGCTCATAAACATACCCATCGTCATATTCAGTACTATGTCTACTTCCTCATTACTATTATTGGTGTGGGCAGTTTCATGCAACCGCTGGGTAACGGTTTATTCCTATGGACGATATTCTGCCCGATTCTGCTTTATGTCTTGCTCGGACAATCGCATGGACGACTGAT
This sequence comes from Vibrio sp. bablab_jr001, assembly GCF_016464285.1. Classification (NCBI taxonomy): domain Bacteria; kingdom Pseudomonadati; phylum Pseudomonadota; class Gammaproteobacteria; order Vibrionales; family Vibrionaceae; genus Vibrio; species Vibrio sp. bablab_jr001. The sequence continues at coordinate 775 of NZ_JACDWZ010000077.1, forward strand.
GACGGGCGTGGTGCTGATCATTCAGATTTTTAACGTCTACCACAATGCTACCAAAGTCGACGCGTTTGATACGGTAGCGACGTTAGTCAATTTGATCCTGTGTTATGTGGGCGTTTGGACGGTTTCCCACATTTACGAGACCAACCGTCACAACATTGAAAACTCCCTCACCTATCTGGCGTCCCGGGATTCATTAACCGGAGCACACAACCGCTTATCGCTGACCTCTGCCTTCAACCACTTCGAGAAGAACAAAGACGACGCCTCCTCACTGTGCCTGCTCATCATCGATTTGGACTACTTCAAACAGGTTAATGATGAATTCGGCCACGATACCGGCGACAAAGTGTTGATCGAAACCACGCAATTGCTGAGCCAGATCGTGGGAGACAACAACTTATTCAGGATCGGCGGAGAAGAGTTTTGTGTCACTCTGTTTGACCAAGGGTTGGAACAGGCAGAACGCGTCGGTGAGCGCCTGCGTTACGTGATTGGGCAGCACCTCTACAACTATCGTAATCAACGCATTCAACTGACCTTGAGTGTCGGTATTTGCGAATACCGGGATGGCGATAACCTCAGCGATTTGTTGAAACTGGCAGACGTAGAATTGTATCGAGCGAAGAAAAACGGTCGTAATCAGGTGCGTTTATGCCAAATTTCCGACAAGCGCGAACACACCATGCAAACCGAATCAGTTTAACGGCTCGATATCATTCGACTCGTTGTCATCATCCAGTTCAAACACCACGTTATAGTTTTCTGTATAAGTACAGTGCGGCTGTCGGCTGCAGGTAAAAAAGCGGCGGCCTTTAAATTCGCCTTGGCTGGCAACTTTTATTACCATCGGGCTGCCACAACGCTTACAAAAGCGAACTTCTTTATCGGTTTCGATCAGATCAATATGCGCGGCCAACAACCGGCGCAGCTTCCCGACCTGATAACTGTATTTGATATTGGCGCCGATGAGTGGAATGTTGGCGGTTTTGCACACGTGCATCAGCAGTTTTTCACGTTCAATCTTTGACTTGTTCAGTTCCTTGCCATCGTCAAGCTCTACCACCACGCGTGGTTCTAAGGTGCGGGCATCACACACCACAAAATTGAAATAGCTGCGTGCAATGCGGTTACTGGCAATAAACCACTGCTTTTTGTTCTGCAACTTAGCGGGCGTCACCACGTGCGCCATGCTGACTTTGGTCAGTACGACACCGTGCTCCCCTACTGCCGTTTTCAATGCGTTATAAAAGGTGCTTTCGGCCATATTGAGCACCGGCCCTTTGCGCTTATAGGCGTAATCCTTGGTATCGTCGTGACGGATGACGTACTTTTGAATCACAACGAAAAATACCACCAGCAATGCAACAATGATGAAAATGTTAGTCATGGTGCTCCATCAGCTTTTATTCATAGCGCTTTGAACTGCCAGTAGTGGCAAGTAACTAAATGAGACGTAACGCTTTTATAGATAACCGAAGTTTTGCGGAAAGGCCAGTTTATTCCTTCAGTTTTGAGGATTGGGCATTTCGAGAAACAAAAAGCCCGCCGAAGCGGGCTTTCACTTTATACAAAGAATACTTACTCAACCAGTAACAAGCGGCCGGTCAGGGCGGGGAGCGAAACCGTTGTCGTGGTCTCGGTCGTTGCGATCACTTCATTCGTCAGCAAATCACGCAGTTGTGTGGTTGGCTTGAGTTTGCCCATGTCAATCGTCAGGCTTTGCGCCGACGTCGACGTGTTGAGCGCAACCACTATCTGCTCTTCACCACTGACTTTAAGATCCGCATAGACATTATCGTCAATCCACAGGTTCCGACGCTCACCGTTATACAATGCCGGATGCTGTGCCCGTATCGCCATCAGCTCGGACACCGTGGCTTTAAATGCTTGCTGCTCAGCCGTCAGGGCCACATCAGTCACGCCATCAACTTTCCCGCTGGAGCGTGAGACATGGTCATCACACAGCCCTTGCTCGGCGCAGTTATCTGTCACTTTTGTCGCAAAATCTGCCACTTCATCGCCAATTTCCTCACCGTAATAGAGTGTGATGGGTCCGGAATAAGCCGTCAGGAATGTCATGGCTGCCTGATAGCGTGCGTAGAAATCGCCCAGGTTGCCACGTTGAATCAAATCACCAAAGCGCACCAAATCGTGGTTGCCCAACATCAGGTTTGGCATGGCGTGATACGGTGACAGGCTACGCGTATTCCAAGACGCATCGAGCGCTCGTGCGTTAGCTGACGCCCCCGACTCCTCAACCGCCAAAGCTTGTACCAGGCCATAGCGCAGCGGGAAGTTGAAGGCTGAAGCCAGAGCGGGCGCATCATCACTGCCATAAGCCTGTTCGGTAATGGAATTAGCATCACTCCACACTTCACCGACCATATAACCCAGCGTACCCCACTGCGCGCCAGCTGCTTTGTTGGCCGCCGCTGCACTTTCAACCGCCGAGCGCAGGTTGCGCCAGGTTGCCAGCGGTACCTGATATGCTTGGTCCAGACGCCAGCCATCAATGTGATACTGACTGATCCAGTACGTCGCCACTTCCTGGAAGAAGGCTTCACTGTCCGCGCTCGGGTACACCACCAATTGCCCCGGATAACCGCTTTCACCCGCTTTGAGTTGCGGCAGTTTCCCGGTTGGTGAAGCTTTGACGGTGTTGACATGAGTGTGACCGAAAACGCCGTCAAGGAACACGTACAAGCCCTTAGCATGCGCTGTATCAATCAGCGTTTTCAGTTGTGCATTGGTCCCAAAATTCGGATCGACATTGAAGTAATCACACGCAAAATAACCAGTCGCATCGAGTTTGTTGTCTGTACCTGTTCCTGCACACGAATCAAACACAGGGGTAAGCCAGATGGCGTTGACATTCAAGCTTGCGATGTAATCGAGGCTATCAATGATGCCCTGTAAGTCGCCTTTGTGATGCGAACTGCCATAGCCGACGCCGTAGTCTGCACCGCTGTCGCCATCAACAAAAGACTCCACCATCACCTGATAAATACGCAGGTTACAGGCCGGAGCGTCATCCTGATAACAGGCATAATCCGTTTGACTGAGCGAGAGACTCGGATGCGCAGTATCCGAAGCATTCAGTACAAAGTGCCACAGCCCTGCTTCGCTCAGCGTGAGTTTGAAGTTGCCACCAGCGTCCTGCAACAGTCCGCTGTTGTCTGTCACTGAGCCAAACCCGAGGTTCACGGTTGCCCAATCGTCGCTGGCAAACTTGAACTCGTACTCACCCGGTTGAAGGTAGGCACTGACCTGATAAACCCCTTCTTTGACATACTCAAAAGCGGTGCTGGTTGCCCAGCCATTCATCGAACCACGCAGATACACAGTGGTTGACCCGTAAGGGGCCTGGTCGGCTTGTTGTGACGCAACCTGAATACCCGTGCCCTGCTCGCCTTGTTGCGGCAGAACAAACACCGCGGCAGTGAGCCCGGGGAAGGAGAAAGTATGACCGCTGACACTGGCACTGCGCACCACCGAATCGGACGCATTGGCCAGCAGCGGATGCAAACTGAATCCAGACGCTTCATCCATCGTGATACTTTGTGCTGCCGTGTTGGCGTTGATGATCACCACAATCGCATCGTAGTTGGCATCAAGATCCGCGCCGGAGGTAATACCGTCGTCCACCGACATCGCAATCAGGCCCGGCAGAGCATCCGACCCCGTGTTGTGGAAATGTACGCGTGTAACAATTTCATCCTGCGTCAGCAAACGCAGCAGCGGTGTACCAGAGCGAATTTTCAGCAGCGTCTTAAATGCTTCATCACTCCAGGCAATGTCTTTCGGTGAGGCCACCGTATTCGGATTGCTAATGATTGACTGAATCGCACTCCAGTTCGCCTGATCTTTATCAGCGCGTGGCAGACCGACGTTCCAGTTGTTGGTCTGTTTACTGAAATCAACCCGGTTGACCCAGTCACCACTGTCGTAACTGTCACGAGCCATGGATTTGGAACGCAGCAGCTCTGATCCCATATGCAGGAACGGCACGCCTTGCCCCAACAGCACAGGCGCGAGCCCGACAATCTGCATTCGCGCGCGATCAGCCGACGAGACTGACGCATCCGTTTTGTATTGGTTAAAATCCCACAGCGTCTGGTTATCATGCTTGGAGACATAGTTTACCGACTCTTGCGGATCCAACGTATACGCGGCTCCTTGGTCGCCATAGAGGTAATCCTTACCCAATACCACCATCCCGCTGTAGGTTTTCAGCGGATAATTTTGCAGATTTCCCGCCATGCCGTAGCGAATCAGATCCATACGTGATTTCAGCTCATCACTGAATCGGTCACCAGCATTGGCAAAACCAGGGTTATTAAGCAAATCTGCGCCACTGTCGAACGGGCCGCCACCACGCACACCATCACGCAGACGATCGTTGTAAGTCCCGATTCCGGTTCCAGCCATCTGCCATTGCGTGGCGTTTTCACCGCGTGCGCCATTGACCACTTCACCAAAGTTCCAGCCTTCACCGTAGAACCAGGTATCCTCGTCGACCGCTTTCACCTGTTCATACACTTTGAGCATGCTGGACTTCATCAGATGACCCATCAAGTCAAAACGGAAGCCATCGATTTTGTACTCTTTGGCCCACATACTCACGCTGTCAGCCACCAGCTTTTCGAACATACGATGCTCAGAAGCCGTGTTATCACAACAGGTTGAGTTTTCCACCGCCCCTGTCACCGGGTTCAAACGGTGGTAATAACCCGGAACCGTTTTATCGAGGACCGATTTATCGTACAGCCCCGATGAATAGGTATGGTTGTACACCACATCCTGCACGACTCTGAAACCAAACTCGTGCAGCTTCTGCACCATCTGGCGGTATTCTTTGATGCGTGCCAATCCTTCACTGTTTACGGCGTAGCTGCCTTCCGGCGCCGAGTAATGGTATGGATCGTAACCCCAGTTAAAACTGTCGAGCGGACGAATGTCGGCCATCAATGCCTGCGCTTGTTCGGTGGCAGGATCCGCCTGCTCCAGCAGAGACAAAATTGTCGCGCCGCGATCCGTGCCATTGCTGCACAATGTCGCACTTGGATTGAGATCGCACAGCTTAGCGACTGTGTCATTAAGATCGACCCGGCGGCGACTCTCTTCAGGGATGGACGCCAGATCGTAACTTGGCAGCAGATGCACCGTCGTTAGGCCGGCATCGCGCAAGCTTTTCAGGTGCGCGACACTGTCACGTTGTTCTTCCAAAAATGCCAGGTATTTGCCATTGAGTTCCGGTGTACCTTTGGTATCGCTGGCGCTGAAATCACGAATGTGCACTTCATAAATGATGTTATCTTCCGGCGCGCTCAGTTCGGGAACCATCTGGTTGTCCCAGCCTGACGGTTTACTCTGCGGCGATTCCAGATCGACCAGTTGTGAGTAAAGGCTGGAGGTGCTGAGAGAGAGTGAGTAAGGATCGGTGGTCATCATCCATTCCACCTGACGGGTTTTCGGATGATAAGCACGCAGGCGATAACGATAGTAGACCTGATTCAAGGCGGCTTCATCGCCCTGATAATGCCAAATACCCGTCGCCGGGTCTTCGCTCATCATAACAGGCGACGCCTGACGCAGCGTTTTATCCGCATCATAAAGATACAGCTCCACGCTTTGTGCGGTGGGTGCCCAAAGAGCAAAATGTGCTTTGCCGTCAGCCAGCCAGGAACCCAGCTTCGCTTCATCCGCATCGTTCTCTCCGCCGGTGTACAACGCATCCACGGCGCCAGGGATTTGCAACTGCGTGGCTGCCAACACTAGCCCTTCACTATTGAGTGCAACGGCCAGCAGTTCGGTTTTCAATAGTGCTTTAGCCTGTTCAGCCGTCACGTCCAGTTGAAAATTCACCAGGCCACTCAAATGCGGATAGTGAGTGCTGCTCACCACTCCCGCTTGCGCTAGCGGATAAGCAACGAACTGCGATGGCTCGTTGATATCGCCATTGCCCGCAGCACGGCTCCACAACTGATAACTGCTGGCGCCATCAGTGGTTTGCCAGGCGATGGAATCAGCTGCCATCCAGTGCGCTGATGCCCCTTCAATCGTGACCGTCGTTTGTTCATTCGGCGAGTATTTGAGGACACTACTGCCATGCTCAGTGTAGAGCGTGTTACCTTTGGAAAAATCCAGCTTCAGGTCATCACCACCCAGCGCTTTGTCATCGCCGTTATGAATGATGAAGTTCATACAATTGCCATGCTCTGCTTTGAGCGGAATATGGAACTCAGCGCCATAGTCACCGTCGATAGTCGTGTAGCTTAGTGGCGCGCCCCAGCTTACGCTGCTCAAGGTTTCGTCGGCAACCGAATCGCAGCTGCCGCCATTCCAAAGATGCAATCCCCATCCAGCGTAGTTGGCATCCAAGCGATGGTAATACACGACCGCTTCGCTGTATGTCGGGGTCGGCGTCTCTGTCGCGTTGTCAGGATTTTTCGGCTGAGGATCAATACTGTCCGGAATACCATCGGCATCATCATCGCTGGAAGCGAAGTCGCCCAAGCCATCGCCATTGGTATCGGTGCTTTCAAAACGATCACGCGGAAAAGCATCATCGCTGTTCAACGCGCCATCGTTATCCATATCAGTGTCGTCAACGTCAGCGATACCATCATTGTCCAGATCCGCAGGCACACTGCTGGCATCATAGGGATCGCTGCCCAGACGGCGTTCATCTGCGTCTGACCAACCATCGTTGTCATCGTCGCTATCGGCGAAATCACCAATGCCGTCGTTGTCACTGTCTACGGATTCATTCGGATCATGCGGAAACGCATCCACGTTATCGGCAACGCCATCTTTGTCGCTATCGACCATGATGACAGGACGGCCATTTTCATCGAAAGTCAGCGTTTTATTGCCAAGATCGACTTCACCACCATTTTCGCGCGCGTTTTTGATTTCCTCGCCAATCGCTTTGGCTCCTTGCGCCATTTGTTCGGCATGCTGACCAATCAGATTGGCATCGAACTGCTCCGGCATCATTTGCGCCATAGCTTTCGCGGACTGTGCCACCAGTGTATTGCCATCAGCGATGTAGTTCGCTTTCGGGTCCAGATCCGGTTGATTGAGATCCTCGCGCAGCGCGGCCAGAGCTTGCGCTTCACTCAGACCATCTTCCATTTTGGCATGCAGCATAGTGGTGAGCGGTGTGATCTGACGATAGCCTTTCGGTGCCGACATCATGTAGCCGCGTGACACAGTCACACCGGGCAGATCTTCGTCAATGGTTTGTCCCTGTATGATTTCTGTCATCAAGGTGTAACTGTCGGGGTCACCATTGAAGGCGGAAAGATCAATCTCCGCACGCCCCTGCTCGCCGGTAGTGGCTTGCGGTTCATCACTGTCACGTTCAAAGTTGCCGTTGACGTCAAGCCACACCACAGCCTGATTCAAATAGCCATCCATCGCCTGAACGCTCATCGTCTGGCTTTCGCTGGAACTGCCATCATTACAGGCGGCCAAGAGTCCCAGTGAAGCAAACGCGATGGTTATTCTCGTTAGCTTTGTATTCATCGTTCTGTCCATAAGGTTTACGTTATTGGGTGCTGCTCAAAAACGAAATGGCAGCAAACCCTGACATGCGCCGTCATATGCACCTGACTACGCACAATAACGTTATAATTGGACAGCTTTTGATGACCTCCCCCTTGCAATTCCCTGGTATGGGCGTAGATGAAAAGGATGAGAAATCAAAATATTGGGAGAGTTCACATTCGGCAGGGATATAAGTGGTGATGAGTTTCATATCACTGGCCATTTCAGTGAAGCGGGTAACACTCGGTAGGTTGAAGCGCGGCTGGAACTGAAAGAAAGTTACATTCGCGTGAGTGCCGGAATTTATGATCCTAATCCCAAGCTGCGCAGCGGGCAGGTTTCGAGTTTTGCACATAAAAAAACGGAACCCTTGGCTCCGTTTTTTACTACTAATTCGCGCTTAACCGAAAATATAGTTATCCATCATACTCACCAGTTTGCCGATTTCAGGCTTGGTGATGGTGTCATTGGCACCAAGCGTCATGGCTTTGTGACGGTTATCTTCACTCATCAGGGAGGAGAACATCACGATAGGTGTCTTTGTATAGACTTCGCTGTCACGCAGGCGTTTGACCAAGTGCATCCCGTCCATACGCGGCATTTCCACGTCGGTCACGATGGCATCGATCAGCTCGCTCACTGGCAGGTTCTCTTCTTTGGCAATACGTTGAATATCCATCAACTTTTCGTACGCTTCGCCACCATCTTTACACGCAATCACGTTATAACCTGCGGTGCTCAGGGTGTCCTGAATCAGGCTGCGAATAAAGGCGGAATCATCCACCACCATGACTGTTTTGGCGTTACGTTTGCCGACCATTTTCTGGTTAAGATCCACCGAGCGGTCTACCTTCACATCGTATTTTTCCATACTCAGTTCCGGGTTGATGTCGGCAATGATCTTTTCAAAATCGAGAATCATGATCAACTTGCCTTCTTTGCGCACGACCGCAACGACGCAATCCTGCTCACCAGATTCTAAGAACTGGCTTGGCGATTCCACATCGTTCCAGGAAATACGATGAATGCGGCTGATGCTGTCAATCAGAAAGCCGTTGGTCATGCGGTTGAAATCGGTCACGATGACGAACTTGTTGTCGATCTCTTTGCGAGTCGGTACACCGAGCCAGCCTGCCAGATCCACCAGTGGCGTGAGAATCTCCCGTGATGAAAACACCCCTATCATGTGCGGCTGCGCATTCGGATAGTCCGTGGTTTCCGGCACGCGAATCACTTCACGCACTTTGGCCACGTTGATGCCGTAATAACAGGTTTTGGTTTGACCGCTCGGCAGCAGCTTCTCCAAGTGGAATTCGATAATCTCTAATTCGTTGGTGCCGCTTTCTAATAAGATTGTACTGCTTGGGTTGCTCATAATGGTTACATCTTTAAGGCCAGTCATCGATATTTGTTCAAGATCGCCTGATACAGGTTCACGCCATCTTTACCGGTGGTATTTTTAATTGTATCAATACCTTTTTGTAAGTCGTTCAACAAGCTTTGATCGACGTTTTTGTTAAACGCATAGTACAACAATCCTTCTTTGAGGACATAAACAGTTTCAAAATCTTCGACATTATAGCCCGCTTGTTTGATCCACCACTGTGCTGAACGTTCATCATAAGCAATTAAATCAATGCGTTTCTTGAGCAACTGCTCAGCCAGTACGCTGACATACGCCGCTTCTTGCATCGATTCTCGTGGCACACCAAACTGCAGCAGCATCTGCTCACCCACGTCATCACGAATGATACCAATGCGGTAAGACGCCATGTCCAGCGGACTATCCACCTCAATACCACTGCCTTTGCGGGCAATGATGACGACTTTGATGTCGTCAATCGGGCCGACCCAGTGAAACAGATCTTCCCGATGTTGAGTGCGAGTGGTGGAAAACAGCACGGAACCCGGACGCAAAATAGTCGAACGATAAGAGCGCGCCCAAGGCTGCAAAACGATGTGATCGCGCGGCAAAGTAATGCCTGCGACTTGAGCAGCCTGAAGAAGCAGGTCGACCGAAATACCCGTCACCTGACCATTTTGATGGAAATTAAAAGGCGGATACTCTTCCGTGTAATAGGTCAGAGAATCCAAAGTGGCGCCAAAGGCACCGGAGAACGAACATACCCAAACAAAAATCACTTTAACGAACGTGTTACCTATCTTCATAACACCCTACCTGATTGTTCAGACGACGTCTGAATTTAACTGTAGATAGGGATAGAAGGTTCGTCTAGACGATACGTTCGTTCAATGGCGTAGGACTTTCTTATAGCTGCGCTCCGGACGCCCTACGCTGCCATAACGCACGTCGGCTTCCAGCTCTCCAGAACCAATCAAATATTCAAGATAGCGCCTCGCCGTGGTGCGACTGGCCCCAATGCGTTCCCCCGCTTCATCAGCGGTCAGGCTGACAGGTTGGCGAAACAGATGACGGATTTTGTCCAGCGTGACCGAATCAATCCCTTTCGGCAGTCGCTGCTGACCGGGCTCGGATTGAGTGTGTGCGGTGAGCATTTTGTCCACCATTCCCTGATCAAGATCGGCGACCCGGCCAAGCTCAACCTGACGGGCCTGATACTTGTTCAGCGCCGCTTCAAGACGCGGAAACATGACCGGTTTAAGCAGGTAATCCACTACGCCTCCGCGCATAGCCTGCTGCAGCGTTTCCACATCACGGGCGGCAGTGATTAAGATGATGTCGCAACACTCATTGCGGCCACGCACCCACTGCAATATATCGAGGCCCGTACCATCCGGAAGATAGACGTCCAACAACACCAAATCCGGCTTTAGAACGTCGAGCTGCAACTCTGCTTCTGCCTGAGTTGTGGCAATCCCTACCACTTCAAAGCCGCCGATCTGGTTGAGATATTTGTGATGCAATTGAGCAATCGCGACATCATCTTCAATGATCAATACCCGGGTACTCATTGCATTTCTTCCTTCGGCAAATAAACCGTCATACGTGTACCAAATTCCTTATCACTGACCATTTCTAATTGTCCCTGATATCTATCCGACAGCTGTTTGACCAAGAACAGGCCGACGCCGCGGTTCTGTTTGGCTTTGCTGGAAATCCCTTTTTGCAACAGCACTTCCGGATCGACATCAGTGGGAAGTCCACAACCCTGGTCTTCGACTTCCAATATAATTTCATTGCCGTAATCACTGATAGATACATCAATTATACGTCGCTCTTGCGGGATAGGCTGCTCGCTGCGAATGACACTCAGCGTGGCATCAAAGGCGTTATCGATCAGGTTTCCCAAAATGGTCACGATATCTTCTGCGTTAATACGCTGAGGCAGCGCCGCAAGATGAGATCCCTCATCCACGCGCAGCTCCAAACCAATTTCACGCGCACGTTCCGTTTTACCCAGCAACATGCCGGCAATCAGCGGATCTTTCACTGTCTCGCGCAAGAACTCAATCAAGCTCTGATAATGCGCGGTTTCCTGCCCAATCAACTGCTGTACCGCTTCCAGTTCGCCCATTTGTACCAAACCACTGATGGTATTGAGCTTGTTACGGTGTTCATGGGTTTGTGAACGCAGCATTTCTGCGTACTCTTTGGTTTGCGACAGCTGCTCAGTCAAATCATTAATTTCATCGCGTAAACGGAAACTCGATACCGCCCCCACAACTTTACCATCCACAATCAGCGGGCTGCGGTTGGCAATCAAACGCTGCTTATTCAGATAAAGTTCAATGTCGTGGTCTATCTCGCCTGACTCCAGCACCGTATACAGATCGCTGTCCGGCAGCGAATCGGTGAGTAAACGGTTGAGGGCTTTGTCACGATCAATACCGAGAATTTCACAGGCACTTTTGTTTATCGAGCGTAGTATTCCTTTGTCGTCGATACTGAGAATGCCCTCTTTGATGGTGCTCATCGTTACGTCAAGTTCGACATACAAGCGGCCAATCTCTTCCGGCTCAAAACCCAGTATCGCTTTCTGGAAACGGCGGGAGACATAGCTCGACACCACTCCGTTCGCGGCGACCACCAGAAAAGTAATGCCGATCAGGTAAATGAGATACGGCTCAATGCGATCTTGCAGGCGCTCCAGCAAATAACCGACCGAGACCACACCGATGATATTGCCATTAGCGTCAAGCACCGCCGATTTACCGCGCACCGACTTACCGAGGGATCCTTGTGCAAACGAGACGTAAGCTTCACCGTTATTCAGTGCGCGTTCGTTATCGCCCCCTACCATCGGTTTGCCGATACGGCGGTCAAGCGGATGAACAAGTCGAATACCTTTCTCGTCACCAATCACGATAAACGCGGCACCGATGAGCTGAGTCAGATCCCGAAAACGCTCTTGTTGAGCATCAGAAGCATCGCCTTTTTGGATCAGATCGATGACAGCTGGCGAACTGGCCAGAAACGAAGCCACGCCCAGCGCCTTTAGCCCCATTTCTTCTTCTTGTGCATGTTTTATGTAAACAAAACCCGCCGCCACCAGCACCAGCAGTTCAATCAAACCGGATAAAGTCATAATGATCAGCATTCGTTTTCGGAAGCTGATGCTGTTCCATGTCATCGATTTCTCCTTGTTGCGCACAAAGCTAACACTTATTTAACAACAGGGCGAAAAGTGCGGCTGAGAACTGTGAGCCCTGTGATAGTCCCCAACCTATTCATTTCGATAAGGAAATTTAGCGACTAAAAAAACGCCTCAAAGTGAGCAATAAATCATCAACAAACTAAAATTTTTTGCACCCATAAAACGTGGCATGGATCACACCACATTTAGGTTATTTTTAGTTCGTTTGAGTGATTAGCCGATATACTCAATGGGCAGTGAGGACTGAAGCGTTGTAAAAACAATCACAACTTATACATAACTATTCAAATCGTGATTGCGGCTTAACCACTACATAGTCAGAAGGAAACTCACCATGGAAAGAGATGCTTTCGGGATATGCTTGTCTCACGACATGCTGTTCGAGAATCTGCACTCAACATTTACTCATGTGCGTGCTTATGAACTCGAAACCGAAGACGACGATCAACTGCGCGTACTGCTCGCATTTCCTCAAATGTCCGGCAGAGACGTGTTGATCACGATGCAAGGAACCAAAAAGCTTATTTGGCGTGCTGATTTCTTGTGCCCTTCTTATCCCCGCATTTAACATCGCGCTGACTTCGCAAACCGGGTCAGCGCGTTATTACATCTGTTGCACTTTCTTATATACTGCTGATGGCTTTTTAAAATTCTGTCACGTCAGGCAGAAAATCTATAATATAGAGCATTAACTCTAAAACCCTATTCTGAGCTAAAGCATGAAAGTGAAATCCATCAGTATGCTGATGTGTTCGCTGTTGGGGACCTCGTCAGTATTCGCTGCGCCTATCTCTTTCCAGCAAGCCTGGGAAATATTGCAGCAAAACAATAATTCATTAGCTGCTGAACGAGCCAACGTCGAACACTTTGAACACCTGCAAGACTCGACATCGAATCTGAATTTGCCTTCCGTGACGGTTGGTGCCAATTACACTCGTCTTGATCAGGATGTGACTGTATCAGCAAAGCAAATCGTCGACAGCGCCGGTGGGATTCCTGCTTCCCTCGCGGCCTATGCCCCTTTATTCGCTTCTCTGGGCTCGCTGACCTCTACCATTACTGAGCGCGACGTGTTCAGTTCTTCCATTCGCGCCGTGTGGCCCATTTTCACAGGTGGTCGTATTACTGCGGCGCAAGATGCAGCGGAAGGAAAAAAAGAAGAAGCGCAAAGCAAGCTGGCGATGGAAACCCAAGCTCGCTATGAAGATCTCGCCAAATACTATTTCAGTGTTGTCCTCGCCAGAGAAGTACTGCAAACCCGCATCGCCGTAGAGCAAGGTCTGACCAAACATCGCGACAATGCCATTAAACTCGAGCAGCAAGGCCAGATCGCACATGTCGAACGCCTGCAGGCGGATGCCTCGTTGGACAAAGCCACCGTCGAGCGTAAAAAAGCACAAAAGGATCTCGATATCGCGCAGAGCGCACTGACACAAATCCTCAGCCAGAATCAAACCGTTGAACCAAGTGGCGGCCTGTTTATTAATAACAGCCTGCCGCCAATGAGCGCTTTCATTGATCAAACACTGGCTACTTATCCGGGACTGGATATGCTGGCAGCCAAAGAGAAGCAGGCCTCCAGCCTCATCAAAGCGGAAAAAGGCAAATACTATCCTGAGGTCTATCTTTACGGGACCTACAACCTCTACGAAGATGACTCGCTTGCCAGCCAAATCGCGCCAGACTGGATGGTTGGAGTGGGCGTCAACGTGCCGTTGATTGAAAACACAGGCCGCAGCTCGCAAGTGAAGGCCGCCAGCAGCACCGTAACGCAGGTAAAATATCTGCGCGCGCAAGCCAAGCAAGATCTCAGTGTGTTGGTTGAGAAAACCTACAAAGAGGCCGAGCAGGCACTGGAAGAAGTTCAAGGGCTCAATTCAAGCCTGAAATTGGCAGAGGAGAACCTCTCTCTGCGCCAGAAAGCGTTCAGCCAAGGGTTATCGACCTCTCTGGATGTGGTGGATGCCGAACTCTATCTAGCCAGCATTCGTACCCAACAAGCGGCGGCCGGATTTAATTATCTGATTTCGCTCACCAAACTTCTGGCGATCTCCAGCGAAATGACCACCTTCCCGCAATACACCCAGAGTGCGATTCCTCTGGTCACTCAGCATTCCAATAACCAGTTCAACACGCAAAAGGATCCTTCATGAAAGCGGCAAAATCCTCTCTTCTTGCAGTCACTGTCTTAGCAGCCGCGGGCTGGATTGGTTACAGCTTTTATCAGGCCTACCAACCAGAGCCTGTGCGCTTGCAAGGCCAGATTGAATCTCAGCAATACAGCATCTCGTCCAAAGTACCGGGGCGAATCGATCAGGTTTACGTGCGTAAAGGCGATGAAGTGAAAAAAGGTCAGCTGATTTTCACCCTGCACAGCCCGGAAATTGAAGCCAAACTGGAGCAAGCCATCGCAGGTCAGAAAGCTGCTGGCGCGCTGGCACAAGAAGCCGAAAATGGCGCTCGCGAGCAACAGATTCGCGCCGCGAAAGACCAATGGATGAAAGCCAAAGCCGCGGCTGAACTGGCAGAGAAAACCTACCTGCGCGTGAACAACCTGTATAAAGATGGCGTGGTTGCCGAACAGAAACGCGATGAGGCCAATACTCAGTGGCAAGCGGCGAAATACACCGAAAGTGCGGCATTCCAGATGTATGAAATGGCCAAAGAAGGCGCTCGCGCAGAAACCAAACAAGCCGCGCAGGAGAAAGCGCGTATGGCCGCAGGTGCCGTAGCGGAAGTAGAAGCTTATGCCGCAGACACCAAAATCGAAAGCTGGTTTGATGGTGAAGTGTCGCAGGTGTTAATGCAAAGCGGCGAACTGGCTCCTCAGGGGTTTCCTGTGGTGACGGTGGTTGATCGCGAAGATTCGTGGGCAGTGCTGAACGTGCGTGAGGATCTGTTGAGCCATTTCCAGAAAGGCACCACGTTTAATGCCTATCTGCCTGCGCTGAACAAGTCGGTGGAGTTTAAAGTGACCCATGTCGCTGTGATGGGTGATTTCGCGACTTGGCGCTCAACTGATGCTGCGCAAGGTTTTGACCTGCGTACCTTTGAAGTAGAAGCTCGCCCGACTGCGCCAGAAACGAATCTGCGCATGGGCATGAGCGTGGTGGTTGAGTTGTAAGTGATGCGCCGCGCTATCCCCTCGCAATGGCAACTGCTGCGTCATGATCACTGGTTACTGGCCTGCCTGACTTGGGTACCTATTCTGCTGGCCGGTTCCATCTGGTGGATCTTTTCTGCGGGTGTGGTTCAGAACCTGCCGATTGGTGTGGTCGATTTGTCACACAGCCAGCTTTCACGTCAGTTAGTCAGAGAGCTGGATGCCACGTCAACGCTGTCAGTCACGCGCCAATATCAGAACGTGGCTCAAGCTAAAGATGACATGGTAACCAGCGACATTTATGCGTATGTGGTGATTCCCTATCAGTTTGATAAAGCCATTTATCGTGGCGAACAGCCGAGAGTCACTACTTTTTACAACAGTCAGTACATTCTGGTTGGTCGTTTAATTAACTCAGCGGTAGTGCAAGCGCAGGGAACACTCAACGCTCAGATTGACGTGGTGAAAACACTCGCTTCCGGTGAACAAACCACACTGAGCGCCATGGGCCGTTCCGTTCCGGTACGCACGCAAATTACGGCGCTGTTTAACAAAAACACCAACTACGCCCAGTTTCTGGTGTCTGCGATTGTGCCGGCATTGTGGCAGATTGTGGTTGTAGTCAGTACCATTTTGATTCTGACTGCCAACTATCGCGAATACGGACTGAAAGCCTGGTTGGGTGACAAACCGCTGTTGAATCTGACTCGTACGTTATTGCCTTACTACCCGATGTTTGTGCTGCAAGGCGCGGCGTTTCTCATCTGGTTTTACTCACTGCTGCAGTGGCCGATGCATGGGAGTTTCGCGGTACTGATTGGCGCACAAATGCTGACAGCCATAGCCTGCATGATCATGGGCGCCGCGTTCTACTTCCTCACGCTCGATCCAGCGCGCGCAATGAGTTTTGCTGGTGCGTTCACCGCGCCCAGCTTTGCCTTCATGGGCATCACCTTTCCGACCTCCGATATGGGTTCTCTGGCTCAGGCATGGCGCAGCCTACTGCCCATCAGTCACTATATTGAAGTCCAGGTCAGTCAAGTCAGTTACGGACTGAGCGCAGCAAAATCGCTGTCCCATTTATGGCCAATGGTGGGCTATGTGCTGCCACTGCTGCTGACGTTAGCGTTAATTCGCAAGCATCAAAGCAAAGAGCAAACAGTAAGGAGTACTCATGACCCTGTTTGAACTGTTTAAAGCCGAGCTCAAAGCCCTGCTGACCAATCCGGTGGTCATGCTCACCATGATTGGCGGCGTGGTGTTCTATTCGTTCCTGTATCCGCTTCCCTACAGCCATCAAACGCCGCGCGAGCAAAAAATCACGGTGGTCAATCTCGACAAGAGCCAGGCCAGCTATCAGTTGGAGCGAATGGTGGATGCCACACCTCAGGTGCAGGTGGTTCAACGGGACCATTCTATTGAAGACGCGAAACACGCTTTTCTCGATGGCAAAGTCAGCGGAATTTTGGTGATCCCGGAACATTTTTATAAAGACTTGCTGCTGGGTAAAAGCCCGACACTGGCGTATGCCGGTGATGCGTCCTATTTTCTGGTCTACGGCACGATTGTAGAGGGCCTGGCGCAGGCGGGCGGCACACTGTCGGCCAAAGCCAAAGTCTCGCGTCTGGTGATCGACGGTGAGCCGATGGCACTGGCTGCCCATCACTATTCAGCCATGCAGTCCAATCTCAAGCCGACCTTCAACCCACGTATGGGCTACGTCGATTATGTCGTTCCGGCCGTCTTCGTGCTGATTTTGCAACAAACGCTGGCGATGTCGTCAGGTTTGATGGTGGGAACACAGAAACAGGGCCGGGGCTATTGGAGCCGCGTGTCACCACTGCGTTTGATTCTGGTGCGCAGCGCGATCATCATCGCAATCTATTATCTGCTCAGCATGTACTACTTCGGGGCGAGTTTTACCACCCACGGAGTGAACACCCTCGCCAGTGGCGGACAGCTCCTCACCCTCTTGCTGCCCTTCTTGCTCAGTGCCTGTTTTATCGGCATCTGGCTTGGTGCATTAACGCCGCGCCGGGAACTGGTGACACTGGTAGTACTGATCAGCTCAATGCCATTGGTATTTTCAGCTGGCTTTATCTGGCCTGTTGAAGCAATTCCAGCCCCGCTGGTTTGGATATCAAAACTGTTTCCGAGTACGCCGGGGATTCAGGGCTTTTTAGCGTTAAACCAGATGGGCTCAGAATGGCGTCAGATAGCGCCTCAATGGACACTGTTGTGGCTGCAAACGTTCGCCTGGGGCACGCTGGCTTGGTGGCAGTTTACACGCACCGGTCAAGGTGAGTTGGCGCACCGCGATTAATCGCTTTAGTCCTGCCACTTTTGGCGCATACGCTCGATAGTGGCGGAGTCGACACCGTGAACATTCGGGAAATCCCCCCGACAGACTTTGGTAACTAATCTGGCGCGATATTTTCGCGCCAGTTTTTTATATGCAGTCATTTCCCAATGACGCACAAACGTGTTCGCCACCACCACGCTATTCCCCTGCGCCAATGCGCGTTCACATTCCCGCTGACACCACTCGTGCGCCTTGGAAATCAATTCCGGGCGGTAATGATATTCGCCCTGTGCGTTCTCAAAAAACATGTCCGCTTCCAGATGCACTCCGGGCAAGGTTTTCGCAAGGGTGGATTTGCCGGAGCCTGGCAGGCCGCGAATCAGGGTCAGAGTGAGTGGCATAGTGGGTTTGGAATAGGAAAATCGTGGCTTTCATACTAACTTAAATTCGAGCCGGCTGCATTTTGCTATCGACAACTTTAGGGAGTTGGGTTATAAGTCTAGATGTATAGACGTCCAAACGTAACGCTTAGGGAGAAAGCTGTGCCAATTAAGATCCCCGATCAATTGCCTGCAACTGATGTTCTACGCAATGAAAATATCTTCGTGATGCCAGAATCGCGTGCCTCCACGCAAGAAATTCGTCCGCTTAAAGTTTTGATTTTAAACCTGATGCCGAAAAAGATTGAGACAGAGACGCAGTTCCTGCGCCTGTTGTCCAACTCGCCACTTCAGGTGGACATTGAATTGTTGCGCATTGATGATCGCCCAAGCAAAAACACTCCAGAAGAGCACCTGAATGAGTTCTACCGTCAGTTTGAAATCGTTAGCCACCGTAACTTCGATGGCCTGATCATTACTGGCGCGCCTTTAGGTTTGGTGCAATTTGAGGATGTGGTGTATTGGGATCACCTACAACGGATCATGAAATGGGCCAAACAGCATGTCACCTCCACACTGTATGTGTGCTGGGCGGCGCAAGCTGGCCTGAAACTGTTGTACAACCTGCCGAAACGCACCCGTGACGAGAAGCTCTCTGGCGTGTATCACCATGAAACCCTGCAGCCTTATCATCCGCTGACCCGAGGTTTTGATGATACGTTCCTTGCGCCTCATTCACGCTACGCGGATTTTGAGCCGGGTTTTTTAGAAACTCACACCGATCTGGATATTCTGGCCACCTCGGATGTGGCGGGGGTATATCTGGCCTCGACCAAAGACAAACGCAATGTGTTCGTCACTGGTCATCCAGAATACGATTCCCTGACTCTGCACCATGAGTATATTCGCGACTTGGGGGAAGGTCTGGAACCGGCAATTCCGGTCAACTACTACCTGAATGACGATCCGGACAACAAGCCGCGCGCCAGCTGGCGTAGCCATGGTCATCTGTTGTTTGCGAACTGGCTCAACTACTGCGTGTACCAACAAACGCCGTACGATCTGGAGCACTTCAGCGAAGACAAATTCACCAAAGACGATTAAGTCTATCTCTCAGGCCGCTTCAGCGGCCTTTTCTTTATGCGCACGTTACGTTTTTACTCGCCTCGCATCCTTTGCGATTGACTCTCGTATGTTTGCCAACTGACTCGCAATGTTATTGCCGCTACCTAGGTTAACTTGCTGATGTGCTTATGATTGTGCATTGAAAAGGAGTGAGCGAATGAAACATGTATGGATACTGGCGTGCGTATTGAGTTTAACTGGCTGTATTACGGTGAAGGAGTCAGACAACAGCGATCTGAAAAGCGATCCGGTTGAGATGGCCGAATCACGTATCGCACTCGGGCTGGGTTACTTAGAAAACGGCAGCATGATCAAAGCGCATGAAAATCTAGAAAAAGCGATGCAGCACGCGCCGCACTATTACCGCTCACAGCTGTCGATGGCGCATTACTTTGAAACCGTTGGCGAAACCGACTCAGCCCGAGACACCTACCGCGCGGCACTGCGGGATCATCCTAAAAACGGCAATGTGCTCAACAATTACGGCACCTTTCTATGCAAACACGGCGAATATCAGCAGGCCGATAAGTACTTTAACCGCGCTGTCGAACAGCCTTACTATTACCTGATTTCCGCCAGCTATGAGAACGCCGCGTTTTGTTCACTCAAATCCGGCGACCCAGAAAAAGCCGCCTATTACTTCAAACGTGCTGTCGACCACGATCCGACACGGGTTCGGTCTTTACTGCAACTGGCGAAGCTGGAAATAAAACGGGGAGATTACACAGAAGCGAGAATCAAACTGCTGGCGTTTCATCAGCGTTATGGTTACCAAAAGGCGTCTTTACAACTCTTGATTGAACTGGAAGAAAAGGCGGGTAATAAAGCACTGGAGAAAAAGTATCAGCAAGCGCTGGATGCTCTTTCTCCATAATAATTAGCGCCGTTTACCAATGTTAGTTGGACGGCCATCTTTGCCGCCTTTGCGATCGCGATAGTGCGTGCGGCGCAAACGGCGAACTTTAGTAGAGCGTTGAATTTTTTGGTATTCGCGATACAAGATACGAATAAACAGCACGAGACCAATCAACAAAATGACCGAAAACACGGAAAGAAACGGTACACATAGCCAATCAGGCTGACAGGGGGTATAGATTTCAAAGTCCATGACCAACCTCCTCTGCTGTTTATCCTGTTATTTATCTTAGCATTTTTTGCTCAACCACAGCTTGCGCTGCTCAGCATTTTGAAAACTCCATGCCACAAAGCGACTCACTTTCTGTCCTTGCTGCATCTCTACTACCTTTATCGACTGCACGCCAACTTTCTCCAGTTGTTTTTTCAACCAACGCACGTTGTCGCTCTTAGAAATCAGTGTCGTGAACCACAGCACTTGTTCTGCGAACTTCTTACTTTCCAACGCCATGTCTTTCACAAACGCCGCTTCGCCCCCCGGGCACCACAGTTCAGCTTTCTGCCCGCCGAAGTTCAGTGTCGGAGACACAGGCGCCGTTTTGGCCTGCTGAGTCTGAGCGACCCCTTTCTTACGCTGGTTGTCGCGCAGATTGCGGATTTTACTCTCAGTGCCCTGCTGAGCCTCAGCCAGAGAAGCATGAAACGGAGGATTGCAGGTGGTGACATCATAACGCTCATCTTTGCCAATGATGCCACTGAACATCGCTTTGCTGTTTTTTTGCAACCGGCATTCAATGCGCCCTTTCAGCACTGGGTTGCCTTGCGCAATCAAATTTGCCTGTTTGACCGACGCCGGATCCACATCGCTGCCCGTGTAATTCCAGCCATATTCCGTTACACCAACTATCGGGTAAATGCAGTTCGCACCCACGCCAATATCCAACGCTTTCACCCTATTTTGCTTAAGTGCGGGGCACTCTTCAGTGAGCAAATCCGCTACACGGTGAATGTAATCCGCGCGCCCCGGAATTGGCGGGCAAAGATAGCCAGCAGGAATATCCCAGAACGTGACACCGTAATGATGAGCCAGCAATGCTTTGTTGAGCAGCTTCACCGCCACTGGGTCAGAAAACGGAATACTCCATTCCCCTTTCGGATTCTTAATCAGAAAACGTTCAAGCTCTGGCAGAGTTTTGCACAGCGCAGGGAAATCGTAATTGCCTTTGTGCTGGTTACGCGGATGCAAGCCCGCTTTACCTTTTAGAGGAGCCTGAGTATTTTTATTCGTCATCGGCTTGCCCGCCAGCTTGCTACTTGATTGAACTTTAGCCATCGGCTTAGCGCTGCGCTCCGATTTGCGCGTGAACGGACGTGTTGGTTTAGACATCGATTTTCTTTCCCGCCTTCAGTTCAAGCACCATCATATATAACCGTGCATCCAGTTCTAGCTGATGATAGTCCGGCTCCATATGACAGCACAGCTGATAGAAGGCTTTGTTGTGTTCTTTTTCGCGTAGATGCGCCAGTTCGTGCACCACCAGCATACGCAGCAAGGGTTCTGGTGCGTTTTTGAATGCGCTGGCTATACGGATTTCGTTCTTGGCTTTAATTTTGTTGCCGTGCACTCGGGACACATAAGTGTGTAATCCGAGCGCATTGTTAATGAGGTGAATCTTGCCGTCATACACCACTTTGCTCAGCGGCGCGGTTTTTTTCATGTACTGATTTTTGATATCCATCGTGTAGTTAAACAGCGCTTTTTCACTCTGAATATCGTGACGCTGAGGATAACGCTGCTCAAACCAAGACACCAACTTTCCAGATTCAACCATTCGCTGAACCGGTTCGAGAATGTGGGCAGGATAACCCTGAATGTATTTCAGTACAGGATGCATAACGGAAACGCTTTAACAGGCCAAAAATTTAGGGTCGCAAAGTGTAACCGAAACCCGGCTGTGAATCATCCCGCCAATTTGCATCAACTGGCGTTCGCCGTTAAACTCTGCGCCTTTCTACTTTTCGAGCACCACCATGAAACGAGTTGTCCTTTACATTAAAGATAAATGCCCACACTGCAAAGATGCCCAACGCTATCTGGATTCTAAAGGGGTGAAGTACCGTCTGTGTAACGCTAAAATGGAACGCGGCCGCAAAGAACTCGATGCGATGGGTGTGCGCAGTGTACCGGTGCTGAAAATCGGTGACCGCGTGATGATTGGCTGGAATCCGACCAACTTCGATCGTATTTACAACAGCAAATAAACCCTAAACATACTGCTTCACGAACTCGATAAAAGTTCGGTCGGCATTAGACAAGTAGCCATCTTTGCGCCAGGCCAGCGCTAAATCGAGCCAGACTGGCGGGTGAAACGGAATCGCTTTCACCTCCGGTTCGTTATCCGTGACCAATTCCAGCAGCGCCGTGATCGCGTATTCGTGTTTAACGATACTCAAAATCATTGGCAACAAATTGGTTTCAAAAGAAAAATTGGCGCTGAGTTTGTGTTCTTTACACACCTTATCGATAAATTCGCGGTGAAAGTAACCGGGCTTGAACATCACCAGTTCATGTTCAAAAAACTCTTTAAACTCTATCTGCTTACGCTGCGCCAGTTCGTGCTCTTTGCCCACCACGGCCACCATTTGTGACGACAACAACGGATCGACCTCGAGATCGGGCGGCAGATCGTGATTGAGAATTACGCCGATATCCAGCTCACCCGACAACAACATTTTCCGAATCGATTGAGTACCCGCTTCAATCACAGTCATTTTAAGATTGGGAAAATGACTCTTAAACGCCATCACGATTTCCGGGAAAAAATACGATCCCATCATGCTCGGCGCACCAAGACGCACTTCCCCTTTTACCAGCCCTTTGAGTTCATCCATCGCCAGTTGTGCATCTTCAATTTGCTGCAGAATGCGCGTGGCATGTTCCAGCAACACCGAACCCTCATGAGTGAGCGTCACTTTGCGTTCATCGCGTTTAAACAATACCACCCCGAGTTGCTGCTCAAACTTCTTAATCGAGATACTCAACGCAGGCTGCGCAATGTGCAGTTCCTGTGCGGCTCGGGTAAAGCTTTCATTACGCGCTACCGTAGCAAAATGTTTGAGATGACGGGTTTCCATAAGGCTCCAAGCTGTGGTGATAACCAAAACATTTTAGTCTGGCTTCTCCATATACAGAATATATGACAACAATAATTTTAATATATTTTATTAATTCGCATTGCACTGATACTTTGATCACATCGTCGTATGAGCCTAGTTTGAGTTGTCGCCATGATTGAATTGAGCAGCCCCCAGTATCGAAAAGTAACCTTCGCCCTCGCCTTTGGGTCATTTTTGGTTTTCTGTAACCTTTACCTGTTTCAACCGATGCTGCCTTATATGGCCAAACATTTCGCCGTTTCTGAAACGCAGATCAACTGGCTGTTCGCAGCGTCTACTTTAGCTCTTTCTGTCAGTTTAGTACCCTGGGCAATCAGCTCTGAGGCCATTGGTCGCCGCCGTGTGATGCTGCTTGGCCTGTTTGCGATGCCGATGATCGGAGCCGTGATGCTAATCAGCAGCGACTTCTGGGTTTTAGTTTTGGCGCGCGCACTAATGGGCGTGGCGCTGGCGGCGTTTGCGTCGGTTGCGGTTGCGTACATGGTCGAAGAGCTGTCACCACAAGCGTTCAGCAAAGCCATTGGCGGCTATATCGCTGCGAACTCATTGGGCGGCATCAGCGGACGTATTTTTGGTGGCCTGCTTACCGACGCACTGGGCTGGCAACAAGCGGTGATCGCAATGGCTGGCTTCACCTTTATCGGCGCGCTGATTGTACTGGCCTGCCTACCCGTTCAAGTGAACTTCAAACCACAGCGCGGCATGTTTTTCCATCACAATCGCGCTCTGGTCAAACACCTTTCCAACCGCACTATTTGGCTGGCGATGCTGATTGGCGGCACCAATTTTGCGCTGTTTGTTAACCTCTATTCGGTCATGGGTTTCCGCTTAGTAGCCGAACCTTACTCAATGCCAATTGGTCTGGCTTCTCTGATTTTCCTCTGCTATCTGGCGGGTACGCTGAGTTCAAAACTCACCGCTAACTGGACCAAACGTTACCCGCCAATTACAGGTATGGTGGTGGGCGCCGCGCTGAGTATGTCCGGTATGTTGATTGCGCTGGTCGAATCGATTCCATTCATGATGCTGGGCCTCATGCTGATTAGCTTTGGTGCATTTTTCACCCATACATTGGCTTACGCCTGGGTCAGCCAGAAGGCGACCGAAGCCAAAGCGACCGCGACCGCGCTCTACTTGGTGCACTATTATGTCGGCGGCAGTCTGGGCGGGTTCTATCTGCTGTATTGCTGGCAACATGGCGGCTGGGAGATGGTGACCGCTGGCGGCATGGTGTTGTATGCCGTGTTGTTTACCCTGTGTTGGCGTCTGAGCCTGCGTCACAAAAGCAATGCAGCGACCAGCGCAACCACAGTGTTGAAATCTTCTCACTAAGTTGTGTTATTCTTGCCGCGAAATTTAAAACAACGACGACAAGAATATGAGCTCAACTACCGATAATCAGGCCGTCGCCGCCAGCGTAAACCAATGGTTAGACGATGTGGTGATTGGCCTGAACCTGTGCCCGTTTGCGGCCAAACCTCAGCGCAACCAACAAATTAAGATTTGTGTCAGCAACGCAACCCGCGAAGAGGATCTGCTGCAGGACATTCTTGATCAACTGCTGGAACTGGACACCAAAGAGCCGCAGGAGCTGGAAACCACTCTGGTCGTTGTGCCAGATATGCTGCAAGATTTCACCGACTACAACTTCTTTATCGACTGGGTCGAAGCTCTGATTCGCCAGCAAGATTGGGAAGGCGTTTTTCAGGTCGCCACATTCCATCCGAATTACTACTTTGCCGGTACTGAGCCGGAAGATGCGGAAAATCTCACCAACCGCGCACCCTATCCGATCTTTCATCTGATCCGCGAAGAGAGTATGGAAAAAGTACTCAAACATTATCCGAATCCGGAAGCTATTCCCGATACCAATATTGAACGCGTGTCAAACCTCACCGAAGCAGAACGTAAGGCCTTGTTCCCTTATCTGTTCCGCTAGTGAAATGAACGGATTCGACGGTAGAAAAGTGGGACATCCACCAAATCTTAATGGGATTTAACCGTTGAAAATGCTACTCTTACGCCATCATTCTTAGTGAGAGAATAAAATGAGCAAATTAACGACAGATATTCAAGCCAACCTTGAATTGTTCATCAAAGAATCCCAAGAGAACAACCTTGTTTGGGGTCTGCGTAATGAAGAAGGCTGGTTGTCTTGTGAATCGACCGAGTTTGAAGACAGCGAAGTGATGCCTTTCTGGTCATCAAAAGAAGACGCGCAACTTCATAACGTCGAAGAGTGGGCCGATTTCGAAGTACTGGAAATCCCGCTGGATATCTTCGTTGAAGATTGGCTGATCACTCTGGGCGAAGATGGCGTGCTGGTTGGTACCAACTGGAACGCGAATCTGGATGGCAAAGAAGTTGAGCCTTCAGAACTCGCCAAGATGTATCTGTAATCTCTTCTGTTAAGGCGCTCACTGCAGCGCCTTAATTATTTCTGAACAACACGTTTTCTCTACATAGCCGCCAATGGCAAGCTCTGCTACCATTGGCGCTTTATTTCAAGCAATCGGACTGAAAGCATGCATTTATCTAAGCTGACGCAAGACATTTACGATCACCTTTACCGCGACATCACTGAGTTTCGTAGCACATTTGACCTGCCAGTCGCCACTCCAGCCAGCCTGGATGACAAAGCAGATACGCTGCACACCTCTCTGGCGATTGAAGAACTGACCGAACTTGCCGAAGCGGACAACAAAACTGAGCAAGCGGATGCGATCGTCGATAGCGTTTATGTACTGATGGGACGTCTGGTGCACCTGGGTGACGCAAAAGTCAGCGATAACCTGGCGATCAGCTACTTGATTGACCTGCTGCTGAACGTTGCTGCGAACCGTGGTATCGACTTCCTTCCTTGCTGGGACGAAGTTCACAGCTCAAACATGAGTAAAGTGTGCCGCAACGAACAAGAATACTCAGAAACTGAAGCTTTCTACGCAGAACAAGGCATCAAACTGATGGCCGTGCAGAAAGGCGATTACATCATCGCAAAATGTGCGCAGGATTTTGTCTCTGAAGGTAAAACCATTCGTCAGGGCAAAGTACTGAAATCGGTTTACTACCGCCCTGCTGATCTGGCGAAGCTGACTCAATAAGCTCAGTATGCGAATAAAAAAAGCCAGAGTACTCTCTGGCTTTTTTTGATCAGGTGGAACTAGTCTTCGATCGTTTTATGACCGCAGTTTTCACAGATAAGGTGGCGAGAAAATTCGTCCATTGACGCAACAAAGCTTCCGAGCGCCCAACCTTTAACGGCCCCCGCAATAAACTCTTTCCATTTTCTATGGGGACCATCCTGATAAGGACTCGGCTTCCTCACCAGAATCACGATGTGATGCGTTTCCACGCTACACGGATGACACAAGTGATCAACATCATCTGCTGTCCTTTACTCCACCCACCAGCCATTAAGCTTCCCGCAAAGCAATATACACGCTCACGGTATTCGCATTTTCATAATGCTCAAAATCGGTAGTGTATGCACGAGTGTGTTCGCACTCTTCGGCGCTGAAATAACGCCATACTGACTGCCACGCTTCAATTACCGCGGCAGGGAAATCACCTTGGGCAGTAAATTTCAGATAACTACCCGGTTCGATAGTGACAGACTGCAGGGGGGCTTTTGCTTCTGCTACCTGATCTGATCCCATCAGCACATCGAACTCGCCGTTAACGTCCGATGCATAGTTGAAGTACACACTGTATGCACGGGCGCCAGCCGCATAGTCAATATGGACATTGGCGTCGACGTACGCGACATGAGCGGGTATTTTCGCCCGTTGAGGATTCATTTCATCCGCATTGCACGTTCGCAGCGTCAGTCCCCGAATCTCTTTTTGTGCCACCTTAACCTGTTCCAAACCCTGCTCCTGATGTTGAATGTTGTTGTCCTACGCGATAACTCCGTTTACCCGCTTGGGTGAACTCACTGTTTTTCATGATAAATCACTCTACGCGCATCTTAAGCCATTCACTCTAACAATCATATGAAACCTATTGATTTAGCTGGGTCACACTATGAAAATTTGACTTGTCAGTGAGCTTCACTATCATACCCAACGACATATCCGTACGCGTTAACGTCAATCAACGCACTCGTTCTCATGTATATGAGCGCTGTGTGTTGATGTGTCTGCAAAGTACGCAGTGCGGATATCTGTTTATGAATCACAAACCCTCCTTTCTTGTCATCCTGTCGCTGATCTTTATTGCGGGATTTTCCCTGCGACCCGGCATCACCTCCATCGCTCCGGCTCTATCCGAGATTCAAACGCATTTTCAAGTGCCTGAGAGTTTATTGGGATTATTGACCGCTATTCCGGTCATGTGTATGGGGGTGCTCTCTCCCCTTGCCCATTGGGCGGCACAACGCGCAGGAATAAAGATGACGTTGTTAATCGGTTTCATGTTGGTTGCCGTTGGTGAAACGCTTCGTGTGCAGACATACTGGTTCAGCGTTCTGCTGTTCACATCTCTGTTGGTGGGAATTGGTGATGCGCTGATTAGGCCAGTGCTGTCTGGCTTTATCAAGCAGCACTCAGGGCGATATACGCCACTTGCAATTGGTTGGTATGCCGCATCCATGGGCATCGGTTCTGCCTGTGCGGCGATTCTGACCACACCTGTTGGCTCCGCTCTGGGCGGTTTTGAGTTTGGCCTTGCGATTTGGGCCCTGCCAACTCTGCTGAGTCTGATTGCCTTTTCAACAGGCATGCCATCCCGTGAACAAGATTCTCACTCTGTGGTCAACGTTGTACTGGTGGTTAAACGATCGCTGATCATCGCGTTAACGCTATTGTTTGGCCTTCAATCAGGATTGAATTACGCCATCGCGGCGTGGTTGCCGCAATGGTTGATCGCTCAGGGCGAAAGCGCAACTGCTGCCAATCAGTACACCTTTGTGTTTATCATCATCGGTACACTTACCAGCCTGACCTATCCGCTGTTTGTTGCTTCACTGCGTCATAGCGAAAGCAGAACCGTTTTGTTGGCCACGGCGCTGTTGACCCTCGCTCCAATCTGCTATGTAGCCAACGGTCCTGTTTGGTTGTTGATAGGATTACTCAGCATGAGCATTGGTATTTTCTTCCCGTTGGTACTGCAACTGCCGTTGGCAGTAACGCATACACCAACCGACGCTATTCGTCTGTCCGGCATCGTTCAAAGCTTAGGATATTTGCTTGGCGGTCTCGCGCCTGCGGCTGTCGGGGTGATGGCCAAGCAGTATGGCGTCATAGACGCTTTAGATGGAATCGTCCTGATCATCACCTTGAGTATGACAGTGACCGCGGGGTGCCTGGCTTATTGGCTGAAGCGATAACGCTCCTTTCGTGAGGCTCAGCACTGCTTAGTCTTGGTACTAAGCAGTGCTTTTACTTCAACCATTTATACATCACCAGGCTATCCACATAACCTAAACGGCCATGCCGGTAGGCTTTAGGCAATCTGCCGATAATCGTAAACCCCAGTTTCTGCCATAAGCTCACTGCGATTTCATTAGTCGAAACCACACTGTTGAACTGCATCGCTTCAAAGCCAAGCGCCAAGGCTTGTTGCTGTGAATCTTCACACATTTGGCGCGCGATCCCTTTTCCCCGGGCCTCATCTGCGACCATATAGCCGCAATTACAAATGTGATTGCTCGGCCCCATCGCGTTGGGTTTGATGTAATACGTTCCCAGAACGGTATCACCGTCAACATAGACGTAAGTCTTCAGCGGCGCTTCACACCACAATTGATATGCTTGGTCTTGGGTCATGTGCGGATCATAGGCATACGTTTCTTGAGCCTGAATGATGCGTGAAAATGTTGGCCAGAAGGATGCAAAATCCGCTCGGTTGATTTCCCTTAACACGTAACGTCTCCCTGATGACATAGTTTGGTGAGTTGGGTTACTTTGAGCGTTGTTTTTTAACTCAACCCTCAAATAAACCGCGTTTCACAGTACCATATCTTGTGAATCGTTTTTGAATGTTTTGTTGTGTGACTGTGACGTGCGATTTTTCTTGGCTAAGCGGATAGAATTCATATGCACTCCGTGCAATAGAATAAAAAGGGAGTTACATGAAAACGCTTATCTATGAAACTTTGATTAGCCTTGCTAGCCAAGAACCTGAACAACACGCCCAGATCCGACAAAATCTTTACGAGCAGTTAGATTTGCCGTTCGATAAGCAACTGGCGTTGTATTCTTGTGCGCTTGGTCCTGCCAGCTCCGGAAAACTTGAGAGTTCTGAAGGCATTCATAATGCTGTGGATTGCGCGGTTAAACTACTGGAAACCCCAGAGCATTAATCAAGTCCACCTCTCACTCACGGCCCAATCCCCCAGGGCCGTTTTTGTTTATCACTTCCCTTGTATCCCGAATTCCCCAGATATCAGTGCATACACATTGGTACTATGCTTTGTTTTTGCTTAAAAAAAGAACAAAAAAAGGCCACCTTGGGAGCAAGGTGGCTAAGGAGACTATAAAAAGCCTAACAAGAACGAGAATGTATCGATCTTATTAATGCCATTTGCGTGCCAACTTTTTAAAATTTATTAAACCATTGATTTTAAATAAAAATATGAGTATGTCGTAAAAATGAGTGATTACTCCAAAGTGGTAGCCGACCCAAAATTGTGCTCTGTGCACCAAAATTAGTCGAAAACTAAGTAAGGTTTTCCTTCCACTTCGACGCGCTTCACAGAAGTTTCAAACACTTGAGCCAGATTTTGCTCCGTGAGAACGTTTTGTGGAGTGTCAACACAGTGCACAACCCCCTGACTGAGGAGCAACACCTTGTCAGCATGGCGTAGCGAACGATTGAGGTCGTGGTTAGCCATGATTACCGTGATGCCTTTAGCGGCAACCTGCTGAATCAGTGAATACAGCAATCCTTCCTGAGCGATGTCCAGCGGTGCCGCCGGCTCATCCAGAATGAGCAATTTGGCGTAAGGGTTCAGTGACGGCCAAATTTGCAGACAGCTGCCTGCAAGACGCACTCGTTGCCATTCTCCCCCGGATAAACGGTGGATCGAGCGATGCAGCTTATCGTTGATGTTCAGCAGCCCAGTGATGAAAGTAATGACCTGATTGACATCATCCCCTTTCTCAGCAGCGCACGCTGGCAGTGACAAAGCCAGATATTGAAATACGTCGAGATTGAACGCAGGCTTTTCGCTCTGGGAGAGATAAGCGCGATGCAGCGCCAGTTCACTCAGGGATGCCGCGCGCACATCCATATCCGCGATGTGAATGTCACCAACACTGTCCAACACGCCGGACAGCGCAGCCAGCAAAGTGCTTTTTCCGCTGCCGTTCGGGCCGACAACATGCAGA
The DNA here is from genome assembly GCF_016464285.1 of Vibrio sp. bablab_jr001. Taxonomy (NCBI): domain Bacteria; kingdom Pseudomonadati; phylum Pseudomonadota; class Gammaproteobacteria; order Vibrionales; family Vibrionaceae; genus Vibrio; species Vibrio sp. bablab_jr001. The sequence goes on from NZ_JACDWZ010000077.1 coordinate 31,173, forward strand.
ATGTCGCCCGGCTGACAGTCAAACGACAACGGCAGCAGGCGTGATTCCACGTGTAAGCTCTTAATGCGAATCATGACTTTTCACCAACATCCAGATGAAAACAGGCGCGCCGAGTGTGGTTGTCACAACGCCGAGCGGTAGCTCTGCCGAATCCAAGGCCAAACGGGCGATGGTATCAGCAAAAACCAGCAACAGAGCACCACAGATAGCGGAGAGTGGCAGCAGCATGCGATTTTCGGTACCGAGTGCCAAGCGCAACAAATGTGGCACCACCAATCCGACAAAACCGATCACGCCACCAAGTGCGACTGCCGCACCAACAAGTACCGACACCGCGAGGATCAGTTTCCAGCGCAGCGTTATCACATCCACCCCGAGTTGCTTGGCGTGGGTTTCGCCAAGCATCAGTTTATCGAGCGTTTTACCCTGTAACACCAACCAGACGATGACTGGCACAGCGACTAAGGATAACGTGTGTTGGTACCAACTGGCACCACCGATACTACCCATCAGCCAGTACATCAGTTGGCGCAGGCTCAAATCATCACTGAAATAAAAAGCCCAGGTGACCACCGCACCCGATAAGATCCCCAGCGCGACCCCAACCAGCAACAACCGAGTGGTTGTCAGGCGCATCGCCTTCGCAATCGAGACCAGCAACAGAGTAAACAACAGCGAACCGGCAATCGCCGAGAGCATAAAGCCGATAGGAGTGGCCGCTGCGGGAAAGAAAAACAGCAAAATCACCATCGCCACACTGGCACCGCCTGAGATACCAATAATCCCCGGCTCAGCGAGGACATTGCCCAGCAAGACCTGAAGCGTTGCCCCGGAAACGGCCAGGGCGGCACCGATCACCATCGCTGCAACCAGACGTGGCAGACGCAGTTCAACCACCAGCTGTTGCTCCAACGGCGACATCGCAGAAAAAGGAGAAATGAAGATTTCGCCGACCATCACATAGGCGGCACTGGCAACCAGAAGCAAGACCAGCATGATGAGCGCAGCGCGCTGCCAGCGACGCTGTTTTTGTTGTAGAAGCTGACTAAAATCCATGCAGTACTCAGGTAAATGGTCGGCGCCAGAAAGAAGATTGGCTTAACCATAACGTTAAGCCAATCAAATAGAAAGTGTTAGTTGTCCACCCTCAACGGGGTTGCTCAGCCCTTAATCGTAGACCAGTTGATCTTCTTCGTAGCGGGTATCCACTTTGCATACCATCAACGCCGCACGCTGGCCGATGTCAACATATCGGTTCGGGAAAACAATCGCTTCCCCTTCGTTTTTAGCCATCAGCGGTTTGTCGCCATCATGGCCAAACACTTCTCCATGCATAAAGGAGGTGAAGTTTTCAACGTTGTCGTCAAAACGAAAATCAAAGTCGTCATGTAAGCGAACAATCGTGCGACTGACCCGATACATAATGGTCTTTTTCGGCAGATGCTCTGATTTCTCCCGCGCGACCAGATCACGCAGCGCCAAATCAAACGCGACCAGACGTCGCAGATCGTTTTCACCAATGCGCGCTACCTGCCCCAGTTCCATCGTCAGAGCCTGAGCACCAAAATGTTCCGCGCTGTACCAACTGAATGTACTGGCTGGCGCGTTCGACAGCATTACCGCTTCCACATGGGCAGACTCAACAAAATCCATCAAGGCGTGGCTGCGTACCGCATGGCGTGCTTTCGGGCTGACGGCAAAAGAGTAATGTTTGGATTGGCGGATCGCACAATGCAGATCAAGGTGCCAGCGAGAGGACATCTCGGTTCCGGCGAAGAAATCTTGCAGATGAATTTTCAGATTGTCGGCGATCACCAGCTCTTCACTGGAATCATGCGGCTTATCGTCAAACAGGCGATTCAGATTCACCTCGATGAAGCGTGTGTGCTGGTTGGTCGCTTTCGGATGCGCAATGATCAGCAGCAGGCGCTCTTTAACCGGTTGAAAGCCAGAAATAATGTCATCGACCAGTTTATCCATCAGCTCCATCGGCGCGGTTTCATCACCGTGAATACCACTGGAAATCACAATGTGTCGGGTGGATTCGTCCTGCTCTGCTGGCAGCACTTCTAACACACCGCGCTCATGCAGTTTCAGCGTCACACCAGCTGCGGTTTGCATTTCTCCGCTGGCGACAGACTGCTCGAGATCTAAACTGTCAAAAAGAAAAGATTGGCGAAAGAGGGACTTCGTCATGCGCTACTCCTTTATTGCACAGCGGTTATGTTAAAGAATTGTACAGTCGAATTATGTTGGAGCGATCTCACTTATCAAGACCGGCCCCAAGGGGACTGAATGCCGTACTGCACACTTTTTAACACACGCGCCCAGCCATCATGTATCAATAACTGACGGATGAATCGATTACTAACGGCGGATTCTACCACTAACCACTTGAGATACTCTATATTCAATTAGTTCAGTGGCTTATCTTTGAGTTCAATTCCGATGTTCCTCACAGTCACCATCGGTGGCTGTGTAGAGAAAACATCCAGCTGAGTCAGGGTCTGATTGCCTATTGCCAGCGATGAATACCACACCGGATTACACCAATCGGTTTGCAGTACGTGCGCCAGCAATAAACGAATGGTTCCGCCATGAGCAATCACCAAAGTGTTGTCTTGTAAGGTGGGAAGCCAGCGTTGCCAAGCGGTACTCACTCGTTGATGACAAGCCTGAAGTGTTTCTGCTCCGGGTAGCGGGTTGTCTGCCGGTGATTGCCAGAACGCCTCTAACTCCGGCCAATGCGCACTCAAGTCATCAAAGGTCTGCCCGTCATACTTGCCAAAATGCATTTCCTGGAAATCCGCTTCGACGCTCAGTGTTATCGATGGATTGAGCGCTTTGAGCTTGTACGCTAAATCAGCGCAACGACGCAGGGGTGAGGTAATGGTGTGAGTAAAACCGTGTTTGCTGAGCAATAGGGCAAGTTCATTCTGCACTGAGTCTGCCACGGCGACATCGGTAGAGCCGTTAAGTGCAGGTGGGCCGAGTGTTTTAGCATGACGCAACAAGAAAACACGGTTCATAGCGTTCCCTTCAGCGCCAGCGGCAAGCCCGCAGCAATCAACGTCACACTGTCGGCTTGTCGGGCAATCGCCTGATTCATCCAGCCTGCATGATCGACAAATAGACGCGACACCTCACCCAGCGGCACCACACCAAGACCCACTTCGTTTGACACCAAAATCACCGTTGCCTCGATCCGGCCGAGCGTTTCGGTAAGCTCAGTGACTCGCAGTGAAATGGCCTCAGCGCTCAGCGTTTCGCCCTGATTGTAAATCACGTTGTTCAGCCACAGCGTGAGACAATCCACCAGCACCACATCGCGGCGGGTAAATTGAGACAATGTCTCGGCTAACGCCGTTGGCGCTTCATGTTCACACCATTCATCGCCGCGCTGCGCCTGATGATGCAAAATACGCTGCTGCATTTCACTGTCAAAAGCAATCGCCGTCGCGACGTAATTAAGCTGCCCGGCGCCGAGCGCCGCTATCTGTTTCGCTTTTTGTTCCGCAAAACTCGACTTGCCGCTGCGCGCGCCACCAAGAATCAGATGGACACTCATAACAGGCCTCCGCTCACCGCGATGCCAACGTGCAAATAGGCCAGCAGCAATAAGTAGAGGCTCAGTTCCACAATCTGCTGGGTACCACCGAGACAATCTCCGGTAAAGCCGCCAAGGCGTTTCATCAGCCAATGTTTGAGCGCACAGCGAATCGCCACACTCAGTACCACTGCTCCGCCAAACACTTGCGGGCTGAACCACAGACAAGGAATGAGCCCGCTAACTAGCAGCAATGCCAGCTCTTTACGGCTCTGTCGGTTCGCCAAAGGTTTGGATTTGCTGCTGTCAGGGTCGGACACATACTGCATGTCGTAGATGAGCGAAGCTGCCACCGCGCGGCTTAAGGTGTAGCCCAACAGCCACACGCTAAAGAGCGACATCTGTTCAGCCAGCGAACTTAAAAACAAGAATTTACCCAGTAGCGCCATCACCAACGCCGAAGCGCCATAAGTGCCGATGCGGCTGTCTTTCATAATGGTCAGACGGCGCTCCACGGTCATGCCACCGCCAATGCCATCGGCCATATCAGTCAGGCCATCTTCATGGAATGCGCCAGTCAGAAGTAAACTGACCACCATAGTCAGAAACACGCTGATGGCAGGCGAAAACAGATGGCTGAATAGCGTAAAAACTCCCGCGCACAACGTGCCCAATAACAATCCGACCAGTGCAAAATAGCGCCCGGCCTGATTCATACGTTCACTGCTATAAGGCAAAGACGCCGGAACTGGCAAGCGGGAAAAAAAACTCACGGCCAGCAAAAACAGCTCCCATTGATACTTGAGCACCGTTGGCATTACACCGTCACTCCCGCTTCAGCGAAGCTGGCCATGGTGTTGTAAAACTCCGCCGCCGCGCGCAGCAACGGAACTGCCAATACAGCGCCAGTCCCTTCACCAAGGCGTAGGCCCAAATCCAATAGCGGCTGCGCATCCAACAACTCCAGCACCGCGCGATGGCCGGACTCATGTGAGCGATGAGCAAAAATCATCACATCACGCGCATTCGGATCAAGCAGCGTGGCAATATAAGCGGCCACAGTCACGATGAAGCCATCGACCACCACTGGCGTGTTGCGGCGTGATGCGCCCAAAAACGCGCCGACCATTTGCACGATTTCAAAGCCACCCACTTCAGCCAAGACAGCTTTCACATCCAAGCCTTGGCAGCGAGCGACAGCCTGCCCTACCAACTGACGCTTTTTCTGATACTGCTGCTCGGAGATGCCAGTGCCCATGCCCACACACTGCTCCGCCGACAAACCACTCAGTGCAGAAAGCAGCGCAGCTGCACTGCTGGTATTGGCAATCCCCATCTCACCAAACATCACCAGATTGGATCCGCCATCAATGACTTGTTCGGTCAACGCCTGACCAAGTGTCAGACCTTTCTCTACTTGTTCGCGGCTCATTGCCGCATGATGGGCAAAGTTTTCAGTTCTATCGCCCAAACGCTGCACAATAAAGTCCGGATGCTGAGATTCCACTGGCAACAAAATCCCCGTATCCACCACTTTCATCGCCACTTGGTTGGCACGGCAGAAGCAGTTGATCGCGGCTCCGCCCGCGAGAAAATTCAACACCATTTGTTGTGTTACCGCGCTCGGCGCAATGCTCACGCCTTCATCAGCAATCCCATGATCGCCGGCAAACACCAACACGGTTGGTTGCTCAATACAGATTTGCGTCGTAGCACTGCTTTGCCCTTGGCTTTGAATCAACGCCAACTGATATGCCACCTGCTCCAGTTGCCCTAGTGCGCCCAGCGGCTTCGTTTTTTGGTCAATGCGCTGGGTAATGGCTGCGTGGAATGAAAGATCTAACATGTGTAATTCCTGATTATTGTGGGCGTTGAATAGTGAATGTTTTTTCGAGCGTGGCGTATTCGCCACCGCCAAGACGTGACAGCGGGTCGAGCGTCAGTGCGTCGACATTCAGGCGCTCACCCTGCATCTTGATGATGCGCTCATCAAGATAAACCTGTTCGACTTTGGCAAACAAAAGCGTTTGCGGTGTAGCGCCAATCTCCTGCATTTCGTAAAGCGTGCAGCCAAACGCCACCGGGCATGCTTTTACGCGAGGCAATGCAAAGCCTTCAAATTCACTCAGCTCAATATCGTTGGCAGCCACTTCTGATTCGCCGTGTTCAAGTGTTGCGGCCGTCTTGGTAACCGCTTCAGCCAATCCCACATCGGCAATATGGATCACCAATTTGCCTTTCTCTTTGGCATTGCGGGCGGTGTCTTTGATTTCACCGGAAGGCTTTTTGCCAATCGAAATCATCAGCAAAGGAGGCTGACTCGACACTGCAGTAAAATAGGAAAATGGTGCCAGATTGAAGTTTTCGTCCGTCGATTCCGTCAGCACCCAGGCGATCGGACGTGGCACGACAGTTTGCGTCATCAAATGGTAGATAGCGGAAGGGTCCCACTGGCTGAAATCAATATACATGAGCTAATCCGTAAGCTAACAAAGAGAGGAAAATGACATCGTTTTGCAGTCTACCCGCAATCGATGACGGATACCAAACTTTGCCGCTCTCTTCAGTTTGTTTGCCGAAAGGGTGATCGATTTGTAAACCACCGCCTATAAGCCATTGATCAATTTATACACTATACTCTTGGTACAGATGATGCAGGTATGCACTGTCGTCAGCGATAACTCACAGCAAGGAGATGTTATGTTTGCTAATCAACGATCGCAGAAACAGAAACCGGCAAAATCGTCGGGCAACAAAAAGCACAATCAAGTCCCACTGTCACTGACCTGACGTATCATTCACCCGATAAGACCTCGCCTCGCGGGGTCTTTTTATGACTTTAAGCGATTAATCTTATGGCTACCTCTTCCACCACTCAGGTGATCATCGCTGGCGCAACTGGCCTTGTCGGCTCCTGTGTATTAAAACAACTGCTCGCGGAACCAGTCATTGACGGCGTGTATGCTCTCACCCGCAAACCGCTTAAAGCCCATACAAAATTAACCGAGTTGCTGAGTGCCGAACTTACAGTCAAAAACTGGGACAACCACCACGTAGTTCCTGAATTTGGCGTCATAGCCCTGGGCACCACACGCAAACAGGCGGGTTCTCAGCAAGGGTTGGAAGCGGTGGATTATCATTTAGTCTGTCAGGTCGCACGGACGATGAAAGCGATCGGTGTGCAACGTCTGGCCGTGGTGTCGAGTTACTGCGCGCATCCGCGCTCACGATCTCATTACCTGCGCTGCAAAGGCAAAATGGAGGAAGCGATTCGCCAAATGGGATTCGAGCACGTCACTTTTGTGCGCCCCGGCCCGTTAGTCGGCAATCGCAACACGGTAAGGCCTGATGAAGTCTGGCTGCAACGCATCATGAAGGTGGGACAATACCTGTTGTGGGGCAAGCTGAAAAACCTGATTCCGATTCGCGCCGAAGTGGTCGCCCAGGCCCTGCTTTACAGTTTGTTTGACCGCAACGCTCCGGCGGTTTCCGTTCTGTACACCACCGATATGAAGCGAATGCTGCAGAAATATCACTGAAACGAATATTTCACCATCTGATCGCTAATTATTTGTACAACTCCCTACATTCATAACGTTTCGTTCTAAATAATGCTGTTTTTATATTTTCTATTCCGCATATGAAACGTTATGGTGCGCGCTAGATACGTTCCTACTTTTCAATATCGCTGAGGATTTCTCTTCAGGTCGGTATACACCCGTTTTAAGGATTCTAAATTATGTCAGTTGCAGCTATCGCGTCGATCGCGGTATTTGTCGGCATTCTGTTCTTCCTGTTTGGACAACAGAAAAAAGCCTACACCCTTTCTCGTCTTGTTCTGCTTGGCCTGGTGCTGGGTAGCGCGTTTGGTCTGGCCCTTCAACTGATCTTTGGTGAAGGCAGCAATGTGATCAAAGAAACGCTGTCATGGGTTGCCATTGTAGGTAACGGTTACGTTGGCCTGTTGAAAATGGTCATCATGCCACTGGTGCTGGTATCTATGATTTCTGCAGTGGTGAAACTGGATAAAAACGGTTCACTGGGCAAAATCTCTGGTCTGACAATTTTCATTCTGCTGTTTACTACCGCGATTGCCGCACTGATCGGTATTCTGATCACGCAGGCATTTGGCCTTACGGCTGCTGGCCTGACTGAAGGCGCTCGTGAAACGGCACGTATTGCTGTACTTGAGAGCCGCGCTTCAACCGTAGCAGATTTGACTATTCCACAAATGTTGCTGAGCTTTATTCCAACCAACCCGTTTGCTGATCTGACTGGCGCACGTTCAACGTCAATCATCGCGGTGGTTATCTTCGGTGTATTGGTCGGTATTGCGGCTCGTAAAGTGATGATCGAAAAGGAACAACTGGAAGCGCCAATCCGCACTTTCGTGGAAGCAATTCAATCTATCGTGATGCGCCTGGTTAAAATGATCATGGCGCTGACTCCTTACGGTATCGCAGCACTGATGGCAAAAGTTGTCGCAACATCAAGCGCCGCTGATATTCTGAACTTGCTGGGCTTCATCGTTGCTTCCTACATCGCGATTGCACTGATGTTTGTCGTACACGGCGTACTGGTGTCATTTGTGGGTGTGAATCCAAAAACTTACTTCCAGAAAGTATGGCCAGTGCTGACATTCGCATTCACTTCACGCAGCTCTGCGGCCACTATTCCACTGAACGTGGAAGCGCAAATTACCAAACTGAACGTGTCACCAGCGATCGCGAACCTGTCCGCATCCTTTGGTGCAACGATTGGTCAGAACGGTTGTGCAGGTATCTATCCTGCAATGTTGGCAGTGATGGTGGCCCCAACCATGGGCATTAACCCGCTGGATATTCAGTTCATTCTGTCGCTGATTGCGATCATCACCATCAGCTCATTCGGCATTGCTGGTGTGGGTGGCGGTGCAACCTTCGCAGCACTGATTGTTCTGCCTGCCATGGGCCTGCCAGTGACCATCGCGGCGCTGCTGATCTCTATCGAGCCATTGATCGATATGGCGCGTACCGCGCTGAATGTATCCGGCGCGATGACCGCGGGCACGATCACCAGCCGTCTGCTCAATGAAACAGCAGACAACACTGCTGAAGCTGCTAAGGAAGCGACTGCATAAGTACCAACACTTAGTCACGAAAAGCCGACGCTCAGATGTCGGCTTTTTTTGATCGTCGGCTCCGCATTCCCACTATGCTTCAGGCTAAATGTTCGATCAGTTCCGGCTGAATGGCCGCCAGTATTGAGCGCGCATGTTCGGATTCAATATCGAGCTCACACCAACCGTCGGTCCCCATAAACTCAGCAGTGCGATATTCCAGCGTCACCCTGTCACCCGAGATGCACACATAACCAGAAAGCCTGAATATTCCGGCTGACGTATGTATTCGACTAATTTCAAATGTTTTCATATAAGTCACCCTGTCGGGCTCATAAACCATGAAATAACATAAAGTACGGCGGGTTTAAATTTGTTCCTGACCATGGCCAATATCCATGCGGACTAAAACGGTTCTTCTGCTCAAGCATTATTTGCTGAATCACTGAGCGAACATGGCCTGCGGCGAGGTTTGGAGATTGCCATGTCCGGTACGGGATGTTCTAATAACCGCTCAATAATTTTTAAATCAGCGACTTGGTAAAGAGACATGCAGCAGCAACACCAGCCAACTTATTTCTTCTTTGGTTATGAGCAAACAAATTTAACTGCATGATAAATATAACTTTATAGTTAAAAACTTAAGATATGAGACGCAAATAGGACACATCTTTTAGCTAGTTTTCATGAAGCTTTAGCGATTATGGTTAGGAAGAACGAGTTGAGTGCCAATTCGTCAGCACTAAGCATACAGTGCTAGCCAATTTATAAGCCATTCGATTTACGGATAAACATGGCCAGACTACTAATTCGTTCATCTAAATCATATTTGGATAAATCTGCAGCGTTGTTCTCAGTGTAGTAATTAGCAATCTTTACTTTACTAGCAACATTAATATCAATCGCCTTAGTACCGGCTTTCTTCAAAGGCTTATTTCGTCGATAGTTTAAAAGATTTTCCCACTTACCTTTAGCAACAAGCTCCTTAGCGGTACCAGAGTGGATAGCAAGAACAGCGGCTTCAACTTTGTCTTCATCTAAATAGTTTTCAACTTCACGCCCTGCGGTAATCCACGCAAAACCAGGACCTTTATCAAACTCCTGTTGTAAACGAGTCTTTGTTTGGTTGATACGTTTATGCGATGATTCTTTATCACTATCAATCATGATTACACTATTTCGGTTTAATTGCCGTAAAGAGATTAGTTCTTTCTCATGTTCCTCTAACTCCTCTGGGTCAAAGCCGCTAATATGGCTTGCCAGCCGCCCACCATAAAACATGATTGAATAGTGTATGCCCTCTTTTAGTTCTTTATCTTTCGCATCTATCCAATAGTTCAGGTATGTCCTATCTGATGGTCCTTCTACCCAAATAACACAATTTGCTTGAAGAATATCAGAAGCTTTATAGCCTAATTCTGCACATAGGTTAGAACGTTCTTTTGTATTATTAACCGTAGAAACGCTTGAAATACCTTCTTTCATAGTCACATGGAATATCTGCGCTTCCGTGGCATCAAGCAAATGAGCAGAGTGAGTAGTAATGAAGTATTGATTACTTGTATTTTCAGACAAGTAATCAATAAGCTTTCTCTGGAGGATAGGATGTAAATGAAGCTCAGGCTCTTCAATACATACTATCGTGTCTTCGAGCAATGTCGCCGCAGCAGCAAGGATTATCACTTCATGTACACCAGTGCCAAGGCTTTCAAGAGGTAGTGACTTCCCGTCCATGTGTACGATGACCATCGAAAAATCATGAGGTATTTCAATTTGGGCACTAGCGTTTTCTAGCACTGATTTCAAAAAGCTATTTATTCTCAGAAATTTTTCTTTGTCCTTCTGCGCTGTTATGACAGGTCGTTCTAACTTCGCCAAACGTTCTATTATACCTTCACCACTAAAATCTGTAGGACTAGTCCTTGAGGCCCCGATTTTACGAATAGCGGGTATCAGTTCAGTTTTTAAGTTGAATTTTGGTTGCCATAAAGCGATATTTTCAAGGACATCTTTCATATCTAGATCATCGTAACCATAGTATCCAGCATTAAATTGTTGTGTTAGGTCCGACCAATCAATTCCTGCAGTTTTTGCAATCTTGCCAGCCTCTTCATTAGATAAAATATCGTTTCTACTAACACTGTCATTTAAACCGACATTAAACCAAACTAACCCATCAGAGTTATTTCTTATAAAGCAATTATTAATTAACCATCTAAAATTAAATAAGAACTCATAGTCTATTTTTTTTTGAGGGAAAATATTTTTTGCGAGTTCATCAATCTGGCTTTCATGAATTGCTACTGAGATAGATAGTTTGGACTCTCCCAGCAAGGGAACATCAAGAGAAGATAAATTGTGTTTATGCTCGGAAAAAATTTTCGACTGCTCATTTAGCAAGCGCATGACATTAGACTTACCAGAGTTATTTGCGCCAATAAGAAAATTAATTTTTTTCAGTGGCGCTATAACAACTTTTCCACCACCAAAACTACGATACCCAGAAAAAGCAAAGCCTGATAACTTCATAATCCCTCAAAATTTCATATCAGTTGAACTGACTAAACCACATTTTACACCGAAACACTATCGTCAAGGACTGGATGAATCACGTCAGCTAGACTTTGCAGTTCAATGCTTGCTCAAACTTCTTAGAAGCTTGAATACCAGGAAGCCCACAATCCATTAGCCCTTGCTTATTTAACTGTAGCCACAACGACAGCGCTGATTTCAGCCCATAGTTTTCAAGCTCTGGGTCAACACCATCTAAATATGCTTCAGGCTCTAGCGCAAGATCTTCCGCGTACCAAGAGTTTCCATTGATTTCATATATTCCTTCAGAACCAAACGCGAGCAAATTACATCCATAGGCATACTTTTCGATAAATGAAGAAGTTACATACTTTCCAGAAACGTGTATTTTGTTTTTCCAACAAACTGCTACACAAGCGGTTAAATACGCTCTGGATTTCCAATATGAAAACACCCAGTTGTTGCATAAGTAGTAACGATAGAATGGCTTGTCGTTAATGTGCCCGATTACTTCTTGAATAATTAGCAACGTTTCGCTCCGTCGGTCGCTATTACGGACTGTTAACAGAACTCCATCTATCTTGTCTGTACCAGAGCGCTCGATTAACTGATGAATAAAGTCAATAAAGTCATATGGGTGCTTGTAGAAATCGTATGTTTCATAAATTTTTTTAGATGCACCATCTAACCAATCACGCTTTATTCCTAGTAAGTTACACGCGGAATCAAGAACCTCTTCAGTCAAAACACTCAGAAACTTTTCGTCTGAAAAAACATCATTAACAGTTAACTCAAACCCCAGAACTTTAGGAATTTGATTCCTATGCACGCCATGAGCTTCAAACGCCTTGACCAAACGAGTGGACAACAATTCTGTTTGTAATGGTTCCTGCTCTTTTTTCGACTTGAATGGTTTGTAGATCCTTTCGATTAATGAAAAGAAAGATTCAATTTCACCAAATATCAAGATGTTTTCTCCAATAACGTTTTCATCGTTGAATGTTTCCTGATGCTCACCTAAAGAGTTAACGATATTCTCACGTAAATATTCGCAAGTTCTTAGTCGTTTGCATGAGCAGCAGCATACACATCGTCTATTAGGTAGTTGTATTTCTCCGGAACTAGGGCTAGTTCTCCCCACCCTAAATCTTCAAAACACAGACCTATACCGTTCTCTGTAACCTTTCCGTAAATAAGAACATAACGCCCTTCTGTATTATCCCCTATTCCATGTTCATGCTGTAACCAGTGTGGCGTTTTAATACAGAAGTCTTTAACGGCCGGAGATTTGTCTAAATAGGTCATTCGAATATTATTATCTTTTGGTGGATTACCGTGATGAATGGAATTCCTTAACTTCGCAAAATACAATTTAGGTTTAGTATCTTCTTCGGTCACATCTGCGACATTGTGCAACAATGAGGTTAAGGCTATTGCATGTTGATATCCTGGTAAAAAATAGTATCTATAATAGTTTTTATCAAAGTCCCGACAGATCCCTCTCAGAGAAGTGATTTTACTAGGCACTTTAAATGTCTCACCATCGTGAACACCAAGGGGTACTTCAGCCTCAGGACCATCAACGTCTTCAATCTGTGCTTCATCAAATGGAGTAGGAGTACCAACTGGACGCTGTTCTGGCTTGTCTTTCATAAATCCATTAACAATAACCAACTCTTCATTATCTATTGCTTGAGTAACTGATTCGAAACTAGTGTACTTTTTGCCGGGGGCTTTTTTACCAGATCTTAAGTGGCATTTAACGCCACTATATCGACCAAGATGACGAAAATGAGCCTCCATACTAGATGTTGTATGGTCTTTATCCTGAGGGACACGTATTAAATTCGTAAAACACTCTGGACAGAAAATATGATCTCTCATTTCAACTTCATATTCATCAGGTTTTACTCGTACAGAGCTCCTTAGCAACGTGGCTCGATTACCACCTTCGTACTGCCAGTCATCTAAATACAAGGCATGTACAATTCTACGATTTAATTCAGTCATACACGTTCCTTCCTTCAAATTACTACGTCTATTAATTTGGACTTTATGAAACAATATACCAAAAATTCAATTAAGTACTTGATGTAGATATCATTTTATGAGCTGACTCGTAGAGGTTTTTCTCGCCTAAAAAGCTTTCTTTTTAAGCTGATTTTGCTCTATGAAGAGAGCTATCCTTGATTTAGAAATAAAGAAAGACAATAATGCAGACTCATTGGCAAAATCCAATGACGGGATTGGTCCCCCGTTTTAAGTTTCATTGCTACGACGTACAGTCGCCAGCCTCTTTTTGCTGGTTTTTTTGTGCGTGTGATTCTGCACATCTGAATTATGGTGGGCTGGATCGGGCAGTTTTAAATAACTGGCCGCGGCGTAGCAAGCGGTAGGACCAACCCGGTTCAGTTCACCACCCTAAGTTTGGTCCCTTAGCGTGGTGGTAACGTCTCTATTGCTACGAGGACATACTTATGTCTAATCAAATCAAAGTCCCATTTCATGGCTCAAGTCTATTTATCGTTGAACACAATGGTGAACCATACACACCGATGAAGCACATAGTCGAAGGTATGGGGATGAGTTGGGGAACACAAGCAAGAAAACTAAGATCTAACCCAGAACGATGGGGAGTGTTCATAATGAACATACCCTCAATTGATCTGCACAACGATTCAGTTTGCATCCCTCTTCGTAAGCTCTTCGGCTGGCTTCAAACACTCCAACCTAACCGCGTTCGTGAAGATATTCGCGACAAAGTGATTCAATACCAAAACGAATGTGATGATGTGTTGTGGAAATACTGGACAAAGCAACACGAAACGCCGGTGATGCCACCAAGCAGAATGCGCATGCTTATGGTAATGGAGAATGGCCGTGTGGTTTCTGCACAGCCCATTCCTGAAGATAGTGTGGTATTCCGTACAGAAGACATCCCTAAATTACTTCAAGAACCTGGTTACTTTTCGGTAAGCCAGTTAAAGGACGTTGCCGATACCGCCCTATCTCAATTAGCTATGTTTGCAGAGCATGCTGTTGTTATGCGTAGGTAGGACGGGAAAGAGAAACCCCAAGCTGTGGCTTGGGGTGTATGATTACAATTAATATTTACTAAGTTCTAGCAACTCTTTATAAGCATTTCTTAATTCATCTCGTGAGTTATAACTAGTGTCCCCATAGCCATTCAATGAACCCTTTGGGATATCTCGTTGATTAATGTACATAGTAGATGCAATCTGTAACCTAGTACTAGTCGCATTTATTTTTGCAGCACGATACATCAATTCGGCTTGTTCTACTTGAGCTGACGATGACCGCGCCAATTCACCCCGATGAAGAGATAGCTCTTCACGCGTAGCTTTTAATTCTTCTCTTTGAAGTTCAAGTTCTTTTCTCTGCAGTATGATTGCATAAATCACCCCACAAAATGCAAAACCAGAAAATAGAGTGTTGACAGCACCGAACATGCCGCCAAATGCATTTCTTTCATCCCAACCAGGCAACTCATAGTGAATAACCACACCTAAAGCTATCTGAACAAATGCAACAGCAGCACACATCAACCATAATATTTTATATTTTCCCATGACAATCTCTTAATTCATATAGCGTTACGCATCACGTTTATACAGAGCACTATAAGGAGAAGAGTTGTTTAATCAATAGTGGTGGTGCCTTAGAGACCCGAAAAATTTTTATTTCGCGCGAGTTGCCCTCGTTTGCACTTCGATAAGGTTAAAAAGAACCTAATCACCTGATAGAATGAGACTTTCACTAAAATTGGATTTAGGTTATGTCATCAAAATTAACTCAGAGTTATGTTCAACACCGTTTGGTTATCATCCAAGGCTTTATTAAAAATTACGAACCGAACAAAGCAAAGGACCATATTCAATTACTGCTAAACGAACTAGGTTATTCACTAACCTTCACTTGGGATCACTACATGTTCCTCCAAGAGAATCCTGATTTATTAAATGCTCAGGAGGTCTTAGAAGGACACTTAGTTGAAATGCTGAGATTGAATTTTGCTATTTAAAGCTCATCTGATAACTAAACTCCACTCCCCCACATTGACGCCCCCCTCCAGTTCTTTGGAGGTAGTGCTTTTCATAAAGTCGCTTCAGCAGCGTACTCGCCCAACTCTCAGATAAATCACAACGCTGTGAGATTTGGGCCGCCGTCACTTTCTCCCCTTCTATGATCGAGTTAAGAACTTTCAGCTGAGTTTTGCTTAGTTTCACCAGTGCAACTTGGTGAGGAACAAGACGCGCGGCTGCTACTAGCGCTTCGTTGATTGGGGTGTTTTTGTGCAAAAATCCCATGATTTGCTACTCCTCTTTAATACCCAATGAGAATGAAATTACGATCTGATTTAGAAGATCTTTTTACTGAAAGATCGAAGATAAACTTGCAGGTGCTTGACAGGTTCGCCAGCAATTTTTTAGCCATTGATGGTAGGTGTTTAAGGCGTCTTTCTTCTGCAATTCAACATGAGAGTGGATATAAACCACATCCAATTTGTCTTTAGCGTGGTTGAGCAGCGACTCCGCAACCAGGTAATCCACGCCTAAGTCAGCCCATATTGTGCGTGCTAGCTTTCTAAGATCGTGTGCCGACCATTCACTCTTACTGACTTCACGAACCATCTGGCTGGCTAATGCAGCATGAATTGGCGACTTATCACGCTTGGTCAGAGGGAAGACGTTGTTGCCTTTGTAATATTGGCCCAATTGCCACTGTTTGTATGATGTCAAATATTCAACCATTTCATCCGAAAGCGGATACACAATGTCTTTCTTCGACTTGGTGTTGCGTGCAGGGATATGCCACTGCTTGGTTTCCAAGTTAATATGCCGCCATTTGGCTAACCGTGTTTCTCCTATACGAGTACCGTGATAAAGCATCATTGTGCACAAGGCATGATGCATCGGCTGAGAAGCGCCAATTTGCTCTAACGTTGACAACGTATTCAGTGGCAATAATTTGGGTGGTTTTGGCTTGATGGGTTGCTTAATGAAGTTGGTCCATTTCATATCGTTCATCGGGTTCGTACTGAGCTTTTTCACTTCATAAGCAGAACGGAAAGCGACTTTGACGAACTGGAACATGCTACGAACGTAGCTCAACGAATAGTTTGCACCAAACATCGGAACAATTAACCGTTCATCGATTTCGGAATGATTAACTTTATCTACACTGAGCCCTTCAAAGCATCGGCACAAATGAGAGTCAAACATACTTTTTAAAGCAATAATTCGGCTATTAGCCAACTTGTTAAGTGTTTCTTGACGTTTGATGTGCCATTCCAAAAGATGATTAACTGATGGGAAATAGTCGTTCTCAATCAACGAAGCGCCTGTTTCGACGTTTAGCTTAACCAGTTGTGTTGCTTTTTGTGCTGACGTTTGAGGATAACTCGCAAACACTTGGCTCATCTGACAACCATTTTTATATGAAATAAGCTGCCAACTCCCTTTACTGCGATCTTTTCTGTACATGAAATATAAAGAAAAACGCTCATCTTTCAGCCTTTGTACTCTTGGGTCTTTGGCATATTGTCGGATCTTTGCGTCTGAGATTTTGCACTTGATGGTTTGAGAAATCAGTGCCTTTTGATTTAAACGAATACCCATCATTCCTCCGTTAACGTTGCTTGAATAGTCATAGTGCTCACCTGACGACCACGGCCAGAAAAGCACACCGAATCAATGGAACTGGTGCCACGAAACGCACTTGGGAACGTGTTATCAATCACCACCAAGCCTTCCGCGAAGGCCTTTTCATTGGGCAGCGCGGAAATGGTCACTCGTTGCCCTTCACGCTGAATCCGTCGTAACTCTGTAGAACAAGCCTGCTCAGCTTCGGGTTGAGTGCTGAATTCATTGCGAATCACTTTGCATGGAGAACTCCCAACCACTACGGCAACACGCTCACCCGAATCAGTGGAAAGGTAATAACCCTTCACACCTAAGAAATCGTCACGGCCATCAAGGTCAATCTCGACATTGGTGATGTCATTGGCTTGGTTACCAGAAAGTGACAGCGTAATGGTTTCTATCTCTTTCCCCGTGGCACTCTTTGCCTTTCCTTTAGGTGCTATCACATACGTGCCATCCACAATCTTTGCTACCGCATCGTACATTTTGGCCAAACGGTAGATGAAGGCAGCGGTACTTTCCTCCGTGCGGTCGATATGCTCGATCTGAATATTTTGTAATTCAGGATGGACAAAAACGGTAAACCCGTGAGGAGCAACGCAATCGGAGACAATTTGGCTAATCGTTGCATTGTCCCAACTAGACGATTTGCGCTCACGGTATCCGGTTGAATCCAATATGTTGAATGGCGCGACACACAGCACCAAACGTACTTCACTCGGACGCAGGCTGATTGAACGCTTGGAGATCTGAAACTCGTCGCGATAAGTATTGCCAATATAGACCTGATATTTTTCACCTTTGGCGGGAATGCCCTCCACATTCTCAGAGAACAGAGTCATAGAAAGGCTATCGTTCTCGATGCCGTTGCCGTCGGTCAGTTGCCAGCTCTTCAGCAACTCCATCATCATTGCAGCGTGTTTGCCTTCAATTCTTAATTGCATTAGCTCCAACTCCTTACTACGTTTCGTGCCGTTTGGTTTGTTGTGCGTTCTGGAATGAAAACGGAGCAGTCTTCTGAGAAAACGGCTCCGCGTACATGGGGGTTTAAGTTGTAGAATTCGGCTTCTATCTGGTCGTCATCTTGTTTGGTGTGTTTAAACAGCAAATCGACAACCAGATCACCGGCCTTCGCATTTACTCGCACTATTGAAATCTCACTAATTGCATTGAAACTTGAGTCACCATGGCACGACCATCGTGAACAAGGGCGGATTTACCCTCTTTGATCTGCTTTATCGTCCACTTTCCTAAGTTGTATCCCTGCCCGTCACTCACCTGTTGCGGTTTGAGTACCAAAGCGCGCAAGTCATCCACCTTTTCGGCAGCGCTGTATTTGGTCCAATCCATGGTTAAGTCGATGGTATCGAACGGTTGCCCAACAAATTCGGACTTACTGCCGTTGATCACCGCCACTTCTGCGTATGCGCCCTGAGTAACACGTTCCATTTTGCTAATGGGGGTTTTATCCCCCACCGCAAACACAAATTCACCAATCACCAGGTGATACATACTTAACCTCTATCAATGGATGAAACAGAAAGGGAGTCGTTGATCGCAAGTCCAGACATACCGAATGCACGTTCAAGTGCCAGGGTAACTTCTTGGTTGACGAGTTGAGCCAGTTGTTTCTCGTCCATGCCTGCGCTTGGGTATATCGGAGTGGAAATTTGAATAGGAGGAAGCGAACGAGCAATGGATTCTTTCTTCTCGCGCTCTTCAATCTTCTCTTTCACTTCACTAGAAGCCATCAGCTTATCGGGTGGGTTCGTCAACTTGTCGCCAAGCCAGCCACCGAACATTTCACCGCCTAAGTCACCAAGCAGTGAACCGGCTAAACCACCAATCACTGTGCCAATACCAGGTAGAACGGCAGTGCCTAACATGGCACCAAGGCTTGCGCCTCCCATTCCGCCCAGCAAACCGCCACCTTCCGTAATCGCGCCTTTGGTATCGCCATCAGATAATGCCTGCGCAATATTGACGCCAGAAATAGCCATCGACAGTGGGCGTATAAATTTATTCAAGCCGCCCTTACCAATGCCTTCAGCAAGATCACCGCCAAGATCTAACGCATCCTGAGCCATTGCCATCGCGGGGCTCATCGCCAGAGCTCCACCACCTAAGGCCAGTGGCAACGCACCGCGGTTATGAGTAAACGCCGAAGAAGCGAAGCTATAAGCCCGGGCTAACGGGTTACGTGAACGTGTTCTTGGTGATCGGCTACGAGTAGAACGATTTCCCCCACTTCGACCGCCACGACCAGAACCACCACGCCCTGAATTCCAAAGGGTGTCATTTAGCCGGCTAAACTGTTTAGCCGCGAACTGAGCAGCCCGACCGCTTTCATTGGTTTCACGGTTTAAGCCTTTACGAAACAGCGTGCCCTTGTCGATAGTGTTACCGAAGATCAAAGAAGCCGCTTTACCTGCCAGAATCGCCCCTTTCAGAGCGATAAACCCAACGATACCCACCCCAACGGCTGCAGTTAAACCTTGGTTAGCTGCTGCAAAATCAGCAATACCATCAACCATAGAACCAAGCGGTTCTAACACCCAGTTCAAAGCAGGCAATAGCGCATTACCAACAATGACACTTAGACGGTTTAGCTTGTTCATAAACAACTGCAGACCGTTTTCAGTCGTAGCCACTCGGCTATCAAACTCATCTTTTAGTGACTTGGTATGAACAGCCTGATCTTCACTCGCGAGTTTCAACGTCTTTTGGAACAACTGCGTGTTCTTCACCAACGAAGCAACTGCACCTTTCGACTCTTCACCGAAAATCTGCGTAATCAGGGCGCTCTGTTCTGCAAGTGGAGCCTGCTTTATGGCTTCCAATACTTCTAAGAACGTGCCCGACGCATTGTATTGCATGTCTGAAGCCAAGCTTTCAGCATCAAACCCGATTGAGCCCAACGCGGCTTTTTGTGCCCCTGTTGCCGCACCGCCAAGTGTTAATCGACCAGAGATGTTTTTGAGCGCAGTCGCTGAGCGTTCTTCGCCCATACCTGCCGCCAACATCGCAGCAGATAAAGCGGCTGCATCATTGGTAGAAAAACCCGCTAACTGAGCACTGGCGCCCTGCCGGGCCATCACACCCGCAATGTCTTTCGCTTTTGCATTGGAGTTGTTCGAAAGATAGTTAGCTAAGCCAGCAAGCCCCACAGCGCCTTCATGATCCAACCCCAAAGCCGCTTTGAAGGTTGCTAATGTTTCGCCAGCGGCGCCAGCCTCCATATCGAAAGCCACGCCCATCTCGGCCGAATCCAACACAAAACGCTTCAGTTCGTTCAGGTCTGAAATACCGCTTTGACCGCCAGCTGCCAACATGGCGTTAATGTCATTGGCGTTGAGGCCACCACCCGCTTTAGAAGCCTGGGTTTTTAGCGACCACTCACGCAACTGCGCCGCCTCTTCTGGCGACATGTCGACTACCTTTTTAACGTCAGCAAAGGACGATTCATTCTTAACCGCAGTCCAGACAGAAGCGACCATTGGAGCCGAGGCAATGGCTAAGGACGTCGCCTGACTGCCGATTTCGCTTAGCTTTGCGTTACGTGAGTCGATGCGGGACTGAATCGTCTGCATCTCTTTCATGCGCGCATTTTGTTTGGCGATCGCTGCAGTAGCTTTTTCCGACTGCTTCTCTAAACGTTTCTGCTCATCACTCAATCGTCGAGTGTTAACGCCAGATTCTTTCAGCTCTGAAGCAAGACTCCGCAGCTTGTCACGCTGTTTGGTCTGCTTGTCGCTGAGATCGGTAACTCGCTGGCTCGCCTTTTTATAGGCAGTGTTAAGATCAGACGTGCGCACCTTGCTTTGATGCATTTCAGTATTCAGAGAATCAAGACGTAACCGGGCCTTTTGCAGTTGAAGCTGCAGTTGTTCGGCACCGTCACCAGAAGCCTTCTTCAGCTGATTGTTCAGCCCTTTAATCTCAGATTGTGTTTGGCTGTAAGCGACTTTTAAAGCGGTCGCCTGTTGCTTGTTCTCTTCAAGTTGTTGCCCTAAGTTTGCAACACTCTGCTCTGCATTTTTCGACTGCTCGCGCAGCTTCTCCATGCGCTTAATCGCAGATTGGTATCCCTCTACTTTTTTGAGCTGAGAGTTTAGAGAAATAACCTCTCCGCGTTGTTTCACAATCGCAGCGGTTAAACGTTCGGCTGCGGAAGTCGTAGAAACAATGTCTTCGAGACCTTTCACTGTGGTATCGAGAACTAAGCTGATCTTATCTGCCATTACGCGCTCCGAGTTTTGACAAAATCAACTCATAACGATGCACCGCCACATCCTGCCGCCAGCGTAAGAGCTCCGCTTCAGACGTATTTCGGTGCATGGGAATAAGATCGATTAGAGATTCAACATCGTTGGGCGAAAGTATCCCGCCGATTGTTGAAAAAAAGCGCCCACCTGCGGTTTTAGCGCCAGGTAATCATTCAGAGACAGGAAGTTGAAATCTTCTTTCGTTAAGCCAGTGACAACGCGGAACATGAAATCTTCACGTTCTTCTTCATCTTCGATGTCGGCTAAGGCTTGAGAGTGCGCCACTTTCGGCACCTGAAATTTAATGCGCTCAAACTTCTGGCCTGCTTCGTTTTCGAAGGGATGCAGCAAGGCAAATTCAAACTTATCGCCGCTGAGTTTTTCGCCCTTAATCTCATCACTGGCTTTTAAAATCAGATCGCAAATGTCTTCATACAGCTTTAAGAAGTCCGGCGAATGCAGCGTGTTAAACTTCTCTTCAGTGATCTCTGCACAATGCAGAATCAACGCTTTACGCTGCTCAAATTCTTGCTTCGCAGTCATTTGGGTAAGTTTGATATGCGGCAACGCTTTGAAAGCCGAAGTGGTAATGATTTTGAGTTTTACAGTGCGCAGCTCATTGGCTTCTTTGTCCATCACATCAATCTTGCGCTGCATGATTTTGAGCTGTTCTTCACTGGTATCGGTTGTTACTCGTTTAAATTCACGGCGCAGCTCAACGAGTTCCGCTTCCAACTGTTCGCTTTTCTTAGCGTTGGTGCTGAAAAATTTTAATACGCTGACTGGATTCATTTTCTTACTTCCACAAAAAAGCCCCTGCTGTTTCCAGTCAGGGGCAAAATTAACTTACAGAGTTACAGGCCTGTGAGATCCACACCACCAACAACGGTTTTACCCGTTTCGGTGTTGATATCGTGAACGGTGACCCCGGTATCAATCAGCTTGTACGCTTTACAGGTACCTTCAATGGTGACCGAAGGCTTCTCACCCATCTTCAATGGGTCTTTCTTGATACTGGTGATCGGGCCGTATAAGGAATACACCTCTGCATAGGCATTGGTTAACGTATCTTTACCGTTCTCAGTGACGTTAATTTGGGCGTTGTCCATAAAGTACTTACCCAACGCGTTCTGCAGCAACAGGTGATTGCCTCGCACTTTTAACGTCCACTTTAACGCTTCAAAGCCCACCACATCTTCAGAACCCACAAGGCCACCTTCGTTTGAAACCACCTTGCCGTTAATTTCTGGCGGCGTGAAGTCGATGATTTCATTCATCAGCGGCACCGCTTCAACCAATGCCGCAATACGCAAGCGAATACGATCAGCCATTGACGACCTCCTCTAGCCACGCTTCAATCAAGCCGTTGTCTACGCTCATTTCGTACACCATGTGTTCGTTAGGAGAATAACGACCGTAGTTCACACACAGGTACCAACGCCCAGAGGTGTAGTTCTCAAGGTTGTTTTTACTTGGGTGCAGGAATGCTTTGAACACCGGGATCACCCCCTGAGCGACGAGGTTTTGCCCCCAGTTGGTCAGGCGGTCAATGACCTGGTTCATAAAGTCTTCAGTGAGCTGTTTGCCCATTAGCGGCTGACTGGTTTCTTCCAGTTTACGCGCCATTAAATCTTCGAGCCCGACATGGCTAATGAATCGCCCGGTGTTGGTACGGTTACCGATGATCGAATAACCACCCATGCGAGTACGGGCAATGGTGACAACCCCGTGCTTGTTCAGGAAGTTGGCCTGAGTAGTGGAATCGTTGATTTTATAGGAAACGTTGCGCGAAGTTTCATCGCAGGAAACACCGATATTCTGAGGGCTTTCGTAACCCTCAACTGAAGCCATGGCCGCGACCAAAGCGATGGACGCAGGCATTAGCAGTTGAACACCGTCATAGGTTTTCAGGAACCAAGGATCGATGATCGCCAGCTTATCTTCTCCGGTACCTTCGGCGCCAAACTCACCTGAAAATTCAGCTGCTGCCATATCGTTGGTGTTAGGACCATCCAGAACCGGGCGGCAACGAATATCACGGCCAATCAACGAAAGTGACTGACCAATGGGTTTAGAACTAAAGCCGGGAGCGGCTACAATCGTTGGTGTCTCAGGGCAAGCCTTGATAGTTTGTAAACCGGTGACCGCGCCTGTTGCTGCATCGGTACCACCGACCACGTTGGCTTCGGTTTCAGCAGCATCTGCCCCTTCTTCTACTACCGTGACATAAACCACGCACTTGACGAATTCCATTAGATAGCGAACCACGTAAGGAAGCGTACCTGCACGATCACCGGTTGTATCCAGCATCAGCATTGCATCAGAAATTTTGTACAAGCGTGTGGGTTCGTTGTATGGCAAACCTGCGTGCTTATTGGTTGCGGTACCCGTTAGATGAATCACGTGCGACGCAAGCGGCCCCATACTCGGCAAAGGCTCGATGGTATCAACGGTTACACCATTGAGTTCAAAATCTTCAATTGGGACGAGCATTATTAGCCCTCTTTCTTAGTGGCAGTAGCCATGCTTACTGCCGTGGTCGTTGGCTTCCCAATCTTGCCGTTAAGCAACAACATGGAAGCTTGGTTTGGCAGAAGAGAAATGGTTTTGTCTTGCTCAGGAGTCCACCATCGTCCGTTCAAACGAAGCGGTTTTAGAATGGGGTAATCCTGCTTTACGGCTTGCTTTTTCGTAGCCATGAATCAGCTCCAATAAAAAACCCCGCCGAAGCGAGGTTGAGGGTTTTGAATTAACCAGGAAGAAAGTTCGTTATGTTAAAGGCGCTTCAGGCCAAGGGTAATCTTCACGGATTTTCAGGTAGGCCGCATCTGCCTGCGCTTCATATTCAGCCGCCTTTACCTCATCACCTTCTACGCGGCGAATCATTTTTGCTTCGTTGTTAAGGCGATCAACTATCTGCACATAGAGACTTTCGCGAGTGTTGGCTACCTGTTGAACTTCGGCTTCGTATTTGGCTTGGGTATCGGTTTGCCAATCATCTAGTTCTTCGTTCCAAGTGACGTATTGGTGTGGTGGTTTGGTTAGCGTCCATCCATCTTCAATCTCGCCCAAATCTTTCACTTGTTTTGATTCCGTCGGTTTAGCTTTGTTGTAAATGACTTTGCCACGGTGGTCTACGACGTATTCGGTTCCACTTAAATCAGATTTTGCAATAATGGCATAACCTTCTTTCTCAGGTAGCGGCTCAACCAGTAAAACATGTCGAGGCATGTTCCATTTGTCAGTGTCACCCGACCCAACCACTTCACGAGTCTCTTTATCAACTGTCCAGTATTTCATGGGTTATACCTCTACAAGAATTGGGAAGGCTAAGTTTCGTGGGCGAGTTTCATAGCCCACACGTGGAGTTCCGTGACCATCATCGTTATATTCACCAGGTTTCCACGCATCTCCAGTACCTTGTGCCATAGGCACGTTATAACTACCACCTTGAGCCACACCAACCTGACCATGCACTGTATCTGAACCGCCGCCGCTACGTCTTAAAATTCTCGAATGTCCTTGAAATGCATCAAGCTGAACACTGCTAAATGCTCGTCCTGAATCAATCCCACGCCCTTGGTCAAGCACACGGAA
>NZ_JACDWZ010000078.1:0-469 GCF_016464285.1 Vibrio sp. bablab_jr001
GAGGCCTAGGACACCGCCCTTTCACGGCGGTAACAGGGGTTCGACTCCCCTACGGGATACCACGGGTCGTTAGCTCAGTTGGTAGAGCAGTTGACTTTTAATCAATTGGTCGCAGGTTCGAATCCTGCACGACCCACCATTCCTACCATTAGGAATTAAAACTCAAGACTGGGGCTATAGCTCAGCTGGGAGAGCGCCTGCCTTGCACGCAGGAGGTCAGCAGTTCGATCCTGCTTAGCTCCACCATTCTTGAATAATGGGCGATTAGCTCAGTTGGGAGAGCACCTGCCTTACAAGCAGGGGGTCACTGGTTCGAACCCGGTATCGCCCACCATCTTTAAGCACATTTGCTTAAGTGTTCTTAAACATGGTTTTCATCAGAAAATCTGCTCTTTAACAATTTGGAAAGCTGACAAAACAATCTTTTAGAAGATTGTTTGTAAAGTTCTCAATGTATTCCTGAATGGAA
>NZ_JACDWZ010000079.1:0-291 GCF_016464285.1 Vibrio sp. bablab_jr001
ATCAGTCTGACGGCGGCGGGCGTCACCGCGTTCTCGAACGATTACGAAACCGCCCCCAATGTGCACGATATTGTGGTGACCGCGACAGAAGTGGCGGGTCTGGGCGAGCAGAAGTCAACGGACATCACCGTTGAACTGAGTGAGCTGAACCTGGATGAGTTTGGTCCGGTATTCGACCCGAATGACCCGGACAACGAAGACGGCCCCCGTTATGTGTTCTCGTATGATGAGAACAGCAGCGATGAGTATGTGATCGGTACCGTGTCGGCCACTGATGGTGACGGCGAGGCG